>NZ_JBICAJ010000008.1:0-1480 GCF_043088925.1 Streptomyces sp. NPDC014006 | reverse complement strand
TTAGGCCTCCCCGGTGCCCCGGCCCGGGGGGGGCCGCCCCCCGGCGGCCCCCCGGCTGTCCCCCCCGCGCCCGCCGGGGGGGGGGGGGGGCGGCCCCGGCGCGCCCCCCCCCCCCGGGGGGGGGGCCCGCGCCGCAGGTCACGGAGGGTGGTGCCGCCCGGTCACGGTGCGTCGTCGAGCATGCGGGCGGCATAGGCGGTGGGACTAGGCCCCTATACCACTTCCCGCCGTACCGTACGAACAACTTCCGTTATTCGGCGCATACTGCTGAAAGCAGACGGTCGCCCGCGTTACTGTCAGTTTCGTGTTCGCTGCAGAACGTCGCCAATTGATCCTCGAAATGGTGCGGGCCAACGGGGCCGTGTCGCTCCGTGAGCTCGCCCGCGTCGTCCAGACCTCCGAAGTGACCGTACGGCGGGACGTGCGGGCACTGGAGGCAGAAGGACTCCTCGACCGCAGGCACGGCGGTGCGGTCCTGCCGGGCGGGTTCACCCGCGAGTCCGGCTTCCCGCAGAAGTCCCATGTCGCGACCGCCGAGAAGACGGCCATCGCCGACCTCGCCGCCACCTTCGTGGAGGAGGGTGAGGCCATCGTGGTCGGCGCCGGCACCACGACCCAGGAACTGGCCCGCCGGCTCGCCCGCATTCCCGGGCTGACGGTGGTCACCAACTCCCTGCTGGTCGCCCAGGCGCTGGCGCACGCCAACCGCGTGGAGGTCGTGATGACCGGCGGCACGCTCAGAGGCTCCAACTACGCCCTGGTCGGCAGCGGCGCCGAACAGTCCCTCCAGGGACTGCGCGTCTCCCGCGCCTTCCTGTCGGGCAGCGGGCTGACCGCCGAACGCGGGCTGTCCACCTCCAACATGCTCTCGGCGTCCGTCGACCGGGCGCTCGTGCAGGCCGCCGCCGAGGTCGTCGTCCTCGCCGACCACACCAAGCTCGGCACCGACACCATGTTCCAGACGGTCCCGACCGACGTCATCACCCGTCTGGTCACGGACGAGCCACCCGCCCACGACGACCGCGCCCAGACCGAACTCCAGGCCCTTGCCGACCAGGGGGTGCAGATCGCCGTGGCCGGGGCGACGGGCAGCCAGGGGGGTGACCCGGTCCCGGCGCGCCAGCAGCGCCGGGACGTCCCCCTCCCGAACCCCCGCCGCGGCCACCTCCCCGGCATCCGCCCCACGGGCGTCCTCGCCGACCAGACCCAGCAGCCCGAACGCAACCGCGTGGCGGACATGCGGCGGCGCTGACCCCATCAGGGAGCGCCCGGCTCTCCCCGCGACCGGCAGGATCGACGGCGGCCTGCACACGACGAAGCGCCCGGCGGACCGAGAGGCTCGGTCCGCCGGGCGCTTCGCTGTGCGTCGTCCGTCGCGCGTGCGGTCAGTCCGTGATCTCGCAGATGGCGGCGCCGCTGGTGAGGGAGGCGCCGACTTCGGCGGTGAGGCCCTTGATGGTGCCGGACTTGTGGGCGTTGA
>NZ_JBICAJ010000007.1:257135-515644 GCF_043088925.1 Streptomyces sp. NPDC014006 | reverse complement strand
GGAAGCTAAGCCTTACAGCGCCGATGGTACTGCAGGGGGGACCCTGTGGGAGAGTAGGACGCCGCCGAACAATTCTTGAAGAAAACCCCGCACCTTACGGTGCGGGGTTTTCTGCGTTTCCGGCACCTTCAGAAGGTGAGTTCCTCCGTAGTCGTCGTCCCACCCTTGCGACCGGGAGCCGTGTGCCACTGCCAGGACAGGTTGGTGTGCGCGATCACCTGCTCCGGGGCCGGCGCCCCGTACTTGGTCATGTCCTCGGTGGTGTGAGCGTCCGCGACCAGGGTCGCGTCGTAGCCACGGACGATGGCGCCGTGCAGGGTGGAGCGGATACAGGCGTCCGTCTGGGCGCCCGTGACCACCAGTCGGCCCACCTTGTGCTCCGCCAGTAGGGCTTCGAGGTCCGTTTCCTCGAAGGAGTCGCCGTACTTCTTGTGGACGAGCGGTTCGTCGTCGCGGCGGACCAGCTCCGGGACGTACTTCCAGCTCTTGCTGCCGAACTCCAGCTCGTCGTCGGAGTGCTGCACCCAGATCACCGGGACGGCGGCCGTGCGGGCCCGCTCCGTGAGGGTGCGGATGTTCGCCACCACGGCGTCCCGGTTGTGGGCCTGGTCCACCACGCCGTTCTGGACGTCGATGATGAGCAGTGCGGTGTGGGGTCTGTCGGGCAGAGTCGTCATGGGGCATCACACTAGGTGCCCCCACTGACAACCGCGGTCGAATATGAGGTGTGGGGTCGCCGGTTGCTGGCTACCGTGACCGCATGGATTCCCTGACCAGCGATGATCTCGCCATCCGCCCGATACGTGCCGAGGACTGGCCCGCCGTGAAGGAGCTCCGGCTGGCCGCCCTGCGGGACCCGCTCGCGCACCTCGCGTTTCTCGAGACCTATGAGCAGGCCGCGGAGCGGTCCGACGCGTTCTGGCAGGAGCGGGCGGCAGGCTCCGGCGAGGGAGGCACCGGGGCCCGGCAGTTCGTCGCCGAGGGCGCTGACGGGCAGTGGGCCGGCTCGGTGACCGTACTCGTCGAGGAGGCCGGGACGACGGACTGGGCCGGGTTTCCCGTGGAGCGGCGGCAGGGGCATGTCGTCGGTGTCTATGTGCGGCCGGAACACCGTGGGTCCGGGCTGACGAAGGCGCTGTTCGACGCGGCCCTGGAGTGGGCGTGGGGGATCGGTCTGGAGCGGGTGCGGCTGATCGTGCACGAGGACAACAAGCGGGCGCAGGGCTTCTACCGCAAGGCCGGGTTCGTGCCGAGCGGGCTGACCGTGCCGTTGCCGGGGGCGCCTGAGCAGACGGAGCTGGAGTTCGTGCTGGAGCGGGGTTGACGGCGGTTGGCGCGGCCCCCGGTCACACCGGCAGTTCGTCGTGCGGCCAGCGGGAGCGGGCCTGTTCGCGGGAGCGGAGCAGGGCCAGGGTCGGCAGACCCTGCTCGGTGCCGCGGGCCAGCAGCTCGGGGAGCTGAGGGAGGGGGGCCACGGCGGCGATGTCGTCCAGGACGAGCGTGAATGGTGGGTCGAGCCGACCGGAGGATGACCGTTCGGCCATGCGCCGGCCGCGCTCGACCACGCTCGAGACGAGGGCCGTCAGGAAGGGCATCGCGCCCGGGTCTGTCCTGGGGTCCTCGAGGGATTCGCCCACCAGATAGAGACTGCCCCCTTCGTGGACGAAGGAATCCAAGGCGAGCGCATCAGTTCGGTTGGGAGTGCACGCTTCCCGGATGTTCACCGTGGACAGGGCGGACAGGGCCCGCGTCAGCAGTTCCTGGGCCATGTCGCGGCGGTCGGGGTGGGCGGTGAGCGCGGCCTCCAGCTCGCCCGCGGACCCGGCGGCGGCCTTCGGGCTCGTCCGCAGAACGCGGACGGCGTCCTGGATCTGGGTGCCCTGCGACCAGCGGTGGACGTGGCGGAGGGTGCGGCCGTCGACGGCGGCGGCGTGCAGGTAGCTGCGCAGGAGGGTTTCCGCGGTGTCGCTGACCGCCTGGTCCAGGCGGGAGGTGGGGCGGACCGGGGCGAGGAGAGCGGCGGCCCTGTCCTTCGCCGTTTGTTTGTCCTCGCAGCCGGTGGTGGGAGACCAGTGCAGGCGGGACGGCGTGTCGCACAGGTGGGCCGGGTCGTAGAGGTGGGTGGGGCCCAGCTTGGCCCGGGCGTCCTTGGTGTCCTGCCAGACGGCCGGGTTCGAGGTGACGACCAGGAGGGGGCCCTCGGCGTCGCGCACCGCTTGGACGGCTGTGAGCAGGCGGTTTTCCCGGGAGGCGTAGTGGACCGGGCCTTCGGGGGTCTCCCAGCCGGTCACCGGTGTGCCGTGGGGCAGCGAGCCGCCGGGTTCGGGCCGCGCTTCCACGGGGGGCAGTGGTTGCGGCTGTTCCGGTTCCGTCCGGGGGGCGGGAACCTCGTGTGCGTCCGGCTGCGTCGGCGTCGGGGGCACCGCCGTCGGCTGCGCCCGGCGCCTGGCCCGCCCGGCACGCCAGCGGGCCACCGTGCCCATGACGAAGACCGTCAGGACGAACAGCACCATCAACTGGCCGATGAACAGGCCCCAGAACAGGCCGTAGCCGGAGAGTTCGCCGGCCGGGGTGTCCGGCCAGGCGCCGGTGACGTCATGGGGCTGCCCGATCAGGTGGCGCATCGCCGACGGCGTACGGGTGAAGGTGACCGCCGTAGGCCAGGCGCCGTGGGAGAAGAGGCCGGCCAGGCCCGTCGCCGTCCAGACCAGCAGGGTCATGCCGAGCAGGAACGCGAGTATGCCGACGAGGAGGCCGTCGGGGATGCCGCCCTGGTTGTCCCGGCGGCCGTCGCGCTCGTCACCCGGTCTCATGGCTGCGCCGTCCTTCCGTGCCTAGGCCACCGTCGACTCGGACGAGCCGTCCACGTCGGCCAGGTGCTCCTCCATGAACGCCGCCGCCCGTTCCTCGGCCTCCAGCTCGGCGGCGCGCAGGGCGTCGTGGTCGAGGGAGGACTCGGTCATCGCGCGGTCGGTGAAGACCAGGGGGCGTTCCGCCTCGGTGATCAGGTGTTTGACCACCTGGACGTTGCCGTTGACGTCCCAGACCGCGATGCCGGGGGTGAGGGTGGGGATGATCTCCACCGCCCAGCGGGGCAGGCCCAGGACGCGGCCCGTGGCCCGTGCCTCGTCGGCTTTCTGGGCGTAGATCGTGCGCGTCGAGGCCATCTTCAGGATCGCCGCCGCTTCCTTCGCGGCCGCGCCGTCGACGACGTCGGACAGGTGGTGGACGACCGCGACGAAGGACAGGCCGAGGCGGCGGCCGAACTTCAGCAGGCGCTGGAACAGCTGGGCCACGAAGGGGCTGTTGATGATGTGCCAGGCCTCTTCGACGAGGAAGATGCGCTTCTTGCGGTCGGGGCGGATCCAGGTGTGTTCCAGCCACACGCCGACGATCGCCATGAGGATGGGCATGGCGATGGAGTTGCGGTCGATGTGGGAGAGGTCGAAGACGATCAGCGGGGCGTCGAGGTCGATGCCGACCGTGGTCGGGCCGTCGAACATGCCCCGCAGGTCACCGTCGACCAGGCGGTCCAGCACCAGGGCGACGTCCAGGCCCCACGCCCGTACGTCGTCTATGGCGACGTTCATCGCCTCGGCGGACTCGGGCTCGGGGTGCCGCAGCTGCTCGACGATGTCGGACAGGACCGGCTGGCGGTCGACGATCGTCTCGTTGACGTAGGAGTGCGCGACCTTGAGGGCGAAGCCGGAGCGTTCGTCCAGGCCGTGGCCCATCGCCACCTCGATGATCGTGCGCAGCAGCGCCAGCTGGCCGGTGGTGGTGATCGCCGGGTCCAGCGGGTTGAGGCGGATGCCGTGGTCCAGGGCGGCCATCGGGTCGAGCCGGATGGGCGTTATCCCCAGCTGCTGCGCGATCAGGTTCCACTCGCCGACGCCGTCCTCGCCCTGGGCGTCCAGGACGACGACCTGGCGGTCGCGGAAGCGCAGCTGGCGCAGGACGTACGTCTTCTCCAGGGCCGACTTGCCATTGCCGGACTCGCCGAGGACGAGCCAGTGCGGCGCCGGGAGCTGCTGGCCGTAGAGCTGGAACGGGTCGTAGATGTAGCCCTTCCCGGAGTAGACCTCGCGGCCGATGATGACGCCGGAGTCGCCGAGGCCGGGGGCGGCGGTCGGCAGATAGACCGCCTGGGCCTGGCCCGTGGAGGTGCGCACGGGCAGCCGGGTCGTCTCGACCTTCCCGAAGAGGAAGGACGTGAAGGCGTCGGTGAGGACGGACAGCGGATCCCGCATCGGCGAATCAGCCCCTACCTTCGGATGCCGGTGGCGAACGGAAGTGTGTTCACGAAGGCGCGGTGGTGCTCGCGGTCGCACCACTCCAGCTTCAGATACGACTTTCCTGCCGAGGCCCTTATGGTGCGCTTGTCGCGGGCGAGTGCCTCCGGGGAGCGGGAAGACACGGTGATGTAGCCGACCAGGTTCACTCCGGCGGCGCCGCTGGCGAGGTCCTCGCCGCGCTGGTCGAGGCGGTTGTGGGCGGCGATGTCCCGCGGGTCGACGGTGCGGTTCATCTTGGCCGCGCGGGAGGCCTCGGCGACGTCGTTGGTCTTCTCGGTCAGCATGCGTTCGATGGCGACCTCGGTGGGTTCGAGGTCCATCGTGACGGCGACGGTCCGGATGACGTCGGGGGTGTGGACGAGCAGGGGCGCGAGGAAGTTCACGCCGACCGGGGTCATCGGCCACTCCTTGACCCAGGCTGTGGCGTGACACCAGGGGGCGCGGGTGGAGGACTCGCGCGTCTTGGCCTGGAGGAAGGTGGGCTCGCGGGCGTCCAGCTCGGCCGGCCAGGCGTTGCGCTTGGTCATCGCCTGGATGTGGTCGATCGGGTGGTCCGGGTCGTACATGGAGTGGATGAGGGAGGCGAGCCGGCCCTGGCCGAGGGGCTGGCGGACCCGGATGTCGGCCTCCTGCAGGCGCGAGCAGATGTCGGTCAGCTCGCGGGCCATGACGACGGCGAGGCCGGCGTCGCGGTCGACCTTGCTGCCGTGGGCGCGGGCGGCGCGGGCCATGGCGTTGGCCTCGGCTGCCAGGTCGCGGGTGTAGTGCATGCAGGCGACCAGGTAGGCGCGGTGCTGCTCGCTGCTGGTGGACACCATCGACTGCAGTTGGTCGTACGACTGCTGCAGCCACCGCGGCGCCTTGCCGTCGCCGCGGACGGCGACGTCCTTGGCGTGGGCGTCGGGATCGGCGGGCAGGGTGCGGGCGAGCATCTGCAGACGGGTGACGAAGCCGTCGCCGTTGGCGACGTGCTTGAGCAGCGTGCCGAAGCGGTCGACGAGGGCTTCCTGGTCCTCGCTGTCGCGCAGGCCGACGCCGGGGCCCTCGATCTCGATGGCGGCGGTGACGGTTCTGCGGTCGGCGTGCAGGAGTACGGCGATCTCGTCGGGGCCGAAGGGGGCGGCGAGCCAGTTGATCCGGCCGATGCCGGGCGGCGGGCCGACCTCGATCTCCTTGCCGTCGAGCCGGGTGCCGGCCTCCACGACGCCGGAGCGGTAGGTGGCGCCCTGCTTGAGGGTGCGCTTGTAGCTGCGGTTGATCTCGAACCACTTGTAGAACGTGCGTCGCTTGTACGGCACGTACACCGCGGCCAGCGCGAGCAGCGGGAAGCCCATCAGCAGCAGGATGCGCAGGGACAGGACGGGGACGAGGAGCCCGCACATCATGCCGAGGAACGCGCCGATGATGATCAGCGCGAGCTCGCCGGATTCGCGGTTGCGGCCGACGATGGCGTTCGGCCGGGCGCGGCCGATCAGATATGTACGGCGGGGCGTGACCGGATGGGACACGTGGGACTCGGTCGTCAACGCCCTTCACCTCCCGTGCGATTGGTACTGCTGTTGCGGGTGTTGCTGGCGTGCGGTGTGTTGACCGGACTGCTCGCGCGGGGCGGGGGAGCGGCGGAGGGGACAGTTCCGCCGCCACCTCCGGTCGAGGTGCGCGCGCTGTGCGCGGCGACGCCGCCGGAGGCGGGGTTGGCCTGGCGGGGAGTGCTGGACGCGGAGGACTGGCCGCCGTTGCTGTCGGCGCGGGTGCTGTGCGTCTTGATGCCCTGGGCGACGAGGCTCGCCGGGGAGCTGATGACGGCGGCGGCCTTGCCTTCGGCGCCCTGCATGATGCGGTTGTTGCGGGAGTTGACGATCTCGTCGCCGAAGCCGGGGACGAAGCGGTAGATCATCGCCGAGGCGAAGATGGCGAGCAGGATGATCGCGAGGCCGGAGACGACGGCGGAGAACGCGTCGGGGCCGTCGCCGGAGGACAGGGCGCCGGCGAGTCCGAGCACGATGACGATGACCGGCTTGATCAGGATGACCGCGATCATGACGCCGGCCCAGCGGCGGACGTGGCCCCACATGTTCTTGTCGACCAGGCCGGAGTAGACGACGGTGCCGAGCAGGGCGCCGACGTAGAGCAGGGCGGCGCGGATGACGAGCTCCAGCCACAGGACGCCGGCGGCGAGGATGCTGACCAGGGAGACGACGATCAGCATGATCGGGCCGCCGCCGATGTTGTCGCCCTTCTTCAGGGCGGCGGAGAAGGTGCCGAAGAAGGTGTCGGCCTGGTCGCCGGTGGTCCTCGCGAGCACGTCGCTGACGCCATCGGCCGCGGAGACGACGGTGTAGAGGATCAGCGGCGTGAAGGCGGAGGCCAGCACGGTGAGCCAGAGGAAGCCGACGGCTTCGGAGATCGCGGTGCTCAGGGGCACGCCGCGGACGGCTCGCTTGGCCACGGCCAGCAGCCACAGCAGCAGCGTGAGGATCGTCGACGCGGCGAAGACGACGGCGTACTGCTGGAGGAACTTCTGGTTCGTGAAGTCGACGGTGGCCGTCTCCTTCACGGCCGCGCTGAGCTTGTCGACGGTCCAGGACGCGGCGTCGGCACAGCCCTTGGCGAGGGAGGAGAGGGGGTCGAGGGCGGAGGTGGGGTCGGGGGTTACGGAGCGGCTACCGGAGGAGGAACTGTTGCCTTTTTCGCAGTACTTCTTGGCCTCGCCGACGATGAGATCGCAGGGGTCGTTGCTCGCGGCCGGCGTGGGTGTCGGACTGGGGGCGGCCAAGGCGCGGGTGGCCAGCAGCACGGCGGTCGTCTGTACGGCCGTCACGATCCCGGCGAGCCTGAGCAGACGGTGCGGGTTACCGGGCATACGTGAACCCTCCGTACTCCTGGATGGCCTTGCTGATCTCGTCGGATGAGGCGGCCTTGTCGTCGCCGGGTACTGGTGCGGGGCCGTCTTTCTGGGAGTCCTTGACGATCTTCCAGTCGGAACCCGTCCACCGCATGTCGAAGGTCCAGGTCTTCCAGGTGGACTTGACCGGGTCCGTGGACGCCTCACCAGCCATCCCGATCAGCCCCATGTACCAGACGGCGACCGCCGCACTGCTGTCGGTGTACTGCTGGACGGTGGTCCCCACCGGGACCACGCGGGAGACGAACGTGCTTCCCGCCGGAGGAGTGCCGTTCTGGTCAAGGCCCATCTTGTCGAGGAAGTCCGCCGAATAGGCCGCGTCCATCGGAGCCTGCAGCTTCGCTTGGGCCTCCGGCGTGTAGAGGGCGGCCAAAATCGAGTGCCGGCTGCCCTTGTTGAACATGTCCGTCGAACCCAGCACCACCGAATAGTTCGCGGCAGCGGACTGCACCCCCTGCTGGTCGTGGGCGAAGCCCGTGGGGATGCCGGAGGTGTTCGTCTGGACCGGTTTCGTGCCCGTCGCGGCCGTCGGGGCCGACTTGGGTTTGTTGCCCGCTGCGCGGTCGGACGACGGGTCGTCACCGCCGCGGTTGGCGAAGGCGATGGCGGCGATGAGGAGGACCACCACCGCGACCACCGTGACCGTGCTCCGTGAGGAGGAGCGGCGGCCGGGGCGGCGGGCCCCGCCGTAGGGGTCGCCGGGGCGGTCCGGCAGCCGTGTGCGGGTCTGGCCGCTGCCGCCGTAGCCGCCGGCCGCGTCGTGCTCGTCCCCGAGACTCATGCCGCGTACGCCCCCTCGACGTCGTTCAAGAACACCTCGTACCGGAACGCGTAGGAGTACGACGGTAGCCGTGCTGGTTCCCGCGCGGGCGCGGTGTGGTGACTCGACATCAGGGAGACGCAACCTCAGCCGGTGGGCACGACAGGTGAGTGGGACGGGAGGGAGGTACGGGCGGCGCGCCTGCTACACGGCCATGCCGTACACGATCGTGAACAGCGTGCCGAGCGAGCCGATGATGAACACCCCGGTGAGCCCGGCGATGATGAGCCCCTTGCCCTGCTCGGCGCTGAAGGTGTCCCGCAGGGCGGTGGCGCCGATCCGCTGCTTGGCGGCCCCCCATACGGCGATGCCGAGGCAGAGCAGGATGGCGACGGCCATCACCACCTCGATCATCACCTTGGCTTCGTTGCCCAGGCTGCCGAACGGGCCCCAGTCCGGAGCGATCCCGCCGATGATGGTGTTGATGTCTCCCTTGTCGGCCGCAAAGAGCATGTAAGTCACCGCCCCTGTTGGGTAGTTCCGCAGTCCCCTGCGGTGTGCAGAGGTCAGGCCTCATTCTCGCCGACGATGCCGCTGTCGTATGTCGACTTGGCGTCATTCGCTGGCGGGTTTCGTACGAACAGCTTGCGAAGAGTCGTATGGTCACTCTGTGTATCACGGCAGGTCACGCCGGGCAATGAGGCCGGTGCGGAACCAGTCGTGTGGTTCCTTCGTTGTGCCCTCTTGTGACCTGGGCCGTTTCTGACGGTTGATCGGTCGATCGGTCGTGTCACTGTTCCGAGGGTGAAGGCTATCTCCGGCCGGGGGAAGGGGGCGCGGTGGGCCCGTGCCCGGCGGGCATGGTGACGCAGGGTCAGGGCCGGCGCGGGGTGAGGCCGTGCAGCAGGTGGTGGACGTGGTCGTCCAGGCCGTCGAGGGCCTCCTGGGCGGGGAGCGCGCAGCTGGCGACGAGGGCGGCGAGGCCGTGCAGGCTCGCGGCCATGACCATGGTGATGCGCTCGGGGTCGCCCGCGACGAGTTCGCCGCGCTGCTGGGCATCGGCGACCAGGTGGGTGAGGGAGCCGATGGAGCGTTCGACGGCGTCGGCGAGCTGGGCGTCCGGCTCGTGTTTGCGGGCGAACATCAGCTCGAGCAGCGCGGGGTTGTCGATGGCGAACCCGAGGTAGGCGCGGGCGAGTGAGGTCAGGCGCTGCGGCAGGGGGAGTCCGGGGGTGTCGGCGCTGCGCAGGGCCCGGATGAGCCGTTCGTAGCCGGTGAGGGCGAGGGCGTCGAGCAGGGCCTGCTTGTCCTTGAAGTGCCGCCCCGGGGCGGCGTGGCTGACGCCGATGTCGCGGGCGAGTTCCCGCAGCGAGAGTGCGCCGGCGCCCTTGTCGCGGAGGGTGCGTTCGGCGCTCTTGAGGAGGGCGGCGCGCAGGTCTCCGTGGTGGTAGGGGCGGCTTGCGGGCATGTGGGTCATCGTATCCCGATGTTGTCAGGAGCAGCATTGTTGACATCGTCAGCTTTGTTGTCATTGACAGCATTGTTGGCGATGCCTACATTGGGAGCATGGCTGACAGGCAGAGCAAGTGGAACGTGTCCGCGGTGCCGGATCTGACCGGGCGTACGGCTGTGGTGACCGGCGCCAACAGCGGCATCGGCCTCGTGGCCGCCGGCGCGCTCGCCGGGGCCGGGGCGCATGTCGTCTTCGCGGTACGGGACGAGGAGCGGGGCCGGGCCGCGGCGGCGACCGTGCGCGGCAGTACCGAGGTGCGCCGGCTGGACCTGGCGGATCTGGCCTCGGTGAAGGAGTTCGCGGCCGGCTGGGAGGGACCGCTGGACCTGCTGGTCAACAACGCGGGCGTGATGATGGTGCCGCAAGGCCGGACGAAGGACGGCTTCGAGACCCAGTTCGGCACCAACCACCTGGGCCACTTCGCGCTGACCAATCTGCTGCTGCCGCACGTCACGGACCGTGTGGTGACGGTGGCGTCCGGCGCGCACCGCTGGCCAGGGGCGGCGATCCACTTCGACGACCTGAACCTGGACCGGCGCTACAACCCGCAGCGCGCCTACGCCCAGTCCAAGCTCGCCAACCTGCTCTTCACGCTGGAGCTCCAGCGCCGCCTGACCGAGGCCGGGTCCCCGGTGCGCGCGCTCGCGGCCCATCCCGGCTGGGCGGCGACCAATCTGCAGAGCCACGCCGCGAACCCGGTGACACGGGTTCTCATGCAGGCCGGCAACCGCCTCCTGGCGCAGGACGACCGGGCCGGCGCCCTGCCGACCCTGTACGCGGCGGTGGCGGACCTGCCCGGCGCGAGCTACGTCGGCCCCGACGGGCTCGGCGAGCTGCGCGGCGCCCCGGCCCTGGTGGGCCGCTCGGCGGCGGCGAGCGACCCGGCGGCGGCACGGCGGCTGTGGACGGTGTCGGAGGAGCTGACGGGGGTGGCGTTCCCGGCGGCGGTGCGGCGGGGCTGACCGGCGGCGTTCCCGGCGGCGGCCGCCCAAAACGCCCGACCCGCCTTTCACCGGGGTGGCGCCGTTCGGGTGTCGCGCTGTGGCCCGGCGTCGTAGCGTGGGGCTGCCGCGCCGGGCGGGCGCCGGAGGTTGACGGGGCCGCCCGGGGGCAAGCGGTGCGGTGTCGGTGCGATGAAGGACGGAGGCAGCCCTGTCATGGCCGTTGTCGTGGTCGGCGTCGTCATCGGTGTCCCGGTCGGTCCGGCCGGAGCTCCGCCGTTTCCGCGATGCGTGCAGCCGCCGCTGCCGCGCGTCTGACGAATTTCTCACCTTCGTCCGCCACAGTGGTCGCCGATGAAGCGCTCCTCACGCTCCGTGCGCCCTCGCAGACGCGCCTTTTTCGGCGTGCTCGTGCTGCTGGCCGGTGTTTCCTCCTCCGTCGCCGCCGCGGACGCCGGGCCCGGCCCCCTCGGTGTGACCGTGCGGGCCGCGCCCACTCCGCCGAGCGCACGGATCGGGGCGCTCTTCCACGCCGACCGCGCCGACTGGACGGGCGGTCACTTCTGCACCGCCTCCGTCGTGCACAGTGCGCACCGCGACCTCATCGTCACGGCCGCGCACTGCCTGGGCGGTGACGGCGACACCGACCTGGTGTTCGTGCCGGGTTACCGGTACGGCAAGGCGCCCTACGGCGTGTGGCCGGTGCAGCGGATGCTGCTGCCGGACGGGTGGGAGGCGGGCCGCAGCGAGGACAGCGACGTGGCCTTCGCCGTGCTCGCGCCGCGGGGCGGCAAGCACGTGGAGGACGTCGTCGGCGCCAACCGGTTCGTCACCGGTACGACGACGGGGGCCACCGCGGTCACCGTCACCGGCTACCCCGACGAGGAGGAGGCGCCGGTGGTGTGCACCAACAAGCCGGTGGCGCACAGCCGTACCCAGCAGCGGATCGTCTGCCCCGGCTTCAGCACCGGCACGAGCGGCAGCCCCTGGGTCAACGGGGACGGACAGGTCGTGGGCGTCCTCGGCGGCCACGAGGACGGCGGCGACACCGACGACGTGTCCTACAGCGTGGTCCTCGGCACGGAGGCGGCGGAGGCGTACCGGGACGCGGTGGGCCTTCCCTGAGTCGTCAGCTCCACAGTGGCGGCGCCGTTTCGGCCAATGTAAGCGGCCCCACCACGAGAGCTCCGGTTGCGGCGGATTCCGGGTGGGAAGCTCCTAAACTGACGCGGGCGGACTCCCGGTCGGCGAGGGGCGGTTGACGGTGCGTAAGGCGTGGCTCTGGGCGGGTGGCGCCGCCGCGGCAGGAGTGAGCTTCGTGCTGCTGCTCGTCGTCGGGGTGTACGTCGTCGCCGGGAACCTCATGAACGGCGTCGGCGGAGCCGGCCGGGCGCTGGCCAAGGGTGCGGTGCCCGCCGCCTACCAGGCCCTCGTGCAGAAGTGGGGCAATCTGTGCCCCGCGCTCAACCCGGCGCTGCTCGCCGCCCAGCTCTACCAGGAGAGCGGGTTCAATCCGTCCGCCAGGAGCCCGGCGAAGGCACTGGGGATAGCGCAGTTCATCCCCGGCACCTGGGCGACGCACGGCATCGACGGCGACGGCGACGGCGACCGTGACATCTGGGACCCGAATGACGCGATTCCATCGGCCGCGTCGTACGACTGCGAACTCTCCACGTACGTCAAGGACGTCCCCGGCAACGCCACGCACAACATGCTCGCCGCCTACAACGCGGGCGCGTACGCGGTCATCAAGTACGGGGGTGTGCCGCCGTACAAGGAGACCCAGAACTACGTGAAGACGATCACCACGCTGGAGGACAGCTTCGCCGCGCCCGTCAGCCGCATCGACCCCTCCGAACAGGCCGCCGGCGCCATCTACTTCGCTCAGAAGAAGCTCGGCACGCCCTATCTGTGGGGTGGTGAGGGTACGCCTGAGCAGGGCGGACGGTTCGACTGCTCGGGGCTGACGCAGGCCGCCTATCAGACTGTGGGCATCACCCTGCCGCGGGTCGCCAACGACCAGTACAACGCGGGGCCGCACCCCAAGCGGGACGAACTGCTGCCGGGGGACCTGGTGTTCTTCTCCCACGATCCGGCCGACTCGCGGCAGATCCACCACGTGGGCATCTACGTCGGCGGCGGGTACATGATCGACGCACCGCGCACCGGGGCCGTCATCCGGTTCGACCCGATCGACACGGGCGACTACTTCGGGGCCACCCGGGTCACCGAGGATGGCGCGAAAGCGCTCCCCACCTCGGTGTGAACCGTCTGTGAACCCATCCCCTGAGCTGCGGTGATGAGTCTCTGTTCGATAACGTCTGCGTGATCATTCGGTGGAGGGTGGAACGTATCAACAGGGGCCGTGCGTTCCTGTTGACGTAGTCGAGCGCGCGTCTGGCGTAAGCGGGTCTACACACCACGGGGGTGGGCAGCAGCGGCGCACGCGAGGTGCGTCCGGGACAACGACGAAGGGGCCGCAGCACGATGGCTGGACTCGCCGAATCCGGGTCGAACCCCGACGTCGACCTGCTTTACGACATCAACGGCCTGGCCAAGGGCGCTCCGCACTGGTTCGACCGGGTCATGGAATTCGTCGGCGAGTACGGGCTGCTGCTCGCCATGGTCCTGCTGGTCCTGTGGTGCTGGTGGACCGTGCGGCGCCGCGGCGGTGAGGAGGCCGCCTCCTCGGTGGCCGGGCTGGTGTGGGCGCCGCTCGCGGCCGGTGTCGCCGTCCTCGTCAACGTCCCGATCCGCGGCTTCGTGCAGCGGCCGCGGCCCTTCACCGACCACCAGGGCCTGGACGTCCTCGTCTCCGGCAAGAACGACTTCTCCTTCGTCAGCGACCACGCCACCCTCACCATGGCCATGGGTGTCGCCCTGTTCGTCACCAACCGCCGCTTCGGGCTCGCCGGCATCGCACTCGCCCTCCTCGAAGGCTTCTGCCGTGTCTTCATGGGGGTGCACTACCCGACCGACGTCATCGGCGGCTTCGCCCTCGGTACGGCCGTGGCGCTGTTGCTGTCGCCGCTCGCCACGGCGCTGCTGACGCCGCTCGCCAAGGCCGTGGAGCGGTCGAGGGCCGGATGGCTGATCCGCTCCCGGCGGCGGCCGGCCGGCGGCCAGGAGGCGCTGATCCCGAACGCGCGCTCCGGGCAGCAGGCCGGCAGCGAGGAACGTGACCTGGCCGCCTGAGCGGTCGCCGGGCCCCTACAGGGCCTGCGGGAAGGTGAAGAAGCGGTTCGGGTCGTAGGTCCTCTTCACCTGCGCCAGGCGGGCCGCGGCGTCGCCGTAGTAGGCGGTGCGCCAGTTCCTCAGCGTCGCATCGGTGTAGTTCTGGTACGCCGCCCCCGAGGCGTGGGGCCGCATCGCGCCGTGCGCGCCCGCCAGCCAGGACTGGGACCTCGTACCGGGCGTGCCCGCGCGCCAGGCGGCGATGTACTGGGCCAGGATGCGGGAGCGGCGGTGCACGAAGGCCGTCGCGGTCGGGGCGACGCGGTTCACGGCGCCGCCGAGCGCGGTCAGCGCGAAGCTGCCGGTGCCGCCGCGGACCGACTTGATCTGCGCGAGCAGGGTCTGGATGCCGGCCGGTGACAGGGACCGGTCGAAGAAGTCCGAGCGGGCCGCGTACGTCTCGCGGTGCAGCAGGCCCTGCGGCGAGCGGCCCGGCGTCGCGCCCGGCAGATGGCACTGCGCGTCGGCGGAGAAGGCCGAGCAGCCGGCGTAGATCTCCATCGCCTCCTCGTAGGAGCGGCGGCGCAGAGAGACGCTGAGGGCGTTCGCGCCGGCGCTGTGCGCGAGGCGGTCGACGGCGTTCTTCAACTCGCCGTAGGTGCCGAGGGAGAAGGCGGAGACGGTGACGGTCGGGGTGCCCCCGGCGGTGTTCGCCAGGTGCAGCGCCGACCAGATCTCGTCAGGCTGTGCGGGACCCCACTCCTGCCACGCCTTCACCACCGCGGCCGCCTTCGACCACGGCCAGCTCAGGTACGCGGTCACGGCCTGCGGGGCGGGGTGGGTGCGGAAGTGCAGCTCGGTGACGACACCGAAGTTGCCGTTGCCTGCGCCGCGCAGGGCCCAGAACAGCTCGGGGTGGTTCTTGGCGTCGGCGGTGAGCTGCTTGCCGTCCGCGGTGACGAGGGTGGCGGCGGTGAGGCTGTCGCAGGTCAGGCCGTAGGCGCGGGAGACCACGCCGTGGCCGCCGCCGAGGGTGAGACCGGAGACGCCGACGGTGGGGCAGGAACCGGCGGGTATCGTCGCGCCTTTCGCCGCCAGGGCGCGGTAGACGTCGATCAGCTTGGCGCCGGCGCCGACCACCGCCGTGGTGCCCGAGGCGCGGACCCGGTTGAGCTTGGAGACGTCGAGGATCAGGCGGTTGTCGCCGGAGGACCAGCCGGCGTATGAGTGGCCGCCGTTGCGGATCGCGACGGTGAGGTGGTGGGCGCGGGCGTAGGCGAGGGTGGTGCGGATGTCGTCGGCGTGCGCGACGTAGGCGACGGCGGTGGGCTTCAGGCTGTCGAAGCGGGTGTTGTAGAGCTGGCGGGCGGCCGCCCAGGCGGCCTCGCCGGGGCGCACGAGGGTGCCGTCGAGGTCCCGGGCGAGGGCGGTGAGGCCGGCGGGGGCGGCGGCAGCGGTGGTTTTCAGCAGGGGGCTGGCCGCCGCTTGTGCTTTGGTGCCGCCCGCTTGGGCGCCGGCCGTGCAGGCAGCCGTGGTCGCCGTGGTGACCGCGGCCGCGGTCCCGCCGAGGAAGGTGCGCCGGTCCATGTGTGGGTCTCCGTCCCGTGGGGCTTTCTGTGGGTGGGGACGGGGTGGGGGCGCGCGGGGTTCCCTCGTGGCCGTGCGGTCACGGCGCGTTCGCGTGGGTCTCCGCGTCGGTTCTGGCCTGGCTTCGGGCCCGGCGCGCCGGGCCGCGCCAGCCGCATGTGCAGCGGGCCAGGCAGAAGCGGCCTTGTTCGACGGTGGTCGTGTGGTGTTCCTGGCGGGTCGACGAAGGACCGTCCTGCTGGGTCACGTCTCCACCGTAGCGGGGGATGGTTAACGGCCCGTCGGACGGTGACGGCACCCGCTCCCGGGCCGTGACGGCTCCACCTACCCGTCGTTAACCGGAACGACAGGCGGCCCGCGACGGACGTACCGGCTGGGGGTAGGCAGGCGATGGCACAGCGGCGGCAGCGCTGGCGGCATACGGGCGGGGCACTCGCCACGGCCGGGGTCATGGTGTGCGTGTGCGCCGGTGCCGCGGGGTGCTCCGGCAGCGGGGCCGCCGCGGAGGACGCCCGGGGCGCCGACGACGCCGTCGGGCTGCTCCGGCAGGCGCCGGACCGGCTGGAGGCCGGCGGGAGTTCGAAGGCGCGCACGGCGATGGAGATGGCGACCGGCGGCACCCGCGTGACGATCCGCGGCGAGGGCGTCTACGACTTCCGGCGCCGGCTGGGGGAGTTGCGGGTGATGCTGCCGCAGGACCCGGCGGGGCGGGGTGAGCACCGGCCGATCACGGAACTGCTCGCTCCGGGCGCGCTGTTCATGAAGAACCGGGGCGCCGGGGTGCCCGCCGACAAATGGGTGCGGGTGGAGACCGCCCAGGTCTCCGACGGCAACCTCGTCACCGGCGGCGCGACCGACCCGTTCGCAGCCGCCGAGGTGCTGCGCGGCACGCGCACCGCGACCTATGTGGGGCGTACCGAGGTCGCGGGGACGCCGGTGCGGCACTACCGCGGCACCGCCGACCTGGCCGCGGCCGCGCGCAGCGCCGTGGTCCCCGCCGACCGGGACGCGCTGCGCGCCGCGGCGAGAGGGTTCGCCACCGCGCTGGTGCCGTTCGACGTCTATCTCGACGACGGCGGCCGCATCCGCAAGATCCGGCACCGGTTCAGTTTCGTCAACCGGCAGAAGAAGGGCGCCGTGGCGGTCGCCTCGACGACGCTGCTGTACGACTTCGGTGTCCCCGTCGCCGTACGACTGCCGAGGAGTGCGGACATCTACGACGGGCGGATCGCCGAGTAGCCGAGGACTAGCCCTTCCGTGCCATGCGCGGGCTGTGGGCCGCTCCCTACTCTAGGAAGCTGGTGACGGCAGAGATGAGGTGAGGCTCGTGGCTCCGCTCGGCGGTACGGCGGTTCAGGACCATGTGGCGCTCGCCGAGATAGAGCTGTGCTGTGAGCTGATCATCGCCGCCTCGGCCGCCCGGGAGCGGCTCAGCATGGAGAGCATCGACGAGGTGCTGCGCGTGGCCGAGGAGCGGGACGCCCGCGAGGGGTGAGCGGGCCGGTCCCGCACCGGCGCCGCCTCAGGTGCGCAGCATGCGGGCGATGGCCTGCGTGGCCTCCTTCACCTTCGCCTCGATCTCGTCGCCGCCCTTGACGGCCGCGTCGGCGACGCAGTGCCGCAGGTGCTCCTCCAGCAGTTGCAGTGCGAAGGACTGCAGCGCCTTGGTGGAGGCCGACACCTGGGTGAGTATGTCGATGCAGTACACGTCCTCGTCGACCAGGCGCTGCAGGCCGCGGATCTGGCCCTCGATGCGGCGCAGGCGCTTGAGGTGTTCGGCTTTCTGGTGGTGGTAACCGTGCACGCCGCGGTCGTGGTCGGTCACCACGTCCGGCGTCGCGGTCGCCTGGTCCGCCTCGGTCGCGGAGGGCGCACCCGCGCCGGCCTCGGTGGTCGTCATCGCGTCCTCCCAGTGTGCTGCCATGTGTGCCGACCCGTGTCCAGATTACGGCTATATACCCCTGGTGGGTATATGGTACCGAAGTTTGCCGGGTAGAAGGGGATGCGGCCGCGGAAGCCCCCGTGCCGACCAGTCTCGTCGATGGGCGACACTGGGGGGCGGCCCGTTAGCCGTGGCCGGATGATGCGCCTAGCATCAGCCTGACCGAAACCGATGCATCCCGAGGACCCCACGTGCGCTTTCGTCTGACCCCCAGGGAGACGAGCTTCTACGACATGTTCGCCGCGTCCGCGGACAACATCGTCACCGGCTCGAAACTCCTGATGGAACTGCTCGGGGCGGACACCTCCGCCCGGGCCGAGATCGCAGAGCGTATGCGGGCCGCGGAACACGCGGGTGACGACGCCACGCACGCGATCTTCCACCAGCTGAACTCCTCGTTCATCACGCCGTTCGACCGCGAGGACATCTACACCCTCGCCTCGTCCCTCGACGACATCATGGACTTCATGGAGGAGGCCGTCGACCTGGTCGTCCTCTACAACGTCGAGGATCTCCCCAAGGGCGTCGAGCAGCAGATCGAGGTTCTGGCGCGGGCCGCCGAGCTCACGGCCGAGGCCATGCCGAACCTGCGGACGATGCAGAACCTGACCGAGTACTGGATCGAGGTCAACCGCCTCGAGAACCAGGCCGACCAGATCCACCGCAAGCTGCTCGCCCACCTCTTCAACGGCAAGTACGACGCCATCGAGGTGCTCAAGCTCAAGCAGATCGTGGATGTGCTGGAGGAGGCGGCGGACGCCTTCGAGCACGTGGCGAACACGGTGGAGACCATCGCCGTCAAGGAGTCCTGACCCCTCCATGGACACCTTCGCTCTGGTCGTGACCGTCGCGGTCGCGCTCTTCTTCACGTACACCAACGGCTTCCACGACTCCGCGAACGCGATCGCCACCTCGGTCTCCACCCGCGCGCTCACCCCGCGGGCGGCGCTGGCGATGGCCGCGGTGATGAACCTCGCCGGCGCCTTCCTGGGGTCGGGCGTCGCCAAGACCGTCAGTGAGGGTCTGATCGAGACGCCGCAGGGTTCCACGGGGATGGCCATCCTCTTCGCGGCCCTGGTCGGCGCGATCGTGTGGAACCTGGCCACCTGGTACTACGGCCTGCCCTCCTCCTCGTCCCACGCGCTGTTCGGCGGCATGGTGGGAGCGGCGCTGGCGGGCGGCACGGAGGTGCTGTGGGGCGGCGTCCTCGACAAGATCGTCATCCCGATGTTCCTGTCCCCGGTCGTCGGCCTGGTGGTCGGTTACCTGGTCATGACGGCGATCATGTGGCTGTTCCGCCGGTCCAACCCGCACAAGGCCAAGCGGGGCTTCCGTATCGCCCAGACCGTCTCGGCCGCCGGCATGGCCCTCGGTCACGGTCTGCAGGACGCCCAGAAGACGATGGGCGTCGTGGTGCTGGCACTGGTCATTTCCGGCCACGAGACGTTCAGTGACCCGATCCCGGTCTGGGTGAAGCTCGTCTGCGCGGTGATGCTGTCCCTGGGCACGTACGCCGGTGGCTGGCGGATCATGCGCACGCTGGGCCGCAAGATCATCGAACTGGACCCGCCGCAGGGGTTCGCGGCGGAGGCGACGGGCGCGTCGATCATGTTCACCACCGCGTTCATCTTCAAGGCGCCGATCTCCACGACCCATGTCATCACCTCCGCGATCATGGGCGTCGGCGCGACGAAGCGAGTGAACGCCGTGCGCTGGGGCGTCGCCAAGAACATCGTGCTCGGCTGGTTCATCACCATGCCGGCCGCCGGGCTCGTCGCGGCCGCGGTGTTCGGGGTGGAGAAGCTGGCGTTCCTCTGATCCGGCACGGTTGACAGACCAACGGGCCCGCCCCCCGGGAGCCAGGGGGCGGGCCTTTTGGTGCCTCGCGGTGGCACCGCCATGCAGCACCGCGAGGGGCTTGGGCGGCTGCCCGGCCGAAGCCGCAGCTCACCCGCGGGCGGGGCTCAGCCGAAGCGGCCGGAGATGTAGTCCTCCGTCGCCTGCACCGACGGGTTGGAGAAGATCCGCTCCGTGTCGTCGATCTCGACCAGCCGGCCGGGCTGGCCGACGGCCGCCAGGTTGAAGAAGGCGGTGCGGTCCGAGACGCGCGCGGCCTGCTGCATGTTGTGCGTCACGATGACGATCGTGAAGCGCTCCTTCAGCTCGCCGATCAGGTCCTCGATGGCGAGGGTGGAGATCGGGTCCAGGGCCGAGCAGGGCTCGTCCATCAGCAGCACCTTCGGCTCGACCGCGATCGCGCGGGCGATGCACAGACGCTGCTGCTGACCGCCGGACAGGCCGGAGCCGGGCTTGTTCAGGCGGTCCTTGACCTCGTTCCAGAGGTTGGCGCCCCTGAGCGACTTCTCGACGACGTCGTTCAGCTCGCTCTTCTTGTAGTTGCCGTTCAGACGCAGGCCCGCCGCCACGTTGTCGAAGATCGACATGGTGGGGAAGGGGTTCGGGCGCTGGAAGACCATGCCGACCTCGCGGCGCACCGCGACCGGGTCGACCCCGGTGCCGTACAGGTCCTCGTCGTCCAGCATCACCTTGCCCTCGACGCGGCCGCCGGGGGTGACCTCGTGCATGCGGTTCAGGGTGCGCAGGAACGTCGACTTGCCGCAGCCCGAGGGGCCGATGAACGCGGTCACCGAGCGGGGCTCGATGGTCATCGAGATGTCCTCGATCGCGCGGTGGGAGCCGTAGTAGGCGGACAGTCCGCTGACGTCGATTCGCTTGGCCATGATTACGTCACTTCCAGAGTTCTCGGTCGCTGTATGGCCGCGTCAGCGACCGGTCTTCGGGGCCTTCCAGCGGGCGATGCCGCGGGCCACCAGGTTGAGGATCATCACGAAGGCGATCAGGGTCAGCGCCGCCGCCCAGGCGCGGTCGTAGGCCGCGTTGGCACCGGAGCTGTTCGCGTACTGCTGGTAGATGTACAGCGGCAGCGAGGCCTGCGGGTCCTGGAACGGGTTGCTGTTGATGAAGCTGGTCTTCCACACCAGCAGCAGCACCGGGGCGGTCTCACCGGTGATGCGCGCGACCGCGAGCATCACACCGGTGGTGATGCCGCCGATCGACGTCGGCAGGACCACCTTCAGGATGGTGCGCCACTTGGGCACGCCCAGGGCGAGGGACGCCTCGCGCAGCTCGTTCGGGACGAGCTTGAGCATCTCCTCGGTGGAGCGCACGACCACGGGCATCATCAGGATCGACAGCGCGAGCGCCCCGGCGAAGCCGGAGTAGCCCATGTCCAGGATGAGGATCCAGAAGCTGAGGACGAACAGGCCGGCGACGATGGACGGGATGCCCGTCATGACGTCGACGAAGAAGGTGACGGCCGTGGCGAGCTTGCCGCGGCCGTACTCGACCAGGTAGATCGCGGTGAGAACACCGACCGGCACGGAGATCAGGGAGGCGAGGCCGACCTGCTCCAGGGTGCCGAGGATGGCGTGGTAGATGCCGCCGCCGGGCTCGGAGTCGCCGACCACGCCCATCGAGTGGGTCAGGAAGTAGACGTCGAAGACCTTCACACCGCGCTTCACGGTCGCCCAGATCAGCGAGGCCAGCGGGATCACGGCGAGCAGGAAGCAGACCCAGACCAGGGCGGTCGCGATGCGGTCCTTGGCCTGGCGGCGGCCCTCGATGCGGGCCGAGACGGTGAAGGTGCTCAGCACGAACAGGATCGCGGCGATCAGGCCCCACTGGACCTTGCTGTCCAGGCCTGCGGCCAGGCCGATGCCCACGGCGACGGCCAGCGAGCCGGCGGCGAACGCCCACGGGGACCACTTCGGCAGACGGGCGCCCTGCAGCGAGGCGTGCTTGTCGGTGACGACGGCTGCGGTGCTCATGCGTTGGCCCCCGAGTACTCCTTGCGGCGGTTGATGATCATGCGCGCCGCGCCGTTGACCAGCAGGGTGATGACGAACAGGACCAGACCGGAGGCGATCAGCGCGTCCTGGCCCAGCTCGGTGGCCTCGCTGAACTTGCTGGCGATGTTCTGGGCGAACGTGCCGCCGCCCGGGTCGAGCAGGCTGGCCCTGATCTCGAAGGTCGGGGAGAGCACCGTGGCCACGGCCATCGTCTCGCCGAGCGCGCGGCCGAGGCCGAGCATCGAGGCGGAGATCACGCCGGAGCGGCCGAAGGGCAGCACCGACATCCGGATGACCTCCCAGCGCGTGGCACCGAGGGCGAGTGCCGCCTCCTCGTGCATGCGCGGGGTCTGCCGGAAGACCTCACGGCTGACGTTGGTGATGATCGGCAGGATCATGATCGCGAGCAGGATGCCCACGGTGAGCAGCGAGCGCGCGGCGCCGCCCTGCCAGGAGAAGATGCCGGTCCAGCCCAGGTAGTCGTCCAGCCAGCTGTACAGGCCGCCGAGGTGCGGGACCAGGATCAGGGCGCCCCACAGGCCGTACACGATGGACGGCACCGCGGCGAGCAGGTCGACGACGTACGCGATGACGCCGCTGAGGCGGCGCGGCGCGTAGTGGGTGAGGAACAGCGCGATGCCCACCGCGACCGGGACCGCGAGGGCCATGGCGATGATCGAGGAGACCACCGTGCCGAAGGCCAGCACCGCGATGCCGAAGACCGGCGGGTCGACGTTGGTGTTCCAGTCGAACGTGGTGAGGAAGTTCCCGTCGTCCTTGCTGATGGCGATGGACGCGCGGTAGGTGAGGAAGACCGCGATCGCGGCCATGACCACCAGCAGGAAGATGCCTGATCCGCGGGAGAGGCCGAGGAAGATCCGGTCACCGGGGCGGGTGGCGCCGCGGGCCGCGCGCTTGGTCTCGGCGGCGGGGCGCTCGGGTGCGGGGGGAGGTGCGTCTGTGGTCTGCGTCGTTGTGTTCATCGGGTTCTCCGGTCTGCGGAGCCGCGCGGGACGGGCGGCTCGGTGGGGTCGTACGGCGTGGGACGGCCCCGGGCGGCGGTGCACCGGACGGTGCGGCCCGGCTCCGGTCGGGAGCCGGGCCGCACACTCGCTTAGCTCAGGCCCTCGATGGTGGTGCGGACCTTGGAGATGATCTCGGCGGGGATGGGGGCGTAGGAGTTCTGGGACAGGACCTTCTGGCCGTCCTCGGAGGCGATGTAGCGCAGGAAGGACTTGGTGCCGGCGAGGGTGTCGGACTTGTTGCCCTTGTCGCAGACGATCTCGTAGGTGACCAGGGTCAGCGGGTAGGCGCCGGCCTCGCTCGGGTTGTAGTTCAGCTTCAGCGCCAGGTCCTGGCCGGTGCCGGCGATCTTGGCGGAGGCGATCGCCTTGGAGGCGTTCTCCGCGGTGGCCTTGGCCGGCTCGGCGGCGGCGGTCTTCAGGTCGACGGTCTTGAGGCCGTCGGAGGCGTAGGACAGCTCGAAGTACGAGATCGCACCGGCGGTCTGCTTGACCTGCGCGGCGAGGCCGGAGGAGCCCTGCGCGGCCTGGCCGCCCTTGGCCTGCCACGCCTTGCCGCCCGAGTACGGCCAGTCGGTCTTGGCCTGGCTGATCAGGTACTTGGTGAAGTTGTCGGTGGTGCCGGACTCGTCCGAGCGGTGGAACGCCTGGATCTTGAGGTCGGGCAGCTTGGCGTTCGGGTTGAGCGCCGCGATCGCCTTGTCGTTCCAGTTGGTGATCTTGCCGTCGAAGATCTTCGCGATCGTCGAGGCGTCCAGGACGAGGCTGTCCACGCCCGGCACGTTGTAGCCGAGGGCGATCGGGCCGCCGACCATGGGCAGGTCGATGGCCTGGCCGCCGGAGCAGACCTTCTTGGACTGGGCGACCTGCTCGGGCTTCAGCGCGGAGTCCGAACCGGCGAACGCGGTCTGCCCCTGCAGGAAGGCGGTGATACCGGCGCCCGAACCGGTCGGGTTGTAGTTGACCTGCACGCTGTTGCAGGCCTGCGTGAACTGCTTGACCCAGGCGTCGATCGCGTTCTTCTGCGCCGTCGAGCCCGATGCCTGCAGCTGGCCCTTGGCGTCGTCGCACTTGATGTTGCCCGCCGCCGCGGACGTCGAGGAGCCACCCCCGCTCGACTTGCTGCCCGTGTCGTCGGAGCCGCACGCCGTGAGGGCCAGGGCGCCGGAGACGGCGAGTGCGCCGAGGGCGAGGGCCCGCCGGTTCATGCGCTGAAGCTTCACTGAGGAATTCCTTCCAGGAGCCGCCGTCCTGAATTCGGCGGCGTGCGTGGTTGCTGCGAAGCCGGGGTCGAGCGGACACGTCCCCCCAGATCGCGTCCGCACCGGGTAAGGCCGAAATTAGGCAGAACAGGTGAAGCCGCCGAAGGGCATAAATGAACGGGGAGTGAACCCCTTGGGACGGTGTGGTTAGGTCACGGAACGCTCACGCCGAGGACACGGCCGGATTCCGGAGCAAGTGGTACGGAAGGTGGCCGTGGGGTGGCTGCGAGGGGGGAGGCCACGGGGTTCCGGCGGGTGCCGGGCTGGGGTGCCCGACTGGGGCGCCGGGGTGGGGCGCCCGGTGGTGGGTGGTGGGCCGGGCGGATGGTCCGGCTTCGCGCCGCGGTGGGCCGGACGGGCGGGCTCGGCTTTGCGCCGCTTACCGTCCCCGGCCGGGATCGGTCCGCCGGGCCCGACTACGTCAGGCGCAGGGCCTGGAGCAGCGCGCCGACGAGCGTGCGGTCCCTCGGCTGGGTGAGGCGGGCGCGGGCCGCCGCCGGGGGCAGCCACAGGATCCGGTCGACCTCGTCGGTCGGGGTGAAGGTGCCCCCTGTGGCCTCGGCCGCCCAGTAGCGGACCCGCTTGGGGCGGCCGTTCGCCAGGTAGTGCTGGGTGGGCAGCTCGGCGCCGGGCGCGGCCGTGTGGCCGGTCTCCTCCAGGGTTTCGCGCAGCGCGCCGGCCAGGTCGGTCTCGGCGTGCTTGAGCTTGCCCTTCGGGAAGGACCAGTCGTCGTACTTCGGCCGGTGCACGAGGCACAGCTCCGGCGTCCCGTCGAGCGGGGAGCGGCGCCACAGGACACAGCCGGCGGCCCGGACGACGGGGGCGTTCGCGAAGGGTGTGGGGGGCGTCGGGTGCATGGCCTGGTGCTCCTTAAACGGAGTCTGCTGCTCCTCAGGGGAGTTTTACGGCTTCCTTCGCCCAGGTCCGCTGGAACGCGTACCGGGCCGCTTCCACCTCGTGGCGCTGGTCGGCGTGCAGCACACCGAGTGCGTACGCCGTCGCCGGGGCGATCCGCGGGGTGCGGGCCGCCTGGGCCGCCGCGGCCGCTGCCTCCGAGGCGTCCCGGTGCCGGTCCAGGGCCTGCCCGGCCTGCAGCAGCCGTACGTTCGGCACGGGTTCGCCGCCGAGCAGGGCCTCCTGGGCGTAGCGGTGCAGGCGCAGCAGCAGGCGGACCTGGTGCCAGGGCGCGTCCTGCGGATGCGGGGCGGGCGGCTCGGGCGACAGGCCGTGCACCAGTGCCTCGGCGTTGTACGGGCTGCCGGCGGTGACCAGCGGCAGCGCGGCCACCGCGTCGGTCAGGCGCTCCCGGGCCGCCCCGGCCAGCGGGCGCAGATCGGCCGCCGGGGAGACGAGCGGCACCTCGCTGGCGAGTAAGGCGACCTTGTCGGCGACCGCGTGGAACCGGGCCGATCCGAGGGCCTGCAGCGCGGTGGAGTGCGCCCGGGTCCGGGCCAGTGTCAGCTGCCGGTCCAGCAGGGCGCCCGCCTTGGCCGCGCCGACGGTGAGCTGACCGCGTTCGGTCGCCGTCGAGTGGTGGGTGCCGACGGACTGCGCGGGGAGCGCCGTCGCGCCCGACAGCCGGTGCAGCGCCGTCAACAGCCGCTCCAGGCGGGCCTCGTAGGCGTGCTCCAGGGCCAGGGTGCCGGAGACCCAGGCCAGTTCGGGGCGCATCTCCTCCGACCAGTCTGCGTCCAGGACCGGGCGGAAGGTGTGCAGGCTGCCGCTGATACGGCGGGCCGCGCGCCGCAGGGCCCGGGCCGCGTCGACGGACGCGTGCGGTGTCTCGGCCGCCCGTGCGCCGTTCGCCCTTCCTCCGCTGGGCGCCTCGTTCGTCCTTGCCGCGTTGGGCGTGCCGTTCGTCCTTCCTGCGTTGGTCGTGCCGCCCGTTTCCCGGTGCAGGCGCAGCGCCCTCAGGAACTCCGTCGCCTGGGCACGGAGATAGTCTGCGAGCGCGTCCCCCGTGGGGGCACCTCCCTGCTCGAGCGCAGCCGAGAGCTTGGGGGACGGCCCGGCGGTGGGATCCGTCAGGTCATGGTGTTGCTGTGCCACGCCGGCGCCTCCGGGCGTCTATGAGCGTCTCCTGGACGTTGCTCAGGGGTTGACCCTCCGCGTCGGTCGCGTGCCGGGTCCACACGCCGTCCGCGCCCAGGTGCCAGGACGCGGTGGTGGCGGCCATGCCGGTCTCCAGCAGCCGGTTCAGCGCGGCCCGGTGACCGGGGTCGACGACCCGTACGAGGGCCTCGATACGGCGGTCGAGGTTGCGGTGCATCATGTCGGCGCTGCCGATCCACACTTCCGGCTCGCCGCCGTTGCCGAAGGCGAAGATCCGGGAGTGCTCCAGGAAGCGGCCGAGTATGGAACGGACCCGGACGTTCTCCGACAGGCCGACGACGCCCGGGCGGATCGCGCAGATTCCGCGCACCCAGATGTCGACCGGGACGCCGGCCTGCGAGGCGCGGTACAGCGCGTCGATGATCGCCTCGTCGACCATCGAGTTGACCTTGATGCGCACGAAGGCGGGGCGGCCGGCGCGGTGGTGCTGGATCTCCTTGTCGATGCGGGAGATCAGGCCGTCGCGCAGGGACTTCGGGGCGACCAGCAGACGGCGGTAGGTCTCCCGGCGGGAGTAGCCGGAGAGGCGGTTGAACAGGTCCGACAGGTCCGCGCCGACCTGCGGGTCCGCGGTGAGCAGGCCCAGGTCCTCGTACAGGCGGGCGGTCTTGGGGTGGTAGTTGCCCGTGCCGACGTGGCTGTAGCGGCGCAGCGTCTCGCCTTCCTGGCGGACGACGAGGGACAGCTTGCAGTGCGTCTTCAGGCCGACCAGGCCGTAGACGACGTGGCAGCCGGACTCCTCCAGCTTGCGCGCCCACTTGATGTTGGCGTGCTCGTCGAAGCGGGCCTTGATCTCGACCAGGACGAGCACCTGCTTGCCGGACTCGGCGGCGTCGATCAGCGCGTCCACTATCGGGGAGTCGCCCGAGGTGCGGTACAGCGTCTGCTTGATCGCCAGCACGTCCGGGTCCTGCGCCGCCTGCTCCAGGAACGCCTGCACGGAGGTGGAGAAGCTGTCGTAGGGGTGGTGCAGCAGCACGTCGCGCTGGCGCAGCGCCGCGAAGATGTCGGGGGCCGACGCCGATTCCACCTCGGCCAGGTCGCGGTGGGTGCCCGCGATGAACTTCGGGTACTTCAGCTCCGGGCGGTCCAGACTGTGGATGCGGAAGAGGCCGGTGAGGTCCAGGGGGCCGGGGAGCGGGTAGACCTCCGCCTCGGAGACCTTCAGCTCGCGGACCAGCAGGTCGAGGACCTCGCGGTCGATGGACTCCTCCACCTCCAGGCGGACGGGCGGGCCGAAGCGACGCCGCATGAGTTCCTTCTCGAGGGCCTGGAGGAGGTTCTCGGTGTCGTCCTCCTCCACTTCCAGGTCCTCGTTGCGGGTCAGGCGGAAGGCGTGGTGCTCCAGCACCTCCATGCCCGGGAACAGCTCCTCCAGGTGGGCGGCGATGACGTCCTCGAGGGGGACGTAGCGGCCCGGCGAGGCCTCCAGGAAGCGGGAGAGCAGCGGCGGGACCTTGACGCGGGCGAAGTGGCGGTGGCCGCTGACCGGGTTGCGGACGACGACCGCGAGGTTGAGGCTCAGGCCCGAGATGTAGGGGAACGGGTGCGCCGGGTCGACCGCGAGGGGGGTGAGGACCGGGAAGATCTGGTGCCGGAAGAGGGTGAACAGGCGGGCCTGCTCCTTCTCCGCCAGTTCCCTCCAGCGGACCAGGTGGATGCCCTCGTCGGCGAGCGCCGGCGCCACGTCCTCGTGGAAGCAGGCGGCGTGCCGCGCCATCAGCTCACGGGAGCGGGCCCAGATCATCTCCAGCACCTCGCGGGGCTGCAGGCCCGAGGCGGAGCGGGTGGCGACGCCGGTGGCGATACGGCGCTTGAGGCCCGCGACGCGGACCATGAAGAACTCGTCGAGGTTGCTCGCGAAGATCGCCAGGAAGTTGGCGCGCTCGAGGAGCGGGGTGTTCGGGTCCTCGGCGAGCTCCAGGACCCGTTCGTTGAAGGCCAGCCAGCTGCGTTCTCGGTCCAGGAAGCGGCCTTGCGGGAGTGTGCTGCCGGCCTGGCCGTCCTGGGACTCCTCGTACGCGTCGAGATCGGCGTCGAGGTCGGGGTCGAGGTCGGAGACAGGGGCGGACACCGTGTGGGGGCGGTGCGCGGCGATGGAGCCCACGGAAGGCTGCGCTTGCTGGACCTTGTCCTGCGTCTCTGACTGGCTCATGGACCCATTCTTCCGCGCCAGAAGGGTGACGGGCGCGTCGGAAAGTGCGGGGCCCTCCGGGGGGTGCTGGGGCGCGGGCACGACGGGCTTCATTGCGCGAGCGTCGCAAGCTCGTCTGAATCGATGGTTACGGCGATATGACGTGAGGGTGCCGGTGCCTGCGGCGCTCTTGGTGGTTGTTCGTCTGCGGGGTGCGTGGGGGGCTGGTCGCGCCGTTCCCCGCGCCCCTTTTTGTGCCTGCGGCGGCCCGTTGCGGTGCGTGGGTGTCTGGTGTCGCGCCTTCGGTTCGTTGTGAGTCGGGGCCGGGGTGGCGGGTGTCCGTCCTCGGTCCGGCCGCGGGCGGGTGCACCAACGCCGTGGCGTGCGCCTTGACCCGCCCAGCTGCGGGGCGAGCAGTCCGGTCCTGCAAGCCGCGGGCAGTCGTGCCTCCCCCGAGCTCTTCGAGCAGGGGACCCCCAGGGCGGCACGGGTGGGCGCGGGCAGCGCCCCGTCAGCGCCGGGTTGTGCGGCCAGCCCCCGGCCGGCCACGAGCATGGGCACCTGCTCAACGGCGTACGCGAAAGTCCCGTGCCGAAAGACAAACGTGCACGTCCCTCCCCCCGAAAGAAGGGACGTACACGTGGAGGCTCAGGCCGTTCGGCGGCGCAGCAGTGTGAAGGATGTCGCGGTCGCCGTCGCGGCCAGGGCCAGGACGATGCCGCACTCCACGAGCTGAAGCGGCCAGTAGTGAGACTCGGGGTGGAAGACGACGTAGTAGACGTCCGCGTTCCGTCCGCCGGCCAGTTCCCATGCGTGCTCGGGGAGGCCGACGGGGTGCGTGGCGGTGCGGGTCCGCGCGGGCCACAGGTCGGCCCGGTACGTCTCCAGGGTGATCGCGAGCAGCCACATCACGGCGACCGAGACGCCGAGGGCCGGCAGCGCGCGCCGCAGGAGGAGCGCGGTGAGGGTGCCCACGGCCAGGGCGCACAGGGCGTACGCGACCGCCGCCGGGCCGCGGGCCAGGAAGAGGGCCGGGGTGTACCAGTCGTCGAAGATCAGGTCCGGGTTGGCCGCCCAGGTCCAGTGGAACACCGTGACGAGCGCGGAGAGCCCGGCGGTGAGCGTGAACGCCGGCAGGGCCAGCTTGGCCGTCAGCCAGCGGGTCGGGGCGACGCCCTGGGTCCAGGCGAGGTGCGCGGTGCCGGACTCCATCTCGCGGCCGATGAGCGCGCCGCCCGCGTAGCCGGCCACGAGGAGGAAGACGTAGCCGATCAGGAGGGCCACCATGCCCGCGTCTCCGCCGAAGGGGGAGGCGACGGCGTCGCAGTAGTCCTGTGCGCAGTGGGTCTGCGCGGCGCGGGTGTGGTGCGCGGTGACCTGGTTCAGCCAGAGGGTCCAGACGGTCAGGGCGAGGATCAGCGCGATCCACACGGCCGTCGCCGCACGGTGCACGCGCAGGAGTGCGGCGGTCATACGGCGGCTGCCCTGCCGCCCGTGATGCGGCGCAGCGTCATGTACGCGCCTGCCGTGAGCAGGGCGGTCAGGGCGAGGGTCAGGGCCGTCGTGGTCAGCTGCAGCGGCCAGTAGTGGGAGGCCGGGTGGTAGATGTGGAAGTGGCCGACCGCGTCGAGTTTTTCGTACAGGGCCCGGCAGTCGGGGTAGGCGGTGCTGCCGCAGTGGGGGTCGGCCATGTGCCGGCCGGTGGAGGTGACCAGGCCCTCGTCGACGTACAGGACGTCGCCGATGAGGTCGGTGTTGCGCAGGTCGGTGGTGCGGGTGGCCGTGGGCCACAGGTGGGGCATGGCCTGGTCGGCGATCGTCCGGACGACGAGGGTGAGGGCCATACCGAGCATCAGGGCCGGCAGGGTGCGTTGCCACAGGAGGCCCGCGAGGGCGCCGGCGGCCAGACCGGCCAGCGCGAAGGCGATCGTGGTGGGGCCGTTGGCGTGCAGGGTGGTGTCGTCGTACCAGGCCTCGGCGGTGTCGATACGGCCCTCGGCCGCCGTCCAGGCCAGGCGGTGCAGGACGACCAGGAGGGTGGTGCCGGCGGTGATCAGGGCGGCCGGCAGGGCCAGGCGGCCCGTCAGCCAGCGGGTCGGGGTGAGGCCCTGCGTCCAGGTCAGGCGGGCCGTGCCGGACTCCATCTCGCGGCCGACGAGGGCGGCGCCCGACCAGGCGGCCACCACGAAGGGGACCGCGGTGACCGCGATCGTCGTGTAGGTGTACAGCGTCTTGTAGCGCAGGATCGCCGGCTGGTCGTACGCGCACGACTCGGTGCCGCACGCGTTCCACTGGCGCCAGGCGGCGGCTGCCGCGTCGGTCTCCGGGCCGTACAGCCACAGCAGGACGGCGGCCGTGGCCAGCACCAGGGCCGCCCAGGTGAGCAGGGCCGGTCGGTGCAGGCGCAGGAGCCAGTGCAGGTGGCGGGGCGCGTGCGTCTTGTGCGTCGGGGCGGGCAGGGGTACGGCGCTCATGCGGCGGCCTCCTGCGGGAGCGCCGGTGCTTCGGGGTTGCGCAGGTGGGCCAGCACCAGTTCCTCCAGGGTCGGCGCCGAGGTGCGCCAGTGGGTGGGAAGCGGGGCGCCCGGGCGCAGGAGGGCGGTGAGCTGACGGCCGGTGGTGCGGGACTCCACGACGGTGTGCGGGGTCAGGTCGGCGGTGTCGGCGGGGGCGCTCACGCGCGCGTGCGCCTCCAGCAGGGCGTCGATCTCGCCGGACAGGCGGACCGTGCCGCCGCCGAGCAGGAGGAGGTGGTCGCAGGAGTCTTCCAGTTCGGCGACGACGTGCGAGGACATCGCGATCGTCGTGCCGTACTGCGCGGTCTGCGCCATGAGCGTGCCCATCAGTTCGTGCCGGGCGAGCGGGTCGAGGTCGGCCATCGGCTCGTCCAGCAGGAGCAGCTCGGGGCGCTTGCCCAGGGCCAGGGCGAGGGCCACGCGGGTGCGCTGACCACCGGAGAGCGAACGGACTTTCGACCGAGGGTCGAGGTCGCCCGTCGCCATGACGCGTTCGGCGGTGGCCGCGTCCCAGCGGGCCGGGTTCAGGTCGGCGCCCATGCGCAGTGTCTCCGCGACGGTGAGCTGCGGGTACAGCGGCTTGTCCTGGGCGACGTAGCCCACACGCGCGCGTGCCGAGGCGGGGTCGGTGCCGAGGACGGTGATGCGGCCCTCGGCCGGGGTGGTGAGCCCGGCGGCCAGGGCGAGGAGCGTGGACTTGCCGGCGCCGTTGGGGCCGACGACGGCGCAGACGCGTCCGGCGGGAAGGCGCAGCGCGCAGTCGCGTAGCGCCCAGCGGGCGCGGCCCGGACGCCGGCCGAAGCGCTTGCCGAGGCCGGTGGCCTCGATGGCCGGGTCGGTCATGGACGTTCTCCCTGTTCTCCGGGGAAGTGCTGGTCGAGGACGGCGGTGAGGAGCGCGGCCACGTCGTCCCGCTCCAGTCCGGCCGTACGGGCCCGCTGGGCCCACTCCTCCAGTTCCGCGCGCAGCGGGGAGTCGGCCGGGGTCGTGCCCAGCGAGCGCCGTACGAAGGTGCCGAGGCCGCGGCGTGCCTCGACCAGGCCCTCGCGTTCCAGCTCGCGGTAGGCCTTCAGGACGGTGTTGGGATTGATCGCCGTGGCCTCCACGACCTCGCGGGCCGTGGGCAACTTGTCGCCGGGGCGCAGCAGGCCAAGGCGCAGGGCCTGTTTCGTCTGCTGCACGATCTGGACGTAGGTGGCCACGCCGCTGTGCCGGTCGATGCGGTACTCGACCACTCCGCCAACCACCCTTTCACTAATTGAGTAGTGAAAGGGTGGTGCAAGAGGTGGGGCAAAGTCAACTCCGGCGGTCGCCGAGCGGGGGCGGGAGGGGGGAGGGGAGCGCGCTCGTCACTGAGGGGGCCGGGAACCGGCTCTCGGCCGGCCCGAGCGGCTTGCCCGAGCGGCCGGTCCTGGCGGCTGGAAAGTCGTCGCCGGTTGCGTGAACCGATCGGCGGGGGTCGTCCGATGAGGAGATGTGAGCGAAACGAAAAGCGACGGGGAGCTGCTGCGGGCCATCGCGGCAGACGGGGACCGTCACGCCTTCGAGGAGCTGTACCGGCGGTACGCGCCGTGGCTGACCGCGCGTATGCGCAGCCGCTGCGCCGACGCCGGGATAGTCGACGACGTCGTACAGGAGACGTTCCTCGCGGTGTGGCGGGGCAGCGCCCGCTATCGCCAGGAGGGCGACGTCGCCGGGTGGCTGTGGCGCATCGGCGCGCGGCGCCTGGTGGACGCCCTGCGCGGGGACGGCGCGCGCGGCAGGCTGCGGCAGGCGCTCGCGCGGTTGCGGCACCGGGACGAGGTGTCTGCCGAGGAGCGTGTGCTCGCGGGGGTGGAGCACGGGGACCTCGCCGGCGCGCTCATAAGGCTGTCGCCCGAGTTGCGCGCCGTGCTGCAGGCCACGGTCATCGACGGGCTCAGCACCCGGGAGGCCGCCGTCGTGCTCGGCATTCCGCCCGGCACGGTCAAGACGCGGGCGATGCGCGCCCGCAAGCAACTGCGGGAGGCGCTGGCATGACGTGGCATGTGGCCGAGGACGATCTGCGCGCCTACGGGCGCGGCGAGCTGGACCCGCCGCTGCTGTGGTCGGCGGACACGCACCTCACGGCGTGTTCCGAGTGCCGCGCCCGGCTCGCGGACGTCACCGAGCCCGTCGCCCTGGACCAGGGCTGGGAGCGGCTGGACGCCGAGCTGGACGCGCCGCGGCCCGGGCTGAGCGAGCGGCTGCTCGTGCGGTTCGGGGTGGCCGACCACACCGCGCGGTTGCTCGCCGCCACCCCGGTGCTGCGCCGCTCCTGGCTGCTGGCGCTGGTGTTCGTGCTGGCGGCGACCGTGCTGATGGTGCACGCCGCCGGGTCGCTCGCCCTGTTCCTCGCCCTGGCACCGCTGCTGCCGCTGGCCGCGGTCGCGCTGTCCTACGGCCCCGTCCTGGACCCGACGTACGAGATGGCCGTCGTCGCCCCGATGCACGGCTTCCGGCTGCTGATGCTCCGCACGGTCGCGGTGCTGTCCGGCAGTCTCGTGCTCAACGGCGTGGCCACGCTGGCCCTGCCGGAATACGGACTGCGCGCGCTGACCTGGCTGCTGCCCGCACTCGCCCTGACCACCACCGGGCTCGCTCTGACCCCGCGGCTCGGGCCGGTGCTCGCACCCGCGCTGGTCGGCGGCGCCTGGGTCGCGGTGCTCGCCGTGGCCAGAGCGCTGAACCACGGGACGCTCGCCCCCTTCACCCTCTTCGGTCAGCTCGCGGCCGCCGTGGTCGCCGCCGGAGCCGGCTGGCTGCTGGTGCGGCTGCGCGACCGCTTCGACACCACCTCGGCGCACGCGCCGTTCACCACCCACGGGAGTGCCGCATGACCACCACCGTCTCCGCCTCGGGGCTGGCCCTCCGCTACGGCGGCACGCGCGCCCTCGACGACGTCTCGCTCAGGCTGGCCCCCGGCGTCACCGGGCTGCTCGGACCCAACGGAGCCGGGAAGACCACCCTGTTGCGGGTCCTGGCCACCGCGGTCCCCGCCGACCGGGGCTCCTTCACCGCCCTGGGCCACGACCCGGCCACGGCCGCCGGCCGGCAGAAACTGCGCCGCGAACTCGGTTACCTCCCGCAGAACCCCGGCTTCCACCCGGACTTCACGGCCTTCGAGTTCGTCGATTACGTGGCGATCCTCAAGGAGCTCACCGATCGCGCCGCCCGCCACCGCGAGGTGCGCCGGGTCCTCGACGCCGTCGACCTGTCCGATGTACGCGGCCGGCGCATGAAGCGGCTGTCCGGAGGGATGCGGCAGCGGGTCGCCCTGGCCGCCGCCCTCGTCGGTGACCCGGGCTTCCTGGTGCTGGACGAGCCGACCGTCGGCCTCGACCCGGAGCAGCGCATGCGGTTCCGTGAGCTGATCGCGCAGGCCGGTGAGGGGCGGACGGTGCTGCTGTCCACACACCAGACCGAGGACGTGGCGATGCTGTGCCACCGGGTGATCGTCCTGGCCGGCGGACGGGTCCGCTTCGAGGGCAGCCCCACCGAGCTGACCGCACGGGCGGCCGGCCGGGTGTGGAGCAGCGCCGACCGAGACCCCGGTGCCCGCGCCGGCTGGCGCACCGGCACCGGCACCTACCGCAACATCGGCGACCCGCCCGAGGGCGCCGACCTGCTCGAACCCACCCTGGAGGACGGCTACCTGCTGGCCCTCGACGACATGGCCACGGAGGTGGCGGCATGAGCGCGACGATCACCACCCCGGCGCCCGCGGTCACCGGACCCGAGCGCACCGCCCACCCCTGGAGGGCCACCCTCGCCCTGGCCCGCTTCGAGGCGCGCGAACTGCTGCTGTACATCCCGGTGTTCGCCTTCCTGCTGCTGTACACCGGTTACTCGCTCTGGCAGTTGCTCGTGCGCGGCGACGGCATGGACGACTACCCGGTGCTGCAGGACGTCGACCGAGCCACCCAGACCGGCCCGCTGCTGGTCGCCATCGCCGTGTTCCTGTGCGTCAACCGCGCCGCGCTGCGCTCCCACCGGCAGGGCACCGACCGGCACTTCGCCGTGCTGCCCGTCCCGCCCTGGCAGCGCACGCTCGCCCACGTCCTGTCCGTCGTACCGGTCGCGGCCGTCGTCGCTCTCGTCGTCACCGCCGAGTTCACGGTGGCGGCGCTGCGCCCGGGCGCGGTCGGGCACGGCTCGGTCGCCGAGCTGGTGGTCGGCCCGCTGTCGGTGCTGCTGGCCGGGGCGCTCGGCGTGTTGCTCGCCCGGCTGGTGCGCTCCTCCTTCCCCGCCCCGCTGTTCGTCATCGGCCTGTACGTCCTCGTGACCCTCGTCGCCGTCGCAGCGGACGGCTCGGACGCCGACTGGGTCAACTGGCTGTCCCCGGTCGTCGACGAGACCGGCGGCAAGCCGGTCCCCTCCGACCTGCTGGGCCGCCCGGCCGGCTGGCACGCGCTGTATCTGCTCGGGCTGACGGTGCTGCTTCTGTGCGCCGCGCTGCTGCGCAGCGGGCTGCGCAGCCGGTCGCTCGGCGCGCTCACCGCCGTGGCCGTCGCCGCCACGGGCGCGGGCGTCGCGGGCCAGTCCACCGGCGACGGGCACGAGGTGCTCGCGGCCCGTACGACGGCGTCGGTCCACCCGGAGCGGGTGCAGCAGTGCGTCCCGCACGGCAGGAACGTGTACTGCGCCTTCCCGGAGTGGACCGGCCGCACCGCCGACTGGGCCAAGGAGGCCGACGGGGTCCAGCAGCTCGCCGGCGGCGCCGCGCAGCACAGCAGACTGACGGTCCGCCAGCGGCTCGAGGCGCGCTATGGGCTGACGTCGGACTCCGCGCTCGCCCCGCTGTCCGGGCCCGGCCAGGTGACCGTCGGTACGCGCTGGGGCGGCAACCGCGTCCCCGAGTTCGCCGTGGCTGTCGCCTCGGTGCTGGTGGCCGGGGACGAGAAGACCGCGAGCGGGATGTGCGACGCCCGGACGGTGACCGTGATGTGGCTGGCGCTGGCCGCCCAGCCGGACCCGATGACCGCGCTGCGCGACGTCCGGGTCGACGACTCCGTGACCGGCCCCGCCGTCGCCCTCAGCACCACCGACCCGGTGTCGATGAGCACCCCGCAGACCGACGTCGTCCGGGAACTGCTGGAGAAGCCGCGCGCCCAGGTCACCGCCTCGGTGAAGGCCCACTGGGCGGAGCTGACCTCGCCGAAGACGCCGCTGACGCGGGTCGCCCAGCTCCTGGGCGTACCGGCTCCGGCTCAGGAAAAGGGGGAGGCCGGTGACTCCTGTGACTCATGAGACCGCCGCATCTGAGACCCCCGCACCTGTGACTGCGGCAGGTGAGACCGCCGCCACCCCGACCGGTCGGCGTGCCCGTGCCGCCCTCGGCCCCCTGCTGGCGGCCACCGCCAGGACCCTGCGCCGGGCCCCGCTCGCCGTCGGCGCCGTGCTCGGGCTGCTCACGGCCGCCTGCTCACGCCTGCTGTCCGGTGGCCCCGCCGACCCCTGGCTGAGTCTGACGCTGCTGCGCGTGGCCGCCGTGTGTTTGGGACTCGGTCTGGCGTTCCTCCTGGACGACCCGGCCCGCCGTACGACGGAGACCGTGCCGACGGGACGGGCGCTGCGGGCCTGCCTGCGGGCGGCGCTGATCGCCCCGCTCACGGCGCTGTGGTGGGCGGCGGCCCTGCTGCTCACCCCGGCCGACGCACGGCCCCCGCTGGCGGAGACCACCCTGGAAGCCGTCACCCTGGCCACGCTCGCCCTCGCCCTGGCGGCGGTCGCCGTACGCCGCAGCGCCGAGCCGGAGCCCGGGCGGGCGGCCGCGGTGGGAGTGCTCTCGCTGACCGTGCTCGCCGCGCTGCTGCCGGACCGGTGGGGACTGTTCGTCGCGCAGGGCAGCCCGCACTGGGCCGCCGCTCACGACCGCTGGGCGGCACTGCTCGCGGTGACGGTGGCGGTGTGGGCCCTGTCCATACCGGAGCCCTTGCACCGAGGACGGCTGCGACCCCGCCCGTCGGGCGCCTGAAACGCCCCGACCGAGCTGAAACGCCCGGGCCGGCGGCAGAACGACCCTGCGAGGGAGCCGCCGTCAGGTCTCCGTCCGGTACATCAGGTCCGTCTCGTACGTGGTGAAGCCCATCCGCTCGTAGACGGACACGGCCGCCTTGTTGTCGGCGTCGACGTACAGCATGGCCGTCGGCAGGCCCTGGGCCGCCAGGTGCCGCAGGCCGATGACCGTGAGCGCCTTGCCGAGGCCGCCGCCCTGGTTGCCGGGGGCGACGCCGAGGACGTAGATCTCGCCGAGCTGTTCCTCGGCGTGGACCTTCGTCCAGTGGAAGCCGACGAGTTCGCGCTCCCCGGCGCCCCCCGCGCCCCCGGCCGCGCCCGCCGTCTCGCGCTCGGCGAGGAAGAAGCCGGCCGGGTCGAACCAGGGTTCGGCCTTGCGGGCGTCGAGGTCCCGCTGGGTGAGGGAGCCCTGCTCGGGATGGTGGGCGAAGGCGGCGGCGTTGACGGCGAGCCAGGCGGCGTCGTCCTGGCCGGGCACGAAGGTGCGCACGGTGACGCCCTCGGACAGCGCCGGGTCGGGCAGATCCAGGTCGGTCAGCGCTCGCCGCATCTGGCGCAGCTCGCGGAACAGGGTCAGCCCGAGGACCTGTGCGAGGTGCCGGGCGGCGGGGTGCCCGCCGTGCGCCCACACGCGCAGCCGCTTGCCGGACGCGGCGAGCAGGGCGGAGCCGAGCGCCCGCCCGTGACCGTGGCCGCGGTGGGCGGGGTGGACGACCAGTTCGGCCGCCGGTGCCTCGACGGGGTCGGTGTCCTCCAGCTGGGCGTAGCCGACGAGTTCGCCGCCCACGGTCAGCAGCAGATGGGAGACGCCCTCGCGTTCGCCGTCGCGCAGCTGGAGCCGGCCCTGCTCGGACACCGCCTGCTGGCCGTCCGAGTGGGCGGCCTCGACGAGCAGGTCGAGGACCGCCTCGGTCTGCTCCTCGGAGAGCGCGGCGTAGGTCTCGATGGATCGGGCGCCGGGAAGCCGTGCGATGTCGTCGCTGGTCATGCGTACGAGGGTAAGGGGAGCGACCCGCAAAGTGGGGACAAAGCGGAGGGCAAAGGGAAACCAGGATGTAACCCCGAACCCCCTGTCGCGCTACGCGCGTTGACTCTAGGCTGCGCCCGGGCGTGGCCACCGCCGCACCGGGACCCGCCAGGTCACGTCGTCACCGCACACCACCAGGGGGGCGTATGCCAACCACCAACCAGCCGAACCGTCCCGCAAGACGCCGCACCCGCCGGCTGCTGGCGGCCGCCGCCGCGCTCGCCACGGCCGGCGCGCTGGCCGCCGCGCTGCCCGCGTCCGCGAGCACGGACGGCCCCCACAAGCCGGGCGGCCACCACGAGCCGGCCCCGGGCCGCTATCAGGACGTGCAGCTGCTGTCCTTCAACGACCTGCACGGCAACCTGGAACCGCCGTCCGGTTCCTCCGGCCGGGTCACCGAGCTGCAGCCCGACGGCACGACGAAGACGATCGACGCGGGCGGCGTGGAGTACCTGGCCACCCATCTGCGCGACGCGCGCAAGGGCCACCCGTACTCCATCACCGCGGCGGGTGGCGACATGGTGGGCGCCTCGCCGCTCATCTCCGGCCTGTTCCACGACGAGCCGACCATCGAGGCGCTGAACAAGCTGAAGCTGGACGTGACCAGCGTCGGCAACCACGAGTTCGACGAGGGCGCGCAGGAACTGGCCCGTCTGCAGAACGGCGGCTGCCACCCCAAGGACGGCTGCTACAGCGACGAGGGCTTCGAGGGCGCGGACTTCCCGTACCTGGCCGCGAACGTCCTCGACGACAAGACCGGCAAGCCGATCCTGAAGCCGTACTGGGTGTGGCAGAAGAAGGGCGTGAAGATCGGCTTCATCGGCGTCACCCTGGAGGGCACCCCGGGCATCGTCTCCGCCGACGGCGTCAAGGGCCTGACCTTCAAGGACGAGGTCGAGACGATCAACAAGTACGCGAAGGTGCTGCAGCGCCAGGGCGTGCAGTCGATCGTCGCGCTGATCCACGAGGGCGGCTACCCGGCGTCGGGTGCGTACAACTACGACTGCGACTCCCCGGGCGCCGGTGACGGCATCTCCGGCCCGATCGTCGACATCGCCAAGAACGTCACCCCGGCCGTCGACGCCCTCGTCACCGGTCACACCCACAACGCGTACGTGTGCACCATCCCCGACCCGGCCGGCAAGCCGCGCATGGTGACCTCGGCGTCCTCCTTCGGCCGCCTCTACACGGACACGACGCTGACGTACGACCGGCGGACGGGCGACATCGCGCGTACGGCGGTGAAGTCGGCGAACCGCGTGGTCACCCGGGACGTGCCCAAGGCCGCGGACATGACCGAGCTGATCGGCAAGTGGAACGCCCTGGCCGCACCCATCGGCAACCGCCCCATCGGCTACATCTCCGCCGACGTGCCGAACACCGGCACCGAGTCCCCGATGGGCGACCTGATCGCCGACGCCCAACTGGCGTACGGCAAGCAGCTGGACGCGAACACCTCCCTGGCGCTGATGAACCCCGGCGGCGTGCGCGCGGGCCTGACGTACGCGGCGAAGGCGGCCGAGGGCGACGGCGTGGTGACCTATGCGGAGGGCTTCACGGTCCAGCCGTTCGCCAACACCGTCAACCTGCAGGACTTCACCGGCGCGCAGCTGGTCCAGGTGCTGAAGGAGCAGGTGTCCGGCCCGAACCAGGCCGCGCCGAAGATCCTCCAGCCGTCGGCGGGTCTGACGTACACGCTGGACATGACGAAGACCGGCGCGGACCGCGTCGTCACGGACTCCATCCGGCTGAACGGCAAGCCCATCGACGCGTCGGCCACCTACCGCGTCGCGACGAACAGCTTCCTCGCGGGCGGCGGCGACGGCTTCCCGACGCTGGGCCAGGGCACGAACGACGTGGTCGGCACGGACGACCTGGCGGCCCTGGTGCAGTACCTGACGGCCAACTCCTCGGCGACGAGCCCGCTCGCGCCTCCGGCGGCGAACCGGATCACGATCACGCAGTAACACTCTTCACGAGGCCCTGGGGCCCGGCCGCTCCGTACTCGCACACGGTACGCAGCGGCCGGGCATCGCGCTCTTTGGCACCAGGGCCCGAACGGCCTGCCGCCACCGCGACCTCGGTCGTCCTCGCCGTGGCCGTCGGCGAGCAGACCCAGGTCGTGGAAGTCGCCGCCAGAACCGGCAAGGAACTGCACCGGGTCCGCGTCACGAACCATCCGGCCGCGCTCGCCCTCACCCGCACCCCGGCCGGCTGGCTGCTCTACGACGAGAAGAGGGTGACCCGCGTCGATCTCGGCACGGGACGCACGACGGCGATCGACCTGCCGGGCACGCTGCTCGACGCGTGAGTCACCGCGTCGTCCGGTCCGACGCGAGCACCTGGGACGCCGTGGGCGACCAGTCCCCTAGCCAGTCCCCGACCTCCTGCTGCGCCGCCTGGGTGTCCGTCAGTTGAGGGCGGTAGGTGCTTGCACTGCCCGCTCCCGGGCCGGAGTTGCGGTACTCCGCGAAGCGGTCGTTCTTCCAGGAGAAGCCGCTCATGTCGGTCCAGGGGGTGGGCTTGATCGCCGCGCTCAGCGAGGTGTTGCGGACCGTCGTCTGCGGGTCGAGCGTGGCGTCGCCGCCCGCGTGCCAGGGGCGGCCCAGGTAGAAGGAGCCGGGGGAGACGTCGCCGGTCACCGTCGAGTTGGCGATCAGGATGCCCTTGCGGTCCGCCGCCGTCGACGGGGCCGTGACGTAGCCCGCCGACGTGCCGTTCCAGCGCTTCTTCAGGGTGATGACCGAGTGGTCGATCACCGCCGTCGCGCGGCCGAAGACGAAGTCGACGTTGCCGATGACGTAGGAGTTCGTCATGTAGACGCGGCCCGGTTCGTCCTTCGACGCCGTGTCCAGGAGCAGCGTGTCCTGGTCGCCCTCCACGATCACCGAATCCAGCAGCACCCTGTCGGACGCCGTGCGCAGCGCCACCGCCTGCTGGGCGATGTCCTGGTGGGCGGCCTCGTCGAAGTCGTTGCGGAGGGTGAGATTGCTGGCCTGGAAGTCGTCTGCCTCGACGGCGACCGTGGCGCTGCCGCCCGTGCCGTAGGTGCCGGAGCCGTCGGGCTTCGGCGTGCCGGACGCGTTGTTGTAGACGATCACCGTGTCCTTGCGGCTGCCGCCCGTGCCCTGGATCGTCACGTGCGGTTTGGTGGAGGGGACCTTCACCGTCTCGCGGTACGTGCCCGGCGCCACCGCGATCACCACACGGGAGGTGTTGTGCGCGGGGATCGCGTTCACCGCCGCCTGGACGGAGGTGTACTGGCCGGTGCCGTCCTTGGCGACGGTGAGGGTCTTCGACGCGGTCGGCAGCGTGCCCCATGAGGTGCGCGGGCCCGTGCCCGCCTTCAGCAGCGCCGGGACGTCGGCCGCCTTGTCGAGCGTGTACGGGTAGTACGTCCTCGGGTCCCAGGCCGCGCCCGTGCCGCCGCTCTCGTTGCGGCCCGTCGAGCCGGAGAAGACGTTGCCGCGCTGGACCAGCGTTGCCGTGCTGTCGCGGATCACCGGGTTGTTCATGCCCTGGAAGTAGCTGTTCTCCAGCAGCATGTTCGTCTTCCCGCGCGCGTAGTTGCCGTAGGAGGACGTGATCGTGGTGCCCGGCTCGTCCTGCAGGTAGTTGTTGTACAGGTGGGCGTGGGCCACGTTGTCCGTGGACGGGTTGCGCTGTTCGGTCTCGCGGATCCAGTTGTGGTGGATCGTGATGTCCGCGGTGGTGTTGTCGGTCCAGCCGATGCCGAACGCCTTGTTCTCCTGGCTGAGCCTGTTCCAGGACACCGTCAGGTACGTCGTGTCCTTGCGGCTGTCGATCAGGCCGTCGGCCATGTGACGGATGTCGTTGTGGTCGATCCAGACGTGGTGGGCGCCGTCCATCTGGATGCCGTCGTAGTCGTGCTCCTTGTCGTTCCACACACCCTGGTACGCGTCCCGGATCGTCAGGTTCCGGATGATCACGTTGTGGATGCCCTGGCCGAGGAAGAAGCCGCCGCCGACGATGTGGCCGGAGGTTCCGGCGCCGACGATCGTCTTGTCCGACTGCACCTTGATCTCCTTGCCGACGGGGCTCATCGTGATCGGCCCGGCCACGACGATGACGTACGGCTCGCTCGCCGTCGCGTACTTCTCCAGGTCGGCCTGCGTCTTCACGGTGACGGTCTGCCCGTCACGGCCGCCGTAGGTGCCGTTCTGGCCGAGGGCGTGGACGGAGGCGAAGCCGTCGGCCGTCGCGGTGGCCCAGGCGGGGGCGGCCGCCGACGTCCGTTGCTGGGCGCCGGCGCCGGACACCGTCGCGTACGTCAGCGCCGCGGCCAGCGTCAGAGCCAGCGGGACGCCGGCCGTGAGCACCGTGCGGCGCCTGCGGTGGCGTGACCTGCGGGGGGATGCGTTGCGGTGCGCGCTCATACGACCGCCCTTCCGTTTCCGTGCGGGGACTGAGGCGTCCATGGGTTGCCGCACGGAGCAGAAAAGTTGCCGCGAGAAGGCGGCCTTACGGCACCGGCGTGCCCGGAGGCGGTGTCGGAGCCCCCGGCAGCCGTACCGTCGCCACCGTGCCGCCGCCCTCCGCGCGCGCCAGCGACACCTGGCCGCCCGCCTGCTGCACCGTGCGCGCCACGATGGACAGGCCCAGGCCCGAGCCCGGCAGCGCGCGGGCCGACGGGGAGCGCCAGAAACGGTCGAAGACGTGCGGGAGTTCATGCTCCGCGATGCCCGGGCCGTGGTCGCGCACGGTCAGCACACCGCCGGTCAGGCGCACCTCGACCGTGCCGGAACCGGGGCTGAACTTCACCGCGTTGTCCAGGATGTTGACCACCGCGCGCTCCAGCGCGGCCGGCTCGGCGCGGACGTACCAGGGCTGGAGGTCCGCAGTGATGGTCAGTTCGGGGCCGCGCAGGCGGGCGCGGCGCAGCGCCGACTCGACGGTGTCCTCCAGGGAGACGACCTGGACGCGTTCGCCGCGCTGGTCGTCGGCGCGGGAGAGTTCCTGGAGGTCGCCGATGAGCGAGGCCAGCTCCGTCATCTGCGCCTTCACCGACGCGAGGAGCGCCTTGCGGTCCGCCTCGGGCAGCGGGCGGCCGGTCTCCTCGCTGCGGGAGAGCAGCTCGATGTTGGTGCGCAACGACGTCAGCGGGGTGCGCAGTTCGTGGCCGGCGTCGGCGATCAGCTGCTGCTGCAGGTCGTGGGAGCTGGCCAGGGCGGAGGTCATGGAGTTGAAGGAGCGGGACAGGCGGGCGATCTCGTCGTCGCTGTCGTCCTCCACGGGGATGCGGACGGTGAGGTCCTCGGTGCGGGCGACGTGCTCGACGGCCGCGGTGAGTTTGTCCACGGGGCGCAGACCGGTCCGGGCGACGGCGAGGCCTGCGGCGCCCGCGCCGAGCACTCCGACGCCGGACACCAGGAGCAGAATCCAGGCCAGCGAGGACAGCGGCTTGGTGACCTCCTCCAGTGGCTTGGCGATGGACACGGCGATACCGGTCTGCACTTGGTCGGTGGCGCGGTCGACGACGGGCAGCGTGTAGACGCGGACGGGGGTGCCGTCCGTGGTCGCGGAGGTGTGCAGCGAGTTGCGCCGGAGGCCGTCCGCCACGGCCACGTCGGAGGATTCGACACGGACGGTGTCGTTGGCGGGGTTGAGGCAGGTCGAGCCGTCCGAGTACAGAATCGTGACGATGGGGGAGTTCGGGGGCTGCGGGATCTTCTGCGGGTCGGACAGCTGGCAGTTGCGCAGCATGCCCTGCAGCAGCCCCGACGAGACCTGTTCGCCGTGCAGCTCTTCGTCGAGCTGGTTGTACAGCTGGTCCCGCACCAGAAACCAGCACGACAAGGACACCGCCGCCACCGCGAACGCCACCGCCGCCGCCACCAGCAGGGACAGCCGCGTCCGGATCGGCAGCGTGCGGAAGCGGCGCAGTGGGCCGCTCACTCCGCGCCGCCCTGTCGCAGGACGTAGCCGACGCCGCGCACGGTGTGGACGAGCCGGGGCTCGCCGGCCGCCTCCGTCTTGCGGCGCAGGTACATCACGTACACGTCGAGGGAGTTCGACGACGGCTCGAAGTCGAAGCCCCACACCGCCTTCAGGATCTGCTCGCGGGTGAGCACCTGGCGCGGGTGCGCCATGAACATCTCCAGCAGGGTGAACTCGGTGCGGGTCAGCTCCACGGTCCGTCCGCCCCGCGTGACCTCGCGGGTGGCGAGGTCCATGCGCAGGTCGGCGAAGGTGAGCACGTCCTCGTCGGCCGGGTCGCCCGCGCCCACGGCGGCCGCGTAGGAGCTGCGGCGCAGCAGGGCGCGGATGCGGGCGAACAGCTCGTCCAGCTCGAAGGGCTTGACCAGGTAGTCGTCGGCGCCGGCGTCGAGGCCGGTGACCCGGTCGCCGACCGTGTCGCGGGCCGTGAGCATCAGGATGGGTGTGGTGTCGCCGGCGCCGCGGATACGGCGGGCGGCGGTCAGGCCGTCCATGCGGGGCATCTGGATGTCCAGGACGATCAGGTCGGGCCGGTAGGCGGTGGCCTTCTGCAGGGCGTCCGCGCCGTCGACGGCGACCTCGGTGCCGTATCCCTCGAAGGCGAGGCTGCGCTGGAGTGCTTCGCGCACCGCCGGCTCGTCGTCGACGATCAGGATGCGCTGGGGGTCACGGTCGCCGTCGGCGGGGCTCATCGGTCGCGGTGTCCTCGGATGCGGTGGGTCGGGTTTCCCGGCGGTATCAGCCTCGCATGCCGACGGCGTGCCGGGACAGGACACCGCTCAGCAGGTCACCGCCGTCAGCCGGCGCAGCGGCACCTTGTGACGGTGGGGCCGGTTCGCGCCCGTGCGCAGGCCCATCAGGTGGGGGACGGCGATCTCGGGCAGCGGGGCCCGCGGGGCGGGGGCGAGGGTGAGGGCGGGTGCCTGGCGCCGCGCCGGGGTGGGAACGGTGGGGCGGACCGTGGGGGAGGCGTGCTGGATCATGTCGTACTCCCTGCTCTCGGGGGCCGGGCGCGCTCGTTCAGCCGTTCGCGCCCGCCCGCAGCTTGGCCAGGTCGGCCTTGACGGTGTCGACCGGGATGGCGAACCCCAGGCCGACGCTGCCGGTGTCCGAGGACGAGGAGGACGAGCCGGCGGCCGAGTACATCGCGGAGTTGATTCCCACGATGTTCCCGTTCATGTCGATCAGCGCGCCCCCGGAGTTGCCGGGGTTGAGGGAGGCGTCCGTCTGGATCGCCTTGTACGTCGTCGTGGAGGAGCCGGTGTCGCCGTTGAACTGCCGGCCGCCGAACTCGAACGGCCAGCCGCCGTCGGGCTGCTGCTGCCCCTCTTCGGTGGGCACCGTCACATCACGGTTGAGGGCGGAGACGATCCCGCTGGTCACCGTGCCGGTCAGGCCCTCGGGCGAGCCGATCGCCACGACCGTGTCACCGACCTGGAGGCGGGAGGAGTCGCCGAGGGCGGCGGCCTTCAGCCCGGACGCGCCCCGCAGCTTGATCAGCGCGAGGTCCTTCTTGCTGTCGGTGCCGACGATCTGCGCGGTGTACTGCTTGCCGTCGCTGGTGCGCACCGTGATCGAGGAGGCACCGGAGACGACGTGGTTGTTGGTGACGATCTCACCGTTGGACGTGACGATCACACCGGAGCCGGTGGACCGCCCCGCGTTCGAGGTCGCGTTGATCTCGACGATGCTCGGGCTGACGGCCGAGGCGATGGCCGCGATGTCGCCCCGCTTGCTCGACGGCACGACGTTCGTGGCGGTGGAGCTCGCGGTGGTGTCCTTGCCGGTGAGCTCCTGGACGCCGTACGCCGTGGCACCGCCGACGGCCGCGGCGACGATCGCGACGGCGGCGAGCAGCGCGACCGGGCCGCGCCGCCGCCGCATCGGCTCCGGCGCGCGCTCGGCCTCGAGGGATGCGACCGGCGGGACCGGCGGCACGGGCGGCGGGACCTGGGTGCCCGGGACGCCCGTGGCGCCCGGCATGCCCGGCGTCACCGTCGGCCGGTGCGGCGGCGGGGGCGGCCACTGAGGGTTCACGGCGGAGGGAGCATGCGGCTGAGCCTGCTGGTGAGCGCCCTCGAAGGGGCGGTGAGCGTCCTCGGGGGCGCCCGGGTGAGCGCCCCCGTAGGGGTCCTCGTACTCGCCGTCGCGGCGGATGCTCTCGGTCATGTCATACAGAGTTCCGCGGGATCATGAGAGCTGTCTGAGGGCTGTCTGAGAAGCCCGGCAGAACCTCGTATGCCCGATATAAAGCCGCTCCACGCCCTTCGCGAGGCTCCCTCAGCCGCGTCTCATCCGCGGCCCGGGGCCTCTCATGCGCGTCTCATGCGCAGCCGCACGACGTGCGCACCACCAGCCGTGACGGGAACACCTTCAGCCGCTCCCGGCGCGAGCCGGCCACCCGCAGCCCGTCGTCGAGGACCAGGTCGACGGCCGCGCGGGCCATCGCCGAGCGGTCCGAGGCGATCGTGGTCAGCGGCGGGTCCGCCAGCGCCGCCTCCTTGATGTCGTCGAAGCCGGCCACGGCCAGCTTGCCGGGCACGTCGATGCGCAGCTCGCGCGCCGCGCGCAGCAGGCCGATCGCCTGGTCGTCGGTGGAGCAGAAGATGGCGGGCGGGCGGTTCGGGCCGGAGAGGACGTCCAGCGCGACACGGTAGGCGTCGTAGCGGTTGTACGGCGCCTCGAACAGGCGCCCCTCGGTCGGGATGCCCGCGTCGGCCATGGCCCGGCGCCAGCCCTCGACGTGGTCGGAGACCGGGTCGCCGACGGCGGGGGTGTCGGCGGTGCCGCCCATGCAGGCGACGTACTCGTAGCCGTGCTCCAGCAGGTGGCGGACGGCGAGCTGGGCGCCGCCGAGGTCGTCGGTGGTGACGGCGACGTCGTCGATGGCCTCCGGGCGCTCGTGCATCAGCACCACGCGTGCGTCCCAGGCCTCGATCTCCGCGGCGGCCAGGTCGTTCAGCGCGTGGGAGACGAGGATCAGACCGGAGACCCGCATGCCGAGGAACGCGCGCAGATAGTGGACCTCGCGCTCGCCGACGTAGTCGGTGTTGCCGACGAGGACCATCTTTCCGCGCTCGGCGGCGGCCCACTCGACCGCGTGCGCCATCTCGCCGAAGAAGGGCTGGCGGGCGTCGGGGATGATCAGGCCTATGAGGTCCGTACGGCGGGACGCCATGGCCTGGGCCACCCGGTCGGGCCGGTACCCCAGTTCCTTGATCGCGGCGAGGACACGCTCGCGCGTGGCCGGGGCGACCGGCCGGGGTCCGTTGTTGATGACGTAGCTGACGACGGCAGTGGATGTGCCCGCCAGTCGTGCCACGTCATCCCGAGTCACCTTGGCCACGCGCGGAGTCTACGCGGAGAGACCCGCTGTGGGCAGGGCGTATCGAAGCGTGGATGTGCGACCGCAACGCCCTGCCGGCCGGGGCCGTGCCGCCCCGGTGAGGTCCGTCAGGCGTCCGCGGAGACTTCTGCGGCGCGTGCGGGGGCTTCGTCGTCCGTCTTGCCCGGCTTTGCCTGCTCGGCTTTCGCCTTGACCTCCTCGGTCGTGCGCTCGGCCTTCTCGGGCGTAACGAATCGATAACCCACGTTCCGGACGGTGCCGATCAGCGACTCGTGCTCGGGGCCGAGCTTGGCGCGCAGCCGTCGTACATGCACGTCGACCGTGCGGGTGCCGCCGAAGTAGTCGTAACCCCAGACCTCCTGCAGCAGCTGGGCCCGGGTGAAGACCCGGCCCGGGTGCTGCGCGAGGTACTTGAGCAGCTCGAACTCCTTGAAGGTCAGGTCCAGGACCCGGCCCTTGAGCTTGGCGCTGTACGTCGCCTCGTCCACCGAGAGATCACCGTTGCGGATCTCCATCGGGGAGTCGTCGCCCGCGATCTGCTGCCGGCCCATGGCCAGACGCAGTCGCGCCTCGACCTCGGCCGGGCCGGCGGTGTCGAGCAGGACATCGTCGATGCCCCAGTCCGCGGTCACGGCCGCGAGGCCGCCCTCGGTCACCACCAGGATCAGCGGACAGCCGGGGCCGGTGGAGCGCAGCAGCTGGCACAGGCTGCGCACCTGCGGCAGATCGCGCCGCCCGTCGACCAGGATCACGTCGGCGCCCGGGGTGTCCACCAGGGCCGGCCCCTCCGCCGGAGCCACCCGCACGTTGTGCAGCAGCAGGCCGAGCGCGGGCAGCACCTCCGTCGACGGCTGGAGGGCGTTGGTCAGCAGCAGCAGAGCGCTCATGCCTCACCTGCCCGGGTCGTCGTCTCGTCGTGCACGGTTCGCTCGCCCATAACGTCTGGTTCCTCCTCGGTCCCTGCGAGGACGTTTACGGCACTGCTCGTACGGTGCGGCTCCCCGCGCCCCTCGGGAACCGCCGGCGGCCCCGGGGGACCGCCCATGCGATCGACGGCCCGTATATCTGCGGCTACCCGCGTTCACCTGCGGTTTGCCGCTTCGTATACAACGCTTCCGAAAGCACAAAAGGACCCGGGGGCTACGCTGCCCGGATCCTCTGCCAGCAGAATAGCCCACATGAGCATCGGTCCGGCAGGTGATGTGGCGCGTTCCACCGTACGTCCGGAATGTGAGACGGGCCTGCGGGCGCCCCGGCGCACGCTGCTGCGCACGTCCGACGGGGTGACGATCGACGCGCTGTACGAGCCCGGGACCGGGGTGTCGGACACCTCGGCGCCGCCCAGGGGACGCCCGGTGTTCGTCGTGGCGCACGGTTTCACCGGGGAGGTGGATCGGCCGCACGTGCGCCGGGTGGCGCGCGCCCTCGCGCACTGCGGGGCCGTCGTCACCTTCTCCTTCCGGGGGCACGGGCGCTCGGGCGGCCGTTCGACCGTCGGCGACCGGGAGGTGCTGGACCTGGAGGCCGCGGTCCGCTGGGCGCGGGACCTCGGGCACACGCGCGTGGTGACCGTCGGCTTCTCCATGGGCGGCTCGGTGGTGCTGCGGCACGCGGCACTGCACGGCGGTACGGACGCCGTGGTCTCCGTCAGCGCGCCCGCCCGCTGGTACTACCGGGGCACGGCGCCCATGCGGCGGCTGCACTGGCTGGTCACACGGCCGGCGGGGCGGCTGGTGGGCCGCTACGGACTGCGCACCCGCATCCACCACCAAGAGTGGGACCCGGTGCCGCTGTCCCCGGTGGAGGCGGTGCCGGAGATCGCGCCCACGCCGCTGCTGATCGTGCACGGCGACCGGGACGGCTACTTCCCGCTCGACCACCCCCGGATGCTCGCGGACGCCGCCGGTGAGCACGGCGAACTCTGGCTGGAGCCCGGCATGGGCCACGCCGAGAACGCGGCCGCCGACGAGCTGCTGGCGCGCATCGCGCGCTGGGCGCTGTCGCGGGCGGGCTAGCCTGGCGGTGTTCACCGCCGAAGAGGACTTGAGGGACGAGATGGCAAAGGTCACGGTGCGCTACTGGGCAGCCGCCAAGGCCGCGGCCGGGGTCGCCGAGGAGCCGTACGACGCGACCACGCTGGCCGAGGCGCTCGACGCGGTGCGCGAGCGGCACCCGGGCGAACTCACGCGCGTGCTCCGGCGCTGTTCGTTCCTTCTCGACGGCGACCCCGTCGGCACACGCGCGCACGAGAAGGTACGGCTGACCGAGGGCGGCACGGTCGAGGTGCTCCCGCCGTTCGCAGGAGGATGAGCACGCCGATGAGCAACCAGCCGTACGAGGGATACGACGACCGGTACTCGCAGGCACCGCAGCCGCAGCAGGGGTGGCCGGGGCCGGACCAGTACCAGCAGCCCTACGACGACCCCCAGCAGTACACCCAGCAGTGGCAGGGCCAGACCTGGGAGACCCAGGTCCAGTCACCGGTCGCCCCGGCACCGGAGCAGACGGCGTACCTGCCGCAGCAGGACCACCAGCAACAGCAGTACGGCGGGACGTACGGCACCGGCGGCACGGGGCAGGGATACGGCTCGGAACAGGGGTACGGCCCGGGGCAGGAGTACGGCAGTACGCGGCAGGGATACGACGCCGGGCAGGGGTACGGCGGCTACGCGCAGCCGGTGGCCGAGCCGTACGGGGGCCCGCAGCCGCAGCCGCAGCCGCAGGCCCAGCCTCAGCCCCAGGTCCAGCCCTCCGTTCAGCCGCAGCCGGTCGCCGCCGTCCCCGACGAGCCGGCGTCCGCTTCCGGTGGTCCGGCCTACGGGCCGGCCACCCTCGTCGGCAACGCGCGCATCACCGACGCCCAGCGGGCCCGCCTCGAGGGCCGGTCGCCGATCATCGACCCCGGCATGCAGCCGGCGGCGCTCACCGCGCTGCTCGGGCTGCTGCTCGCAGTCGCGGCGCCGATCGGGTCGTACGCCCTGCTCGTGCCGCTGGTGGCGCTGCAGGCCGTCACCGCGGCGGGCTGGTTCCGGCTGAACGGCATGTGGCCCGCCCGGCAGGGCATCGCGCTCGCCTTCCTGGGCGCGCTCGCCGCCGACGCCGCCGTCCTCGGGGCCGGCCGCGAGCACGCGCCCGGGGCGATCCTGGGCACGCTCGGCGTGTGGGTCCTGCTCTCCCTGGTCCTGCAACTGCGTTCGCACGCGGACCCGGACGAGCGGATGTACGGCCTGATGGCGACCGTTGCCTCGGCCGCACTCGCGATCATGGCCGGCGGGTACCTGGCGGCCGACGCCGACGCGGTGTCGGTGGGCGCCGCGTCCGTCGCGGTGGCCGTCCTGGCCCGTGCGCTGCCGCTGCCCACGCCGGTGTCGGTGGGCGTCGCGCTGCTGGGCGCGGCCGGTGCGGGCATCGCGGTGGGCGGGATGACCGGCATCGGCGCGAGCGGCGCCCTGCTCGGCGCGTCCGCGGCGGTCTGCGCGCTGATCGGGCACCGCGTCGCCGCCTACGACTACCCGTCCCGCTTCGTCCACTTCACGGCCGGCGTGGCCCTCCCCCTGACCGCGGCGGCCCCGGCGGTGTACGTCCTGGGCCGGGTCCTGGGCTGAGCCCGGCAACACGAGGGGCTGATGCGCGACGGGCATCAGCCCCTTCGCGTTGCCGGGACCCCCGGCGGTACCGGGCAGATCCCGCAACCCCCCGGCCACCCCCCTGTCACAGCTGGTCGACAATCCTCCGGCCCCTCGGCTGCCCGGAGTTACCGTGGGGTTCGGCCGGTTGTCGAGGTGGGGGAGTCGTCGGATGTCGCGCGGGGTGCGCATACTGCTGATCGTCGTCGTGGTGCTCGGCGTGCTGTTCGTGATCGTGGACCGGGTCGCCGTGCACTTCGCGGAGAGCGAGGCCGCGGACCGGGTGCGCAGCACCGAGGGGCTCGCGAAGACGCCCGACGTGTCCATCAACGGCTTTCCGTTCCTCACCCAGGTCGCCGGTGGTGAGCTGGACGACGTCGAGGTCGGCATCGACAGCTACCAGGCGGCCACCGGCAAGGCCGGTCAGACCATTCGGATCGAGGATCTGAAGGCCCACATGAAGGGCGTCTCCTTCTCCGGCGACTTCAGCTCCGCCACCGCCGCCCGGGTGACCGGCACCGCCACGATCCCCTACGCCGAGCTGATGAAGACCGCCAAGTCCGAGCCGACCGAGGTGGCCCCCGGTGTCACCGCCCGGGTCGTCGGCCTCTCCGACGGCGGCAACGGGAAGATCAAGGTCGCCGTGGAGGGCCGTATCCCCGCCTTCGGGATCGAGCGGACCGTGTCCGTGCTCAGCTCCGTGGCCGTGGTGAAGGGCCGGATCGAGGTCCGCGCGGACTCCCTGCCCAAGCTGGCCGCCGCCGCGATCGCCGAGGACCGCCTGCGCGCGATCGTCGACTTCCAGCAGGTCATCGACCAGTTGCCGGGCGACATCGCCCTCGACTCGGTGCGTACGGCGCCGAACGGTGTGGAGATCAACGTGAAGGGTTCCCACGTCAAGCTGGCCGGGTAGGAGAGTCCCGACCCGGCATGCTCCGTCCGAAGCGTGAGACATGCCTGTCCACCCGGCACGGCTCGCGCGGCGCGCACCCCGCCGGATGCTGTGCGACGACCGCCTGAACCCTCCCTCGTCCCACAATGCGGACGATCGCGTCTCATCATGCGACACGCCGGTGACACGCCCGCCTGTCCGTCCCTACGATCGAGACCATGAAGCGACAGGCGGATCTCACGAAGCGGCGGGCAGTGGACCTGTGCCGCGTTGCCGCCATGCTCTGTCGCACCTTCTGAGCGGACGGCCCGCCCGGCCTCCGCATCCCTCACCGCCCAGCCCCTGGGCACCCGTGCGCCGCCGCCTCGGCCTGCGCACGCCCTGATCTGTCGCACGCCCCGCCGCACCTGCCCCGGAGGAGAAAAGCATGAGCCGCAGCGACGTCCTGGTAGACGCCGACTGGGTCGAGCAGCACCTGGACGACCCCAAGGTCGTCATCGTCGAGGTCGACGAGGACACCACGGCGTACGAGAAGAACCACATCAAGAACGCCATCCGCATCGACTGGAAGCAGGACCTGCAGGACCCGGTCCGTCGCGACTTCGTCAACCAGGAGCAGTTCGAGCAGCTGCTGTCCGAGCGCGGTATCGCCAACGACGACACCGTCGTCCTCTACGGCGGCAACAACAACTGGTTCGCGTCCTACGCCTACTGGTACTTCAAGCTCTACGGCCACCAGGACGTCAAGCTCCTGGACGGCGGCCGCAAGAAGTGGGAGCTGGACGCCCGCGAGCTGGTCGCCGGCGACGAGGTCCCCGAGCGCGCCAAGACCGAGTACAAGGCCAAGGCCCAGGATGCCTCCATCCGCGCCTTCCGCGACGAGGTCGTCGCCGCCATCGGCAGCCAGAACCTGGTCGACGTCCGCTCGCCCGACGAGTTCTCCGGCAAGCTGCTCGCCCCCGCGCACCTGCCGCAGGAGCAGTCGCAGCGTCCGGGCCACGTCCCGTCCGCCAGGAACATCCCGTGGTCGAAGTCGGCGAACGACGACGGCACCTTCAAGTCCGACGAGGAACTGAAGGAGCTGTACGAGGCCGAGGGCGTGGACCTGTCGAAGGACACCATCGCCTACTGCCGCATCGGTGAGCGCTCCGCGCACACCTGGTTCGTCCTGCACGAGCTGCTGGGCCAGGAGAACGTCAAGAACTACGACGGTTCCTGGACCGAGTACGGCTCCCTCGTCGGCGTGCCGATCGAGCTCGGCAGCGGCAAGTAACCCCTCATCCGACCGACCTTCTGGTCAGACCCCCCCTCGTAGGAGAAAGACATGTGTGGAGCGAAGGCCGGCGGCCCGGACGCCTCGACGATCAAGCCCGGTGAGACCACCATCCAGGGCCAGGTGACCCGCGACGGCGAGCCGGTGGTGGGCTACGTGCGCCTGCTCGACTCGACCGGTGAGTTCACCGCGGAGGTCCCGACCTCCGCCACGGGGCAGTTCCGCTTCTACGCGGCCGAAGGCACCTGGACCGTCCGCGCTCTCGTGCCCGGCGGCACCGCCGACCGCACGGTCGTCGCCCAGCAGGGCGGGCTGGCCGAGGTCGCCATCGCCGTCTGAGGCGACGCGGGCGCCACAGCCGCGCCGTGAGTGACCGAAGGGCCGCACCCCCCGGGTTGGACGCCTGGGGTGCGGCCCTTCGGCGTGCCCCGATCTACGCTGGAGGCATGTACGCACGGCGACGTCACGTGTACTTCGCCATGATGGGGACGTGCCTGTTCCTCTTCGTCATGGCGTGGGGGTTCGTGCGCCTGTGGTCGGTGCCGGCGGCTGTGGGCATGTGCGTGTTCGCCATGGTCATCCCGCCGGTCGCGGCGATGGTCGCCAACCGGCGCGGCCCCGAGGACCGCTGGTGGGACGACCCCTCCGGCGATCCGAAGTCCGACGAGTGGTGGGACGAGCTGGACGGCAGGAAACGCCCGCGCTAGCCGGGCGCGTCAGCCGTGCGGTCAGTAGACCAGCGCCTGCGTGTCCTCGCCCAGCGCCTCCTGCACGAACACCTGCGCGCCGGCGATCCGTACGCCCTCGATGACGTCGTTCTCAGTGATGTCCCGCCGGGCCGCGCACTGGGTGCACAGGGTCAGCCGGCCGGCCGCCAGGATCGAGTCGATGAGGTCCGGCAGCGGAGCCGCGTGCGGCAGCTCGAAGTCGGCGGCCCGCCCCGGCAGGGCGAACCAGGCGGACTCACCGGTCAGCCACACCGACACCTCCACCCCGCTGGCCACGGCCACCGCCGCGACGGTGAACGCCTGTGAGCAGCGCTCCGGGGCGTCGGCCCCCGCCGTCACCTTGATCACGAGTTTCTTCGCCATGACGGAATCGTAATCAACGTGCCTGCAACTGCTTGGCATGACCATGAGTGCCCTGTCGGGGCGCGGATCGGAAGCCGCGCTTCACGTTCTTTGGGGGGACGGAGTGGAAGCGCGGCACGGCCGCGTCGGCGCCGCGGAGCCGGTCTTTCCGCGGTGCCGTAGCCCTCGGCCTGATCGCCGGCACCTGTGTCGGATACCTGATCCGGGCCGACCGCGAGCCGACGGCGCTGCCGTCGCTGTCCCAGCCGGTGCTGCGCCAGGCGGGCGGCCCGGCGCCCGCGCCCCTGTCCGCCGCGCAGGACCGCAAGGTGAAGACCGACGGCGACCTGCGCAAGCTGCTGCTGCAGGCGCCGGGCGGTGCCAAGGACCTCGGCAAGGGCGCCGTCGTGATCCAGTCCCGCAAGGGCGGCGCGGCGGCCGTGCCGTTCCAGCAGACGGTCGTCCTGCACAGCCAGCTGCTGACCTGAATCCCGCGGGGGACCCCGTCAGGAGGTACCTCACAAAGAGGGTCCGGCTCCGGCCGCGTAAGCTGGGGCCCGGCCCCGTACCGCCCACTTGCGCTCACAAGGAGCACCCCGTGGAGATCTTCTTCGAAACCCTGCTGGTCCTGGTCTGCGTCGGCGTTCTCGCCTTCGCCTACCTGACCGTGAAGAAGCTGTACCAGGGCCAGCGCTGACCCACTCTCCAGGAAAGCCGCCGAACATGATCGAGATCCCGTCCGACCTGCACAAGGACCTTGTCCCGCTCGCCTTCCTGCTCGGCAACTGGGCGGGTGCCGGCGTGCACGACTTCCCCGGCTCCGAAAAGTGCAACTTCGGCCAGGAGGTCAGCTTCACCCACGACGGCCGGGACTTCCTCGAGTACCACTCCCGCACCTGGGTCCTGGACAACGAGGGCAACAAGGTGCGGCCGCTGGAGACCGAGTCCGGCTTCTGGCGGATCGACGCCGAGCGCAAGGTTGAGGTCACGATGACCCGCGACGACGGTGTCATCGAGGTCTGGTACGGCGAGATGGCCGACAAGAAGCCGCAGATCGACCTGGTCACGGACGCCGTCGCGCGTACGGCCGCCTCCCGCCCCTACACCGGCGGCAAGCGCCTGTACGGCTACGTCAAGAGTGACCTGATGTGGGTCGGCGAGAAGCAGACCCCCGAGGTCGAGCTGCGCCCCTACATGTCGGCGCAGCTGAAGAAGGTCGTCACCCCCGAGGAGGTCGAGCGCTGGGCGAAGGCTCTGCCGCAGGACCTCCCGGACGACGGGATCGCCTTCTTCAAGTAGTCACGCCCCACGTGGTCCCGCGCGCGTGGTTCTAGACTCGTGGGTGTGGTGAGCACCGACTGGAAGACGGACCTGCGGCAGCGCGGCTACCGGCTGACGCCGCAGCGCCAGCTTGTCCTCGAAGCCGTGGACACCCTTGAGCACGCGACCCCCGACGACATCCTCGCCGAAGTGCGGAAGACGGCGTCGGGGGTCAACATTTCCACCGTCTACCGCACGCTGGAGCTGCTGGAGGAGCTGGGCCTGGTCAGCCACGCGCACCTGGGGCACGGGGCGCCGACGTACCACCTGGCCGACCGGCACCACCACATCCACCTGGTCTGCCGGGACTGCACCAACGTCATCGAGGCCGATCTGTCGGTGGCCGCCGAGTTCACCGCCAAGCTGCGCGAGCAGTTCGGTTTCGACACCGACATGAAGCACTTCGCGATCTTCGGCCGGTGCAAGGACTGCTCCGCGGACCAGCAGCTCAAGGGTTCAAGTACCTAGTCGTAGGCTTGACGCCATGAAGAGCCCCCTGCTGTCCCTGCCTGGCGCCGTCCCCGCCGAGGGGCTGGACGAAGGCGTCGCTGCCCACTACGGCGACCTGTTCCGCGAGCAGCGTGCCCTCGCCGACGGCACCGGTTTCGTCGACCTCTCGCACCGCGGTGTCGTCACCGTCTCCGGTGAGGACCGGCTCGCCTGGCTGCACCTGCTGCTCACCCAGCACGTCAGCGAGCTGCCCGTGGGCGAGGCCACCGAGGCGCTGATCCTGTCCGCGCACGGCCACATCGAGCACGCCCTGTACCTGGTGGACGACGGCACCACCGCCTGGGCGCACGTCGAGCCCGGCACCGCGGGCGCGCTGATCGCGTACCTGGAGTCGATGAAGTTCTTCTACAAGGTGGAGGTCGCCGACCGCACCGAGGACTTCGCCGTCGTCCACCTGCCCGCCGGATCCATCGCCGAGGTCCCCGAAAACGTCGTCGTGCGCGAGACGGCGTACGGCCGTGACCTGTTCCTGCCCCGGGAGCGGCTGGAGTCCTTCGCCGAGCAGGCCGGGCCGCCGGCCGGGATCCTGGCGTACGAGGCGCTGCGCGTCGAGCACCACCGGCCCCGCCTGGGCTTCGAGACCGACCACCGCACGATCCCGCACGAGCTGGGCTGGATCGGCAGCGCCGTGCACCTGCAGAAGGGCTGCTACCGCGGTCAGGAGACCGTCGCCCGGGTGCACAACCTGGGCAAGCCGCCGCGCCGGCTGGTCTTCCTGCACCTGGACGGCAGCGAGGTCCATCTGCCGACTCCGGGCACGGAGATCCGGCTCGCCACGGACGGCCCGGACGGCCGCAAGATCGGATTCGTGACGACGTCGGTGCGCCACCACGAGCTGGGCCCCATCGCGCTGGCCCTGGTCAAGCGGAACGTCCCGGTGGACGCCCCGCTGCTCGCCGGCACGACCGCCGCCGCCCAGGAGGCCGTCGTCGAGCCGTAGCCGGCCGGGCGTTGCCGGCCGGTGGTTGCCGGTCCGTGGTTGCCGGCCGGCCGGGACTCAGACCTCGATCAGGACGGTGAACGGGCCGTCGTTCGTCAGCGCCACCCGCATGTGCGCGCCGAAGCGGCCCGTCGCCACCGTCGCGCCGAGTTCGCGCAGCCGGGCGACCACCTCGTCCACCAGCGGCTCGGCGACGTCGCCTGGGGCGGCCGCGTTCCAGGTGGGGCGGCGGCCCTTGCGGGCGTCGCCGTACAGCGTGAACTGGCTGATGACGAGCAGCGGGGCGTCGATGTCGCTGCACGACTTCTCGTCGTGCAGCATCCGCACGCTCCACAGCTTGCGGGCCAGCTGGGCCGCCTTCTCCTTGGTGTCCTCGTGGGTGACGCCGACGAGGACGCACAGCCCCTCGCCCTTGATCTCGCCCACCGTCTCGCCGTCCACGACGACGCTCGCGCCGTCCACCCTCTGCACCACTGCACGCATACGACCATCATGCCGGGCCGCGGGACGGGCCCAGTGGCGGCCCTGGGGCCTTTCGGGGGCCTGTTTTTGGCCCCAATCCCGTCATGTGGGGCCGTTCGGGGGCACTCGGTCACATAGCGGCCACGCGGGGTGGCACGATGCAGGCACACGCCGGTCGAGGGGACGGTTGAGGCACATGAGCACACCGAGTACCGGGCAGCAGCCCGGGGCTGTCGCATCCGAGCCCGGGGCTGTCGCGCCCGCGCGCGGGGCGAGGACCACGGCCCCGCGTCCGCCCGCACAACGCACCGGCGACCCGGACGCGCAGCGCGCCGAAGGCGAGCGGGACCTGACCCTGCTGAGCCTGCCGGAGCTGCGGACCCTGCGCCGTGACGCCCAGCGCGACGAGGCGGACCTCAGTTATGTACGGCGGCTGTTGCAGGGGCGGATCGACATCCTGCGCGCGGAGCTGCTGCGGCGCGCCCCGGCGAGGGTGGTGGCCGTCGGGGAGCCGTCCGTCGTCGAGCGGCTCCCGGAGATCCTCACCGACGCCCCGGCCCGGCACCGCTCCTCCGCCCGCCACGTCACGGTGGGCCCCCCGCACAACGAGGAGTACGGGCTGCTGGCCGCCGAGATGCTCGCGGAGGTCGAACTGTCGGACCTGGGGGCCCGCACCGACGAGGAGCTGAACGAGGCCATGGCCCGCCTGGTGCGCTACGAACAGCAGGTCTCGCGCCGCCGCCAGCGGCTGCAGCGCACGGCGGACGACTGCAGCGCGGAGATCGCCCGGCGTTACCGTGACGGGGAAGCGCAGGTCGACGATCTTCTGATGTGACGTTCCACCGAGGCGGGGCCCGCAGCGGAAGGTGACGGTCCGTCCGTGGCCGTGGCCGGCACCTGCGCCCGCCCCTACGGGCCCCCGCAGTCGGCGCCGCACCGCGAGCGGACCGGCGTCGCGGTGTCGGCCTGGGCGCTGTAGGTGCTCAACGCGGCGTCGCCGGCCCGACCGCCCTGGCCTTCCCCCCCCGGTGTCCGGGTCTGGGCCGGGCGCGCCGTCTGCTCCCCATCGGCGCGCCGGCCTGCCCGGTCACCACGGGCTCGCGCTCGGGTCCTGGATCCACGTCAGCTGACGTGCGCCGTGGTGTTCCGGGGCGCGGAAAACCGCGCGACACCTCACCGCCGCACACCTACCGTGGGCCCATGACCGACCGCAGCTCCGACATCGACGTACGGGCGATCACCGACGACGAGTTGGCCGACTGGCAACGGGCCCTGGACACCGGCTTCTTGACGCCGCCGGACATCACCCCGGAGATCCTCGAGGCACGGCGGAGGCGGTTCGTGCCGGGGCGGCTGCTGGGGGCGTTCGACGCGGGCCGCTGTGTGGCCACGTTCCGGTCCTTCGCGCAGGAGGTCACGGCCGTCGGCGGTACGCCGGTGCGGGCCGACGCGATCACCAACGTCACCGTCAGCGCCACGCACCGCCGGCGCGGCCTGCTCACCCGGATGATGACCCGGGACCTGGCGGCGGCGAAGGAACGCGGTGACGTCGTGGCGACGCTGATCGCCGCCGAGTACCCGATCTACGGCCGCTACGGCTTCGGCGCGGCCACCACGGTCGCCGAGTGGACGATCGACGTGCCGCGCACCGGGCTCGACCCGCGCTGGGCGGGCCCGGATGACGGCGGACGTGTCGACCTCGTGTACGGCGAGGACGTCCGCAAGCTCGGCCCCGAGCTGCACGAGCGGCTGCGCCGCACCCAGCCGGGCGTCGTCAGCCGGGACGAGCTGTGGTGGCAGCTGCACACGGGCGCGGTGCGCTTCCACGCCACGTGGAAGGAGCCCTTCTACGCCGTCTACCGCTCGGCGGGCGGCGAGGTCGAGGGGCTGGTGACGTACGAGTGCGACGACACCTGGGGGGACGCCAAGCAGCCGCTGAACACGGCGACGGTGCGGCGGCTGATCGCGACGACCCCGGCCGCCGAGCGCGCGCTGTGGCGCTATCTGTGCTCCATCGACTGGATCGTGAAGGTCAAGAGCGGCGGGCGGGCCCCCGATGACCTGCTCCCGCATCTGCTGCCGGACCCGAGGTCGGCCGCGATCACCACGCTGGCGGACTGGCTGTGGGTGCGGCTGCTGGACGTCGTGGAAGCGCTTCGGGCGCGCACGTACGAGGGGACCGGTGCGCTGGTGCTCGACGTCGTCGACCGGCAGGGTCTGGCGGGTGGACGGTACCTGCTGGACGCCTCCCCGCAGGGCGCGTCGGTGGAGCCGACCTCGCGGGCGGCCGATCTCACGCTGGACGTGGGCGAGTTGGCCTCGCTGTGGCTGGGGGACGCTTCGGCGGTGCGGCTGGCGGCGCTGGGCCGCGTGCGGGAAGAACGAGCGGGCGCCGCCCATGTGGCCGACGGCCTGCTGCGTACGTCCCGGCGGCCGTGGTGCCCGGACGTGTTCTGAGATCCGGTCCGGTGCTCACGAGCTGAGCGCGGGGCCGGCGACCAGCAGCGCGAGCACCACGGCGCCGGCCGAGCTGAGGGCCGGCCTGCGGGCCTTGATGCCGACGCTGAGCAGGACCAGGCCGACGGCTCCGGCGGCCGGCGCGACGCGGCGTTCGTGGAGGAATCCCCAGAAGTGGTTCGACGCCCTCTGGGAAACCATCACCAGGGACCTGACACTCTCCTCGTGACTTCTGATACGACGCAGACGGAAGCGGTACCGGAAGAGACCGGATGGCTGCGTGACAAGGCCGCCCGGGCGCAGGTGGTGCTGTGGGACTTCGACGGGCCGCTCTGCCGGCTCTTCGCCTCCCGTCCCGCCCGGCAGGTGGCGGCCGAACTGGTCGACTGGCTGGCGCGGCAGGGCCTCACCGGCCTGCTCGACGACGCCGAGCGCGCGTCGCCCGACCCGCACATGGTGCTCCGCGCGGTGGACCGCCGTCACCCTCGCAGCGACCTGGTCGCCCACCTCGAGGAGCGGCTCACCCGGGAGGAGCTGAAGGCCGCCGCGTCGGCGATGCCGACACCGTGGGCCGACCCCCTCATCCGCACCTGGACGGCTGTGGGGCCCCGCATGGCCGTCACCAGCAACAACTCGCCCCAGGCGATCACCTCCTACCTCGCCGGCCGCGGCCTGCTGCCCTGCTTCGCCCCCCACGTCTACGGCCGCACCCGGGACCTGCACCTGCTCAAGCCGGACCCGCACAGCCTCGAGCGGGCCCTGAGTGACCTGGGCGCGGCCCCCGGCGACGCCCTGATGATCGGCGACTCCCCCTCCGACCACCACGCCGCCACCGCCGCCGGCGTGCCCTTCCTCGGATATGCCCGCAACGCCCACGAGGCGGCGCTGCTGGCCGAGGCCGGTGTCACCCGGGTGCTCGACTCGCTGCAGCCGCTGCTGACCGCGGTCCGGGCGCACGCCGCCGCAACCGGATCACCGTGATCGACTGGGAGCTCGCGCTGTTCGGCGACGCCCTGCACGACCTGGCGACCCACCTCGTCCGCAAGGGCTACGACAAGGACGAGCAGGCCCGGATGGCGGCGCCGTGGGCCGAGGCGATGACCGCGGCGGGCCGCACGGAACTGACCACCGCGCTCCAGAACGGCCTGGGCACCTACCTGGCCTTCGGCATACGCGCAGCCGGTCTGCCCGGGCGTCCTGCGACAGGGCCTAGCGGCGCGCAAGCAGATCCGTCACGCGGATGAAGCCGTCGCAGCCGTGGCCCAGGCCGATGACGCGTCGGGCCTGGCCTTCGATCACGCGCATCAGGCTCGCGTCGACGCCGTGCTCCTCGGAGGCGTGCACGACGTGGGGCATGGTGGAGGCGGCCGAGGTGATCGGGTTGATCTCGCCCGAGTAGGTGCCGTCGTCCGCGTCGCCGGCGAACCTCTCGAACAGCGGCGGAAGGATCGCCGCGATCCCCTGGGCGAAGGGCGCCAGCTCCCGCCCGCTGATGCCCTCCGCCCGGGCCACGGCAAGGGCGAGCGCGTAACCGCCCATGGCCGTCCAGAAGATGTCCAGCAACGCGATGTCGTAGGCGGCGGCCCGGCTCGCCTCCTCCCCGAGGTGGGTGTGCGTGCCGCCGAGGGCCGCCAGCACCGGCCGGTGCTCGTCGTACACCTCGCGCGGCCCGCTGTGCAGGAACACCGCGTCGATGGGGCGGGCGCTTGGGCCGGTGCCTTTCCTCGACGCGGGGTTCACCACCACCGTCTGGGACCGCACCCCCGGGCCGCGGCGCCGAGCTGCCGGCACGGGGGGTGCACGCCGCCGGCAGCGCACGCGACGCGGTCGCCGCGAGCATGGGGCCACCGCCGCCTGGACCGGCTCGCTCAGGTCCGCTGATCACGTCGTCCAGCCTCGGGGGAGCGCGCGGCGCTGCCAAGTACCCACAAAAAGTGGGTACGCGCCCCCGGTACGCCCCCTGTGGCGGGGTCGTGCCGCCGCTCCGACACGCCGTTGCACGCTTGCAAGCAGGATGCTTGCAATAGTTAGCGCGGTGCGGCAAGGTGGAGGCATGGCATCGCTCAACGTCGGCAATCTCGGTGAGTACCTGCGCGAGCAGCGGCGCAATGCGCAGCTGTCGCTCAGGCAGCTCGCGGAGGCCGCCGGGGTGTCCAATCCGTACCTGAGCCAGATCGAGCGCGGGCTGCGCAAGCCCAGCGCGGAGGTGCTCCAGCAGGTCGCCAAGGCGCTGCGGATCTCCGCCGAGACGCTGTACGTGCGCGCCGGCATCCTCGACGCGGAACGGGACGGGGAGGAGCGCTTCCGGGAAGGCGCGACCCGCGCGGCCCTCCTCGCCGACCCCTCGCTCAACGTGAAGCAGAAGCAGGTGCTGCTGCAGATCTACGAGTCGTTCCGCAAGGAGAACGGGTTCGGCGGCGCCGACGGCGCCGAGCCGGCCGGCCAGGGCGACGCCGAGGCGCACGACCCCCGCACGGTCGGCGGACACGACGCGGGACCGCAGCAGACGGCCGGTTGACCGGACCAGGGAGACCCGGCCGCCGGCTGCGGACCACACAGACCCTCATCCGAAAGAATTCCGGGAGGACCCTCACCATGGCCATCACCGACGACCTGCGCAAGACCCTCAGCGACCCGACCCCGCTCTACTTCGCCGCCGGTACCGCCGATCTGGCGCTGCAGCAGGCCAAGAAGGTGCCGGCCCTGGTCGAGCAGCTGCGCGAGCAGGCGCCGGCCCGCTTCGAGGCCGTCCGCAACACCGACCCCAAGGTCGTCCAGGAGCGGGCCACCGCCCGGGTCAAGGAGACGCAGGAGACCCTCCAGACCAAGGTCACCGAGTTCATCGGCTCCCTCGACGGCGACCTGAAGAAGATCGGCGAGAGCGCCCAGGACTTCGCCCTGCGCGGCGTCGGCGTGGCCGCCGAGTACGCCGTGAAGGCCCGTGAGGCCTACGAGAAGGTCGCCGAGCACGGCGAGCAGGCCGTGAAGACCTGGCGCGGTCAGGCCGCCGACGAGGTCGTGGACCTCGCGGTGGCCGTCGAGCCCGACCCCGAGCCGAAGGCCGCGCCGGTCGAGGTCAAGCCGGCCGGCACGGCGGTGCAGCCGTCGGCCGAGGAGTCGGCCGCGAAGAGGGCCGCGGCCCGCAAGGCCCCGGCCAAGAAGACGGCCACCGCGAAGAAGACGACCCCCGCCGCCGAGTAAGCGGAGTCACGGGCGGCAGTTCCGCGGGCCGGGCACCCTGGGGGTGTCCGGCCCGTTCTACGGGTACGGTGACCGCGTATCGACGAGCCGACTCAGGTGGTGGACGTTGTGCTGATGCAGGGTTTCGCGGGGTTCATGTGGCTGCTGTACCTCGCGATGCTGGCGATGGCAGTCGTGGCCTTCGTGATGGCCGCGCTGTTCCGTGAGGACGCCTACCGCGCCGCCGGCAAGCAGAACAAGGGCTTCTGGCTGATCATCCTCGGCATCGCGGTCGCGGTGAACCTGCTGGTGCCGATGCTCTTCCTCCAGCTCGCCGGCCTCGTCGCCTCCATCGTCTTCTTCGTCGACGCGCGCCCGGCCCTCCAGCAGGTCAGCCCCCGCCGCCGAGGCCGCGGCTCCAGCAGCGACGGCCCTTACGGCCCGTGGAACGGGGGGCGGTAGCCCCCACTCCCCGGGGCCCCGGGACTCCGGACGAGTCGGACTCCGGACGAGTCGGACTCAGGTGAGGCGGTCCAGCAGGACCACCGCCACGTCGTCGGTCAGCTCGCCGCCGTTCAGTTCCCGGGCCTCCGTGACCGCCCGCTGGATCAGAGCCTCACCGCGCAGGCCCTCGGCGTAGCGGCGGGCGACCATGTCGACCATGCCGTCCTGACCGAGCCGCTCGCGGCCCTCGCCGATCCGGCCCTCGATCAGGCCGTCGGTGTAGAGCATCAGACTCCACTCGGCGCCCAGGTCCACATGCATCCGCGGCCAGCGCGCACCCGGCAGCAGACCGAGCGCGGGGCCGTTGTTGTCGTACGGCAGCAGCCGTGGCCGGGCGCCGGGGCGCAGCAGCAGCGGGGACGGGTGGCCGGCCAGGCACAGGCCGGCGCGGCGGCCGTCCGGCGCGATGTCCACCGTGCACAGCGTGGCGAAGATCTCGTCGTCGCCGCGCTCGTGCTCCAGTACCTCCTGCAGCGTGCCCAGCAGCTCGTCGCCGCACAGCCCGGCCAGGGTCAGCGCCCGCCAGGCGATGCGCAGCTCCACGCCGAGCGCCGCCTCGTCCGGGCCGTGCCCGCAGACGTCGCCGATCATGGCGTGCACGGTGCCGTCCGGGGTGCGGACGGTGTCGTAGAAGTCCCCGCCGAGCAGCGCGCGCGAGCGGCCGGGGCGGTAGCGGGCGGCGAAGCGCAGCGAGGAGCCGTCCAGCAGCGGCGTGGGCAGCAGGCCCCGCTCGAGCCGGCGGTTCTCCTGGGCGCGCATCCGGCCCTCGGCGAGCTTGCGCTCGGCCGTGTCGGACCGCTTGCGCTCGACGGCGTAGCGGATCGCGCGGCTCAGCAGCCGCCCGTCCAGCTCGTCGCGGAACAGGTAGTCCTGCGCGCCGACGCGCACGGCCTCCGCACCGCGCTCGGCGTCGTTGGACGCGGTCAGCGCGAGCACGGCGTGCCGGGGCGCGAGCTGCAGTACGTGCTTGAGCACGGCCAGCTCGTCGTGGTCACCGTCGGCGTCGGCGGACCGGCCGGGCGCCGGGAGAGCGAGGTCCAGCAGGATGCAGTGGACGTCGTCGGTGAGCAGCCGCTCGGCCTCGGTGAGGTTGCGGGCGGTGCGCACGCGGATCGGCTTGCCGGCCGAGTCGAGCAGATCGGGCACGATCGGCGAACCGCCGGGATCATCCTCGATCAGCAGCAATGTGAGGTTGTGGTGGGTGGTGGCGGCGTTGTCGACCGTGGCTTCCTTGCGCGGGGTCTCTTCCTTGGAGGGGCCGCCTCCACGGGCGGCCGGCGCCTGACCACTCTCCACGGCCGGGATCGCCCTGGGCCGCGGTACGGGTACGGGCATTGTCTTGGGTTCCTTCCCTCCCCCCGAGGGCATGGTGGGCGAGGGGCCTCGATCCACCGACCGGGACCATAGCGGGTGGGAGCGCGGTAAAGGAATGGTGTGAGGCACGTCGCTCGGCAGGAGGCCGCCGTCATATGCCGCGATACCTACCGCAGTTGGACAGGCGGGACGCGGAACGGGGATGACGAACGTCACGTCGGCAGGGGTTTGGCCCCTTGATCGACGTGCGGTGGGTCACGTGACGCGCCTTACAGGGGCGTTGGCGCCCGTGCCGCAGGTCACGCAGCCACGCGGAGGGGGCCACTAGTGCCCCGCGGCGGACGCCGGGTGAGCCCGCGCGGCATCCGGTCGACTGGATGAGTCCACTCCCCGTGCCCCCACCCCATGCGCCCCCGTGCCCACTCCGACGTGTCGGCTACATGTCCGGTCGCACGACGCCCAGGATGGGCATCGTGCCCGCCCCGGTGAGGGTCACCGTGCGCCCCGGGCGCGGGGCGTGCACGACCGTGCCGTCGCCGACGTACATCCCGACATGGCTGGCGTCGCCGAAGTAGATGATCAGGTCGCCGGGCCGCATGTCCTTGATGTCGACGTGCTTGAGCTGTGCCCACTGCTCCTGCGAGGTGCGGGGGATGGGCTGCCCGGCGTGCGCCCAGGCCTGAGACGTCAGCCCGGAGCAGTCGAAGGTCCGCGGGCCCTCGGCGCCCCATTCGTACGGCTTGCCGATCTGGGCCGTCGCGAAGGCCACGGCCTGCCGGCCCCGCTCACTCGCGCCGGTCTTGACGTCCTTGAGTATCCCGGTGTCCAGCCAGGCGGTCTGCGCCTTGGCCGCGGCCTGCCGCTCCAGCTCGGCCAGACGCGCCTTCTCCTTCGCCTCCAGCTGGGACTCGAGCTTCTCGGCCTGCGAGACCTGCTGCGTGATCTTCTGCTTGGCCGCCTCCTTGGCCTTGCGGTTCACCTCCAGCTGCCGCCAGCGTTCGGCGGCGTCTGCGGCGTACTGCTTCAAGTCCTCCTGCGTGCGGGCCATTTCCGCGAGCATGCCCTTGGCGGCGCGCTGGCCCTGCATCAGCCGCCGGGTGCCGTCGAGGAACTGCTGCGGGTCGTCGCTGAGCACCAGCTGCGCCTCGGGCGGCAGTCCGCCCGTGCGGTACTGGGCGCGGGCCGCGGCGCCGGCCCGGTCCTTCAACTGGTCGAGGCGCTGCTGCCCTTGGGCGATCTTCTTGGTGAGCTCGACGATCTGCGCGGACTGCTGCTGCGACTTCTCCTCGGCAGCGTTGTAGGCGTCGGTGGCGACGGCCGCGTCGTGGTAGAGCTTCTCGAGCCGCTGACGGACGGCCTCCAGGTCCTTGCTCGCGGGTACGGCCGGCGAGGCGGAGGGCGTCGGGGTGGGGGAGGGGGCCGCGAAGGCCATGCCCGGTGCCGCCAGCACGGTGACGGCGCAGACCACGGTCACTGCCGCCGCGATCAGGCTGCGCTTGCCCGCTGCCATACCTCGTCCCCCAAATCTGATTTACCGTCAGTAACTTATCGGTGCCGCAGGGATCGTGCCATGCCCGTGCGGAAAGCGACAGAGGCAGTGCTTCCTGGCCCCCGAGCCCCGCATGGTCCGGCCCCCCAGCCGGCTGAGACGATCTCCCTGCCCGTTCGACGTACGGCCCCCGGAGATCGTTCCACCCGCCGCGAGACTCACCCGATCAAGCGACGCGCCCCAACGGAACGCAGGTCACAGGCGCGGCATCAGTGACGGGGGGCCAAGGCCGCCCAGGCCAGCGTCACTTCGCCCTGCCGCCACCGCACCGGCCCGTCCACGACCGGCCAGTCGGCAGTGAGGGAGCGCACCGTGCGGATCCAGCGCTGCCGGGCGCCGTAGGAGGCGTAAGGCGCGGCGGCCGCCCAGGCGCGGTCGAAGTCCCGCAGGAAGGCGTGCACGGGCTCACCGGGAACGTTGCGGTGGATGAGTGCCTTCGGCAGCCGCTCCGCGAGATCCGAAGGTCGCTCCAGCGAGCCCAGCCGGGTCGCGAAGGTGACCGTGCGCGGCCCCTCCGGCCCGAGCGCGACCCACACGTGCCGGCGCCCGATCTCGTCGCAGGTCCCCTCCACCAGCAGCCCGCCGCCGAAACCGCCGTCGGCCGGGGCGAGCCGCGCGCACAGCCGCCGCCACACGTCGGCGACCTCGTCCTCGTCGTACTGCCGCAGCACATTGGCGGCACGGATCAGCGCGGGCCGCCCGGGCACCGGCACCTCGAACCCGCCGTGCCGGAAGACCAGCCCCTCCCGCTCGTACGGCAGTGCGGCCGCGACCCGGGCCGGCTCGATCTCCACCCCGACGACACGCACGCGTGGCGCGACCGTCCGCAGCCGCGTCAGCAACTCCACCGCGGTCCACGGCGCGGCGCCGTACCCCAGGTCGACAGCGACGGGATCCACGACCCGTCGCAGCTCGGCCCCGTGCACGGCCGCGATCCACCGGTCCATCCGCCGCAACCGATTCGGATTGGTCGTCCCCCGCGTGACGGTGCCCACAGGACGGGTCGACGCACGGGAACTCATACGTACGAGGGTATGCGCTCGGCCCGTACGCCCAGCGTTGCGTGGTGCCGGTGCGGTGCAGGCCGGGGGTGGGTGCGCTCACCGGGGGAGAGCTTGGGGGAGGCGCGACTGCCCGCCGCTATGCCAGTCGATGGTGCGCGCCACGGCGTTGGTGCAGTCCCCGACCCACCACGAACCGCAGGCGCGACACCAGCCACCCACCCACCGCAACGGGCCGCCGCAGGCACAAAAGGGGCGCGGGGAACTGCGCGACCAGCCACCACGCACCCGCACAAGCACCCGCGACCAGCCACAACGAACGCCGCACCTGAAAGACGGCCCCCCGACCCCCCGACGCCCCCACCCCCCACCCGGTTCACCCGAACCCGGTAACGCCCAGGCAAAATCCACCCCGCAGGAATGGGAACCCGCCCCCCGATGTTCCCCCCTCGGAGGACCATGCCCGCCCGCAAGGAGGATCGCCACGTGAGCCACTACGTCAGCAGGCTCGGGCGTCGCTCCCCGTCCGCCGCCGCACGGCTCAGACTGCACCGCAGGCCCCGCCGCGTGGCCATGCTCTCCGTGCACACCTCCCCGCTCCACCAGCCCGGCACCGGCGACGCCGGCGGCATGAACGTCTACATCGTCGAGCTCGCGCAGCGCCTCGCCGCGATCAACATCGAGGTCGAGATCTTCACGCGCGCCACCACCCGCGGCCTCGAACCCACCGTGCAGCTCGCCCCCGGCGTCCTCGTGCGGCACATCGACGCCGGCCCCTACGAGGGCCTCGCCAAGGAGGACCTGCCCGCCCAGCTCTGCGCCTTCACGCACGGCGTCATGCAGGCCTGGGCCGGCCACCGCCCCGGCTACTACGACCTCGTCCACTCCCACTACTGGCTCTCCGGCCACGTCGGCTGGCTCGCCGCCCAGCGCTGGGGCGTCCCCCTGGTGCACGCCATGCACACCATGGCCAAGGTGAAGAACGCCAACCTCGCCGACGGCGACACCCCCGAGCCCGCCGCCCGTGTGATCGGCGAGACCCAGATCGTCTCCGCCGCCGACCGGCTCATCGCGAACACGGCCGAGGAGGCCGACGAGCTGGTCCACCACTACGCCGCCGACCTCGGCAAGGTCGCCGTCGTCCACCCCGGCGTCAACCTCGGCCGCTTCCGCCCCGCCGACGGCCGCGCCGCCGCCCGCGCCCGCCTCGGCCTGCCCCAGGACGCCCTGATCCCGCTGTTCGCCGGCCGCATCCAGCCCCTGAAGGCCCCCGACATCCTGCTGCGCGCGGTCGCCGCCCTCCTCGACGAGCGCCCTGACCTGCGCTCCCGCATCCTCGTGCCCGTCGTCGGCGGCCCCAGCGGCAGCGGCCTCGCCAAGCCCGAGGGGCTGCAGAAGCTCGCCGCGCGCCTCGGCGTCGCCGACGTCGTACGGTTCCGCCCGCCCGTCGGTCAGGAGCAGCTCGCCGACTGGTTCCGGGCCGCGTCCGTGCTGGTGGTGCCGTCCTACAGCGAGTCCTTCGGCCTGGTCGCCATAGAGGCGCAGGCCACCGGCACGCCGGTGCTCGCCGCGTCCGTCGGCGGCCTGCCGGTCGCGGTGCGGGACGGCGAGACCGGCTTCCTGGTGCAGGGGCACGACCCGGCGGCGTACGCGCGCGTACTGGAGCGCTTCGCCGACGACCCGCAGCTCACCCCGCGCCTCGGCGGGGCCGCCGCCCGGCATGCCCAGTCCTTCGGCTGGGACACCGCGGCCGCCGCCACCGCCGACGTGTACACGGCAGCGCTGCAGGCCCACCGCCGTCGCGTACGCTCGCACCATGGGTGACGCACACAAGGCGACAGATGCAGACAAGGCAGCTGGTGCACGCAATGCGGCCGAGGCACACAAGGCGGCGGCGCAGGTCGTCGAGGACGCCCTGAAGGACGCGGAACTGGAGTGGGAGAGCCCCGAGCCCGGCCACTTCGTCGTCAAGCTCCCCGGCACCCGCAAGCTGTCCACGACGGTCTCGCTGATCGTCGGCCGCCACTCCCTGTCACTGAACGCCTTCGTCGTACGCCATCCGGACGAGAACGAGTCCGGCGTCCACCGCTGGCTGCTGGAGCGCAACCTCAAGCTGTACGGCGTCGGTTACGCGGTCGACGGCCACGGCGACGTGTACGTCACCGGACGGCTGCCGCTGGCCTGCGTGACCCCCGACGAGATCGACCGCCTCCTGGGCCAGGTCCTGGAGGCGGCCGACGGGGCGTTCAACACGCTGCTGGAGCTGGGTTTCGCCTCCGCGATCCGCAAGGAGTACGCCTGGCGGGTGTCCCGCGGCGAGTCCACCCGCAACCTGGAGGCGTTCGCCCACCTCACGCAGCGAGCGGAGTGACCACGCAGCGACCGGAGTGACCTACTTGGTCTTCTCGGGCTTGGGCTTGTCGAGCTCATCGGCGAGCGCGCGCAGCGCGTCCGCCAGGTCCTTCTTCGTCGGCAACTGATCGACCTTGCGGTTCAGTTCGTCGATCTTGCGGTTCAGCTCGTCCAGGTCGACCGGGGCCGACGGCGTGGGGCTCGGCGGGTTGGTGTCCGGCGGCGGCGTCGGGTCGGGCGAGGACGTCGGGCTCGGGTCGCCGTCTCCACCGCCGACGCTCAAACCGCCGGTACCGCCGTCGCCACCCCCGTCCACGCTGCCGCCGTCCACGCCACCGGAACCGCTGACGGAACCGCCGTCCACGCCACCGGAGTCGGTCCCGCCGGAGTCGACGCCGACGCTGTCGCCCCCGGAGGTGTCCGCAGGAGTGCTGTACGACGCGGTGGGCGGGGTCGAGCCGCCGTCGCCGTCGGCGGCGAGGGCTGCGCCGACGGCGAGCGTGACCAGGGCCGCCGCCCCGGCGACGGCGGTGGTGACCCGACGGGCGCGCCGGGATGTGGGCGTGGAGGATGTGCGGGTGTCCTGTGTGTCATCCATGGCCGGAACGTTATCCGAACACACGTCCGGAAGCGGTGCTTCCGTCGATCTGGCCGGACCCTCAACTCCCCGTGTCCGGGAAGAGGTTGCCGTGCAGCACGTGGTAGCCGACGAAGGTGAACATGCGCCGCCCGGGCGGTAACACCCCCGGCTCCCCGGTGAACCGGTGCTCGCCGACGCCGTAGGGAATGTCCGCGCCGGAGACCCACACAGGGTCGAAGCCACGCTTTTCCAGCCATGCGCACACGTTCGTCTCGTGGTGCCGCGTCCGCGTCCACACCACCGTGCCGCCCCTGCGGCACAGTTGCGTGCAGTGGTCGAGGGTGCGCTCGATGTCGGTGTCGGTGAGGTTGCCGAGCACCCCGCACAGCAGCACCAGATCGGCCGGGGCGTAGGCGGTGTAGTGGTCGGTCAGCGCCGCGTCCCCGCACACCACGTCGACCCCGTCCAGACCGGCGGCCGCGGCCGCCGCGCGCGCGAACAGCACGTTGCGTTCGTCCAGTTCGACCAGGCGCGCCCGTATGTCGGCCCGCCGGGGGTGCCGGGCCAGTACGCCGATGAGGTCCCGCCCCTGCCCGGCACAGAGGCTGACGGCCGTGAGCGGACCCGGCGGCGCTTCGTCGAGTGCGTGCCGGACCCGCTTCTGGACGAGGGCGAGACGGCGGCCGAGATAGGAGTCGGGTACGTCGTACGCGTCGTGCCACGCATGCCAGTCCATGAGCGCAGACTACGGAAGGGTGCGGCGTTCAACCATGGCGCAAAATGGCGTATTTACCCGGCGCAACTCCCACCAACTTCCGGAAATGGCGCGTCAGATGAGCCTGGTCGTAGAACCCGGCGGTGGCCGCGACCGCGCTGGCCGGCTGCCCCTCCAGCAGCAGCCGCCGCGCCCGCTCCACCCGCCGGGACGTCAGGTACTGGTGCGGCGCGATGCCGTAGGCACCGCTGAACGCGCGTACGAGGTGGGCGGGATGGGCCTGCACCACCCGGGCCGCCTCCTCCAGGGTGATGCCTTCGGGCACGCGCGCGTCGAGCAGTTCGCGCAGCCGGCGGGCGAGCACCGGGTCGGGGCGACGCGCCTCGGTCTCCAGCCGGGGTCGCAGATGGGCGCGCAGCCGGTCGGCGACGAGGGTCAGCCGGCTCTCCGCCTCCAGCTCCTCGCCGGGCCGGGCGAGCGCCGTGTGCACCTGGCCCACCCGCCGCCGCAGCAGCGGATCGCGCAGGTCGGGGGAGTCCGCAGCCGCCCCGATCAGGTCCTCGCCGAGTCGGGAGGAGTCGAGGTAGAGGACCCGCTTGCGAAAGCCGTCCGCGGTGGCGGGGGCGCCGTTGTGCGCGACGTGCGGCGGCAGCAGGGACACCGTGTCGCGCAGCGTGCCGTGCTCGTGCCGCTCGATGTCGTAGCGCACCGCGCCGTCGTCGACGATCAGCAGCGTCCACGCGGCGTGCACGTGCATCGGGTAGGCGTACTCGGTGAAGTGCGCGTGGAAGACCTCGACGACCCCGGGGACGCGGGGCCGCCACGCGGACACCTCACGCTGCGCGGCCATGCAAAGAACGTACAAGACGGGCCCGTACGACGTCGGCGAGTCTCATGCCCATGCCCATGAACGACGCCGAACCGACGCGCCCCGACAACAGCTCCGACAGCCACTCCGACACCGGCGCCGACTCCGGCTCCGGCGTCCGCTTCGACACCAAGATCGCCGTCCTGCTCCGCGGGGACCTGGAGTCCTGGCAACGCCTGAACGTCACCGCCTTCCTGGTCAGCGGCCTCGGCACACGGCTCCCCGAGGTGCTCGGGGAGCCGTACGAGGACGCCGACGGGGTGGACTACCTGCCGATGTTCCGCCAGCCGGTGCTGGTCTTCGAGGGAACGAAGGAAACCCTGACGGCGGCCCACGCGCGCGTGCTCTCCCGCGCGCTGCCGCGGGCGGTCTTCACCAGCGACCTGTTCACGACGGGCAACGACCGCGACAACCGGGCGGCGGTCCGCGCGGTGCCGACGGCCGAGCTGGACCTGGTGGGGCTGGCGGTCTACGGGCCGCGCAACGCGGTGGACAAGGTGCTCAAGGGGTCGCGGATGCATCCCTGACCTGGACGGCGGGCGCGGGCGCCGGTTCCTCGCGCGGCAGGCGCCGCATGAGGACGGCGTACCCCGTGCCCGCCACCGTACCGACGACCGCGGTGATCGCCCACAGCCACACCGGCCCGAACCGGTCGATGACCGCACCGGACATCAGCGGCGCGACCAGCGCGGCCACGGACCACGACAGCGTGTACATGCCCTGGTAGCGCCCCCGCCCGTGCACCGGTGACAGCCGTACGACGAGACCGGTCTGCGTCGGCGCGTTGACGATCTCGGCGAGGGTCCACACGCAGACCGTGAGCGCGAAGACGCCGACCGACCCGGCGAAGGCGGTGAGCCCGAAACCGTACCCCGCGAGCAGCGAGGAGGCGACGAGCAGCCGCCGCGGGTCGCGGTGCTCGATGAAGCGAGTGACCGGGATCTGCAGTACGACGATGAGGACGCCGTTGACAGCGATGGCGAGCCCGTAGTCGGCGGGCGTGAAGCCGGCCGTGCCCATGGCGACGGGCAGGCCGACCGAGCCCTGCTGGAAGATCAGCGCGACGAGGAAGGACAGCCCGACGACACCCATGAACCGCCCGTCACGCAGTACGGTCCCGAGGCCGACGTCGGGCGCCTTCGGTGCGTCGACGCTCTGCACGGGCCGCGACTCGGGCAGCTTGAGGAAGACGACGATCGCGCACACCAGCGTCATCCCCGCCTCGATGAGGAAGCCGGCCCGATAGCTGACCTCGGCGATGAAACCGGCGGCCATGGAGGAGACGGCGAAGCCGAGGTTGATCGCCCAGTAGTTCAGCGAGAACGCCCGCACCCGGTCCTCGGGCCGCACGATGTCGGCCATCATCGCCTGCACCGCGGGCCGGGAGGCGTTGGAGGCCATCCCGACGAGGAAGGCGACGGCGGCGATGGCGACGGGATCGCTCATGAAGCCGAGCAGGGCGACGGAGGCGGCCGTGGCGGTCTGCGCGATGAGCAGGGTGGGCCGCCGCCCGAGCCGGTCGGCCATGACCCCGCCGGCGAGCGAGGAGACGACGCCGCCCAGCCCGTGCAGGGAGGCGACGAGGCCGGCGTAGGAGGCGGAGTAGCCGCGGTCGAGGGTGAGGTACAGGGCCATGAAGGTGGCCACGAAGGCGCCGAGCCGGTTGACCAGGGTGCTGGTCCACAGCCACCAGAAGGCGCGGGGCAGCCCCGCGACGGACTCCCGGGCGGCACGTCTGAGGTCGGACAGTGCGGCAGACGGCATGGCGGAGATCCCCCCGAGGGATGTAAGCGGCGCAACAGGTAACCGCAACTTACAAAGCCGATGCCGGGGAAACCACTCGATTAACAAACCCCGTCAAGTGTCCGCGGTACGAGAGCCCACGCCGCCGCCCAGGAGCCTTCGATTACGCTCGTCCTCATGGCCGACGCACCGTACAAGCTGATCCTCCTCCGCCACGGCGAGAGCGAGTGGAACGAGAAGAACCTGTTCACCGGCTGGGTGGACGTCAACCTGACCGCGAAGGGCGAGAAGGAGGCGACGCGCGGCGGTGAGCTGCTCAAGGACGCCGGCCTGCTCCCCGACGTCGTCCACACCTCCCTCCAGAAGCGCGCCATCCGCACCGCCCAGCTCGCCCTGGAGTCGGCGGACCGCCACTGGATCCCGGTCCACCGCTCGTGGCGCCTGAACGAGCGCCACTACGGCGCCCTGCAGGGCAAGGACAAGGCGCAGACCCTCGCCGAGTTCGGCGAGGAGCAGTTCATGCTGTGGCGCCGCTCCTACGACACCCCGCCGCCGCCGCTGTCGGAGGACTCGGAGTTCTCCCAGGCGCACGACGCCCGCTACGCGACGATCCCGCCGGAGCTGCGCCCGGACACGGAGTGCCTCAAGGACGTCGTCATCCGCATGCTCCCGTACTGGTACGACGCGATCGTCCCCGACCTCCTGACCGGCCGCACGGTCCTGGTCGCGGCCCACGGCAACTCCCTGCGCGCCCTGGTCAAGCACCTGGACGGCGTCTCGGACGCCGACATCGCGGGCCTGAACATCCCGACCGGCATCCCCCTCTACTACGAGCTGGACGCCGACTTCAACCCGGTCACCCCGGGCGGCAAGTACCTCGACCCGGAGGCGGCCGCGGCGGCGATCGAGGCCGTGAAGAACCAGGGCAAGAAGAAGTAAGCGTTACCGATCACGCCCCCGACCTTCGCTCACGGCGCGGATCGGGGGCGTTTTCGTGTCCCTCGGCAGTCTCACTTCTTCGCCCGCTGCAGTTCGTCGTCGTGGTGGCGGAGACGGGTGATGACCGTGCCGGCGGTCAACAGGGCGGCGCCTGTGGCCGAGAGCGGGACCGAGATCACCAGGGCGGCCAGGGGTCTCGGCCAGTCCCGGGTGGCGGCGCATCGCAGCGTGTTCCGGTGCGCGTGCTCGGCATCCTCGAAGTACAGATCCCGGCGGTCGGAGTTGACCGGTGCGGGGCAGTCCACCGCGTTGTAGGTGGAGTCGTAGGGCGTGAACACCTGCCAGGCGGCGTAGATCCAGAACAGGGAAGCGCAGACCACGAGCCCGATGCCCCAGCCCCGGAGCCGGTCCGCCCGCATCCGGATGCGTTGTTCGACTGCCATGGGGTGCACGTGAGTCTCCTCGAGCCGACCTTGATCAGCCGCAGACTCTACGGACGGCGGTTCGGGTTCATGTCCCCGGGTCACGGCCGCCGTATTTCCGTGACGGGCGGGGCGGGCCCTCGCGCTCGGGGCTGCGTTCGGCACGTCGAACACCAGGACCGGGTCCCGCCTCGCGGAGCGCCGTAGGCTGAAAACATGACGCGGTTGATCGTCGCAGCAGGAGGTGGGGGCGACGCGGTCGCCGCCGCCATGCTCGGCCCGGGGCTGTACGGCGGCGCGGACCCGGCGGTGATCCTCACGTACGCGTGGGATCGTCCGCTCCTCGGTGCGGTGCCGGGCCCGCGGGGAGTTCGTGACTTCATCGGCCTCGAGCAGATCACCCCGGCCGTGTCGGCGGTGCCGGCCGAGGCCCGGACGGTCACCCCGGCGGACTCCACACTCCCCAGGCTCGCGGCGCAGGTCCCGCACACCGTCGCGCTGCTCGACCCGCACCAGGGCGCCGAAGGCGTCACGCGCCAACTGGAGGAGCTGGTCGGCCACTTCGAGCCGGAGTCGATCGACCTCTTGGACGTCGGCGGTGACATCCTCGCGCGGGGTGACGAGCCGACGCTGAAGAGCCCTCTCGCCGATGCCCTCACCCTGGCCGCCGCCTGCCAGGTGAACGCGCCGATCCGCCTGCTGGTCGCCGGTCCCGGCCTGGACGGCGAGGTCTCCCCGGACGACCTGCGCCCGCTCCTCGGCCCCGTCGTCCACACCCTCACCGCGGACGACGCGGAACGGATGGGCGCGGTCCTCGCGTGGCACCCCTCCGAGGCAGCCGCGATGCTCGCCGCCACGGCCCGAGGAGTAAGGGGCGCCTGCGAGGTGCGCGATGCCGGGCCCGCCGTAGCTCTCACCGACGAAGGCCCACGGGTGCACGAAGTGGACCTGGACGAAGCGCTGAACCGCAACCGCCTGGCCCGCGCCATCATGACCACCGCCGCCCTGGACGAGGCGGAGGCGTACAGCCGCGAGATCTGCGGCTTCTCCGAGATCGACCACGAGCGTGACAAGGCCGCCCGGATGCGGGACCAGCCACCGGCGAAGCCCGACGCCGAAGCCGTATGGCGGCAGCTCGACCGGTTCGAGGCGCAGGCCCGCGACCGCGGAGCCACCCACACGACGTTCCGCCGTCTCACCGAGGCCCTGAACCTCCACGGCTCCCAGCGCGAAACCCTGCGCCGCCTGCTCACCGACAGCCGACCGGAGCAGTACGACGCGCCCCTGTGGCGCTTGGCATGACCGGCAGCGGTCTGTCGCCGTCGGCTGAACTCCCCGACGTTTTGACCGGGTCCGTACAACGCCAGCGGCCCGCGCCGATCGGTCGCCATACGAGTTTCTGGCGCGGTCGGCCGTGAAAGCCCAGGTCAGGGCCGTGTGGTGGGTGTGCCGGGTTCGGATTGTGCCCGTGGCCACAGCGAATCGCGAGTGCGTGGGTTCATACTGAACCATGACGAAGCCCCTTGCACAGAAGCGTCATCTGCCGACCAGCCCCTTCAAGGCGCCGGTCGCGCCGGCGCCCAAGCACTTCGCCCTGGGCGACCAGGTCACCCATGACATGTACGGTCTCGGCCGGGTGGTCGGGATCGAGGACGGGATCGCCGCGCTCGTGGATTTCGGTACGGCGCAGATGCGGATCTTGAGCCCGTACGCCAAGATGACCAAGCTGTAGGACCGCTGTGCCCGGTCACGGCACACCAGGCCCCGCCAGGGGCTTGTGACGAAAGAGAGTCCTCTCATCGAACTGAACGCGATGTTCTCCGCCCCGGAGGCGCAGACCCGCTCCTCCGGTGCTGCCTCACCGCCTCCGGTGACCAACCCCTTCCAAGCCCCCGACTTCGGGGAAGACGACTTCCCGTTCGAGGACGCACAAGAGCCCGCCGCGCGACTGGATGCTGCACGGGCGTAAATCCGTGTGAGGTGTGGCGCTGGGTCGTCCACAATCCACGGGTGTCCACAACTGACGACGGTACGGCCGGACTTGAGCCGGTGGGCGGGGGCTCACTGAGGGCGGTGGTCGGGCGGGGCTTCGGCGCCGTCCCGCCCACGGCACTGGTCCTGCTCGGCATCGCGGTGACCACCGAGTTTCTCGGGCCGCTGGCCGTCGCCCTGGCCGGGGCGCGGCGTCGGCTGGACGCCTTCTACGCCCTGCTCGCGGCCGGCGGTGTCGTGTTGTTGACGGAGGGGCGTGGCGACCTCGACCTGGTCGGGTTCGTGTTCGCCCTCGCAGCGGGAACGTGCTGGGGGCTGTACATCCTCGTCGGCGCGGCGCTGGGGCGGCACACCTCCGAAGGCAACGGGCTGGCCCTGGGCATGGCCGTCGCGGCGCTGGTCGCCGTTCCGTTCGGGGCCGCCGACAGCGGTACGGCGCTGCTGCAGCCGTGGGTGCTGACCGCGGGGCTCGCTGTGGCGCTGCTGTCGTCGGTGATCCCGTACTCGCTGGATCTCGAAGCGCTGCGCCGGATGCCGCCGCGGGTGTTCGGCATCCTGATGAGTCTCGAGCCCGCGATGGCGGCCCTCGTCGGGCTCCTCGTACTCCAGGAGTCGCTGCACTGGTCGCAGTGGATCGCCGTGCTGTGCGTGGTCGCCGCGTCGGCCGGCGCAACACGCGGCGCCAACGAGTGAATCCCGCCGCCTCGGGTGTGGGACCAGGGGCGGGGACGGGAAGGCCTTGGACGTATCGGATTCGGACCAGCGACGGGCCGGGAGCGTCCCCATGCCGAAGTTCCTCATTCAGGCCAGTTACACGCCCGAGGGTACGAAGGGGCTCCTCAAAGAAGGGGGGAGCGGCCGCCGCGCCGCCGTCGAGCGGACCGTGACCGAACTCGGCGGGACGATCGAGGCCCTGTACTTCGCCTTCGGGGAAGACGACTTCGTGTGCGTCATCGACCTTCCCGACCCGGTGTCGATGGCCGCGATCAGCCTTACCGCCACGGCCAGCGGGGCGCTGACGACCCGTGTCACTCCGCTCCTGACCGTCGAGGAGGTCGACCAGGCGACCCGTCGGCAGGTCGCCTTCCGCGCCCCCGGGGCGTAGGACCGGAGAACCTCAGGCCGACAGCGTCACCGCGTGGACCTCGTCCGCCTTGTGGCCCGCGCGTTCGTGGACCCGCTGGACCGCTTCGGCCGACGGGGCCTCCGAGAGGCAGTAGACCTCGCCGGACTCCGGGTCCGCCCAGGCCTTCTTGAAGTGGACGTTCTCGGTCGCCTCGAGGGCGAGGTCGGCGTTGTGCGCCTTCGTCAGCTGGTCCGCCGTGATGCCCTTCATGCCGTGGTGGACGTCCATGAACTCGGGCATGGTCCGCACCTCCTTCTGCCGTGGGTGCGTTTCCTCCTCCTCATGCTCCGCCCGTACCCACGACCGCGCACGCGGAAGGCCCCGGCGGTCACGGGAGCGGCGGTGTACGCCGAAGGCCCCGGCGGCGCCGGAGCGGCGGCCGGGGTCCTCGGTGGCGCGTCAGCGGGTCAGCCGCACTGGCACGGGCTGCCCGACTGGCAGCCGCACCCGCAGCCCGAGCCGCAGCCGCAGGCGCCGATCAGGGTGAGGTTCCTGATCTCCGCGGGCTGCTCGGTCGGGCGCTCCTGCGTGGGCTCGGACGTCGTACCGGGCGTGCTGGGGGAATCGGCCATGGTTCCTCCTCGACGAGGCTCGTGCCTGTTCCCATTGCATGCCCGGACTGTCGGGCGCATCAACGGCGCATACGAGCGCGCTGGCTGCAGCGCGCGCCCCCGACGGCCTCGGGCGCGCGGGCTGCATCGCGCCCCCGACGCCTCGGCGTCGACGTCAGGCGCTCTCCGCCCCCGGCACCGACTGGATGTCCGCCTGGAGCTCGTCCGCGTGCTCGCCCGTGACCAGGTACACCACCCGCTTGGCGACCGCGACCGCGTGGTCGGCGTAGCGCTCGTAGTAGCGGCCCAGCAGGGTGACGTCGACGGCCGTCTCGATGCCGTGCTTCCAGCGGTCGTCGATCAGGTGCTGGAAGAGCGTGCGGTGCAGCAGGTCCATCGCGTCGTCGTCCTGCTCCAGCTGGAGCGCCAGGTCGACGTCCTTGGTGATGATCACCTCCGCCGCCTTCGCCATCAGGCGCTGCGCGAGCTGGCCCATCTCCAGGATCGTGGCGTGCAGATCCTGCGGCACCGCACGCGCCGGGAAACGCAGCCGGGCGAGCTTGGCCACGTGCTGGGCCAGGTCGCCGGAGCGCTCCAGGTCGGCGCTCATGCGCAGCGAGGTGACCACGATCCGCAGATCCGTGGCCACCGGCTGCTGCCGCGCCAGCAGCGCGATGGCCCGCGCCTCCAGGTCGTGCTGCAGCTCGTCGACCCTCTGGTCGGCCTCGATGACGCTCTCGGCCAGCTTCAGATCGGCGTCCAGGATGGCGGTCGTGGCGCGCCCGATCGCCGACCCGACCAGCCGGGTCATCTCCACCAGACCGTCGCCGATCGAGTCCAGTTCCTCGTGGTACGCGTCCCGCATCAGGTTCCCTCTCGTGCGTGTCGTCCGGGGTTCCGGGCAGGGCTCCCGACCCCACGCTCCCACGTTCCGTCCCTTACGCGTCCGGTTCCGCGACCCCAAATGAATCAATCCTGGCCCCAAGGTGAACTCTGGGCGACGAGTGTTCGAGCTGACGCCCGGACGGCTGTGGGCATGTCGGATGTCATGCCTAACCTGGTGCCATGGACGTGAACGCGGCGGTCGCCGCAGCGGCAGCGATCGCCGGGGTGCTCACCGGTGTGATCGCCATGCTGGCGTTCCGCTGGAGCGAGCGGGAGCAGAAGCGCCCCACTCGTACTTCTCTGCACACCGAGGCCGTGCTCCCGCCCGGCGTCGACACCGTCCTGTCCGTACTCCGCTCCTCCGCAGTCGTCCTCGACGAGGCGGACGCCGTGGTCAAGGCCAGCTCCGCCGCGTACGCCCTCGGGCTGGTGCGCGGCGGCCGGCTCTCCGTGGAGCCGATGCTCCAGATGGCCCGCGACACCCGCAGGGACGGGGAGATACGACAGGTCGAGCTCGATCTGCCGAGGAGGGGCACCGGACGCGGTGAGGCGCTCGCCGTCTCCGCGCGGGTCGCGCCGCTCGGGTCGCGGCTGGTGCTGCTGCTCGTCGAGGACCTCACCGAGGCCCGGCGCATCGAGGCGGTCCGGCGGGACTTCGTGGCGAATGTGAGCCATGAGCTGAAGACGCCGGTCGGCGCGCTCTCCCTGCTGTCCGAGGCCGTCATGGACGCCTCCGACGACCCGGAGGCCGTGCAGCGGTTCGCCGGGCGCATGCAGATCGAGGCGACCCGGCTGACCAACCTGGTCCAGGAGCTCATCGACCTGTCCCGGGTGCAGAACGACGATCCTCTGGAGGACGCCGAGCCGGTCCGGGTCGACGAACTGGTCGCCGAGGCCATCGACCGCTGCCGCCACCAGGCGGGCACCAAGCAGATCACCATGGCGGCGGGCGGCACGGCGGACCTCGCCGTGTGGGGCAACCGCGGGCAGCTCGCCGCCGCCCTCGGCAACCTCGTCGAGAACGCCGTCAACTACTCCCCCGCCCGCACCCGCGTCGGCATCGCCGCCCGGCGCCTCACCGCACCCGGCGGTGACATGATCGAGATCGCCGTGACCGACCAGGGCATCGGCATCTCCGACAGGGACAAGGAGCGCATCTTCGAGCGCTTCTACCGCGTCGACCCGGCCCGCTCCCGTGCCACCGGAGGCACCGGCCTGGGCCTGGCCATCGTCAAACACGTGGCCGCCTCGCACGGCGGGGAGGTCACGGTGTGGAGCGCCGAGGGACAGGGCTCCACCTTCACCCTGCGACTGCCGGAGGCGGGTGCGGGCCGGGACCGCGCCCACCAGCACCCCGACCTCGAAGGCGAGGACGACCCCGACGGGGCCGGCCGGTCCGCCGAGCCGTCGCGCGGCTCGTCCCACACCCCCGACTCATCCGCGTACGAAACGCTTTCCGCCCCGGAGGTCCTTCCGTGACCCGTGTGCTCGTCGTCGAGGACGAGGAGTCCTTCTCCGACGCCCTGTCGTACATGCTCCGCAAGGAGGGCTTCGAGGTGGCCGTGGCAGCCACCGGCCCCGACGGACTCGACGAATTCGAGCGCAACGGCGCCGACCTCGTCCTCCTCGACCTGATGCTGCCGGGTCTGCCCGGCACGGAGGTGTGCCGTCAGCTGCGCGGCCGCTCCAACGTCCCGGTGATCATGGTGACCGCCAAGGACAGCGAGATCGACAAGGTCGTCGGCCTGGAGATAGGGGCCGACGACTACGTCACCAAGCCCTTCTCCTCCCGCGAGCTGGTCGCCCGTATCCGCGCGGTGCTGCGCCGCCGCGGCGAGCCGGAGGAGGTCGCCCCGGCCGCGCTGGAGGCGGGCCCGGTCCGCATGGACGTCGACCGGCACGTGGTCACCGTCAGCGGATCCAAGGTCGACCTGCCGCTGAAGGAGTTCGACCTGCTGGAGATGCTGCTGCGCAACGCGGGCCGCGTCCTGACCCGTATGCAGCTCATCGACCGGGTCTGGGGCGCCGACTACGTGGGCGACACCAAGACCCTCGACGTCCACGTCAAGCGGCTGCGCGCCAAGATCGAGCCGGACCCGGGCGCGCCGCGCTACCTGGTGACGGTGCGGGGCCTCGGCTACAAGTTCGAGCCGTAAACCGCGGTCCCGGCTCCCTGTCCGCGCCGAAGGGCGGCACCCCGCACGGGGTGCCGCCCTTCGGCGCGGTACGGCGGTGGTGCGACGGCTCAGTGGCCGGCCGACGGCGAGGTGCTCGCGGAGGCCTGGTCGGTCGGGGTGCCGGAGGGCGACTGGGACGGGCTGGGCGAGGTGGAGCCCGACGGGGAGCCGGACGGCTTCTGGGACGGGCTCTGCGCCGGAGCGCTCGGGATGCCGGCCGGGCCCCAGTTGCTGAAGTAGCTGGTGGCCGGGACGACGAACGCGGTGAGCGTCACGTCGCCGGTCTTGCTGAAGGTGAAGACGACCTTCTGGGCGTTGCCGTCCTGGACGGCCTCCCGGCCCGAGGTCAGCATGGCCGTGGCGTTGCCCTTGCCGCCGAGGACGACGGAGCTGTGGGCCGGGATGGTCAGTTTGCCCTTGCCGTTCGCGGGCTTGATCTCGGCGGTCTTGCCGCCGCCCTCCACCTTGACGGCGTCCAGCGTCTGGGCGGTGCCGCCGGTGTTGAACAGGGTGGCGGAGATCGCGGCCGGGCCGGTGGACTCGCGGTCGGGCTGGGTGATGACGAGCGCGTTCTGGACCTTGATGTCCCCGACGCTGGTGGCGGCGTTGTCCGGCTTGACCTGCAGAGTCTGGGCGTTGTTCCCGGAGCCGCAGGCGGCCAGCGAGGCGATCGAGAGGGCGGTGACGGAGGCGGCGAGGGCGCCGCGTCGAAGGCTGCTGCTCACGGCGGCGGCAACTCCTTGAACGCAGGGGCAGCTTTCCTTGTAAAGCCGCCCTAAGGGTCAGTCAGCGGGCTTAGGTTATCGAGCCGTTCCCGCGCCGCCGCACCCGACCCTCCCCGGAGCTCTCGGATCGCTCGGCAGGCGGTACGGGGGAGGGGCAAGTGGTGGGGCAAGGGCAGGCGCAAGGAGTGGGGCATCACGCTGGGTCGCGCCGGAGCTCCGAGCAGGAGTCACAGTGGCATCAGAAGGGCTCTGCAGTCACAAGTGACTCACCAGTCACTTTGATCACTGCCTTCGTACGCCATTCACATAAGTCGCCGCAGGTCTCCGCGGTGCGGTAGGCGAATATTCCGTGAAGAATGCACGGCGCACGCAGAAATTGATCACGCCGGATGAGCCGGCCCCCTTCCTGCTTCCTTCCCGCCCCCTTCCCGCTTCCTTCCGGATCGCTTCCGGGAGCCTTCCGTGCGGGCCGTGATCAATTCCGGATTCGATGCGTAAGCGCCTCCGGTGGGCCGAACGGAGTAGCGTAAGTCGCACGCATGGAACCGGACATTTGGGCATGTTCGACCCGCTCGGGAGGGCTCCCGGAGGTTGTGACGGGCGCGTTTCATGGGCCCCGGGAAGCGGCTCCGACCTGCGAATACCTGCCTCCGCTCGCCCGCCGCAGCACGTTCCCGATACTGTTGTCAAGCCCCGAGATATGCCCTGACCTGCGAAAACGTCATTCAGAAGACGCCGTATCCGTGTTACCCTGGATAGCCACGGAAGGGGTACCTGTCACATGACGTTCAAGGTTGGCGACACCGTGGTCTATCCCCATCACGGGGCCGCGCTGATCGAGGCTATCGAAACTCGCCAGATCAAAGGCGTGGACAAGACCTACTTGGTGCTGAAGGTCGCCCAGGGTGACCTGACGGTACGTGTGCCAGCGGACAATGCGGAGTTCGTCGGCGTGCGTGATGTGGTCGGTCAGGACGGGCTGGACCGAGTCTTCGAGGTGCTGCGCGCTCCGTACGCCGAGGAGCCCACGAACTGGTCCCGTCGTTACAAGGCAAATCTGGAGAAGCTCGCCTCCGGCGATGTCATCAAGGTCGCGGAAGTCGTGCGTGACCTGTGGCGTCGTGAGCGCGAGCGTGGACTCTCCGCAGGTGAGAAGCGCATGCTCGCCAAGGCGCGGCAGATCCTGGTGAGCGAGCTCGCCCTCGCGGAGAACACGAACGAGGACAAGGCCGAGGCCCTCCTCGACGAGGTTCTCGCGTCCTGACGCGGCCCCGTCCGCCTCAGTTCAGCACGGTGTGAAATGCCGCGGTGCCCGATGACCTGACTGTGTCGCCGGGCGCTGCGGCATGTCCGTTTCCGTCGCCGCGTACGTCTGTCGTGCGTGTCGTGCGTACGCTACGTCTCGTACGTTTCCCTATCCGCGCACGTGACGTCGCTGCGGTCCCGCTGTCGTCCTGTCGAACTGCCGTCCTGTCGGGGGCAAGCCTCCGATACCGATGCGCCGGGGTCGGGCCGCCGGCTCGACCAGGGTCACGGAAGGGTCCGGTCAGAGCGTCGCGCGCCCGGCACGGTGAGGCCATACCCACCGGGGCCGAGCACACAAACCTGACAGGAACCGATGTCTGACGTTACGCGTCCTTCAGCCACCGAGCCGCGTACGGCCGTGGTGATTCCGGCCGCCGGCCGCGGCGTACGCCTGGGGCCGGGCGCCCCCAAAGCACTGCGCGCGCTGAGCGGCACGCCGATGCTGGTGCACGCGGTGCGCGCCATGGCCGCGTCGCGGTTCGTCTCCCTCGTCGTCGTCGTGGCTCCGCCGGACGGTGCCGGGGAGGTCAGGAGCCTGCTCGACGCGCACGCGCTGCCCGAGCGGACGGACTTCCTGGTGGTGCCGGGCGGCCAGTCGCGGCAGGAGTCCGTGAGGCTCGGGCTGGACGCGCTGCCGGGCGACTACGACATCGTGTTGGTGCACGACGCCGCGCGGCCGCTGGTGCCCGTCGACACGGTGGACGCGGTGGTCGAGGCGGTGCGCGCGGGTGCCGTGGCCGTGGTTCCGGCGGTGCCGCTCGCGGACACCGTGAAGGAGGTGGAGCCGGCGGCGGTGGAGGGGGAGCCCGAGCCGGTTCTGGCCACGCCGTCGCGGGCGCGGCTGCGGGCCGTGCAGACGCCGCAGGGGTTCGACCGGCGGACGCTGGTGCGGGCCCACGAGAGCGTGACCGGAGAGGTGACCGATGACGCGAGCATGGTCGAGCAGCTCGGGGAGCGGGTGGTGGTCGTGCCGGGGCACGAGGAGGCGTTCAAGGTGACGCGGCCGCTGGATCTGGTGCTGGCGGAGGCGGTTCTCGCGCGGCGGAGGCTGAACGATGGGTTCTGAGACCGTGCCCCTGCTGCCTCGGGTCGGGATCGGTACCGACATCCACGCCTTCGAGGAAGGGCGTGAGTTGTGGTGCGCGGGCCTCAAGTGGGAAGGGGAGGGCCCCGGGCTGGCCGGGCACTCCGACGCGGACGTCGTCGCGCATGCGGCGTGCAACGCGTTGTTCTCCGCGGCGGGGCTGGGGGACCTCGGGCAGCACTTCGGGACCGGGCGGCCCGAGTGGGCGGGGGCGTCGGGCGTGACGCTGCTGGCGGAGGCCGCGCGGATCGTGCGCGAGGCGGGGTTCGTCATCGGGAACGTCGCGGTGCAGGTGATCGGGGCGCGGCCGAAGATCGGTAAGCGCCGGGGCGAGGCGGAGGAGTTGCTGTCGTCGGTGGTGGGGGCGGCGGTGTCGGTCTCCGGCGCGACGACGGACGGGCTCGGGTTTCCGGGGCGGGGGGAAGGGCTGATGGCTGTGGCCACGGCGTTGGTGGCTCGGGCTGGATGAGGTTGTCGTCCGGCGGCAGCGGGGCGTCTGCGGGTGCGTTGTGGCTGGTCGCGCGGTTCCCCGCGCCTCTTGTGGGCCTGCGGCGGTCCGTTGCGATGCGTCGTGGCGTGCCCAGCGCCTGGGGTTCGGTGTGGGTCGGGGCCGGGGTGGGCGGGTGTCGGCGGTCATCCGGCAGGGCTCGAGGGAGGCACCCCGTCGCGCCGGAGGCCGAGGGTCACGAAACCGTCCCCGTAAGCCCGCGGCGGCGCCTGGCACTGGTGTGGGGCCACTACCCTGGATGCGTGACTATTCGCCTGTACGACACCAGCGCCCGGCAGATCCGTGACTTCACCCCGCTCACGCCGGGTTGCGTCTCGATCTACCTGTGTGGCGCCACCGTGCAGGCGGCCCCGCACATCGGGCACATCCGTTCCGGGCTGAACTTCGACATCCTGCGCCGCTGGTTCGCCTACCGCGGCTACGACGTCACCTTCATCCGCAACGTCACCGACATCGACGACAAGATCATCGGGAAGGCGGACCAGCAGAACCGCCCCTGGTGGTCCATCGGCTACGAGAACGAGCGCGCCTTCAACGACGGCTACACCGCTCTTGGCTGCCTTCCGCCGACGTACGAGCCGCGTGCCACCGGCCATGTCACCGAGATGGTCGAGATGATGCGCACGCTCATCGAGCGCGGGCACGCCTACGAGGCCGACGGCAGCGTCTACTTCGACGTCAGGTCGTGGCCCTCGTACCTGGAGCTGTCCCGGCAGGACCTGGACGAGATGCGCCAGCCCTCCGAGGAGGGCATCACCGGCAAGCGGGACCCGCGTGACTTCGCCATGTGGAAGGCCGCCAAGCCGGGCGAGCCGAGCTGGGAGACGCCGTGGGGGCGGGGCCGTCCCGGGTGGCACCTGGAGTGCTCCGCCATGGCGCACAGGTACCTGGGCTCCGCCTTCGACATCCACGGCGGCGGCCTGGACCTGATCTTCCCGCACCACGAGAACGAGATCGCCCAGGCCAAGGCGTTCGGCGACGACTTCGCCCAGTACTGGCTGCACAACGCCTGGGTCACCATGAGCGGCGAGAAGATGTCCAAGTCGCTGGGCAACAGCGTCCTGGTCTCCGAGATGGTCAAGCAGTGGCGGCCCATCGTCCTCCGGTACTACCTGGGGACCCCGCACTACCGCTCGACCATCGAGTACAGCGACGAGTCGCTGCGCGAGGCCGAGTCCGCGTTCGCCCGGATCGAGGGCTTCGTGCAGCGGGTGGTGGAGAAGGCCGGCGACGTCGAGCCCGCCTCCGAGGTGCCGCCCGCCTTCGCCGAGGCCATGGACGACGACCTCGGCGTGCCGCAGGCCCTGGCTGTGATTCACACGACGGTGCGCCAGGGCAACAGTGCGCTGGCCGCCGACGACAAGGACGCCGCCGTCGCACGGCTCGCCGAGGTGCGGGCCATGCTGGGCGTCCTCGGACTCGACCCGCTCGACGAGCAGTGGGCCGGCGAGAACGACCGGGGTGACGATCTCCACGGGGTCGTCGACAGCCTCGTACGCCTGGTCCTGGAGCAGCGCGAGTCCGCTCGCGCGCGCAAGGACTGGGCCACCGCGGACGCCATCCGCGACCAGCTCGGCCAGTCCGGGCTGGTCATCGAGGACAGCCCGCAGGGGCCGCGATGGAGCCTCGGGGCCCGTTAGAACACCGCGAATGTGCCGCCCGGGGCTACGGGCGGCACACTTGCACTGACGTACGTACACCCAACGCATCACGGAGACAGGTAGGTCATGGCCGCGAACAACCGTCGCATGTCCGGCAAGAAGGGCGCGCAGGTCGGCAGTGGCGGCAAGCGGCGCCGGGGCCTGGAGGGCAAGGGCCCGACTCCGCCCGCCGAGATGCGCAAGGGGCACGCCAAGCAGCGTGCGGCGCAGGCGAAGTCCCGGCGCGCGCAGGGACGCGCTCCGCAGCGCCGGGGCGGCGGCAAGTCCGCTTCCGAGCTGGTCGTCGGCCGTAACCCGGTCTACGAGGCGCTGCGTGAGGGGGTGCCCGCCACCACGCTGTACGTGCAGCAGTTCATCGACAACGACGAGCGCGTGCGCGAGGCGCTGCAGCTCGCCGCCGAGCGTGGCGGCATCAACCTGATGGAGGCCCCGCGTCCCGAGCTGGACCGGATGACCAACGGGCTCAACCACCAGGGCCTCGTCCTGCAGATCCCGCCGTACGAGTACGCCCACCCCGAGGACCTCGCCGACGCCGCCGCCGACGAGGGCGCGGACCCGCTGATCGTCGCCCTCGACGGGGTGACCGACCCGCGCAACCTCGGTGCCGTCGTGCGGTCCGTCTCCGCCTTCGGCGGGCACGGCGTCGTCGTACCCGAGCGGCGTGCGGCCGGCATGACCGCCGGTGCCTGGAAGACGTCCGCCGGTACGGCCGCCCGCACGCCGGTCGCCCGTGCGACGAACCTGACGCGGGCGCTGGAGGCGTACCAGAAGGCCGGGATCGTCGTCGTCGGCCTGGCTGCGGACGGGGACGTCGAGCTCGGTGAGCTGGAGGCCCTCTCGGGGCCGGTGTGCATCGTCGTGGGCAGCGAGGGCAAGGGGCTGTCCCGGCTGGTCGGCGAGACCTGTGACTACCGGGTGCGCATCCCGATGCCGGGTGGGGCCGAGTCGCTCAACGCCGGTGTCGCCGCGGGCATCGTGCTCTACGAGGCCGCGTCCCGCCGCCGGGGCTGAATGTCTGTTCGCTGATATCGCCCACACGAGGGTTTACGGGCTGTCCGGACAACCTTGACGGGGTCCGGACAGATCCGCGCGGTCAAGGCAGTGTCCTAAGCGCACATCACTCGGTTAGATGAGCGTGGACACCAGAACACCCCGCACACCCACGGGGGACCGCTCGTCGGGTTACGACGACGCTCCCGCGCTGAGCATGGTGAAGGTGCCGAGCGATCCGGCGCAGATCATCGTGAGCCACGCGAGCTTCCGCGTGCAGTTGGGTGCGTCGTCCGTGCGCACCCGGTCCCCGCGGATCGCGCGGCACTTGAGCGCCACCCCTGACACCGCCCGTGTGCCTGCCGCAGGCGCCGCCGCCGCGGCGGCCCGGCGCCGGCCCGTCGTCTGGAGCGGCAGGTCCGACCCCGACGACACCGGCGCCCACCGCCTGCTCCAGGCCGTGCGGGCCGGCAGCGTCGGCCACGCCGAGCCCTCCGCAGCCGACGCCGGAGCCACTCAGGTGCTGCCCCGCGTCGCGCCCGGCCACGAGGGCTACGTCGATCACGACGACCTGGAGCAGACCGTCGAGTCGCCCGTCGTCGGCGCCCAGCGCACCTCCGAGGACGGCGCGGGGACCCGCCTGCTACCCGCGATGCGCAGCGCCGGCAGCCTCTACGACGAGCCCGGCGACCCCGGATACGGGTCCGGATACGACGGGCCCGGGTACGGCGGGCCCGGGTACGGCGGGCCCGGATACGACGGCTTCGGCGACGTGGACGAGACCGGCGAGGACAGCGGCGAGGCGGACGCCCCCGGCCGGCGCCACGGCGACGATCCCGCGCGGCACGCGTACTACCCGCACCGCCGGATGAACCTCGGCGTCGTCCTGCTCCCGCTGCGCATCTTCCTCGGCTTCATCTCCATCTACGCCGGCATGGGCAAGCTGTGCGACCCCGTCTACTTCGACGGCGGCAAGCGCGGCTCCATGGTCAAGTGGCTCAACACCCTGCACCCCTGGGAAGTCGCCGAGCCGCTGCGCCAGTTCGCCCTCCATCACCCCGTCGGCTCCGGCCTGGTCATCGCCTTCCTCCAGGTGGTGGTCGGCGTGCTGACCGTCCTGGGCTGCTGGCAGCGGGTCACGGCCGTGGTCGGAGCGCTGCTGTCGGCCGCGATCATCGTCACCGTCAGCTGGAAGACGGTCCCCGTCTACGACGCCCCCGACATCATCTACCTCGCCGCCTGGTCGCCGCTGATCATCGCCGGCGCTCCCGTCTACTCCGTCGACGGCCGCCTCGCCGCCGGCGCCTGGCGGCGGCTCGGACCGCGCTCCGACATCTGGGAGCTGCGCAGCTACGTGCTGCGCCGCGGCGCGCTGATCACCGCCGTCGCCACCGGGCTGACCCTGCTCGTCGGGTCGCTGCTGGGCGGCGCGGTGCGCGACGCCGACCGGGTCGTCGCGCCCGGGCCCGGCGAGGCCCCGCGCAACGAGCTGCCCGGCTCGCCGCTGCCGCAGCGGCCCGACGAGCACACCCGGCGGCACACGCCGTCCGCGTCCGCCGCGCCGACGCGGGGCGGGGCCTCCTCCAGTCCCGCGCACGGGGCGCACAAGCCAGGGGCGACGCGTTCCTCGGACACGGCGACCACCGGGGCGCCCAGCCAGACGCAGGGCACGGCTGGACAGGCGCCGTCGCGGCACTCGTCGCCGACCGGTCAGGGACCGAGCACCAGCTCCGGGCCGACCTCCGGGGGCGGCACGTCGGGCGGCTCCGGGTCCTCGGGCGGCAGCAGCGGCGGCTCCGGGTCGCCCTCTTCCGGTGGCTCCGGCTCCTCCTCCGGCCAGTCCAGCCTCGTGGGCGGCCTGTTGGGGTAACGGGGCCGGTGGGCGGCGTGCTCGGGTAGCCCACCGGCCGAATCCTCCGACGATCCCTTGGCCGACCCGGCGGCCGGCACGGCGATGGGGCTCCGCGTGTGACGCGCGGGGCCCCATCGGTGTGTGGTGCGGTGTTCTGGCGGTGTTCTGGCGTGCTGCGGCGTGCCGGCGGTGCCTGTGCTGGGCGGTGCGTGTGCTGCGCTGCCGTGGCGTCAGCGGCTCAGGGCCGCCAGCTCCTTGGCCGCCTCGGTCAGGTCCTTCGCCGTGTCGATCGCCCGCCAGTAGGCGCCCTGGGGAAGCGGGAAGCCGGCCAGGCGGTGCTCCCGGGCCAGGCGCGGGAACGTGGTGCGCTCGTGGTCGCCGCGCTCGGGGAGGAGGCCGGCGAAGGCCGGGGAGAAGACGTACACGCCCGCGTTGATCTCGAAGGTGGACGGCGGGGCCTCGATGAAGTCGGTGATGTGGCCGAACCCGTCGGTCTGGACGGCGCCCCAGGGGATGCGGGGGCGGGCGAGGGCGAGCGTCGCTATGGCGTCGCGCTCGGTGTGGAAGTCGGCCATGTCGCGCAGCGAGAAGCGGGTCCAGATGTCGCCGTTGGTGGCGTACCAGGGCCGGTCCGGGTGCGGCAGGTGCGCGGCGGCGAACTTCAGGCCGCCACCGCGGCCGAGGGGCTCCGCCTCGACGACGGTGGTCACGCGCACGGGGAGTTCGGCCGACCGGAGCCACTGCTCGAGCACGTCGGCGAGGTGGCCGCAGGAGACGACCACGTCGGTGACGCCCTCTTCGGCGAGCCAGGTGAGCTGGTGGCCGATGATGGGCGTGCCCGTCCCGGGGATCTCGACCATCGGCTTGGGCCGGTCGTCGGTGTAGGGGCGCAGCCGGGAACCTTGGCCGCCGGCCAGGATGACGGCTTGGGTGGGGCGGGTCAGGGCGTGCGGATGGGTCATGCCGGAAGACTACGGCGGGGTGGCTGCGGGGTGCCTGCGGGGGCTTGTGCGGGTGCCTGCGGTGCTTTCGGTGGTGGTTCGGGTGCGGGTTGCGTCGTGGTTGCTCGCGCCGTTCCCCGCGCCCTTTGTGTGCCTGCGGCGGCCCGTTGCCCTTCGGGTGGGTGGCTGGTGTCGTGCCTGCGGCTGTCCGTGGGTCGGGGCCGCGGTGGGGGGTGTCCGTCCTCGGTCCGGCCGGCCGTTTCCGACGGGCCTGCCGGGTCCCGGTGCCGGCCGCTGCGGGCGGACACCCCCCACCACGTCCCCTTCCCGCCGTACGCGGGTACGGCGACGCCGTGGCATGGGTCCCTCGGCGGGCGTCAGCTGTGGGCCGCCAGGATGCCTGAGGCGTACGACGTGTCGCAGACCGGGCGGGCGAAGGACTGGGCGCGGGAGGGGCCGTAGATGCGGACCGCCGCGCGGCCCAGGGCCCGGGCGATGGAGGTGCAGTGCTCGGCCAGCGACGGCTTGTCGTTGACGGCCTGCTGCAGATGGGTGAGGGCGACGCCGGGGTCCTTCTGCTGGAGCTCGGTGAGGAGCTGGTCGCGCAGGACGTCCTGGGGGGCGCGGCGGGCGGTGTTCTTGGCGTCCGTCGCACTCGTCACGTCGGTGGCGGTGAGCACCGAGTCCGAGCGGTTCCCGGACCAGTTGACCCGGGTGACGGCGAGGGTCCCGGAGAGCACCAGGACGACGGGCAGGACGAGGGCGAGGGAGCGGCCGATGCGGCGGGCGGGGCCCCGGTGACCGCGTGGCGTCTGTTGGGTGGTGGAGTGCTTCACGCGTGTGAGGGTAGCGCCCGGTAATGATTTGGCGACATTTAGTCACCTGTACGGGGGATGGGGGAAGAGGGATTTCGGGGTAGTGGGTTGACGCACGCTGGTCGAAACGGGGGATTTGCCGGGGTATTCGTCGACAACGAGAGGGGCCCCGCGGCAGTTCGCGAGGCCCCTCTTCGTCAACCTGGGTGAATCATGCGCCGGGAGGTCAGTCCGACAGGCGCGCGCCCGTCGAGGTGGAGAACACGTGGGTCTCGCCCGAGCGCGGCACGACGTGCAGCGTGCTGCCCTTCTCCGGCACCTCGCGGCCGCCCACGCGGACGACGAGGTCCTTGGTCTCGGCGCCGACCTTGGCGGTGCCGTAGACGAACGCGTCGGAGCCCAGCTCCTCGACGACGTTGACGGTGACCGCGACACCGAGGTCGGAGTCGGGGCCGGCCACGTCGAAGTGCTCGGGGCGGACGCCGACGGTGACCGTCTTGTCGGTGGCGGCGGCCAGCGCCTCCCGGTCGACCGGAACGACGCTGTTGCCGAACTTCACGCCGCCGTCGGTGATCGGGACCTCGACGAGGTTCATCGCCGGGGAGCCGATGAAGCCGGCCACGAAGAGGTTGGCGGGCCTGTCGTACATGTTGCGCGGGGTGTCGACCTGCTGGAGCAGACCGTCCTTGAGGACCGCGACGCGGTCGCCCATGGTGAGGGCCTCGACCTGGTCGTGGGTGACGTAGACCGTGGTGATGCCCAGGCGGCGCTGGAGGGAGGCGATCTGGGTGCGGGTGGAGACGCGGAGCTTGGCGTCCAGGTTGGACAGCGGCTCGTCCATGAGGAAGACCTGCGGCTCACGGACGATCGCGCGACCCATCGCCACGCGCTGGCGCTGACCGCCGGAGAGCGCCTTCGGCTTGCGGTCCAGGTACTCGCTGAGGTCGAGGATCTTCGCGGCCTCTTCGACCTTCTGCCGGATCTCCGCCTTGTTGACGCCGGCGATCTTGAGCGCGAAGCCCATGTTGTCGGCGACCGTCATGTGCGGGTAGAGCGCGTAGTTCTGGAACACCATGGCGATGTCCCGGTCCTTCGGCGGCAGGTGCGTGACGTCGCGGTCGCCGATGCGGATCGCGCCGCCGTTGACGTCCTCCAGGCCCGCGAGCATCCGCAGGGAGGTGGACTTGCCGCAGCCGGACGGACCGACCAGGACGAGGAACTCCCCGTCGGCGATCTCGATGTCCAGGGCGTCGACGGCGGGCTTGTCGGAACCCGGGTAGATCCGGGTCGCCTTGTCGAACGTGACAGTGGCCATGGTGAATGGGCCCCCTTCTACCGGCAGGAACGTGCCGGACGATCCGTTGTAGGAAGGTGGTTGGTGTAGTCCACGCAGGTGAACTGGCACAGGACGGTACCTGGCGTTCACCTGGTCTGTCAGTAGGCGAGCCCCTGTGAACTTCGCGGAAATTTTCGATCGGGCCGCCGCGGGAGGTAGGTACACTGCACGGGCGTGTCCGTCCAGCGCGGACCCGGGCCTCCTTAGCTCAGCTGGTTAGAGCGCCGCTCTTGTAAAGCGAAGGTCGTCGGTTCGAATCCGACAGGGGGCTCTGACGCTGAACAGCGAGAACGCCCCGGCCGATGATCGGTCCGGGGCGTTCGACATCTACGGGTGACATCAACCGGGCGGTCACTCACGATCGACACGGCGCCTGAGCAGGCGATCCATGAAGCCGTCCGGCGGCACCGAGCGCACGTCGAGTGAGTCGACAGCCGTCGAATGGCTCACGCCCGACGAGGTCAGCGAGCGCATGGCCGAAGTCTTCGTGATCAGGCTCTTGGACGCCTTGGAGGGCAACGGCCCCCACGTGCGGAGCCACGACGGGAAGCGCCTCATCCCAGCGGGACAAGGCTTTCTCCACTTCATCAAGGCCCGCGCACGGCGCGGGCGCGCGCCGCCTCTGCGGCGCGGCCTGCCTCCCGTCTGCGCCCCGGCTGGCCGCGCCCGGCGGCGCGCTACGTGCAGCGGGTGGAGCAGAGAAAACCCTCTGTGGCTGAGGCCGGTCGGCTCCACGGCTCTTGGCAGCCACTTTGGGGCGAGCCTCTAAGATCATGGCCCCAACGTCGTGCTTTAACGGGCAGGTCCACAGACTGCCCGACTCGCCGGAAGCTTACCGGGCCATGATCACTCGCCCCAAAGCAGCTCCAGCCCAAAGCCGCTCCACCGACCTAGCTGCTAACCTCGGGCTTTCACGTGGCAGGGCGCCCGGTAGGAATGCGAACCGCCACACAGCTGACCGGCCGATATCACTCAGTCGGATTCAGCGGCGGATCTCCGTGTAGTCCTCTTCGAAGAAGCTCTGCGTGCGGGTCTTCGTCCTGATTTGATTTGAGTCGCCCGAACCGACCGCCGGCAGGTTCACCGTGATGTTGCATGTCTGGGTCTGCGTAGCGGTGGTGGTTGCTGCCCCGCCCGTAGCGGCCGCATCCCCAGTTGTCGCGTCCCCGCCGCTGGTAGTGACGGACTGGCTGCACAGGGCGTCCGCCGGAACGGGTACGGTGGCGACGGGGGCGGGCTGACTGGTTTCTTCGACCCTGCTGAAGTGCTTCTTGAGGTGATGCTTCCTGACAAGGAGCGGGTCGTCGGAGTGGCTGTGGTGGGACTCTCCGGCGTGCGAGGGCCGGGATTCCCGATTGTGCCCAGCGGGGAGATCCTCAGCGTGGGCGCTGCCCACAGCGGAGACGGTCAGCGCGCCGATCGCTGCACTGAGTAGGGCGGTCTTCATGCCAAGGCGCATGTGAACCTCCAGTAGTAACGGCCAGGGTTTATCCATGGACGCCCTGTCCAACGCGGCAGTGACTGTTTTGTTCTCAAGCATCACCCGTTTACCTCACACACCATCCAAGTTGCTCTGGACGAAGAGGTCATGCGGCTGGCCTGGAGGTCCGGGCCGTCTCTGGGCTGCATGAGGTCAACCGACGTCGACCGACAACGACACAAGCCCGCGGCATCTGAGCTGGTCAGCCAGAGGGCTGACCAGTACACGGGCATGGCAGGCTCACGGACGGCAACGACGACGGACGGCCGCGGCGTTCGGCGGCCCGGCACAAGAGCGGCAGAGTGCCGGCGGGCCACCCCATCAAGGCTTGCCCGTATCTTCTAAGCACCACTCGCAGGACGTCATGATCTACCGATGGATGAGTACGCATGGCCCACGGGCCCTGAAGTGCCGGCCGCGGACTTGGTCCGGGAGAGTTGGGAGGCAACCGTTGCCGCTCTGCCCGTCGAGGCCCGGATCACCGGCGAGGTCATCGGTCGCCAGCGCTTCGGGGTCTTCATACGTATGGATGGTGTGCCGAACGCCGTAGCGCTGGCGGAGATCACGGCCATGCCGCGCGGGATGGACCTCCCAGCCCTCGGGGCCTTCGTCAGCGGGGAGGTCATCTGGCACGCCGCTCACAACCACCAGGTCAAGGTCCGGCTCGATGAGTGGCGGGCAGCCGACGAGTGATCTCCGCTGGGCCGTCTCTGGGCCGTCCGAGGCCGCCCAGTGCCGACCGGCGAGGACTACTACGACAGTCGTCGACGATGGTGGTCTGGCCGCGTGGCTGGAGTCGAAGCGGCTACTCACCAGCCCTGAGCGTCACGTCGACACGTTGCGGTGCCTGCTTGCCGAGGACGACGACGCGCTCCTGATGCACGACTACGACCTAATCAGTGATCCGCAGACAGCCACAGGGGCACCGGGAACCCTCAGCCTCATGAGGGACGGAGCAGGCCGCACGGCCCGGTGACCGAACTTGTAAGCGAAGGTCGTCGGTTCGAATCCGACAGGGGGCTTCCCCGGAAGCCCAGGTCAGCTGTGCTGGCCTGGGCTTTTGTCAATTCGTGGCCAGGTTTGTCAGGGCCTCGTCCGTCAGGCGGTAGACCGTCCACTCGTTCTGCGGGCGGGCGCCGAGGGCGTCGTAGAAGCCGATTGCGGGTTCGTTCCAGTTGAGGACCGACCACTCCAGGCGCTGGTAGCCGCGGCGGGTGCAGATGCGGGCGAGTTCGGTGAGCAGGGCCTTGCCGTGGCCGGCGCCGCGGGCCTGTGGGCGGACGAAGAGGTCCTCCAGGTAGATGCCGTACGTTCCGCGCCAGGTGGAGAAGGACAGGAACCACAGCGCGAAGCCGACCGGCTCTTCGGTGTCGTCGTCCTCGGCGATGTGGGCGAAGGCGGCCGGGTGGTCGGAGAAGAGCGCGTCGTGGAGCTGGGCGGGGGTCGCCTTCGCTTCCTGCGGCGCTTTCTCGTAGGTCGCGAGTTCCTGGATCAGGGTGTGGATGACGGGGACGTCGGCGGGTGTGGCGCGGCGGATCATCGGGGCTCTTCTCGTCGGGGGCGGATGGGCGGGCGCAGGCGGCGGGCGATCTCGAGTTGCTCCAGGTCAAGGGGGCGGCCGTCCGCGATGTCCCACAGGGCGTTCTGGAGGAGGCGGCCCAGGGTCCAGGCGCGGGCGCGGTCCCGGTCCAGGTCCATGACGGCGGTCATCGCGTCGAAGCGCCATCGGATGTCGTCGGGGTCGTAGCGGTTGGCGAGGGCCGGCCAGAGCTCGAAGCCGGGGTCGCCCGCGAGGGGTTTGGGGTCGATGGCGAGCCAGTCGGCGCGATCGGCGGCCAGGACGTTCTCGTCGTGCAGGTCCCAGTGCAGCAGACGGTCGCCGGGTTCGGCGACGACCTCGCGTACGGCCGCGGCGCAGTCGGCGATGATCCGGCGGGCCTCGGGGTCGGGAATGCGGGGCAGCGCCCGGGGGGTGCGGTCGAGCATGTCGCGCGCCATGTCGCCCAGGCGGCGCAGGCCGGGTGGGGCGGGGGTGGCGTTGATGTGGGCCAGCAGGGCGGCGATCACCTCGACCGCCTCGTGGACGTCCGGGTGGTGGGCCAGCATGCGGGAGGGGTCGAGGCGTTCCAGCAGCATCGTGCCGGTGGGCTCGTCGTGGTCGATCAGGCGCACCGCGCCGTCGCCGTCCCACAGGCGCAGGGCGACCGGTTCGCCCGCGCTCTCCTCGTCCAGGAGCTGGAGCTTGAGGACGGCACGCAGCCCGTCGGCGCGGACGACGGGCAGGACGAGCGCGCACACCCCGTACATCGACGGGCCGTCCAGCCGCAGCCGCCAGCGGTGCAGGAAGGTGGCCGCGAGGTCCGGCAGGGCCGCGACGAAGGCGCGGCCCGCCTCGCCGTTGTACTCCGCCTGTGACGCCGCCAGCTCGTCCGGAATGTCGATCACCGATCGGACGATACTGCTGTGCGTGAATCGGCTCATGCGAATCACGCGGGGTGTGCGCCGGGTCGGGGCCTATGTGCGCAGCGCCCCGGGGACGTACGTCTGGCTGGGGATTCTGTTCGTCACGACGGTCGCCCTGCACCACATGTCGCCGGACTTCGAGCGCGAGTTCCTGCGCCAGCGCTCGACGAATCTGGAGGAGCTGTCGCAGAACCCGGTGCGGGTGCTCATCGCCAGCGCGATGTGGATCGACGGCGGGCACTGGCTGCCGTACGCCGTGCTGTACAGCGTCTTCCACGCGCCGGCCGAGCGGTGGCTGGGGACGGTGCGGTGGCTGGTGGTGTGCGTGGCGGCGCATGTGCTGGCCACGCTCCTCAGCCAGGGGGTGCTGCTCGTGGCGATCCGGCGCGGGCTCGCACCGCACTCGGAGGCCGACGCGCTGGACATCGGGGTGAGTTACGCGCTGGCGGGCGTGGTGGGGGTGCTGACGTACCGGATTCCGGGGCCGTGGCGGTACGTGTACGTGTTCGTGGTGCTGGTCTTCTACGGCCTTCCGCTGGCGGCCGGGCCGACCTTCACCGACCTCGGGCACTTCGCGTCCGTGCTGATCGGGCTGGCGTGTCATCCGGTGGTGCGGGGGCGGGAAATTCCACGAAATCCGAAGGAGACAGGCGTCACGCCGACGGGTTAACGTCCGCTCTCATGAGCAGCAGTGTCGTGAACGGCGGCATCTCCTTCTGGTACGCGGACGACGGTCTTCCCCCGGTGCGGGAGCCGCTGCCCGGTGACACGTCCGCCGACGTGGTGATCGTCGGCGGCGGATACACGGGTCTGTGGACGGCGTACTACCTGAAGAAGGCCGCTCCTTTTCTGCGGGTCGTCGTCCTCGAGCAGAAGTTCTGCGGATACGGCGCCTCCGGGCGCAACGGGGGCTGGCTGTACAACGGCATCGCCGGCCGGGACCGGTACGCGAAGCTGCACGGCCGGGAAGCGGCGGTGCGGTTGCAGCAGGCGATGAACGACACCGTCGACGAGGTGATCGCGGTCGCCGAGGCGGAGGGCATCGACGCCGACCTGCACAAGGGCGGTGTGCTGGAGGTGGCGACCACTCCGGCTCAGCTGGCCCGGCTGAAGTCCTTCCACGCCGCCGAGGTCGCCTTCGGGGAGAAGGACCGTGAGCTGTACGGCGCGCAGGAGACCGCCGAGCGGATCCGCGTGGCGGACGCGGTGGGCTCGACGTGGACGCCGCACGGGGCCCGGCTGCACCCGGTGAAGCTGCTGAACGGGCTCGCGGCGGCCGTCGAGGCGCTGGGGGTGACCCTTTACGAGTCGACGCCGGTGACCGAGATCCGGCCCCAGCACGCGGTGACGCCGTACGGGACCGTGCGGGCGCCCTACGTGCTGCGCTGCACGGAGGGGTTCACGGCCTCGTTGAAGGGGCAGCGGCGTACCTGGCTGCCCATGAACTCCTCGATGATCGCCACCGAGCCGCTGAGCGAGGAGAGGTGGGCGGAGATCGGGTGGGACGGCCGGGAGACGCTGGGGGACATGGCGCACGCCTACATGTACGCGCAGCGGACCGCCGATGGGCGGATCGCGCTGGGCGGGCGCGGGGCGCCGTACCGCTTCGGCTCGCAGACCGACAACGACGGGCGCACCCAGGACGCGACGATCTCGGCGCTGCGGGAGATCCTGGTGCGGTTCTTCCCGTCGCTGGCGGGGGTCGGCATCGCGCACGCCTGGTCGGGTGTGCTGGGCGTGCCGCGGGACTGGTGCGCGACGGTGACGCTGGACCGGTCGACGGGGCTGGGCTGGGCCGGGGGTTATGTCGGCTCGGGCGTCGCCACAACGAATCTGGCCGCGCGGACGTTGCGGGATCTGGTGCAGCTGGACTCCGGGCAGTCCGGGCGCACCGAGCTGACCGAGCTGCCGTGGGTGGGGCACCGGGTGCGGAAGTGGGAGCCGGAGCCGCTGCGGTGGGTGGGCGTGCAGGGGATGTACGCCGTGTACCGGGCGGCCGACCGGCGGGAGCGGACGACCCACAGCGCCGAGTCCTCCCGTCTGGCACGGCTGGCGGACCGGGTGGCGGGGCGCGGCTGACGCCCGCGGCGGCTCGGGCCGCCGCCCGTGTGCGGGTGGGCAGGCGCGGCGGTACCTGTGCGGTCAGGCCACCGACTCCGGTACCGGTTCCTGCGCGGGTGCTCCGTGCGACGGGGGACGGGCCGTGACCATCAGGCCCGCCACCAGGCCGGCCAGCAGCATGACCGCGGCCGCCCACCAGATGGCGACCGTGTAGCCGTGCACCACGCCCGTGCGGACGATCTGCGCCCGCCCGCCGGGGTTCGCCAGGTGGGCGGTGATGTACGTGGCGCTGCTGGTGGTGGCGATGGTGTTCAGCAGCGCCGTGCCGATGGAGCCGCCGACCTGCTGGGAGGTGTTGACGGTCGCCGAGGTGACGCCGGCGTCCTGCGGGGCGACGCCCGCGGTGGCCGTGGAGAACACCGGCATGAAGGTCAGCCCCATGCCGAGGCCCATCAGCAGCAGCGCGGGGAGGATCTCCGTGGTGTAGGAGGAGTCCACCGTCATCTGGGTGAGGATCACCATGCCGCCGGCGGCGAGCACCATGCCGGGGACCATCAGCGTGCGCGGTGCCACGTGGGGCAGCAGGCGGGCGGAGATCTGGGTGGAGCCGACGATGATCGCCGCGGTCAGCGGGAGGAAGGCCAGGCCCGTGCGGACGGGCGAGTAGCCGAGGACGACCTGCAGGTAGTAGGTCATGAACAGGAACAGCCCGAACATGCCGATCACCGCGAGCATCATGGTCAGGAAGCAGCCCGCCCGGTTGCGTTCCTTGATGATGTGCAGCGGGAGCAGCGGGCTCGGCGCCCGTGTCTGCCACCAGACGAAGGTGGCGAGCAGGACGACACCGGCCGCGAAGAGGGCGAGGACCAGCGGGTCGGTCCAGCCGCGCGGCTGGGCCTCGCTGAAGCCGTAGACGATCGCGACCAGGCCGCCGCAGCCGAGGACGACGCCGGGCACGTCGAGCCGGACGCCCGCGTGGCCGGGGCGGTCGTGCAGCAGGGTGAGCGCGCCGACGACGGCGACGACGGCGATGGGCACGTTGACGTAGAGGCACCAGCGCCAGTTCAGGTACTCGGTGAGCAGTCCGCCGACGATGAAGCCGATCGCAGAGCCGCTGCCGGCGAGGGCGCCGTAGATGCCGAACGCCTTGCCGCGCTCCTTGGGATCGGTGAACGTGGTGGTCAGCAGGGAGAGCGCGGACGGGGCGAGGACGGCCGCGAAGGCGCCCTGCAGGGCGCGGGCGCCGAAGAGCATGCCGGCGCCGGTGGCGGCGCCGCCGAGCGCGGAGGCGGCGGCGAAGCCGACCAGGCCGAAGACGAAGGTCCGTTTGCGGCCGACGAGGTCGGCGATCCGGCCGCCGAGCAGGAGCAGCCCGCCGAAGGCGAGGGTGTAGGCGGTGATCACCCACTGCCGGTTGGCGTCGGACATGCCCAGGTCGCGCTGGGCGGAGGGCAGCGCGATGTTCACGATGGTGGCGTCCAGGACGACCATCAGCTGGGCGAGCGCGATGATCACCAGACCCCACCAGCGGTGGGGGTCCGCTCCCGGCGCGGGTTGGTCTGTTCGGGTGACAGTCACCCGGTCAGAAGACCACGAATCAGGACGTATTGCATCCCGGGCTGTGTGGTGCCGTTTCATGGCTCCAGGACCACCTTTCCGGTCGTGCGTCGGCTCTCGAGGGCGCGGTGCGCGGCGGCCGCCTCGGCGAGCGGGAAGCGTGCGACGGCCGGGACGAGCCGGCCCGCTGCGGCCTCGGTGAGCGCGCGCAGTTCGAGGGTGCGCAAGGGGTCGGGACCGCCCGCCCTGGCGAACATCGCCGGGCCGAGCACCTGTTCGGAGACGCCGTCGACGAGGTACGGCCCGCCGTCGCGGATGCCCTCGGCGGACCAGCCGAAGACCAGGTGCCGGCCGCCCGGGCCGAGCAGGGCGACCGCCTCGCGGGCCGTGTCGCCGCCGACGCCGTCGAAGACGACGGTGGCGGGCCGGCCGCCGAGGAAGGCGCGGACCTTGTCCGGCCAGGCGGGCTCGGTGTAGTCGACGGCGAGGTCGGCGCCGTTCGCCTGGACCCGGGCGGTCTTGCGCGGGCCGCCCGCGAGCCCCACGACGCCGGCGCCTGCGTTCCTGGCGTACTGCACCAGGAGGGTGCCGATGCCGCCGGCGGCCGCCAGGACCACGGCCACGGAGCCGGGGCCCAGGTCGTCCGCGAACTGCACGATCCCCATCGCCGTACGGCCCGTGCCGATCATGGCGACCGCCTGCGCCGGGTCCAGGTTCCCCGGGATCTCGTGCAGCCGGGCCGCGTCGGTGACGGCCAGCTCCGCATAGCCGCCGGGCGCGAAGCCGAGGTGGGCGACCACGCGCTTGCCCAGCCAGGACGGGTCCACGCCGTCGCCGAGGGCGTCGACGGTGCCGACGACCTCGCGGCCGGGGACGGTCGGCAGGGCGGGCAGCTCGGGCAGGGGGCCGCGCACGCCCTCGCGCAGAGCCGTGTCGAGGAGGTGGACCCCCGCGGCGGCCACGGCGATACGGACCTGGCCGGGGGCGGGGACCGGGTCCTCGACCTCCTCGTGGGTCAGGTTCTCGGCGGGTCCGAAGGCGTGGAGGCGGATCGCGTGCATGGGGCTCCCCGTTCGACGACGTGTCCGTGCGAGGCCCACTCTTGGACCTCAAGCGCGCTTGAGGTCAAGCGAGCGTTGATGCCCCAGCGCCAGTGATACGGCCGTCAGCGCGCTGGTGAAGGAGACCTCCGACAGCACGCCGGGCGCGGCGACCTGGTCACCGGCGAGATAGACGCCGTTGCCGCGGTCGATGGCCGGGCGGTCCCGCCAGCTGGTGCCTGGCAGGTCCACGGCCCCGGTCCGGCCGTCGGCGGTGGCTTCGCCGCGCCAGGTGACCCGGTCGCGCCAGCCGGGGAAGCCCAGGTCGAGCAGTTCCTCGGCGCGGGCGACACCGTCGGCGCGGGTCTCGTGCGGGGCGAGCGGAATCTGCCCCTGGATCAGCTGCTCGCCGGCCGGGGCGAGGGTGCGGTCCTGGGCGGTGAACCGCTCGATCCACCCGGGCGCGTCCAGATCGGACACGGCGAACGCGTCGCCGCGCCGCGTGCGCACCGCCAGGTCGATCAGCGCGGTGCGGCCGCTGGGCCAGGTCAGGGAGCCGTCCCCCAGCAGCCGGCGGGCGGCGGCCAGGGAGGTGGCGACGATGACCGGAGTGTCGGTGGGCAGCGTGTCGACACGGGAGAGCGTCTCGATCCGCACCCCCAGGTTCCAGGCGCGGCCGGCCATCCGGTCGATCATGCTCGCCCAGCCGCCGCGCGGGTAGTGGGCTTCCGGCGGCAGCTTGGTGGCCCGGCGCAGCCGCTCCTGCACGAAGGCGGCGGACAGCGAGCCCGGGTCGTGGTGGAAGACGGCGACGGCGGCATAGTTCGCGGCGGCCCGGGCGCCCTCCTCGCCGGCGATGCCGGTCGCCCAGCTGAGGAAGTCGGTGTCGACGGGCGCCTGCGGCAGCCGGCGGCGCAGCAGCTTGAGCATCGCGAACGGCGGGGTGCGGCGCACAACGCCCTGGTGGCGCAGCCGCAGCCGGGCCGCCTCCAGGGCCGGCAACGGGGCCAGCGGTCCGATCAGGTCGCGCTGCTTCAGCCAGGTCCAGTGGGGGCCGCCGTTGTAGAGGGCGTGGGGTCCCTCGTTGGTCCGGTACGGCCCCTCGGCCGTGCGCGCCCGGCCGCCGAGGGTGTGGTGCGCCTCGTACACGGTGACCTTGGTACCGGCCTCGGCGGCGGTGATGGCGGCGGTCAGGCCGGCGAATCCGCCGCCGACGACGGTGATGCGGTGCATGTCGGGTCTCTCCCTCTGCTCGGGTCGCCGCTTGCACCTCTATGACCGCCGAAGACGCCCGATTGTGACATCACCCGCGTTCGCGCAGGTCAGAGCGATTGTCAGTGGCGGGGTGCAGCATGGGGGCATGGCAAGGGGAACGGGTGTGAAGGCGGCACGGCGGCCGGAGGTGCGCCTGCCGCACCTGGAGCGGTACGACGAAGAGGGGCTGGAGCCCGACGGGGACTACGACGGCCTGGAGTTCGAAGCCGCCGACCTGAGCGGTCAGGACGGCGCGGGCGCCCGCTTCATGGACTGCGCCCTGAGAGGCTGCGCCCTGGACGGGACGCGACTGCACCACGCGCGCCTACTGGACTCGGTGCTGTCGGACGTGCGGGGCGTGGGCACGGACCTGGCGGAGTCGACCCTCCGGGACGTCGAGCTGACCGACCCGCGCCTCGGCGGCGTACAGCTGCACGGTGCGGTGCTGGAGCGGGTCCTGATCCTCGGCGGCAAGATCGACTACCTGAACCTGCGCGGCGCCCGCCTCCGGGACGTCGTCTTCACCGGCTGCGTACTGGTGGAACCGGACTTCGCGGGCGCCCGGCTCGAGCGAGTGGAGTTCACCGACTGCGCGATCAAGGGCGCGGACTTCACCGGCGCCACCCTGACGGACGTGGACCTGCGCGGCGCGACCCCCCTGGACATCACCCACGGCCTGGAGGGCATGGCGGGCGCGGTGATCAGCACGGCCCAACTCCTGGACCTGGCCCCCCTTCTGGCAGCAGGCCTGGGCCTCAGGGTGGAGGGCTGACCACCCACGCGACGCCCGCACCCGCAGTGACGACGGCCCGCAGTCGTGGACGGCGGGAAGGGGACGGGGTGGGGACAAAGGGGTGCGGGGAACTGCGCGACCAGCCACAACGAAGGCCGCACAGGCCGCCGCAGGCGAATGCGACCAGCCACAACGCACCCCGCACCCGAACGACCACCCCACCCCGCCCGAGCCGCCGGCAGGCACAGTCACCCGCCCAGTACGCCCCGCAACGACTCGATCCACCGTCGCCGCATCGTCAAGAACGCCAGCCAGGACCCATCGCTGTAGTGCACCCGAAACCGAGCCATCAGCTGCAGCCGCGGCCGCCGCTCGACACGGACCACCCACGCCCGCGGCACCTCCCAGACCGGCGCGCCGTCGGTGGCGCGGACCAGCCCGACCCGCTGATCCGTGACCCGCATCAGCAGTGCACCGGAGGTCGGCGGCAGCTGGCCGGCGACACTGCCGGCGCCGCCGCTCGCGGCGCCGATGTTCTGCATCAGATGGTCGCCGAACTGTCCGCCCAGCCTGCCGTGGCCATGGACGTTCAGCTTGACGCCCTTGGCGCTCTTCACCGGCACGACGACGTGATGAGCCAGAAGTCGCTCGCCGGGAGCCAGCCCGGTGAGTGCGGAGCGTTCGTGGAGGGACATGGGCATGACCATAAAGGAGGAACGCCGGGCGGCCCTCCACGAAAGGTCAAGGCGGTTCATGACACCCGGGGAAACCGCGCCTGGAGGGTCCAGATCGCCGGATTGTCCGCGAGGTCGTCGTGCAGATCGCACAGATCGGCGACCAGGTCGTGCAGGAAGTCCCGTGCCTCCCGGCGCAGTTCGGTGTGGGAGAAGGACAGCGGAGCCTCCTCGGCCGGCACCCAGTCCGCGGTGATGTCCACCCAGCCGAAGCGGCGCTCGAAGAGCATCCGGTCGGTGGACTCGGTGAAGTCCAGTTCCGCGCGCTGCGGCCGGGCGGCGCGGGAGCCGGCCGGGTCGCGGTCGATGCGCTCGACGATGTCGCACAGCGCCCACGCGAAGTCCAGCACCGGCACCCATCCCCAGGCTGTGGACAACTCCCGGTCGGACTTGGTGTCGGCGAGGTACACATCCCCGCAGAACAGGTCGTGGCGCAGGGCGCGGACGTCCGCGCGCCGGTAGTCCGTCTGCGGCGGGTCCGGGAAACGGGTGGAGAGGGCGTAGCCGATGTCGAGCACCAGGCGATGGTGTCACGCCCGCCCACGAAGACCGGACCCCGCCCGACCCGACCCCGCCCCGTCCGACGCCGCCCGATCTCGGCCGCGCCCGATCCGAAACCGCCCCGCCGCCGCATCGGTCTGTCAGGGAGACACCCCGACGACCATAGGATTCCCGACGTGTCCCGAAAAGCGCCCGCCGTCCCCGCGCTCCTGCTGACGCTCGCCCTGTCCGCCTGCACGGGCGGTGGCGGCGTCGACGGTACCCCGGGCGGCGCCGGCCTGCGCGACCCGTACTTCCCGAAGGCCGGCAACGGCGGCTACGACGTCACCCACTACGCCCTGACCCTCGCCTACGACCCCGCCGTGCGCACGCTCACCGGCACCGCGGACATCACCGCACGGGCCACCCAGGACCTGTCCGCCTTCGACCTCGACCTCAAGGGCCTCGGCGTCCAGGGCGTCACCGTCCAGGGCGCCGGCGCCCGCTTCGGCCGGGCCGGCCAGGAGCTGACCGTCCGCCCGCACGACGAGATCCAGCAGGGCAAGACCTTCCACATCCGGGTCCGCTACTCCGGCACCCCGGAGACGATCACCGACGCGGACGGGTCGAAGGAGGGCTGGCTGTACACGAAGGACGGCGCGCTGGCCCTGGGCGAGCCGGTCGGCTCGATGGCGTGGTTCCCCGGCAACCACCACCCCTCCGACAAGGCGGCCTACGACATCACCGTCACCGTGCCGCAGGGCCTGACGGCCGTGTCCAACGGGGAGTTGGTGGCAGAGAGCACCCGGCAAGGCCGTACCGCCTTCCACTGGCGCACCGCCGAACCCATGGCGAGCTACCTCGCCACCCTCGGCATCGGCCGGTACGAGGTCCACCGCGGCACCGTCGGCGAGCACCGGTTGCCGTTCTACACCGCCGTCGACCCGGTGAGCACCGAGGACAGCCGGGCCGTGCTGTCGAAACTGCCGGAGGTGATGGACTGGCTGGAGCTCAACTTCGGCCCGTACCCGTTCTCCTCCACCGGCGTGATCGTCGAACAGAAGCGGGACGCGACGTACGCCCTGGAGACCCAGAACCGCCCCGTCTTCCCCGGCGCCCCGGACACCACGACCTTCGTGCACGAGCTGGCCCACCAGTGGTACGGCGACTCGGTCACGCCGAAGACCTGGCGGGACATGTGGCTGAACGAGGGCTTCGCGACGTACGCGGAGTGGCTGTACGCGGAGGACCACGGCGGCCCGAGCGCCCAGCAGCGGTTCCAGGAGGTGTACGAGCACGGCGAGGAGGAGGAGTTCGAGGACCTGTGGGACTTCCCCCCGGGCAGGCCCGGCAGCGCGGCGGTGATCTCGGCGAACCCGGTCTACCAGCGCGGGGCGATGGTCCTGCACAAGATCCGGCAGACCGTCGGTGACGACGCCTTCTACGACCTCGTGCAGGGCTGGGCGGCGGCCCACCGCCACGGCAACGCCTCCACCGCCGACTTCACCGCGTACGTGCAGCAGCAGGCACCGGACAAGGACTTCTCCGGCATCTGGCGGGACTGGCTGTACGGCGAGGGGCGGCCGGACCACCCGTGAGAGACGCTCCTCACGAGCCCGGCCGCCCCGCCACGGGCGGCTGGTCGACGCTGACGAGGCCGACCGCGCTCCGCCCTGTGGCTAGTTGACGTTCACCGCCTTCCAGGCGGCAGCCACCGCGTTGTACTCGGCGCTGCCGGAGCCGTACAGGTCGGCCGCCGCCTGCAGGGTGCCGGTGCGGGCGGCCGCGTAGTCGGTGGAGGAGGTGAAGTACGTGGTCAGGGCCTTGTACCAGATCTGGACGGCCTTGTCCCGGCCGATGCCGGTGACCGCGGAGCCGTCGTACGTGGGCGAGTTGTAGGAGACGCCGTTGACGGTCTTGGCGCCGCTGCCCTCGCTCAGCAGGTAGAAGAAGTGGTTCGCCACGCCGGAGGAGTTGTGCACGTCGAGGCGGCCGACGCCCGAGGACCAGTAGTCGGCGGAGCTGCCGTCCTTGCTGGGCTTGTCCATGTAGCGCAGCGGGGTGCCGTTGCCGTTGATGTCGATCTTCTCGCCGATGAGGTAGTCACCGGGGTCGGCGCTGTTGTTCGCGAAGAACTCCACCGACGTGCCGAGGATGTCGGACGTGGCCTCGTTCAGACCGCCCGACTCACGCCGGTAGTTGAGACCGGCGGTGGCCGCGGTCAGACCGTGGCTCATCTCGTGGCCGGCGACGTCGAGCGAGGTCAGCGGCCTCACGTTGCCCTGGCCGTCGCCGTACGTCATGCAGAAGCAGCTGTCGGACCAGAACGCGTTGACGTAGGCGTTGCCGTAGTGGACACGGGAGTAGGCGGCCTTGCCGTCACCGGCGATGCCGTTGCGGTTGAACGCGGACTTGTAGAAGTCCCAGGTGACGGCGGCGCCGTAGGCGGCGTCCACGGCGGCGGTCTGCCGGTTGGCCACCGTCCCGTCGCCCCAGGTGTCGTCGGCGTCGTGGAAGAGGGCGCCGGTGCCGGACGTACCGCCGTTCAGGTCGTACGTCTTGTGACCGCCGCGTGCGCCGTCGATCAGGTCGTAGCCCCCTGAGGCGGAGGCCGTGGAGTTGACCGGGACGGTGCCGCTGTACTGGCTGGTGCCCGTGCCGGTGTCGATCGCCTGGTAGGAGTAGATCTCCTTGCCGGTGGTGGCGTCGGTGATGACGTGCAGCTCGCTCGGGGTGCCGTCGTGCTGCAGGCCCGTGACGACGGACTCGTAGGCGAGGACGGGCTTGGAGCCGGCCGCCCAGATCACCTTGCGGGCACTGGTCGCGGTGGCCTTCGCGGAGGCGGCGGCCTTCAGCGCGTTCGCCTTGGCGGTGGTCGCGGAGACGGCCGGGTCGGTGGAGGCCACGGCTATGCGGGCCTTCGCCGCCTTGGTGACTCCCTTGAGCGCGCCGGACTTGGCCACATGGGTGACCAGGTCGCCGCCGAGGACGGGCAGTCCGGCGTAGGTGCGCTCGTAGCGGGTGTGGACGGTGCCGTCGGCGTCCTTGATCACATCGCGGACGACGAGCTTCTCCTGGGCGCCGAGCCCGAGTTCACGGGCGGTGGCCGGGGCGGCGTCCTGCGCCGACCTGATCGCCTGGGCGCGGGCGGCGGCTGTGAGGGGGAGTGCGGTGGCGCCGTCGGTGTGCGCGGGGGCCGCGGTGGCGGCGCCGTTCTGCACGGCGAGGACGACCATCGCCGCCGAGCCGATCAGGGCGGCGGCGCGCAGCCGGGTGGAGCGAGAGGTGGGGCGGTCGGGGTGTCTCACTCGGTCTCCTTCGTCGCTGGCCTCGTGGGGTTGAGGCACAGGTGGGACACAGGTTGCGGCGGCGAGGAGAGAGTGACATCGAGAACCTGCTGTTTGACAGAGGTCCGTCAAGACTTTACATGTTCGTATCCGAATTCCGTTGCCGTGTATCCGCTATGCGGACGGCTGAGGTGTGGTCAGGGCCTCGTTGATACAGCGGAATTGCCGCACCGGGCGTCACACCGCCAGTCGCTTGCGCAGCACCGCGCAGGCGCGGCCCTGCCGGCGATCGGGGCGGTGGTCGATCACCTCGTAGCCGAGGGAGGTCCAGAAGGCCAGCGCCCTGGGGTTGTCGGCGAGGGCGGCAAGCCGGACGGCGGTGCGGCCGGCCTCGCGGAAACGGGCCTCCACGGCCGCGGCGATCCGGCGGCCGTGGCCCTGCCGCTGCACGCCCGCGTCGACCATCAGCAGCCCGATCCACGGGTCGGGGTCGGCCGGGTCGGGGTGGTGCGCGAGCGTGATGGCCACGCCGACGAGCCGTCCCTGGTCGCGGGCCACCAGCACCTCCGCGTCCGGATGCGCCAACTCGTCGGCCAGCGCGGCCGCCACCTGCTCCGGCCGGATGTCGTCCGGGTCCGGGAAGTCACCGCTGAGGGCCTGGAACTCGCGGTTGGAGGCGTACAGGGCGGTGAGTTCGGTGAGCAGCGGGGCGGGGATGTCGTGGTCAGGGGTGCGGGGGAGCGGGTCGAGCATCATGGCGGGACCGTAGTGCGCCGAAGCCCCCGGTGCTCGGCCGGGGGCTCCTGCACGCGGGGTGTCGGATCAGACGTTGACGCCGAAGTCCTGGGCGATGCCGACCAGGCCCGAGGCGTAGCCCTGGCCGACGGCACGGAACTTCCACTCCGCGCCGTTGCGGTACAGCTCGCCGAAGACCATGGCCGTCTCGGTGGCCGCGTCCTCCGACAGGTCGTAGCGCGCGATCTCGGCGCCACCTGCCTGGTTGACGATGCGGATGTACGCGTTGCGGACCTGGCCGAAGTTCTGGCCGCGGTTCTCGGCGTCGTAGATGGAGACCGGGAAGACGATCTTGTCGATGTCGGCCGGGAGGGCGGCGAGGTTGACGTTGATGGCCTCGTCGTCGCCGGCGCCCTCGCCGGTGCGGTTGTCACCGGTGTGGACGATGGAGTTGTCCGGCGTCTGCTTGTTGTTGAAGAAGACGAAGTGGGCGTCGGAGTAGACCTTGCCCTGACCGTTGACCGCGATCGCGGACGCGTCGAGGTCGAAGTCCGTGCCGGTGGTGGTGCGGACGTCCCAGCCCAGGCCCACGGTGACGGCGGTCAGGCCCGGAGCCTCCTTGGTGAGCGAGACGTTGCCACCCTTGGACAGGCTTACTGCCATGGTCGGGAGTCCTTCCTCGATGCGCTGTGTGTACGAGGCTTCGCACTGGGGACGAAGCTACCGTCATCCCTACGAACGTCGCGGCCCGGCGGATGGTTCCAGCTCGCTTTACCTTTTTTACCCGCACCTTCCGCCCGGGCAGCGGAGGCGGCTTTCGCCCGGGCCTCGGCACGCCCCGCGGGAAATGGGATGACGTGGACCGGGCCGGGACGGGAACATGGACGGCATGTCCGGTCCCCATCTCATCCGCGGTTCCGTCGCGCTCCCCGAGGCCGAGCTGATGTGGCGCTTCTCGCGGGCGTCGGGGCCCGGCGGACAGCACGTCAACACGTCCGACTCCGCCGCCGAGGTCCGCTTCGACCTCGCCCGCACCGAGGCGCTGCCCGAGGTGTGGAAGCGGCGTGCGCTGGAGCGGCTCGGGCCACGGCTGGTGGACGGGGTGCTCAGCGTGCGCGCCACCGAGCACCGCTCGCAGTGGCGCAACCGGGAGGCCGCCGCGGTGCGCCTGGCGGCGCTGCTCGCTCAGGCGACGGCTCCGCCGCCGAGGCCGCGCAAGCCCACGCGGGTGCCGCGGGGCATCAACGAACGCCGGCTCCGCGAGAAGAAACAGCGTGCGGAGACCAAGCGGGGCCGTACCGGGCGGGACTGGACGAGGTAGAGGCCTCACCCGCCCAGGCGCCCGGGCCTCCCCGGATCCGGGACGTCGGGACGCCGCCGCGTCAGCCGAGCTCCAGTACCCCCACCGTCTGACCCCCGCTCACCTCGCCGTTCTTTCGGAAGCCCAGGCCCAGGTAGAAGGCCTCCGGGCCGTCGGGGCCGGGGTGCCAGCTGACGTACATCTCCTTGGTGCCCCGCCGCCGCAGTTCCTCCGCCACCGCCCGGACCGCGAAGCGGCCGTAGCCGCGGCCCTGGGCGTCGGCCGCGATGTTGAGGCGCCACAGGCCCGAGCGGTGCACGGTGCCGTCGCCGTGCCGGTCGATGCCGAGGAGGTCCCAAGGACGCCGCACGGCCCCCGGCGAGGGGTTTTCGGGCGTCACCCCAGCTGCCGGTACCGCCCCTTGAAGTACGTCAGCGGCCCGCCTTCCGCGCTCGGGACGCGGGCCGTCAGGACGCGGCCGATCACCAGCGTGTGGTCGCCGGCGCTCACGCGCTGCTCGGTGCGGCACTCCAGGGTGGCCAGTGCGCCGCCCACCAGGGGCGCGTCGGTGACCTCGCCCCGGACGTAGGGGATGTCCTCGAAGAGCAGGCGGTCGCTGATGCGGCCCTTCATCGCGAAGCGGCCGGCGATGTGGCGCTGGCTCTCGGCGAGGACCGAGACGGCCCACAGCGGCTGCTCGGCCAGCAGGTCGTCCATCCGTGAGCCCTCCCGCAGGCTGACGAGGACCAGCGGCGGGTCCAGGGAGACCGACATGAACGCGGTGGCGGTCATGCCGACGTCCTCGCCGGTGGGCGCGTCCGGGTCGTCCGGGTCGAGCGGCGGCTCCAGCGCGGTCACCAGGACCACGCCCGCGGCGAGCCGGGACATGGCGGCGCGGAACTCGTCGTGGGTCACCCCCTCAGCATGCCCGGCAGGGGCGGGTGTGAAGGGTGAGGGCACGGCAGGGGAAGTCTTCAGCACGCCGGAAACGCTAGTCTCCGCTCGCAAGCCCTCGCATCGGACCTCGGACCGGGTGCGGACCTAGGACTTCCGCCTGACTTCCGGCCCCGAACGGCCTCCGATGCCGCATACTCGCAAAGTGTCCATTCGGTTAACGCACAGGAAAAATACAGAAACTCCACTTTATTGTTCACGTTTTGCTGTGACTTGAGTCACAAGGGCAAGGAAATGTTGACCCTGTGTACCGAGTGAGCAGCGCGCTGTGATTCAGTGGCGAAAGACGCAGAGAGACACGCCACCAGGCTCAGACGACGATACGCCGACGACAACCCTTGATTCGCTGCGAAGTCTCGGGGGGAGGGCGAGCATGGAGACCGAGTCGGAACCCTATGTCCGTCTTGCGTCCCTGCGGCAGTTGCACCAGGTCATGGCGGACATGAACACCGCCCGCAGCCTGGCGGACACCCTGCAGACCGTCGCCGACGGCGTGGTCACCGCCCTCGGCTACGAGCTGGCCTGCGTCAACCTCGTGCGCGCGGACGGCGATCTGGTCGTCGCCGCCTTCGCCGGCAACCCCGCCGCCGAGGCCCTGATCACCGGCCGCGTCGGCTCCCGCCCGTCCTGGGACCGCCGCCTGTCCATGGGCGAGCAGTGGGGCGACCTGGTCTTCATCCCGCACACCGAGGGCTGGGTCCTCGACGACGACGACGTCCCGCAGTGGTACACCGACGGGCCCGCGCCGCGCTTCGAGGACGAGTGGCACCCCTCCGACCGGCTCTTCGCCCCCATGTACGCGCCCGGCGCGCAGGGCGGCCCGCGCGGCGAGCTGCTCGGCGTGCTGTCCGTGGACCGGCCGCGCAACGGCCGCCGGCCCGGCGCCTGGGGCCGCGAGGCGCTGCAGATGTACGCCTTCCAGGCCGCGATCGCGATATCCAACGCCCGGCTGCGCGCCAACATGCAGCGCGCCCTGGTCCGCCTGGAGCGCGAGCAGCAGGCCCTGCGCGCCAGCGAGGAATCCTTCCGCCAGGCATTCGAGTACGCCCCTTCCGGCATGGCCATCGCCGAGATGGGCGGCGACCAGCACGGCCGGATCCTGCGGACCAACGACGCCCTGTGCCGGTTGCTCGGCCGGCCCGCCTCCGCGATGCGCCGCTACTCCTTCTCCGACCTGGTCCACCCCGAGGACATCGGCACACTGCTGCGCACCTCCGCCGAGGGCGGCCGCGCCGAGCTGCGCCTGGGCCGCCGTGACGGCACCTACGTCTGGGTGTCCCTGCGCAACTCCGTCGTCGCGGACACCGCCGACGGCCCGCGTTTCCTGCTCACCCACGTCGAGGACATAGAGGAGCGCAAGCGCCGCGAGCTCCAGCTCGCCCACCGCGCCTCCCACGACTCCCTCACCGGACTGCCCAACTCCGCCGAGCTGCGCTCCCGTCTCGCCGCCCGCCTCTGCCGGCGGCCGCAGACCGCCCACCCCGCGCTCGACGCGTACGACTCCCACGACACCGCCGAGGCCGCCCACGGTCACCCCGCCGCCTTCGACGCGAACGGCCACGGCTTCGACTTCCGGCCCGCCCCCGACGGCTTCGACGCCTACGACCACCATGTGCACACCGTCGCCCCCGAGGAGGAGCGGGACGACGGCGCCAAGGGGCTCGCGGTGCTCTTCTGTGACCTCGACGGCTTCAAGTCGATCAACGACCGGTTCGGGCACAACGCGGGCGACGCGGTCCTCATCGAGGTGGCCCGACGGCTCAGCAACGGTGTGCGCGACGGCGACACCGTCGCCCGGCTCGGCGGCGACGAGTTCGTGATCCTCGCCGACGGCCTCGGCCGCGCCGACGCGCAGGACCTCGCCGTACGCCTGCGCAACGAGATCATCCAGCCGATACGGGCCGAGGGCCGGGCCGTGCGGGTGGGCGCCAGCTTCGGCATCGGCTGGGCGCACTGCGGCATGACGGCCGACGAGGTCCTCAAGTCGGCGGACGAACGGATGTACGTCGAGAAACGATCTCGTCCCAAACAGCACAGGCGCGCCGGGTAATCCGCAGGTCAGCCCGGTCGCGGGGGAAACGGTGCGGTTTGCAGCACCCGTTTGGGTCTTGCAGAGCGGGTAGGCTCGCCCTCTGCCACACCCCACACCAAGGACCCCATCCGCCCCCACCTGTTGAGGAGAACGAAGGGATGACGCCCGGCAACAACGGCCCGAGCACCCCCGAGGACGACGACCCGTTCGGCTACCTCTACGCCGACGGACAGGCCCGGGGTGCGCAGCCGCCCTCGGGAGGCTACGGCTACCCGAACTCCGTCAGCCGGGTGCGCACGGTCGGGGAACGGCAGTACGGGCAGCAGGCGCCGACCGCCGCGCCGTACGGCCAGGTCCCGCAGCAGCAGAGTGCCCAGGGTGCCCACGGCAGGACCAACGCGCATTACGCGGCCCCCGAGACGTTCCCCGGCGGCGCCCCCACCGCCCCGCAGCACCAGGTCGGCGGGTCCGGCCAGGGCGGGCGAGGCCGGGGCCCCAACACCAAGGGCCTGCTGATCGGCGCTATCGCCGTGGTCGCGGCGGTTGTGGTCGGCATCGGCGTGGTGATGATGAACGGCGACTCGGACGAGAAGAAGAACGACCAGGCCGGCACCACCCCCACCCAGTCCCAGCAGAACACCACGCCGAGCCCGTCGTCGAACGCGAGCGGCGACGCGAAGGTGAAACTGCCCACGATCGACGCGAAGGCGCTCCGCCTGGAGGGCGGGGCGACGCTGGCGTCGGACGTGAAGGGCGCCAAGGCGGACGGCGGGGTCTATGTCGCCGGTTTCAACGCCGTCGGCGCCAAGGTCACCTGGACGGTCAACGGCGTCAAGGACAAGGGGTCTTACCGCCTGTACGTGCGGTACGGCATCCCGGGTACCGACGCGAACGCCACGGTGTCGGTCAACGGCACTCCCAAGACCCAGCCGCTGAACATGAAGAACTTCGGTGGCACACCGGCGGGCGTCTGGGAGAAGGGCTGGCAGGAGACCTGGGCCCTCGTGAACCTGACCGAGGGAACGAACACCATCGAGCTCTCCTGCCAGCAGGGCAACCAGTGCAACGCCGTGCTGGACCAGATGTGGCTCACGACGGATCCTCCTTCGGCCTGACGCCGCTAAGCCGCCGTCGCCTCCGCCGTCACCGCCACCTGCCCCAGCAGCTCCTCATAAGCACGCGCGTCGTACTCGCCCGCGGCCGGGGCCAGGACCGTTGCGGTGGACAGGGCCACCGCTCGGGCGAGGCGGTCCGGCCAGGGGAGGTTTTCCACCAGGCCCGAGACCAGGCCGGCGACGGCCGAATCGCCGGCACCGGTCGGGTTGCCGTGGACGCGGGCCGGCGGAGTGGCCCGCCAGCGGCCCTCCGGGGTGGCGGCCAGGAGGCCGTCGGGGCCCAGGGAGGCCACCACCGCGCGCGCCCCGCGCCGCCGGGTGTCCTGCGTCGCGCGCACCGGCTCGTGGGAGCCCGTCAGTTCCGCCAGCTCGTCGGCGTTGGGCTTGACGATGTCCGGGCGGGCGGCGACCCCGCGGCGCAGCGGCTCGCCGCTGGTGTCCAGCAGGACGGGAACGCCCGCCGCACGCGCCGTACGGATCAGGCCCGCGTAAGCGCCCACCGGCACACCGGGCGGCAGGCTGCCGCACAGGGCCACCGCGGACGCACCGGCGATCAGCTCCTCGTAGCGGTCCTGGAAGGCGCCCCACTCGGTGGGCGCGACGAGGGGGCCCGGCTCGTTCAGCTGGGTGGTGTCGCCGCTGTGCCCGTCCACCACGGCGATCGTGCGGCGCGTCGCGCCCGCGACGGGTACCAGAGCGTCCCGGACCCCGGACGTGTCCGTCAGCAGGTCACGGACGACGCGCCCGGTGGCGCCGCCCGCGAAGCCGGTGACCGTCACCTCGTGACCGAGGGCCGCGAGGACCCGCGCCACGTTGACCCCCTTGCCGCCCGGCCGTTCGATGACGTCCGTGACGCGGTGGGAGGTGTGCGGCCGCAGGGAGCGGACGCGGTAGGTGATGTCGAGAGCGGTGTTCAGCGTGACCGTGAGGATCACCTGGGCCGACCTCCCCCCGCATACGTGTGCTGACGTGGACTTCCGGAGGGTCGATCATGCCAAAGAGACGGCGGTCGGCCCAGCCCCGGGACCGGCCACCGCCTCCGTACGAGCGGACGGATCAGGCCAGTTGGGGGCCAACCACCCAGGCGCCGCGGCGCATGACGCCCTTCAGGTCGAAGTGCTCGTCCAGCAGGACCAGGTCGGCGTCCTTGCCCGGATCCAGCGAGCCGACGCGGTCGTCCAGCCCGAGCAGCCGCGCCGGGTTGGCCGACAGCGCCCGCACCGCGTCCTCCACCGGCAGCCGGTCCACCGTCACCGCCCGCTTGAACGCCCGGTCCAGGGTGAGCGTGGAGCCCGCGATCGAACCGCCCTCCACCAGCCGCGCCACCCCGTCCGCGACCTCCACCTCCAGCGGGCCGAGCATGTAGCGGCCGTCGCCGAAGCCGGCCGCGTCCATCGCGTCCGTGATGAACGCGACCCGCGCCGCACCCGCGTGATGGAACGCCAGCTGCAGGGCCGCGGGGTGCAGATGGACCCCGTCGTTGATCAGCTCGACCGTGATCCGCTCGTCCTCCAGCAGCGCCGTGATCGGCCCCGGCGCGCGGTGGCCGATCGGCGGCATCGCGTTGAACAGGTGCGTGGCGACCGTCGCCCCCGCGTCGATCGCCTCCAGGGTCTGCTCGTACGTGGCGTCCGTGTGCCCGATCGCCGCGATCACGCCGTGCTCGGCGAGCAGCCGTACGGAGTCGATGCCGCCCGGCAGCTCGGTGGCGAGCGTGACCATCTTCGCGTGGCCGCGCGCCGCGTCGATCAGCTTGCGCACCTCGGCCGGCTCGGGGTCGCGCAGCAGTTCCTCGGAGTGCGCGCCCTTGCGGCACGGCGAGATGAACGGCCCCTCGAAGTGGATCCCGGCGATGTCGCCCTGCTCGGCCAGCTCGCTCAGCAGCCCGGCGCGCTGCGTCAGGGAGTCCATGTCGTCGGTGACGGTGGAGGCGACGAGGGTGGTGGTGCCGTGCAGACGGTGGGTGTGGATGCCCGTGAGGACGTCCTCGACGGTGCCGGAGGTGAAGGAGGCTCCGCCGCCGCCGTGGTTGTGCAGGTCGACGAAGCCGGGGATCAGCCAGTGGTTTCGTACGTCGATGACCTGGGCGTTCGCCGGTGCCGTACCGGCGATGCGGGTGCCGTCGACCACCACTCGGCCGTCCGGGACGGCTCCCGTGGGAAGGACGACCGTTGCGCCGGACAGCACCAGGGGGGTTCTGTCCGCCGCGGGGTGCGGGTTCGTCGTGGCTGGTCGCGCAGTTCCCCGCGCCCCTGAGGGGGTTGCCATTAGGGCGTTTCCTCCTTGCCGGTCGTGGTGTCCAGGAGATCCCAGGCCAGGAGGCCTGCGCCCAGGCATCCCGCCGTGTCGCCCAGGGCAGCCGGGACGATCTCCGGCAGTTTCTGGAAGGTGACCCGCTGCGCGACCGCGTCGCGCAGCGGTGTGAACAAGGTTTCCCCCGCCTCGGCCAGGCCGCCACCGATGATCAGGGTGCGCGGGTCCAGCAGGGTGAGCGCGGTGACCAGGCCGTCGGCGAGGGCGGCCACCGCCTCCTGCCAGACGCGGACGGCGTTCGGGTCGCCGGACGCGACGGCCTTGGCGCAGTCCGCGGCGTCGGCGTCCGGGTCGCCGCAGGCCTCGGCCCACGCCTGGCTGACGGCCGACGCGGACGCGAACCGTTCCAGGCAGCCGCGCTGCCCGCACGGACAGGGGGTACCCCCGGGCCGTACGACGATGTGGCCGATCTCGCCCGCGAAGCCGTGCGCGCCCGCCTCGACCCGGCCGCCGATGCCGATGGCGCCGGCGATCCCGGTGCCCAGCGGCACGAACAGATAGCGGTCGGCGCCCCGGCCCGCGCCCAGGCGGCCCTCGGCGAGCCCGCCGGCCCGCACGTCGTGGCCCAGGGCGACGGGTGCGCCGAGCCGCTTGGCGAGCAGGTCGCGCAGAGGAAGGTCGCGCCAGCCGAGGTTGGCGGCGTAGGCGGCGAGGCCGCGTTGTTCGTCGACGATGCCGGGGACGACGACGCCGGCCGCGGCGGCGGGCTCGCCGAGGGCCGCCTCACCGTGGGCGCGCAGGTCCGCGGCGAAGCCGAGGATGTGCTCGACGACCGCGTCGGGCCCGCGCTCGCGGCCGGTGGGCCGGCGTGCCTGGTGGAGCAGTGCGCCGTCCGCCCCGACCAGGGCGGCCTTCATCCCGGTGCCGCCCACGTCGAGGGCGATGACATGTCTCACGGGGGACAGTGTGGCCCCACCACCCATGAGAGGTCTAGTCCACTCGCATGGTGTAGACCTTAATCCGTTAATCGGAAAGTGGTTCAGACGTCCGGCGTGCCAGAGGTCGGCGGACGTCTACGAGGGTGGGGAGCCGGAGCGGTGCAGCGGCGAAGGACGACGACGATCGCGGTGATCTCCGCGCTGGGCCTGACGGCGGTACTCACCGGCTGCGGCGTCACCGGAGGCTCCGGTGACGTGACCCTCAAGCTGGTTGCCGCCGACTACGGCGACAACGACACCAACAGCTCCCGGCACTACTGGGACGACCTCGTCAAGGACTACGAGGCCCAGCACCCCGGCGTGAAGGTCGACGTCAGCGTCTACTCGTGGACCGACGTCGACCGCAAGGTCAAGGAGATGACCGAGGCCGGCCAGGCGCCCGACATGGCCCAGATCGGCGCCTACGCCGACTACGCCGCCAAGGACGAGCTGTACCGGGCCGACGACGTGCTCTCCATCTCCACCCAGGCCGACTTCGTCTCCCAGCTGGTGTCGGCCGGGCAGGTGCACGGGGTGCAGTACGGCATGCCGTTCGCGGCCTCCACCCGGCTGCTCTTCTACAACAAGACCCTGTTCGACCAGGCGCACATCGACCCGCCCAAGACCTGGGACGAGCTGGCCGCCGACGCCCGGGCGCTCAAGGACAAGGGCGTGAAGTACCCCTACGCGCTGCCCCTCGGGCCGGAGGAGGCCCAGGCGGAGACGATGCAGTGGCTGCTCAGCGGCGGGGGCGGCTACGTCGACACCGTCGGCACCTACGGCATCGACGCCTCGCAGAACGTCCAGACCTTCACCTGGCTGAAGAACGAGCTGGTCGGCAAGGACCTCACGGGTCCCGTCGCGCCGGGCAAGCTGAACCGTGCCGACGCCTTCACCGCCTTCGCCGACGGCGAGGTCGGCATGCTCAACGGGCATCCGTCGCTGATGCAGATGGCCGCCAAGAAGGGCGTGAAGTTCGGCATGGTCACCATGCCGGGCGTGAACGGGCCCAGCCGGTCCGTGATGGGCGTGGCCGACTGGATGATGGCCTTCAAGAAGAACGGCCACCGCGAGCAGATCCGCGACTTCCTCGACTTCGTCTACAGCGAGAAGAACGTCCTCGACTTCTCCCGCACCTACGACCTGCTGCCGGTCACCACCACGGCCTCCGCGGCGATGAGCGGCTCCGACCAGGACAAGGACATCCGCCCGTTCCTGCAGCAGCTGCCGCTCAGCGAGCTGTACCCGGTCGGCAAGACGTCCTGGGCGTCGGTCAGCGCCGACATCAAGAAGCGGATCGGGCAGGCCGTCGATCCCACGGGCAGCGCCGTGTCCGTCCTCGGGCAGATCCAGTCGGCGGCGGTCGCGGCGGACAGCGCGCAGCCCTAGCGGGACTGTCAGTGGGCGGCGGTACGGTTTCGGGCATGGACGCATCCGAGATGGGCCGGCCGCCGCTGGGCGAGCGCGAGCAGGCCGTCCTCGCGCTGGAGCGCCGGGGCTTTCCCGGCCCCGGCGCGAAGGAGCGCGCCATCCGCGAGGAGCTGGGCCTCGCCCCGGTCCGCTACTACCAGCTGCTCAACGCCCTCCTGGACGACACCCGCGCCCTCGCCCACGACCCGGTGACGGTGAACAGGCTCAGACGGATACGGGACGCCCGCCGCGCCGAGCGGTGACGACACCGTCTCCCGGCCACACCGTTCCCCAGCGAGACCGTTCCCCAGGTTCGGCAGGGCTCGTCCGGGGATAGGTTCGCGGTATGGGCAGCCATGACACGTACGCCACGGACCTTCCCGAACCGGTGACCGCGCAGGGCCGCGAGGGCCTCGACGCCGTCCTCGCCCGCCCCGGCAAGGCGGTGATCGGCCTCGACTTCGACGGCACGCTCGCCCCCATCGTCGCCGACCCCGATCAGGCCCGCGCCCACCCGGACGCGGTACCGGCCCTCGCCCGCCTCGCCCCCGAGGTCGCCTCGATCGCTGTGGTCACCGGCCGCCCCGCGGGGGTCGCCGTGCGCAACGGCGGCTTCGCGGGCGTGCCCGGTCTGGAGCGCCTCGTCGTCCTCGGTCACTACGGCGCCGAACGCTGGGAGGCCGCCACCGGTGAGCTGACCGCCCCGCCGCCCCACCCCGGCGTCGCGGGGGTGCGCGCCGAGCTGCCCGGGCTGCTGGACTCGGTCGGCGCCTGGCGCGGCACATGGATCGAGGAGAAGGGCCGCGCGGTCGCCGTGCACACCCGCCGCGCCGAGGATCCGCAGGCCGCGTTCGAGGCGCTGCGCGAGCCGCTGGCGGACCTTGCGGCGCGGCACGGACTGATCGTCGAGCCCGGACGCCTGGTCCTGGAGCTGCGCCCGCCCGGCGTCGACAAGGGGGTGGCGCTGACGGAGTACGTCCGCGCGGTGGGCGCCGAGTCCGTCGTCTACGCCGGCGACGACCTGGGCGACCTGCCCGCCTTCGCCGCCGTCGAGGCACTGCGCTTGGAGGGCGTCCCGGGTCTGCTGGTGTGCAGCGGCAGCTCGGAGGTCACCGAGCTGTCGAAGCGGGCGGACGTGGTGGTCGACGGCCCGGAGGGAGTCGTACGACTGCTGGCGGCACTGGCGGACCGGGTGGCCAGGCCCTAGCCGCGCGGGTCACCCCTGCAACGCCTGAAGCTGTTCCAGGAACCACTTCGCCGGCGGCAGTGCGGTCGCCGCTGCCGCCAGCCGCTTGGCGCGGTCGTTGCGCTCGCCCACCGGCATGCTCAACGCCTCGTGCAGCGCGGCCGCCGTACCGGTCACGTCGTACGGGTTGACCGCGATCGCGTCCTCGCCCAGCTCCTCGAACGCCCCGGCCTCCCGCGACAGCACCAGCGCGCAGCCCTCGTCGGAGACGAGCGGCACCTCCTTGGCGACCAGGTTCATCCCGTCCCGGATCGGGTTCACCAGCGCCACGTCCGCGAGCCGGTACGCCGCCAGCGAGCGCGCGAAGTCGTCCTCGACGTGCAGCACGACCGGCGTCCAGCCGTCCGTGCCGTAGTCGGCGTTGATCTCCTGCGCGACCCGCTGCACCTCGGCCGTGTAGTCCCGGTAGACGGCGAGGTCCTGCCGGGACGGGTAGGCGAACGCCACGTGCACGACCCGCTCGCGCCACTCGGGGTGGTCCTCGAGCAGCTGCCGGTACGCCAGCATCCCGCGCACGATGTTCTTGGACAGCTCGGTGCGGTCCACCCGCACGATCGTCCTGCGGCCCGCGCCGATCTGCTGCCGCAGCGCCGCCATCCGCTCACCCACGTCGGCCCGGTGAGCCCGCTCGCGCAGGAAGTCGGCGTCCGCGCCGAGTCCGTGCACCCCGATCCGGGTGCTGCCGAGCCCGTCCGCGAACTGCTCGCAGCAGGCCGTGAAGGCGTCCGCCCAGCGCCGGGTGAGGAAGCCGAGCCGGTCCGCGCCCAGCATCCCCTCGAGGACCTGCCGCGCGATGTCGTCCGGCAGCATCCGGAAGTACTCCGGCGGCGCCCACGGCGTGTGCGAGAAGTGCCCGATGCGCAGATCGGGCCGCAGCTCGCGGAGCATCCCCGGCACCAGGGTCAGGTGGTAGTCCTGCACGATCACCACCGCGCCGTCGGCGGCCTCCTCGGCCAGCGCCTCGGCGAACGCCCGGTTGTACGTCTCGTACGACGCCCACTGCCTGCGGAACTCGGCGTCGAAGACCGGTTCCAGCGGCGTCTGGTACAGCATGTGGTGCACGAACCAGAGCACGGAGTTCGCGATGCCGTTGTAGGCGTCGGCGTGTACGTCGGCCGGGACGTCCAGCATCCGCACGCCCTGCTCGCCGACCCCGCGCCGTACCGCCTCGCGGTCGCCGTCGGACAGCGCGGAGCACACCCACAGCGCCCCTGCCTCCGGTCCGATGGCCGACAGTCCGGACACCAGCCCGCCGCCGCCGCGTTTGGCGGTGAGTGAGCCGTCGTCGCCCACCGAGTACGACACCGGGCCGCGGTTGGACGCGACCAGCACCCGAGCCTTCTGATCAGCAGCGTGCGTGGAAGCCATACGCCTCAACCTAGCCCGCACCGGAAAAACTCAAACGTATGGCCGGTTTCGGTGGCCGGTCGTATGCGGCCGACCGCTTGTGGAGATCCTGTGAACAGGACAAGATGCGCTCTACACGGAACGACCGGTACGCCAGGGGGGCGGGTTGATCATGATGGGTATACATGGCCACAGACGTGGGGTGGGGGGCCGTGGAGTCTCCGGTCTCGCGGCGCTGGTGACGGCAGCCGCGCTGGCCCTCGCCGGCTGCCAGGGCGGCGGCGGTGACGGCAAGGCCGTCCAGCAGACCGCGCCGGTGACCAAAGCCGCACCGAGCACGTCGGCTCCCAAGCCGGAGCCGTCCCCGGCGAGCAGCAGCCCGAGTCCGGTGGCCGAGCCCACCGTCGTCACGATCAGCGACCACACCGGGACGGCTGTCGGCCGGGCCGTCGCCGCGGCCCGCGCGAGCGGCCTGCGCTACGCCGTCTACCTCCAGGGCACCGGGGCCTCCCTCGACGGCGGCGGCCGGACGGCCTCCTCCTGGGGCGCGGGCGAGAAGGTCTGCGAGCAGATCGACGACCCCGCCGACCGCACCCCCTCCTTCGACGTCGCCTTCGTCGTCGCCCGGGACGGGCGGGACTGCGACGGGCGTCTGCTGCACACCCCGGAGCCGACGAGGACCGCCGCGGGTGGCGGGACGAGCGGGGGGTCGAGCGGCGGGACCAGCGGTGCGACCAGCGGCGGCAGCAGGACCTGCGCGATCACCAGCCCCGCGGGCAACTGCTACGCCGACGGCCAGTTCTGCGCCGGCCGCCACCACGGTCTGAGCACCTACGGCAAGGGCGGCGAGTACCTGACGTGTGAGCAGGACTCGGCGGGCCGCTGGCGCTGGTCCGACGGCCAGGCAGGCTGACGGACACCCATCGCACGCCGCCTTCCGGGGGCGACCCGCCTCACGCCACCTTTCGCGCCGCGTACTCCGCGATCTCCGTCATCGGCGGGCGCTCCTCCGTGTCCACGGAGTACGTGCGCGGCTCGAAGCCGTCCTCGCTCCGCTCGAACTGGGTCAGCGACGGCCGGATCAGATGGCCGCGGGCCAGCCGGAGCTGGGCGGTGCGGTAGATCGCCGCCGCCATCCGGCCGAGGGCCTGACCGTCCTGGTGGCGGTGGATGCGCACGCCGACATCGACCTGGGCGAGGGCGTCGAGGCCGACCAGGTGCAGGGCGTCGACCAGCATGCCCAGCTCCACGCCGTAGCCGACCGGGAAGGGCAGCTGTTCCAGCAGGCTGCGGCGGGCCGCGTACTCGCCGCCGAGCGGCTGCACGAAGCCCGCCAGCTGCGGCCAGTGCATGTTCAGCAGCGGGCGGGCCATCAGCTCGGTGACCCGGCCGCCCTGGCCCGCCGCGCCGGCCAGCGGGCGGTCGTACATCGCCTTGACCAGCTGGACCTCGGGGTCGGTGAGGAGCGGGCCGACGATGCCCGTCACGAAGTCGGAGGAGAACTCCTTCAGGTCCGCGTCGACGAAACAGACGATGTCGCCGTCGGTGACCAGCAGGGAGCGCCACAGCACCTCGCCCTTGCCGGGGACGGCGGGGACGCGCGGCAGTATCTCGTCGCGGTGGACGACCCGGGCGCCCGCGGCCGCGGCCACCTCGGCGGTACGGTCGGTGGAGCCCGAGTCGACCACGACCACCTCGTCGACCAGCGGAACCTGCTGCATGAGGTCGTGCCGGACGATCGCGACGATGTCGCCGACCGTCTCCTCCTCGTTCAGCGCCGGCAGCACGACGGAGACCGTCTGCCCCGTGGCGCGCTTGGCGGCCAGGATCTGGTGCAGGGGTCGATCGGTCACCGACCAGGAGCGACTGCTCAGCCAGCGCTCAACTTCTTCAAGCACGGTCTGCGGCTCCTCACTGTCGTGATCACACCGGCTCACATCGGGTGATCGTGTGATCCATCTCGCGGTTCGGACGACTATCTCAACTGTCCTGGCCTTCGGTTACAGTCTTGAACAACGCTGATGACCATCGCATGTCGGGGGTCGCCCGCGTTCACAACCGAATACCGCTCATCCAGAGGGGCAGAGGGACACGGCCCGGTGAAGCCCCGGCAACCACCCTGATTCCGGACTCGTTCACGCGAGGCTCCCGGCCGGGGAAGGTGCCAATTCCGTCTCACGGCGAGATGCGTCGTGGGGAAGATGAGGAGAAAGGGCCTCGCCTCACATGGCTGCGCAGACAGTTACCAGCACCTCCACCGTCGACCTCGGTCCCGCCGCGGCCCTGAGCTGCCGCGAGTGCGGTCACCGGGTCCCGCTGGGCCCGGTTTTCGCGTGCGAGGAGTGTTTCGGCCCGCTCGAGATCGCCTATGACTTCTCGGCCTACGACACCGAGGAACTCCGCAAGCGTATCGAGGCGGGTCCCGCGAACATCTGGCGTTACGCCCCGCTGCTGCCCGTCCCCGCGGACGTGGCCGACAAGCCGAACATCAACCCCGGCTGGACCAAGCTCGTCAAGGCCGACCACCTCGCCGCCGAGCTCGGCGTGACCGGTGGTCTGTACGTCAAGGACGACTCGGGCAACCCGACCCACTCCTTCAAGGACCGCGTGGTCGCGCAGGCGCTGGAGGCGGCACGCGCCTTCGGCTTCACCACCCTGTCCTGCTCTTCCACCGGCAACCTGGCCGGCGCCGTCGGCGCCGCCGCCGCGCGGGCCGGCTTCCGCTCCTGCGTGTTCATTCCGCACGACCTGGAGCAGGGCAAGGTCGTCATGGCCGCGATCTACGGCGGCGAGCTCGTCGGCATCGAGGGCAACTACGACGACGTGAACCGCTTCTGCTCCGAGCTGATCGGCGACCCGGCCGGCGAGGGCTGGGGCTTCGTCAACGTCAACCTGCGGCCGTACTACGCCGAGGGCTCCAAGACCCTGGCGTACGAGATCTGCGAGCAGCTCGGCTGGCAGCTGCCCGACCAGCTCGTCGTCCCGATCGCCTCCGGCTCGCAGCTCACCAAGGTCGACAAGGGCCTGCAGGAGCTCATCAAGCTGGGCCTGGTCGAGGACAAGCCGTACAAGATCTTCGGTGCGCAGGCCGAGGGTTGCTCGCCGGTGTCCACGGCCTTCAAGGCCGGGCACGACGTGGTGCGCCCGCAGAAGCCGAACACCATCGCCAAGTCGCTGGCGATCGGCAACCCGGCCGACGGGCCGTACGTCCTGGACATCGCGCGCCGCACGGGCGGCGCGGTGGAGGACGTCACCGACGAGCAGGTCGTCGACGCGATCAAGCTGCTGGCCCGCACGGAGGGGATCTTCGCGGAGACCGCCGGTGGGGTGACGGTGGGTGTGACCCGCAAGCTGATCGAGAACGGTTTGCTGGACCCGACGAAGACCACGGTGGTGCTGAACACGGGTGATGGGCTGAAGACCCTCGACGCGGTCGCCGGTACGGGACTGACCGCGACGATCCGACCCACCCTCGACTCGTTCCGCGACGCGGGTCTCGTCTGAGAGACCATCGTCTGCGGACCGCGGGGGGCTGGTCGCGCAGTTCCCCGCGCCCCTTCAGGGCGCCTATCCCACCGGAGGTTTCCACGTGAGCGTCACTGTCCGCATCCCCACCATCCTGCGCACCTACACCGGTGGCCAGGCCGAGGTTCCCGCCGACGGGGCGACCCTCGCCGAGGTCATCGCGGACCTGGAGAAGAACCACACCGGCATCGCCGCGCGGGTGCTGGACGACCAGGGCAAGCTGCGCCGGTTCGTCAACGTGTACGTCAATGACGACGACGTGCGCTTCGAGCAGGGTCTGGAGACGGCCACCCCGGACGGCGCGGGTGTGTCGATCATTCCGGCGGTCGCCGGCGGCTGCTGACACACAGAGTTCCTCGGGCTGCCCCTTCCGTGAGAGAAACGGAGGGGGCAATTCCATGTGATTAGGCGCGGTAGAGTTGGGGAACGCGCCCCGGAATCGACGGGGCGTGATCTCTGGAACCTGCTGCACGGGCGACAAGAAGTAGCCAAAGTATGCGGGTCTTTTGTCTTTTTTGCACCCTTTGAACGGCCCGACTTGCTCGGAATTCAGGTGAATTCTCGCGAGATTTCGGGCCCGGGTCGTCCAGATTTCTCGTCCGATTGACCTGTTGCAGACGGCAGTTGGACAGATACATTCAGCCGCGGTCGACGCGTTCCGGCGCACGCCCCCACCCATCGGGGGGTGAGGTCTGACCCGGATCCGCGAAGTGCGGATCTGTGCAAGGGCCAGTAATAGGGGAGTTAGGCATGGCTCAGGGCACCGTCAAGTGGTTCAACGCGGAGAAGGGCTACGGCTTCATCGCGGTCGACGGTGGTGCGGACGTCTTCGTCCACTACAGCGCCATCCAGATGGACGGCTACCGCACCCTGGAGGAGGGCCAGCGGGTCGAGTTCGAGATCTCGCAGGGCCAGAAGGGTCCGCAGGCCGACATGGTTCGCGTCACCGCCTGAACGTTCTTTCACGCACGTAGGGCCCGCACCTCGCACAGGGTGCGGGCCCTTCGGCGTGTCCAGGGCGCCGTGCGGCGGTGTTCGCGGGCGGCTGACGAGGGGGGCGGATGCGGGGGAGGCGCTTGCACTCGCCATGCCCGAGTGCTAATCATTGCGTTAGCACTCTGAAGGTGAGAGTGACAACGTAAGGACCGGGTCGGTGAGGCCAGGGCCGGGCGGGGCAAGGAGCTTCCTCCGGTCGGGGCCGTCCGTCGCGGGCGCGGGCGCGGTCCGAAGTAATCACCCCCAGTCCTGGAGGGACCACTTCACATGGCCAAGATCATCGCGTTCGACGAGGAGGCGCGGCGCGGCCTCGAGCGCGGCATGAACCAGCTCGCGGACGCCGTGAAGGTGACGCTCGGCCCCAAGGGCCGCAACGTCGTCCTCGAGAAGAAGTGGGGCGCGCCCACGATCACCAACGATGGCGTGTCCATCGCCAAGGAGATCGAGCTCGAGGACCCGTACGAGAAGATCGGCGCCGAGCTGGTCAAGGAAGTCGCCAAGAAGACGGACGACGTCGCCGGTGACGGTACGACCACCGCGACCGTGCTCGCCCAGGCCCTGGTCAAGGAAGGCCTGCGCAACGTCGCCGCCGGTGCCAACCCGATGGCTCTGAAGCGCGGTATCGAGAAGGCCGTCGAAGCCGTCTCCGCCGCCCTGCTGGAGCAGGCGAAGGACGTCGAGACCAAGGAGCAGATCGCCTCCACGGCCTCCATCTCCGCCGCCGACACCCAGATCGGCGAGCTCATCGCCGAGGCCATGGACAAGGTCGGCAAGGAAGGCGTCATCACCGTCGAGGAGAGCAACACCTTCGGCCTCGAGCTCGAGCTCACCGAGGGCATGCGCTTCGACAAGGGCTACATCTCCGCCTACTTCGCCACCGACATGGAGCGCATGGAGGCGGTGCTCGAGGACCCGTACATCCTCATCGCCAACTCCAAGATCTCCTCGGTCAAGGACCTGCTCCCGCTCCTGGAGAAGGTCATGCAGTCGGGCAAGCCGCTGCTGATCATCGCCGAGGACGTCGAGGGCGAGGCCCTGTCGACCCTGGTCGTGAACAAGATCCGCGGCACCTTCAAGTCCGTCGCCGTCAAGGCCCCGGGCTTCGGCGACCGCCGCAAGGCCATGCTCGGCGACATCGCCATCCTCACGGGCGGCGAGGTCATCTCCGAGGAGGTCGGCCTCAAGCTGGAGAACGCGACCCTGGACCTCCTGGGCCGCGCCCGCAAGGTCGTCATCACCAAGGACGAGACCACCATCGTCGACGGTGCCGGCTCCTCGGACCAGGTCGCGGGCCGCGTGAACCAGATCCGCGCCGAGATCGAGAACAGCGACTCCGACTACGACCGCGAGAAGCTGCAGGAGCGCCTGGCGAAGCTCGCCGGCGGTGTCGCGGTCATCAAGGCCGGTGCCGCCACCGAGGTGGAGCTCAAGGAGCGCAAGCACCGCATCGAGGACGCCGTCCGCAACGCCAAGGCGGCCGTCGAGGAGGGCATCGTCGCCGGTGGTGGCGTGGCCCTGCTGCAGACGACCCACGTCTTCGACAAGCTGGAGCTCGACGGTGACGAGGCGACCGGCGCCCAGGCCGTGAAGCTCGCGCTCGAGGCCCCGCTGAAGCAGATCGCGGTCAACGCCGGCCTCGAGGGCGGCGTCGTGGTGGAGAAGGTCCGCAACCTGACCCCGGGCCACGGCCTGAACGCCGCGACCGGCGAGTACGTCGACCTGGTCGCCGAGGGCATCATCGACCCGGCCAAGGTGACGCGCTCCGCGCTGCAGAACGCCGCGTCGATCGCCGCGCTGTTCCTCACCACCGAGGCCGTCATCGCCGACAAGCCGGAGAAGGCCGCGGCCCCGGCCGGCGGCGGCATGCCGGGCGGTGACATGGACTTCTGATCCTTCCGGGATCGCCTGTCCTTCACAGGTCTTCGCGAAGGCCTTTCCGAGGGCGGTACGTCCAGCTTCTGGCTGGAGGTGCCGCCCTCGGGCGTGTCAGGGGTCACATTCGCCGGGTCCCGTCGCCGGAATGAGGGGCGGGGCGTGATCGGTTGCTTCAGTGAGTGCAACAATGCGCGCGCACATACCCACCGGTCACCTGAGGAGCCTCGCATGACCCTCGCCGAGCCCGCCGCCGCCCGCGCGGCCGCCCTGCTGTCCCGCCCGACGACGATCAACGGTCTGACCGTCCCGAACCGCATCGCGATGGCGCCGATGACCCGGATGTTCTCGCCGGGCGGCGTCCCCGGCGAGGACGTGGTGTCGTACTACGCCCGCCGTGCCGCCGCCGGGGTCGGCCTGATCGTCACCGAGGGCACCTACGTCGGGCACGAGTCGGCGGGGCAGAGCGACCGGGTGCCGCGGTTCCACGGCGAGGAGCAGCTGGCCGGCTGGGCGAAGGTCGCCGAGGCCGTGCACGCGGGCGGCGGCACGATCGTGCCGCAGCTGTGGCACATCGGCATGGTCCGCAAGCAGGGCGAGCCGCCCTTCCCGGACGCCCCGGCCATGGGCCCCTCCGGCCTCGTCACGGCCGGCGCCGAGCCCACCGGCAAGGCCATGACGCAGCAGGACCTCGACGACGTGGTCGCCGCGTTCGCCCAGGCCGCCGCCGACGCCGAGCGCATCGGCTTCGACGGGGTGGAGATCCACGGCGCCCACGGCTACCTCGTCGACCAGTTCCTGTGGGAGGGCACCAACCGCCGTACCGACGCCTACGGCGGTGACCCGGTGGCCCGCACGAAGTTCGCGGCGGAGATCGTCGCGGCCGTCCGCGAGAGGGTGTCGCCCGAGTTCCCGGTGATCTTCCGCTACTCGCAGTGGAAGCAGCAGGACTACACCGCGCGCCTCGCCGAGACCCCCGAGGAGCTGGAGGCCATCCTCACCCCGCTGGCGGCCGCCGGTGTCGACGCCTTCCACGCGTCCACCCGCCGTTACTGGCTGCCGGAGTTCGACGGCTCCGACCTCAACCTGGCCGGCTGGACCAAGAAGCTGACGGGCAAGAGCGTCATCACCGTCGGCTCGGTGGGCCTCGACGGCGACTTCCTCCACGCCTTCCAGGGCGAGGGCTCGCCGGTCAAGAACATCGACAACCTGCTGGACCGCCTGGAGGCCGACGAGTTCGACCTGGTCGCCATCGGCCGTGCCCTGCTCCAGGACCCCGAGTGGGCGGCGAAGGTCCTGGCCGGCCGCTTCGACGAGCTGAAGCCGTACGACGCGGCGGCCCTGAAGACGCTGAGCTGACCCGGCGGCGCGCTCGCGCCGGGCTGAGCGAGAGGCGTGCGCGCCGAGCGACGGCCGGGGTGTCCGGACAACGGAGGCACCCCGGCCGACGTGTGTCTGGGAGCCGCTCCGGACCGCTCCAGGGATTTTCATGAGCAAGGGGAACGGGTCGAGCCGTCCGAGACGGCCGCCGCGAACGGATGACCACCACCCCGGTCACCGCCACGCTGCCCTCGCGTCGGGACGCGGCTACAGGTTGCCCATGGGCTCGATGTCCACCTTCACCGGCGTGCCCCACACCCGCAGCACCTCGTAGTCGGTGAACTCGTGCACCAGCCGGTACGCCATCGCCGGCCGGGGCCCGCGCCGCTGGGCGGCCAGATACAGCTCGGCCTCCCGGCGGTCGTGGCGCGGCGTGCCGCACAGCTGCCACTCCCGCCCGTTCCACGCTTCCGGCAGCCATCGCTGCTGCGGCTGCGGCCGGTCCTCGCGCACGCCGTAGCGGGACGGCATCCGCTCCGCGGTGTCCTGGGGACGCGGCCGGCCGTACCCGCCGCCGACCTCGGCCCGCCGGGCCGCCCGCCGCCGTGTCTCGCACAGCAGGCACAGGTCCGGCGCGCTCTCGTCCACGGGGCCCTGCGGGTGCTCGGCGCAGCGGGTCGTCGGCGGCGCCGAGGACACGCTCTCCTCCAGCAGGTCCAGCGCCCGCCGCAGATCCGTCTTCACCTCGTGCAGCTTGGTGTCCGGGGAGTCGGCGGTGAGCGCCTCACCGTGCTCGCCGAGGAGCCGGAGGGCGCGCCCGAGGGCGGTGAGCTGCGCGTGGTTCATGTACTCGAGGGTAGGCCGCGACAGCCGCTTCGCGTGCGCGAGAGGGGCGCCTGGCAGCGGGCGCACGGGGAGCCGACGTATGCCGAGCACCCCGGCATGTACGGCGGGGGCCGTCGGAGGCCGCCCCGTTCATGACGTGTGGGCCGCCGCCAGGGCCGCGCGCAGATGGCCGCCGGACTCGGCCAGCAGGCGGGCCGCCGTCGGGCCGTCCACCCCGGTGAGCAGGACCAGGATCGCGTTCTTCACCTCGCCGTCGGTGGCCGTGAGCGCCGCCTCGATCTCCTCCTCGCCCGCCCCGGTGGCGAGCGCGACGATCCGGCGGGAGCGGGCGCGCAACTTCGCGTTGGAGGCGCGCACGTCGACCATCAGGTTCCCGTAGGTCTTGCCGAGACGGATCATCGTGATCGTCGAGAGCATGTTCAGCACGAGCTTCTGGGCCGTGCCGGCCTTCAGCCGGGTCGAGCCGGTGATCAGTTCCGGCCCCGCGACGATCTCGATTCCGTGGTCGGCCGCCGCCGCGAGCGCGCTGCCCGCGTTGCAGGCCAGCCCGATCGTGAGCGCCCCCAGCGAGCGGGCGTACTCGACCGCGCCGACCGCGTACGGGGTGCGGCCGGAGGCGGAGACGCCGACCACGCTGTCCTGCGGCGTCAGCGCCAGCGCGTCCAGGTCGGCCCGGGCCAGTTCCCTGGAGTCCTCGGCACCCTCGACGGAGGTGACCATGGCCTCGGGGCCACCGGCGATGAGGCCGACGACCTGGCCGGGCTCGGTGTTGAAGGTGGGCGGGCACTCGGAGGCGTCGAGCACGCCGAGCCGTCCGGCGGTGCCGGCCCCGGCGTAGACGAGGCGGCCGCCGCGGGACATCCGCTCGGCGACGGCGTCGATGGCGGCGGCGATCTGCGGCAGACGCTCGGCGACCGCACCGGGCACCCGGGCGTCCTCGTCGTTCATCAGCCGGGCGATCTCCGAAGTGGGCAACTGATCGATCCCGGCAAGCTCGGGCCGGAACGCCTCGGTGGTCAGCGAGTCGAGTTCGGCGCGCAGGTCGGGGGCGTGGGGGTTGGAGGCCATGGCGAAACGGCTCTTTCCGATCGGGGTGCGGATGTCTGACCCAAAGGGGCGCGGGGACTGCGCGATCGACCACAACGGACCCGCAGTCACCCACGACCGTCAGTCCTACGGTCTTGAACGGCTGAGCTACCGCCGGTGCCGGTGCGCCAGCGCCTCGTAAGACGCCGCCAGCGCCGGCCCCGCCGTGTCGTACGTCCGCTGCGCCACACCCACGAACAGGCAGTCCACCACCAGCAGTTGACTGGTCCGGGACGACATCGCCGCCGGCCGCAGCTCGCTCTCCCGGGAGGTGGAGGTGGTCAGCACATGGTCGGCGTACTGCGTGACCGCGCTGTCCGGGCGCCCGGTGATCGCCACGGTGGTGGCGCCGTGCTCGAAGGCGACGCGCAGCGGTTCTATGACGTCGCCGGTGGAACCGGAGTGGGTGATGGCGATCGCCACGTCCCCGGCGCGCAGCTGCACCGCGTTGGTGACGGCGAGGTGCGGGTCGCTGTGGGCGTGCGCGATCAGGCCTATCCGCAGGAGTTTCTGGGTGAGGTCCTGGGCGACCAGGCCGGAGGCGCCGATGCCGTACACGTCGGTGCGGCGGGCGGCGGCGAGTGCGGTGACGGCCGCGCCGAGCTGCCCGGTGTCGAGGCCGGCGGCGGTGTCGGCGAGGGTCTGCTGCTCGTCGTAGGCCAGTTTCGTCACGACGTCGGCGATCGGGTCATCGACCGCGATGTCGGTGGTGATGGCGGGTGCGCGGCCGGACTGCTGGTGTGCGGCGAGGCCGGCGAGGGCCAGGCGCAGGTCGCGGTAGCCCGGGTAGCCGAGCAGGCGGGCGGTGCGCACGACCGTGGCCTCGCTGGTGCCGGTGCGTTCGGCGAGGCCGGTGACCGTCAGGGCGGCGCAGCCGGCCGGGTCGCTCGCGACGGCCTCGGCGACGCGCTGCATGGAACGGGTCATCGAAGGGGCGAGCGTGCGCACCTTGGCGGCCAGCGCGCCACCGAAAATTTCCTTCACATCCTGGCTCACCCCTGAAAGATATTTCCGGCTCGGTGCCCGGGGCAAGAGTGCGCACAATGGGGACATGAATCCCGTCAGCCCCCTGGAGCAGGCCCTGCACGCGGCGCGTGCGCGTGTGATGGCCGACCTGATCGCGCGTGAGGTCGCCGAAGCGGACGTGGTGTCGCTGGTCGAGAACTCGATCGCCCAGCGGCGCTGGTGGGTGGAGCAGTGGCCGGAGGGAGTGGCCTACATCGCCGGGCTGGTCGCGCAGGACGTGCAGGACGCGCTGCTGGAGCGGTACGGCCGGTGGCCGCTGTGCCCGGTGTGCGGCTCAGGTGACCCGCACGCCCTGGACGTCGAGCCCGAACTGGGGCCCGATCCGCACTGGGTGTGCCACAAGGCGGGGGTGAAGGTCGCCGCGGTGGGCCGCCTAGGGGCCATGGGCGGAGCGCACTCCTCGTGACGGTGTACATCGACCCGCCGACCTGGCCCGGCCACGGCCGCCTGTGGTCGCATCTGGTGAGCGATGTGTCTTACGACGAACTGCACGCGTTCGCCGACGCGTTGGGCGTACCGCGGCGGGCGTTCGAACGCGACCACTACGACGTCCCGTCCCACCGGTATGCGGACGCGGTCGCCGCGGGGGCGGTCGAGGTCGGCAGCCGCGAGGTGGTACGCCTGCTGATCGCCTCCGGCCTGCGCCGGCGCAAGGGGCGGGCGCGGGCCTAGCGGCGGCTGGAGCGCGGGCTAGCGGCGCAGCGCGTAGGCGACGTGCGTGCCGTCGTCGCCGACCTGGGTGAAGCCGGCCCGGGTGACCACAGCATGGGACGGCTCGTTGCCCCGGTCGACGGTGGCGAAGACCACCCGTACGTCGTCCCGTTCCAGCGCCCAGTGGGCCAGCGTCCGCAGCGCCTCCGTGGCATAGCCCTGGCCGCGGGCGGAGGGGACGAGGTCGTAACCGACCTCCACCCGGCCCTCCTCGTCCGGCGCGCCGTGGAAACCCATGCCGCCGATCGCGCGGCCGTCCTGGCGCCGTACGAGGGCGAACATCCCGAACTCCGGCCGGTGCACACCCGCCTCGTACGCCTGCGCCAGCATCCCGGCCGCCCGGCGGGTGCCCTCGTACGGCCCGTCCTCGCTCCAGGTGAAGCCGCCGTCGCCGCCCAGGTTCAGATCCCGCGCGGCGGCGGGGCGGACGCCGGTCAGCGTCAGGCGCTCGGTCTCGATGACCAGGTTGTTGCGCCAGCGCCACTCGGTGACCGGCGCACGGTCCGGAAGCTCACCGCGGCCGGTCGCCCACAGCAGGGTCGGCCAGGGTGCCGGGCCCGGCTTGACGTGCGGGAACAGGCGTGTGAGCAGGTCCTCGCACAGCTCGGCGGGCGGCTCGTAGGCGAAACCCAGGCCCTCGGCGATGTCATGGGTGTGCAGCAGCACCTCGGCCACGCCCATCGCGGCGAACCCCTCCCGGTCGGCGCTGCGGAACGGGTACGGGTGGAAGGCGCGCACCCCGGGCGGTGTCGCACGCACGGTGGTGGCCAGCAGCACGCCCATCGTCTCGATGACCTGGAGCAGCCCGAAGTTGCCCGGGTCGCCCTCGAGGACGAGCTCGACGGGTACGTAGTCCTCCTGGGCGCGGCCCGCCAACTGCCCGGCGTAGGAGAAGAGATCCTCGGCGATGTGGAACGCCGTGGTGTGACAGCTCCACTCCAGCCGGCCCGCCTTCACCGCCGTCCAGTCCTGGTCCGCCACCGGCCGCAGCGCCGCGAGACAGCTCGCCACGGCCGCGTCCACCTGATCCCCGCCCCATGTCTCCATGAACGGCACCCTAGGCATCCGGCTGCGTGGAGGGCGACAGCATTTCCAGCTCGGAGCGGAGGTTGTAGCGGGCGGTCGCCTCCCAGTGCTCCCGGCCGTACGGCGTGCTGAACAGCCGCGGCAGCGCCAGAAGGTGCCGCAGGACGTCCGACCGCCCGGCGCGGAAGGCGTCGTTCGGCACGAAGTGGTACTCCTCGCGGACGGCCGCGGTGTAGGCGGCGTACGCCGACGGCGGCGCGGCCAGGATCGCCAGGTCGGCGTCGCACAGCACCTGCCCGTTGCGGTCGCCGTCGGCCGGGTCGTGCCCGGCGGTGAGCCGCACCAGCCGGGCCACCTCGGCGGTCTTCGCCGCGGTGAGACCGGCCTCGGACAGGGCGCGCTCGGCGAGCCGGGCGGAGCGTTCCTCGTTCGTCGACCGCTCGGGCAGATAGACGGCGTCGTGGAACCAGGCGGCGAGGCGGACCAGGTCGGGGTCGTCGGCGTACTTCTCCAGTACGTCGACGTGGTCGAGGACCGCGGTGAGGTGGGTGAGCGTGTGGTAGTGCCGCTGGGGCTCCTGCCAGCGGCTCAGCAGGGCGTCGGCGTAACGGTACGGAGCGATGACGCAGGAGTCGTCGTCGCGTGCCGCGAGGAAGGCGCGCAACCAGCGGGAACGCAGATCATCGAGATCGGCCATGCGTTCATTCTCCCGCCACGCGCCGCCCGCCCCCTAGCGTGGACGACATGACGACTGACGTACATGACCCGGAACTGCCCGGACGGCTGCTGACCGCCGAGCGCGATGTGCTGATCCCCCTGCTGCGTTCCCGCCCCGACGCCGACTTCGCGCTGCCGGCGGCGGCCTGTCCCGGCTGGTCGGTGCGGGATGTGCTGGCGCACTGTTCGGCCGCCCTGACGCGGGTGGTGGAGGGCCGCCTGGAAGAGGGCGTGTTCTCGCCGGAGTCCAACGACCGCGACATCGCCGAGCGCGCCGAGTGGACGAACGCCCAGGTGGTGGACGAGCTGGAGCGCGGCATGACCGAGGCGGGGCCGCTGATCGCCGAGGCGGGCGGGAAGCTGGACGGGCTCGCGCTGGGGGAGTGGGTGCACGCCGGTGACGTGCGGGACGCCTTCGGGGAGCCCGGCGCGTACGGCGGGCCCGGGCTGCCGTACGCCCTCGCGCTGCTGGTGCGACGGACGCAGGAGCGGGAGCATCTGCCGCTGCACGCGGACCTGGACGACGTCGACGAGCCGCTGCGGCTGGGTGCGATCGTGCCGCAGCGGCCGCCGGCCCGCTACATCGGTGACTCCGCGACCCTGGTCCGGCTGTACGCGGGCCGGCCGGTGAAGGCGGGCGGGTACGAGCTGGCGGGGGCGCGGGAGGAGGAGCTGAACGTCTTCGGCTGACGCGCCGTCCCGCGAAATTTTTCGGCCGGGCGGGCGGCGGGTGCGACGGGCTGCGCGGGAGCTGCGGGGCGTATCGTAAAATTGGACTAGACCTGTAGCAGCCCGTCCGAGCCGACGAATGGGGTCCCATGAGCAAGCGCGCAGTCCTGGAGGTGATCGCCCTCGACACCGCGGACGCCGTCGCCGCCCAGGCCGGAGGCGCGGACCGCCTCGAGCTGGTCACCGACATGGCCGCCGACGGGCTCACCCCGTCCGTGGACACCTTCCGCGCGATCCGCGCCGCCGTCGACATCGATCTGAGGGTCATGCTGCGGCTCGCGGGCGGCTTCGCGGCGGGGGACCCGCGGCGGCTGGTGGACACGGCGGGGGAGCTGCGCGCGGCCGGCGCCGACCAGTTCGTGCTCGGTTTCCTCGAGGCGCACGGCGGGGTGGACCTGGCGGCCGTCGAGCGGGTGGTGGCCGTGCTCGACGGCTGTCCCTGGACCTTCCACCGGGCCATTGATCACTGCGCCGACCGGGACGCTCTGCGCAAGGCGCTCGACGGGTCGCCGGGGCTGGACGCGTTTCTCACGGCCGGGTCCGCCTCCGGCGTCGACGCGGGTCTGCCGACGCTGCTCGCGGAGGCGGGGCGGTACGAGCAGCAGATCCTGGTGGGCGGGGGGCTACGGCTCGACCACGTCCCGGCGTTGCGCGCCGCGGGGATCGACGCGTTTCACATCGGCGGCGCGGCTCGCTCCGGGGGGTGGGAGGGGCCGGTGTCGGAGGGGGCCGTTCGTGAGTGGCGAAGGGTGCTGGACGCGGGGTAGCGCGGTGGGGGTCCTGTCTCATCGCCGGGTGCGGGCCGGTCGTGGCCGGTCGCGCAGTTCCCCGCGCCCCTGAGGTCGGCCGCAGAGCCGTTGGCCGCGACGCGGGCCCCGCGCCCCTCGGTGCGCCCCAGCTCACCCCAACTGGTCGGGCAGCGGCGCCGCGTGCGTGACGATCAGGCCTGAGACCGCCCTCGTCAGCGCCACGTACAGGCGGCGCAGGCCCGTGCGTTCGTCCGGTTCACCGTCGACCACCGCCTGGGGCTCGTCCAGGACCACGTAGTCGTATTCGAGGCCCTTGGCCAGGGAGGCCGGGACCAGGGTCAGGCGGGTGTCGGGGGTGGTCTCCTCGCCCGGGGCGAGATACGTCAGGCCCGCCGCCGTCAGTGCCTCGGCCAGCGCGGGGACGCGCGCGTCGGCGGCGATGAGGCCGATGGAGCCCTCGTGGCGCAGCAGCTCCCCGCAGGCGGCGACGACGCCGGTGTCCCCGTCGGCACCGTCGATCTCCCGGACCTCGAAGAAGCCCGGGTTCTCGCGGACCGACGCCACCGGGGTCAGGCCCGGCGCGATGTGCGGCAGCAGCCGGGAGGCGTAGGCGATGACGTCCGTCGGCACGCGGAACCCGGCGGTCAGCTCCTCCACGACGGCGTCGGACTTGCCCAGGTGCGCCAGGGCCTCGGCCCAACTCCGGGTCGCCCACGGCGTGGTGCCCTGCGCCAGGTCGCCGAGGACGGTCGCCGAGCCGGTGGTGCAGCGCCGGCCCACCGCCCGGTACTGCATGGGGGACAGATCCTGCGCCTCGTCCAGGACCACGTGCCCGAGGGAGTGCGTGCGCAGGATCAGATCGGACGCCTCGTCGATCAGTACGGCGTCGGCGGCCGACCACTTGGCCGACTTCACGCTGCGGGCCGGCTTCGCCCACAGGATCGTCTTCTGCTCCTCGTCGGTGAGGACGCCGGCCGCGTGCTCGGCGAGGAACTCCGCGTCGAACAGCAGCCGCAGCACCAGCTTCGCCGGGTCGACGGCCGGCCAGATCGCCTTCACGGCCGCCTTCACCGCCGTGTTGCGGGCCACCGCGTCCTGCACCCGGTCGTCGGGGGCCTCCCCGGCGCGTTCCATCTGCACCAGCACCGCGTGCGCGATCCGCTGCGGCAGCGCCTCGCGGGCGGCGCCGTAGCGGATGCCGCGCTCCAGCAACTGCCGTACCAGTTCCTCGATCTCGTACGCCGCCACGCGCCAGCGGCGCGATCCGCGCACCACGACGACCGGCTCGGTGGGCATGGTGACGTGGGAGTACAGGGCGCGCCGCAGCACCTCGGCCATCCGGGCGTCGCCCTTGACCACCGCGGCGTCCGCGTCGTCCACGCCCCGGACGTCCACGACGGCGACCAGGTCGTCGACCGTGGCCTGCTGCACGGTCAGCTCGCCCAGCGCGGGCAGCACCTGCTCGATGTAGTGCAGGAAGCTCTTGTTCGGCCCGATGACGAGGGTGCCGGTGCGGGCGAGGCGTTCCCGGTGGGCGTACAGCAGATAGGCGACGCGGTGCAGGCCGACGGCGGTCTTCCCGGTGCCGGGGCCGCCCTGCACGCACACCGTGCCGCTCAGCCCGCTGCGGACGATCTCGTCCTGTTCGGGCTGGATGGTGGCGACGATGTCCCGCATCGGGCCGACACGCGGCCGCTCGATCTCCTGCTGGAGCAGCCGGCTGGTCTGCGCCGCCTCCGCCGGGTCCGACAGGTGCTCGTCCTCGTACGCGGTCAGCTCGCCGCCGGTGTAGCCGAAGCGGCGGCGCAGCGCGATGTCCATCGGGTCCTTCTTGGAGGCCCGGTAGAACGGCTGCGAGACGGGTGCGCGCCAGTCGATGACCATGGGGTCGCCGGCCGCGTCGTGCACATGCCGCCGCCCGATGTAGAAGCGTTCCCCGTCGGCTCCTTCGGCCTGCTCGGCGCCCGGCGCGTGCTGGTAGTCGAGGCGGCCGAAGAACAGCGGGGTGTCGCTTAGGTCGGCAAGCGCCTTGATGCGGTCGTCGATCTGGCGGGCGAGGACCTGGGCGTTGACCCAGTTCGCGGCGACGTCGGTGATGTCGAGGGCCTCGACGTCCTCACGCATCGCGCGCAATGCGGCACGGGAGGAGGCGAGATGGGCACGTTCCCGGGCCAGGGGGTCGGCGTCGGCGGACAGGGACACGGGCGTGGACAAGGGGGTGCCTCCGGAAGGACCTGCGCGGGGGTGACTCCTGGACTTCTCCGGCCGGTTGCCGACCGGCCGGCGGCACTCCCGGATGAGGGGAGGCGGGCAAGAGCGGAGATTCTAGGCGAGGGGGCGTGGGCCGGGCCAGCGGATTTCCGCTGCGCCCGATCCCCTAGGGGCCGCGACCCGCCCGGCCTAGGGGAAACGGCAGCCCGGAGACCGATGACACCTTTATGTCCGTAATCGCACCATGGAGACATGACCACTGCGACGTTCAGCCCAGCCCCCGGACGCCCCCCGGGCGCCACCCCGATAGCCACCGGCCACCGCCACCCCCTCGGCGACGCCCTGCGCGCGGTACGGGTCTACGCCCGAGCCGCCTTCGACGTAGTCATCCTCGGCGAGTACGGAGAGGAGGCGGGCGTACGCCGCCGGTACGGACCACGAGTGAGTGTGCGGACACCGCCGCCGGGCTGAGTACCCGACCCGGTGTCCGGGGCGGGCAGCCCGCTCACCTTCGGCGCCTGGCTCACCGCCGGGGTGTTGCCCGGGCGGCGCCGCTGGTCGGCCCTGCGCGGCTGACCAGCCGTCCGCTCAGTCCTCCGCCAGCAGCTCGTCCGCGTCCATGATCCGGTACGCGTAGCCCTGTTCCGCCAGGAAGCGCTGGCGGTGGGCGGCGAAGTCCTGGTCGAGGGTGTCGCGGGCGACGACCGAGTAGAAGTGGGCCTGGTGGCCGTCCGCCTTCGGCCGCAGTACGCGTCCCAGCCGCTGCGCCTCCTCCTGCCGCGACCCGAACGTGCCGGACACCTGGACGGCGACCGTCGCCTCCGGCAGGTCGATGGAGAAGTTCGCGACCTTGGAGACCACCAGCACGTTGATCTCCCCGGCCCGGAAGGCGTCGAAGAGCTTCTCGCGCTGCGCGTTGGACGTCTCACCCTTGATGACCGGCGCACCCAGGTGCTCGCCCAGCTCGTCGAGCTGGTCGATGTACTGCCCGATGACGAGGATCTGCTGCCCGGCGAAGCGCCGCACGATCGCCTCGGTCACCTTCCGCTTGGTGTCCGTCGTCGCGCAGAACCGGTACTTCTCCTCCGCCTCCGCGGTCGCGTACGCGAGGCGCTCGGAGTCGGTCAGGTTCACCCGGACCTCGACGCAGTCGGCGGGCGCGATGTAGCCCTGCGCCTCGATCTCCTTCCACGGCGCGTCGAACCGCTTCGGCCCGATGAGGGAGAACACGTCCGACTCCCGGCCGTCCTCGCGGACCAGCGTCGCCGTCAGCCCGAGCCGGCGCCGCGCCTGCAGATCGGCGGTGAACTTGAACACCGGCGCGGGCAGCAGGTGCACCTCGTCGTAGACGATCAGACCCCAGTCCCGGGAGTCGAACAGCTCCAGATGCGGGTAGACGCCCTTCCGCTTGGTCGTCAGCACCTGGTAGGTGGCGATGGTGACGGGCCGGATCTCCTTCTTCGTCCCGCTGTACTCGCCGACCTCGTCCTCGGTCAGCGAGGTCCGCTTCACCAGCTCGTGCTTCCACTGCCGGGCCGAGACGGTGTTGGTGACCAGGATCAGCGTCGTCGACTTGGCCTGGGACATCGCCCCGGCCCCCACCAGGGTCTTCCCGGCGCCGCACGGCAGCACCACGACTCCGCTGCCGCCGTGCCAGAAGTTCTCCACGGCCTGCTTCTGGTAGGGCCGCAGCGCCCACCCGTCCTCGTGCAGTTCGATGGGGTGCGCCTCACCGTCGACGTACCCGGCGAGGTCCTCGGCCGGCCAGCCCAGCTTCAGCAGCGTCTGCTTGATCTGCCCGCGCTCGGAGGGGTGCACGATGACGGTGTCCGGATCGATCCGGTCCCCCACCAGCGGCGCGATCCGCTTGGAGCGCAGCACCTCCTCCAGCACCGGCCGGTCGGTGCTGGTGAGCACCAGTCCGTGCGCCGGGTGCTTGTGCAGGGTCAGCCGCCCGTAGCGGTCCATGGTCTCGGCGATGTCGACGAGCAGCGCGTGCGGCACCGGATACCGGCTGTACTGCACGAGCGCGTCCACGACCTGCTCGGCGTCGTGCCCGGCGGCGCGCGCGTTCCACAGGCCCAGCGGCGTCAGCCGGTAGGTGTGGATGTGCTCCGGCGCCCGCTCCAGCTCGGCGAACGGCGCGATGGCCCGACGGCACTCGTCGGCCTGCTCATGGTCGACCTCCAGGAGCAGCGTCTTGTCGGACTGGACGATCAGCGGTCCGTTCACGCGCGGCACACACCCTTTCCACAACGGCCGAAAGCAACGGCCCAAACGTCCAGTGTGCCCCACCGGCGTGTCAGTCGTCCGCGAGCTCCGCCACGCCCGTGATCCGGTGCAGGGGGAACGTGCGTACTTCGTCCGCGGTGTGGTCGTACGCCGTCACGAAACCGCCCTCGACCCTGACCGGGGCGATGACCCGCTGGCTGGCGGCGCCCTCGGCGTTGACGAAGCCGATCCACACGGACTCGCCGGTCAGGCAGGCGGCCTGCATGGTGGCGAGGGTCTCGGCGGAAGAGGTGCGCGGCAGCTCACCCGGCACCACCGTGCCCTCGCTCGGCTTGCGGGGTGCCGTGGAGGCGAGGTCACCGGCCCGGATGGCGCGGACCGCCGCCGCCAGCAGCGTGGCGTCCGGCACGGGCGGCCCGTCCGGCACCGGCTCCGGAGCGGTGCGCGGCGGGGTGCGGTGGACGTCGGCCCGCGCGATCAGCACATCCCCCTCCGCGGACTCGGCGGCCGGCGCGAACCCCATCGCGCGCAGCCCCTCCAGCAGCGCCGCCGGATCGGCCTGCGTGGCCAGCACGGTCGGCGCGAGGCGGCGCAGCCGCAGCGCGGCGGCCCGCCGGTCGGCGAGGATCTCGTTCAGCAGGGCGTCGTCGTCGCAGCGCACATACGCCGAGGCGGCCCCCACCCGCAGATGCCCGTGCTTGCGGGCCACGTCGTCGATCAGATACGCCAGCGGCTGCGGCACCGGCGTACGCGAGTGCGCGGTGAGGAAGGCGTGCAGGTCGGCCGCGGTCTGCCCGGCGTCCAGCGCCCGCCGCACCGAGGCGGGCGTGAACCGGTACACGGTCGCACCACCCTTCGACTCCACGTCCGCGAGCACGCCCAGCATGTCCGCGAGCGGCCGCTGCAACGGCCCGGGCGCCACGGCCGTCAGATCGGCCTGCAGCAGCACGTGATCCAGCGGCTCGGGCAGCAGCGGCGCGAGCACGCGCGCGGCAGCGGCGGTGGCGGCGGCCTGCTCACCCGGCGTGAGGGGAGCGACGAACCGCGGACGGTGATGGTGGACGGGCAGCTTGTCCCCCGGCCCCTCGGGCTCCTCCCGTGCCCCCTCCGCCGCGGGCACCGCCAGCAAGGCCCGCCCGTGAGCCGACAGCGCCCCGCGCCCGGTCACCCCGATCAGCTCGGCCTCGTTCAGCGTCCACTGGGCGAGCCGCGCCCGCAGATCCTCCTCCCGCCGCTGCGGGCGCTCCCAGCGCAGTCGCTCCAGCACCGACCCGGCGACCGGAGCCGCGCCCTCCGACAGGGCGGCGAGCAGCGTCAGCACCCGGTGCCGTACCTCGGGGGCCGCGGACCGGTCGAGCCCCGGCCCGAGCGCGGCGAGGGTCCGTTCCTTGGCATCACGGCCGCCGACCAGCCCGGCCGTCCGTGTGGCCGCCAGCCACGCCTCGGCGAGCCGCCCCCACCGCTCGGCGGGCGGCAGCTCCCGCCACTCGTCGTACGCCGGTGTGGCCGCGTACCGCTCGTCGGCCTCACCGTCGGAGGCGATCAGGCCGGCGGCGTACGCCAGCTCCACCCAGAACGCGGCCACGGGCTCCGCGACGTCCAGGGCGACGGCGGTCCGCTTGAGGTCGCGCACGCTGAGCCCACCGGCCCGCAGCACGGCGGGCCCGCCCTCGTCCCACTCCTTCAGCAGCTCCTCGACGGTCGCCAGGGCGCTCAGCGCCTGCCCCGCGGCCGTACTGTCCACAACCTGTGGACGGTGGGCCGCGTCGGCGGCCACCACCGGCGGCACCGGCTCCGGCTCCCGGTGCGCCCGCCCGCCGCGCAAGTGCAGGGCCACCTCCCGGGGCAGTACGACGGTCCCCGGCGCCGTCGGCAGCAGCAGTCCCCGGTCCAGCAGCCACCGCAGATGCGCCGCGGGTTCGGCCGTGACCTGCCCGTACGGCGGCCCCCACAGCAGCCGCTCCAGCACCTCGCGCGCCTGAACGGGGGCCTGCGACAGCAGGCGGGTCATCCGCTTGCGGTCCGTGAACAATCCGGTCAGCGCGGCCACGGCGGACACCGAATCGTGCGTGGACGGCAACCCGGCGGTGGCGACGATCTCCTGGATCCGCCCCGGCGACATCCCGGCTGTCGCCTCCTGCACGGTCGGCCCCAGACCGGTCGGCGACGGATGCTGCGGCGAGGGGGAGAGCAGTTCACGGGCGGTGCGCACCAGCCGCAGCCGGTCGTCACCGCCCCACACCAGCGCCTGCTCGCGCAGCACACCGAGGGCGTGCGGCAACGCGGCGACGACGGCCGCGTCCCGCTCGTCACCGGCCATCAGCCCCAGCAGCTCCTCGTACGTCGCCGGGTCACCCGCGACGGCCAGCGCCTGCGCGGTCTGCAGTGCGAACCGGTCCAGCCGCTCCAGTGCCCGCACCACGCTCGCCCGGGTACCGGCGCGGGTCGCGAGCTGCGTGAGGTCCGTCGGGACGGGGGTGATCAGATCGGGACGGCTGCGCAGGAGGGCGGCCAGGGAGGCGTCCTCACGCCCACGGAGCGCTTCCGCGAGGGAGCGGGGGGCCGGAGTGTCCTCGATGCTCATCCGAACCACGTTAGCGGGTCCCCTCCGACGGCAGCCGGTTGCTGTGGCCGTCGGCGCCTTGAGGCACCGGGTGCCCGCACCCGGTGCCTCAAGGGCGCGGGGAACTGAGCGAGCAACCACCCACCACCCGCGGACGAACGACCACCCCCGCGGGACGCGATACCTTCGTCCAACGGGATACCAGAAACACGCGCACCCCCCGGAGGGGCTTCGTGGGGATCGAGAGCGACAAGGTCGTCTACGAGTACTTGAGCCGCGTCGGCGACGTGGCGCAGCAGCGGCAGCTGCCGTCCACCACCCGCATGCGCCTCGTCGCCACCCTGCGCGACGAGATCGACAAGCGCCGCGCCAAGGCCGTGGTCGACAGCCCGGCCGCCGTACGCCGCATCATCGAACGCCTCGGGGACCCGGACGAGATCGTCACGGCCGCCGGCGGCACCGCCGGCCCCACCCCGCCACCCACGGCCGTACCGGAGCAGCGCGAAGGCGACCTGGGTGCCGCCGAGGCCAAGCCGTCCACGCTCCGCAGCCGTCTCGTCCCCCGCCCGCGCCCCGTCACCCCGCCGGCGGCCTCCGCCTCCGCCGCCTCCCCGCCCCACCTGGCGAGCGCCGCCGAGCTGGGCGGCCCGGCCGTGCCCCTGGACTGGTGGCGCACGGATTTCAGCGACGAAGTCCCCGGCTTCACCGGCGGTGTGGAGATCCCCGACCTGCTCAAGCCGCCCCCACGGCCGAAGCAGGAGAAGGAGGACGCCCAGCAGGAGCCGGCCGTGCCGGCGCCGGAGACGGAAGCGGAGGACGATCCGGACGCGCCCGGGCGCCGCCGCCTCCTCGCGCTGCCCTCCCGCCGCTGGAGGAACCCCCTGCTTCTCCTCGCCGCGGCCGGCCTGCTCACCGGCGCCGTGCTCGGAAACTGGTTCGCGCTGCTGCTGGGCTGGCTGATCGCCTACGCCTCCCGCCGTCTGACCCGGGCGGAGGCGAAGTGGGCGGTGATGGGCCTGCCCGGCGCGGCCGTGGCCGCGGGCCTGGTGTGGCTGTGGGGCCGCACCGAGGGCCGCTGGGGTACCCCCGTCGCCGACGGACACATGAGCGAGGCGATCGCCGGGACCTGGCCGTGGGTCGTCCGCGGCGCGGCGGTGGCGTCGGCCCTGTTCCTGCTGTGGCGCTCACAGAAAGAACGGTGATCCGGGGCCGCGGCCCCCACCCGTCACAATGTCCCCCATGACTGCCCAGGCCTCCGCCGCGCCCACCGTCGGTTTCGATCTCGACATGACGCTGATCGACTCACGCCCCGGCATCCGCGCCTGCTATCAGGCGCTGTCGGAGCGGACCGGCACCTATGTGGACGCCGATCTCGCGGTGACCCGCCTGGGCCCGCCGCTCGTGGAGGAGCTGGCGAACTGGTTCCCGGCGGACGAGGTGGCCGAGGTCGCCGACCTGTACCGCGCGATGTATCCGACGTACGCCGTGGCCGCCACCACCGCCCTGCCCGGCGCCCGCGAGGCGATAGCCGCGGTGCGGGAGGCCGGCGGACGCGCGATCGTCGTCACGGCGAAGTACGAGGCGAACGCGAAACTGCACGTCGGTCATCTCGGCCTGGACCCCGACGCGGTGATCGGCGACCTGTGGGCGGAGCGCAAGGCCGAGGCGCTGCGCGCGCACGGCGCGAGCGTGTACGTCGGCGACCACCTCGGCGACGTGCGCGGTGCCCGCACGGCCGGGGCGCTGTCGGTGGCGGTGGCGACGGGCCCGTACGCCCCGGAGGAACTCCGCGCGGCCGGTGCGGACGTGGTCCTCGCCGATCTCACGGAGTTCCCGCGGTGGCTTTCGGCCTACCTCGACGACGCGCCGGAGGCGGCCCGCGCCTGACGCCGTCCCGCCGCGACCGAGCGCAGCACGCCGGCCCCCGCGAGAAGGAACCCGACGGCCATGAGCATGCTCAATCCGAACATGTACGTCGGAAAAGGCGACGTTCCGAAGAACAACGGGGCGACCGTGACCAGTGTGGCCACAGCGCCGATGAAGAAGACGATCGCACCGGCACGGATCAGCCGATCACCGGGCGCGGCGGAATTCGGTTGGGTTTTGTCACGCACCGGACCAGGGTAGTTCCCAGCGCGAAGGAACAGCCGGGCGACGTCTTGTCACCCGGTCGAAGACCATTAGCCTTGGAACCGGCGGGTCAAGGTCGACCCGCCTGGGTTGTTATTGAGCAGCTTTCCGACGAGTACGAGGACGAGGACAGACGTGCCTACCGGCAAGGTCAAGTGGTTCAACAGCGAGAAGGGCTTCGGCTTTCTCTCCCGCGACGACGGCGGTGACGTCTTCGTTCATTCCTCGGTCCTCCCCGCCGGAGTCGAGACCCTCAAGCCCGGCCAGCGCGTGGAGTTCGGCGTGGTCGCCGGGCAGCGCGGCGACCAGGCGCTCTCCCTGACCGTGCTGGACCCGACCCCGTCGGTCGCGGCCGCGACCCGCAAGAAGCCGGACGAACTGGCCTCCATCGTCCAGGACCTGACGACCCTGCTGGAGAACGTCACCCAGACCCTGGAGCGTGGCCGCTACCCCGAGAAGACCGCCGGAAAGAAGGTCGCCGGTCTGCTGCGCGCCGTGGCGGACCAGCTCGACGTCTGAACCCCTGGCAGCGGTCAGGGAAAAGCCAGCGCATCCGGGCCGAGGGGCGGCACCAGCCCCTCGGCCGCCGCACGTGTGAGCAGCCCGCGCACGGCCGCGTAGCCGTCCTCGCCGAGGTCGGCGGTGAACTCGTTGACGTACAGCCCGATGTGCTGGTCGGCGACGGCCGGGTCCATCTCCTGGGCGTGCTCCATGACGTAGGGCCGCGACGCCTTCGGGTCGTCCCACGCCATGTGGACGGATGTGCGAATCGACTCGGCGATCAGCTTCAGCGCGTCCGCGCCGAGCGAGCGTTTGGCGATGATCGCGCCCAGCGGGATGGGCAGCCCCGTGGTGTTCTCCCAGTGCTCGCCCATGTCGGCGAGCTTGTGCAGCCCGTAGTGCTGGTACGTGAACCGCGCCTCGTGGATGACGAGCCCCGCGTCCACCTTGCCGTCCCGCACGGCCGGCATGATCTCGTGGAACGGCATGACGACGATCTCGCCCACCCCGCCCGGCACCACATCCGCGGCCCACAGCCGGAACAGCAGATACGCCGTCGACTTCTCGCTGGGCACGGCGACGGTGCGGCCGGCGAGGTCCAGGCCGGCCTCCCGGCTGAGCACCAGCGGTCCGCAGCCCCGGCCCAGCGCACCCCCGCACGGCAGCAGCGCGTAGTCGCCGAGCACATACGGCAGGACGGCGTACGACACCTTCAGTACGTCCAGTTCACCGCGCTCGGCCATGCCGTTGGTGACGTCGATGTCCGCGAAGGTCACGTCCAGGGCGGGGGCGCCTGGGACGCGGCCGTGGGCGAGGGCGTCGAAGACGAAGGTGTCGTTCGGGCAGGGCGAGTAGGCGATCTGCCACGCCGTGGGCAGGGGCTCACCGGTCATGTGGGTTCCAACTCTCCAGGACGGGCGCCAGCTTCCCGAACCCTTCGGCCAGCGCGGTGAGCGCGTCGCCGATGCGCCACGCGGCGCGGTCGCGCGGGCCGACGGGGTTGGAGACGGCGCGGATCTCCAGGACGGGCACGCCGTGCGCGGCGGCGGCCTCGGCGACGCCGAAGCCCTCCATCGCCTCGGCGAGGGCGCGGGGGTGCCGCTCGCGCAGCGCGGCGGCGCGGGCGGCGGTGCCGGTGACCGTGGACACGGTCAGCACGGGCCCCGCGGGGGCGCCGAGGGCGTCCGCGGCCTGCCGGACCAGTCCGGCGGGCGGGTGGTGGGTGACGGTGCCGAAGCCGAGGTCGGTGACGGCCAGGAAACCGTCGGGCGTGTCGGCGCCCAGGTCGGCGGCGGTGATCTCGTCGGCGACGACGAGGGAGCCGACGGGGGCGAGCGGCGCGAAACCGCCGCCGATGCCGGCGGAGACGACCAGGTCGTACGGGGTGCCCGCGAGGGCGGCGGCGGTCAGCGCGGCGGCCGTGGACGCGGCGGCGAGCGCCGGGCCGACGCCGGCGGCGACGAGGTCGAGTTCCAGCCCGGGGGAGGCGGCCCGGTGCAGCGTCACGCCGGGCAGGCGCAGCTCCTCACTCGGGCCGGGAAACGCCCGTGCCACCGCGTCCCGCTCCACGGGGACGGCGGTGGCCACGAGCAGTCGTGCCGGGGTGGGCGAGGACGTGATCAGGCGCCCTTCTTGAGCTTGAAGGACCAGATGCCCTCGACGTCCTTCTCGCCCGCCTTGATGGAGACGAACGTGGTGTTGCCGCTGGCGCCGTACTGGGCGTTGAAGAAGACGCTGCCCGGGATGGTGCGGTAGGTCTTCTTGCTGGCGTCGGTCAGCGGCTGACCGTTCATGAGGATCGTCCAGCTCTTGTCCGCGATCTCCGGATCGACGCCGAAGCGCACGGTCTCGTCCGGGTCGACGGTGATCGACTTGTCCGCCTTCAGGCACTTGGCGAGCTCGGAGGTCTTGATCGCCTTGCCGTCGTTGTAGCAGGTCGCCTCGGAGTTGACCGAGCTGCTGCCGACGGTGATCGTCGACATCGGCGTCGGCTTGTCGCAGGCCGACAGGACGAGCAGCCCGGCGGAAACGGCGCCGGCGGCGGCGACGGCGCGGCGGCGTCGCACGACGGATTGCAGGATGGTCATGGCCGAAGGCTATCCGGAGGGTGGGGTGCCCCGACCATGCGGGGGGCGGCGTGGCCGCTTCGTTACGCCAGGCGGTGCCTGAAGCAGGCTGTCCGGGGCGGGTGCGCCGGGCGGTATGTCCGCGTCCGGGTCACATCGCCCGCGTCGGCTCACGCCACTCACGCCGGCTCACGCCACTCACGCCGGCTCACGCCACTCACGCCGGCTCACGCCACCCGTGTCCGCGTCGCGCTCCCTTGGCGTGCCGACCGCAGCAGCCCGCGCAGCGTGGCCAGCCAGCCCGCCGCCACGATCGCCGCGGCCACGCACAGGCCCGCCGTGCCGTTCAGCGGCATCACGATGCCGATCGCGCCACCGAAGACCCACGCCATCTGCAGCAGCGTCTCGGAGCGGGCGAAGGCCGAGGTGCGGACCAGTTCCGGCACGTCCCGCTGGATCAGCGCGTCCAGCGCCAGTTTCGCCAGCGCCTGAGCGAACCCGGCGACGGCGGCCAGGCACGCCACGAGGACCGCGCCGAAGAAGATCGCCGCCGTGACCGCCGCGGCGAGCACCACCGCCAGCACGCTGACGATGATGATCTCCGGCGGCTTGGACCTGAGCCAGGCGCCCACGGCCGTCCCGAGCGCGTTGCCGACGCCCGCCGCGACGGCCACCAGGCCCAGTGAGGCCGCCGCGCTCTGCCCGGTCATCGGGTGCTCGCGCAGCAGAAACGCCAGGAAGAAGATCAGGAAGCCGGTCAGGCAGCGCACGGCGGCGTTCGCGCCGAGCGCGTGGGTGACGGCCGGGCCGACGGTGCGCAGCCCCGGGCGTTTCGCGGCCTTGCGGTGCGGGCCGTGCAGATGCTGTTCGTCCGCCGCCAGCAGCGCCGTGTCCTCGCCCTTGGCGGAGTCCACCTTGGGCGGCAGGGAGAACGACAGGAACGTTCCCGCGATGAAGATCACGAACGCGCCGAACAGCGGCCAGCGGGCACCGAGGGCGTGCAGCGCACCGCCGATGGGCGCGGCGACGCCCGTGGCGAGCAGACCGCCGAGCGTGACCCGTGAGTTCGCCTTGACCAGCGACAGCTTCGGCGGCAGCAGCCGTGGCACCACCGCGCTTCTGACCACGCCGTACGCCTTCGACGCGACCAGCACGCCGAGCGCCGCCGGATACAGCTCCAGGCTCCCGGTGACCACCGCCCCGCTCAGCACCAGCGCCAGCATCGCCCGCGCCAGCATCGCGCCCGCCATCGCGGCCCGCCGGCCGTGCGGCAGCTTGTCCAGCAGCGGGCCGATCACGGGGGCCAGCACCGTGAACGGCGCCATGGTGATCGCCAGGTACAGCGCGACCCGGCCACGCGCCTCGTCGGTCGGCACCGAGAAGAACACCGTGGACGCCAGCGCCACGGTGATCATCACGTCCCCGGCGCCGTTCACGGCGTGCAGCTCGATCAGCTTGCCGAGGCCCGACTCGCCGGCGCCCTGCGCGTGTGTGGCCTTGCGGATGCCGCGGGCGGCTCCGGTCACCGGGAAGTGCAGGGCACGCCCGACCGCGCGGACGGACCCTCCGAACCGGCCCGAACCGCTCACTTGGGACGTCCTCGCGGCTGCCACGTCGTCATAGTGCCCCGAGTACGGGGTGGATAGTGCCGTTACCGCACGTATGGGCCTTAAGTTTCCGGCCGGGCCGCAGGGTGGGCCACGCGGAAACAAATCGCCGCGAAGCGGGGAAAGAAAACGACCGGTGTAGGCCGAGCGCCGACGAACAGGCAGAATGGTCCGGAGGAGGTGCGCCCGAGCGTGAGCGCGCGCAGACGTCGAAGCGGTCCGGTTGTCCGCTCCGTCCGCGCCGTCGCCTCAAGGCGCCCGCACCCGGACACGGCGTACTGGAGAGAAGCGATACCTGTGAGCGCAGCGACAACGCGAAGCCGCACCCCTGACCGCCTGTGCGCCGAGGCCGTCGACCTCGCCCGTGGTGCCGCCGAGGAGGCCGCCGCACCCGGCGTCGTCGGGGAACACGCGGGGGTCGTCTCCGAGGGCGATCGCGTTGTCACGCACTTCTTCGAATGCCGGGAGCTGGGCTACCGCGGCTGGCGGTGGGCCGTGACGGTGGCCCGCGCCTCGCGCGCCAAGGTCGTCACGCTCGACGAGGTCGTGCTGCTGCCCGGCCCGGACGCCGTGCTGGCCCCGGAGTGGGTGCCGTGGAGCGAGCGGCTGCGCCCGGGGGACATGGGCCCGGGCGACCTGCTGCCCACGGACGCCGAGGATCTGCGCCTGGAGCCCGGCTACACCGGCGAGGACACGCCGGCGCCGAACTCCGCCGTCTCCGAGGAGATGGCCGACCTGGTCGAGGCCGAGGACGCCGAGGTCACCGAGGGACCGTCGCGCAACCTGCCCGCCGCGCCCTCGCGCGGCTCGATCGCCGCGGTCGCCGAGGAACTGGGCATGCGCCGCGCCCGGGTGCTGTCCCGGTACGGCCTGCACACCGCCGCCGACCGCTGGGAGGAGGCGTACGGTGCGAAGACCCCGATGGCGCAGGCCGCCCCCGCCGCCTGCGTGAGCTGCGGTTTCCTGATGCCGCTCGGCGGCTCGCTGGGCCAGGCGTTCGGGGTGTGCGCCAACGAGTTCGCCCCGGCCGACGGCCGCGTGGTCTCCCTGGCGTACGGCTGCGGCGGCCACTCCGAGGCCGCGGTCATGCCGAAGACCCCACGCCCGGCTCCGCCGGTGATCGACGAGACGCGGGTCGACCCGTTCCCGCTGCGCCCCGCCCCCGACTCGGGCTCGGTGCCCCCGGTGACGGACGAGGAAGCGGCGGAACTGGGCCACTCGTAGCCCCGCCCCCGAACGCCCGCGCCGACGACGGCCCGCACCCCCCACCCCGGCCCCGGCCCACAACGAACCGCAGGCGTGAACCAGCCGACCACCGGACGGCAACGGGCCGCCGCAGGCACAAAAGGGGCACGGGGCTGTATTCGGCATGCGGCTCCGCCGCGTGGGCGCGACCAGCCACGACGAACCCCGCAGACGAACGACGGGTACCGCAACGCACCCCCGGCCGAAACACGACCCGGCGCCGCAGGCAACTCGCGGTACTTTCAGTCGTCGCCGATGAGGAGAGTGAACGTGAGCAAGTTCGTGCGGCCGGCTGCCGAAGGCGCTGACCCCTTCGGTACGGCGAGGCTCCGGCGGGGCGTGCTCGACGCCTGGGCCACCAGCCCCGCCCGGTTCCGGGAGGACGCCAACGCCGAGGAGGACCTGGTTCTCGGCGGCTACCGGGACCGGCTCGTCGTCGAGCTCGCCCAGAACGCCGCCGACGCCGCGGCCCGCGCCGGCGTGCCAGGCCGGCTGCGGCTCACGCTGCGCGACGGCGTCCTCGCCGCCGCCAACACCGGCGCCCCGCTGGACGCCGCGGGCGTGGAGTCGCTGGCCACCCTGCGCGCCTCCGCGAAACGCGACACGCCGTCCGTCGGCCGCTTCGGTGTCGGGTTCGCCTCCGTCCTGTCCGTCACCGACGAGCCCGCGGTCGTCGGCCGGCACGGCGGTGTGCGCTGGTCCCTCGCCGAGGCCCGGCACCTCGCCGAGGAGACCGCCCGGCACAGCCCCGGCCTGGGCGACGAGATCCGCCGCCGCGACGGCCACGTGCCGCTGCTGCGCCTGCCGTTCGCCGCCGAGGGCACCGCCCCGGGCGGCTACGACACGGTCGTCATCCTCCCGCTGCGCGACACGGCCGCCGCCGACCTCGCCGAACGGCTCCTGCACGCCGTCGACGACGCCCTGCTGCTCGCCCTGCCCGGCCTGGAGGAGGTCGTCGTCGAGACCGGCGACACCACCCGCACCCTGCGCCGCAGCGCCGAGGGCGCCCTCACCGTCGTCGACGACTCGCGTGAGGGCACCACCCGCTGGCGCACCGCCTCGGCGCACGGGGCGACCGCGCCGGAACTGCTCGGCGACCGGCCCGTGGAGGAACGGCTGCGGCCGCACTGGTCGCTCACCTGGGCCGTACCCGTGGACGGCGACGGGCGGCCCGTGCGCCCCCGCACCAGCCCCGTCCTGCACGCGCCCACCCCCAGCGACGAGGCGCTCGGCGTGCCCGCGCTGCTCATCGCGTCCTTCCCGCTGGACACCACCCGTCGGCACGCCGCGCCCGGCGCGCTCACCGACTTCCTGATCCAGCAGGCCGCCGACGCCTACGCCGCACTGCTCGCCGACTGGCGGCCCGTGACGGACGGGATCATCGACCTCGTGCCCGGGCCGCTCGGCAAGGGCGAGCTGGACGGCGCGCTGCGCCAGGCGATCCTGGACCGGCTGCCGCGCACCGCGTTCCTGCCGCCCGCCGCCCGTCCGAGGGGCGAGGAGGACGGCGACGACCTGCCCGAGGCGCTGCGCCCGCGTGACGCCGAGGTGGTCGAGGGCGCGGGCGCCGACACCGTCCGTGTGCTCGCCGAGGTGCTGCCGACCCTGCTGCCCGCCGGCCTGGAGCGCCGCGTCGAGCTGCGCACCCTGGGCGTCGCCCGGCTGCCGCTGACCGACGCGATCGACCGGCTGGCCGGGCTGGAGAAGGACCCCGGCTGGTGGCACGAGCTGTACGAGTCGCTGGCGGGCGTGGACCCCGACCGGCTCACCGGCCTGCCGGTGCCGCTCGCTGGGGGCACCTCCCAGGCTTTCGGCACTGGGGGAGGCCGCACCACGATCGGCCCCCGCCACGTGCTGCTGCCCACCCCCGACGCCCCCCGGAGCGCCCCGGAGGTCCTGGCCCGGCTCGGGCTGAAGGTCGCCCACGAGGACGCCGCGCACCCGCTGCTGGAGAAGCTCGGCGCGCTGCCCGCCGGCCCGCGGGCCGTGCTGAGGACCCCGCAGGTGCGGGCCGCGGTCGCCGCCTCCCTCGACGACGACGGCGGGTCCTGGGACGAGGACGGCCTGGACGCCGAGGAGCTGGCCGACACCGTCCTCGCCCTGGTGCGGGACGCCGGTCTGGAGCCCGGCGAGGAGCCGTGGCTGGGTGCGCTCGCCCTGCCCGACGAGGACGGCGAACTCGCCCCCGCCGGTGAACTGGTCTTCCCCGGCAGCGCCTTCCACCAGGTCATGCGGGAGGGTGAACTCGCGACCGTGGACGCCGACCTGGCCGCCAGGTGGGGCGAGCAGCCCCTCGCCGCCTGCGGGGTGCTGGCCGCGTTCGCCCTGGTCCGCGCCACCGACGTGGTCCTCGACCCCGACGAACTCGAGCCCCGCGAGGGCGAGTACGCCGAACCCGACGACCCGGGCCTGCTGGACGCCGTCGACGTGTGGTGCGAGGACGCCCTCGACCGCTTCCCCGACACGCCCGTCCCGCCGGTCGCCACCGAGATCGTCGCCGTGCGCGACCTGGACCTGGTCGACGACGACGCCTGGCCGCAGGCGCTCGCGATGCTGGCCCGGCCGCCGCTGCGGGACGCCCTCGTGCAGCCGGTGCGGATCCTGCTGCCCGACGGCACCCACGAGGTCGTACGGCCGTACACCGCGTGGTGGCTGCGCGGGCACCCCGTGCTCGACGGCCGCCGCCCCGCCGGTCTGCTCGCGGCGGGCGGCGACCCGCTGCTGCGCGGCCTGTACGACGAGGCCGACGCGACCGGCTTCGACGACGAGCAGGTGCTGCGCGCGCTGGGCGTGCGCACCTCGGTGGCGGCCCTGCTGGACGAGCCGGGCGGCGCCGCGGAACTCCTCGACCGTCTCGCCGACCCCGACCGCCAGGTCACCGCGGCTCAACTGCACGGCCTGTACGGGGCGTTGGCCGAGCTGGACCCCGACCGGGTCACGCTGCCGGACGAGCTGCGCGCGGTGGTCGACGGCGAGGTGCGGGTCGTGGACGCCGCCGACGCGGTGGTCGTCGACTCGCCCGACCTGCTGCCGTTCACCGAGGGTGTGCCGCTGCTGCCGGTGCGGCCCACCCGGGCGGGGGATCTGGCGGAGCTGTTCCAGGTGCGGCGGCTGAGCGAGTCCGTCACCGGCGAGGTCACGTCCGAGGGCACCGAGCACGACGTACCGGAGCCCGTGCGGGTGCTGCTCGGCCCGCGCACCCCCGAGTCGTACGTCGAGCACGACGAACTCGTCGTCGACGGGGTGGAGATCGACTGGCGTCTGACCGACGACGGCGTCCTGCACGCGGCCACCCTGGAGGGCGTGGCCGCGGGCCTGGCCTGGGCCGCGGGCCAGTGGCCCCGCCGCTTCGAGGTGGCGGCCCTGCTGGAGGACCCGTCGAGGACGGCGGAACTGGCAAGGGACCGCTGGTTCGACTGACCTGGGGGACCCTAGGTGGGGAACCGCCGTCCCATCCACCGCCAGGACAGCTCCAGCACCGCCGACCCCACCACCGCGATGCCGACCGCCGTCCACGGCATCTGCATGCCCACCAGCTTCAGCGCGAAGAAGCGCTGGAGCGACGGCACGACGAGCACCACCATGAACGCCGCCCCCATCGCGGCGACCAGCGCCACCCGCCACCAGGTGTAGGGGCGGGCGATGATCGCGAGCACCCACATCGAGATCAGGAACAGCGTCAGCGTCGCCGCGCTGGTCTCCGCGTTCAGTGAGCCGGGGCCCGTGTAGTGGTGCCGGGCCAGCAGATACGTCACGAAGGTCGCCGCCCCCGCCACCACCCCGCCGGGGACCGCGTACCGCATCACGCGGCGCACGAAGTGCGGGCGGGCCCGTTCCTTGTTGGGCGCGAGGGCGAGGAAGAAGGCGGGCACTCCGATGGTGAGCGTGGACAGCAGGGTCAGGTGGCGCGGCAGGAACGGGTACTCCACCTGCCAGCACACCACGAGGACCGCCAGCAGCACCGAGTACACCGTCTTCACCAGGAACAGCGTCGCCACCCGGGTGATGTTGCCGATGACCCGCCGGCCCTCCGCGACCACCGACGGCAGCGTGGCGAAGCTGTTGTTCAGCAGCACGATCTGCGCGACCGCGCGGGTGGCCTCCGAGCCGGAGCCCATGGAGACCCCGATGTCGGCGTCCTTGAGCGCGAGGACGTCGTTCACGCCGTCGCCGGTCATCGCGACGGTGTGCCCGCGGGACTGCAGGGCCCCGACCATGTCCCGCTTCTGCCGCGGGGTGACCCGGCCGAACACCGTGCCCTCGTCCAGCTCCCTGGCCATCTCCTCGCGCCCGGCGGGCAGCCGCCGCGCGTCCACCGCGCTGCCCTTCAGGCCCAGCTTGGCGGCGACCGCGCCGACGGAGACCGCGTTGTCGCCGGAGATCACCTTGGCGTGCACGTCCTGCTCGGTGAAGTAGTGCAGGGTGTCGGCGGCATCGGGCCGCAGCCGCTGTTCCAGGACGACCAGCGCGGCGGGGTGGGCGCCCCGCCCCACGCGGGCGTCGTCGAGGTCGCGGGCGGCGCGGGCGAGCAGCAGCACGCGCAGCCCGTCCTCGTTGAGCCGCCCGGTCTCGGCGAGCGCCGGGTCGTCGTCCGCGAGCAGCACGTCCGGCGCGCCCAGCAGCCAGGTGCTGGTCTCGCCGCCGTCCTCGCTGAAGGTGGCGCCGCTGTACTTGCGGGCGGAGGAGAAGGGCAGCGACTCGGTGCAGCGCCAGTCCTCGGTGTCCGGGTAGGCGTCGATGATCGCCTTCAGGCTGTCGTTGGGCCGCGGGTCGGACTCGCCGAGCGCGCCGAGCACCTGGCGGACGTAGGCCTCGTCGTAGCCGTTCAGCAGGCGCAGGCCGGTGACGTCCATGCCGCCCTCGGTGAGGGTGCCGGTCTTGTCCAGGCAGACGGTGTCGACGCGGGCGAGGCCCTCGATCGCGGGCAGCTCCTGCACCAGGCACTGCTTGCGGCCGAGCCGGATCACCCCGATCGCGAAGGCGACGGAGGTCAGCAGCACCAGGCCCTCGGGGACCATGGGGATGATCCCGCCGACCGTGCGCGCGACGGAGTCCTTGATGCCGTGCTGTTTGACCACGAGCTGGCTGATCACCAGGCCGATCGCGGTCGGCACCATCATCCAGGTGACGTACTTGAGGATCGTGGAGATGCCGGTGCGCAGCTCGGAGTGGACGAGCGTGAACCGGGACGCCTCCTCGGCGAGCTGCGCGGCGTAGGCCTCACGGCCGACGCGGGTGGCCTGGAAGGCGCCGCCGCCCGCGACGACGAAGCTGCCGGACATCACCGCGTCGCCGGGGTGTTTGACGACCGGGTCGGCCTCGCCGGTGAGCAGCGACTCGTCGATCTCCAGGCCGTCGGCCTCCACGCACACCCCGTCGACCACGACCTTGTCGCCCGGGCCGATCTCCAGCAGGTCGTCGAGCACGATCTCGGAGGTGCTGATCGCGACGGCCGTGCCGTCGCGCCGCACGGTGGGCCTCACCTCGCCGATCACGGCGAGCGAGTCGAGGGTCTTCTTCGCCCGCCACTCCTGGACGATGCCGATGCCGGTGTTGGCGAGGATCACGAAGCCGAACAGGCTGTCCTGGATCGGCGCGACGGCCAGCATGATCAGCCACAGCACGCCGATAATCGCGTTGAACCGGGTGAAGACGTTCGCGCGGACGATCTCGGCGAGCGAGCGGCTGGAGCGCACCGGCACGTCGTTGACCTGACCGCGCGCCGTCCGCTCGGCGACCTGGGAGCCGGTCAGCCCGGTCGGCGGGACGGACGGCACCGGCACGGGGTGCGCAGGGTCGAGACCGGCGCCCGCGTCGATGTGCGTCATGCATTCGACGGTACGTGGGGACGCGGGCGTTCACCCCTCGGATGCCCCCGGCGAGCTCACTCCTGGAGCGCGCCCTTCTCGGCCGCTGCGGCCGCCCGCTTGAGCGCCGCGTCGCGCTTGCGGACGTACCAGATGCCGATCAGGCCGAGGCCGCCGCCGGCCAGGCAGGTCCACACCCACCAGGTGTGCCCGTGGTCGTCGAACCAGCCGTAGAAGGGCAGCTGGGCCAGGAAGAGGACGAACCACAGGATCGTGCCGCCGGTGATGGTTGCCACGACCGGGCCCTCGAGGGGTTCCGGCGCCTCGTGCTGCGGGGTCCACTTCGCCATGACGCACAGCTTACGAGTTCCACCGTTCTACGCGCGGAGATGGCAATCATGGAACTCATATGTTCATACTGAAACCGTTTGTCTGTGTCCCTTTCTAGTCGTAGGAACCCACAAATGTCCACCTCGGCACCTGCCAAGGTCCCCGCGCCCGAGCAGCCGGGCAAGGCGCCCGTCTACGGCGCCCTCGACCGCTACTTCAAGATCTCGGAGCGTGGCAGCACCCTTGCGCGCGAGGTCCGTGGTGGTCTGGCCACCTTCTTCGCGATGGCCTACATCATCGTGCTGAACCCCATCATTCTGGGCAGCGCGAAGGACATGTACGGCCACCAGCTGGACAACGGACAGCTGGTCACCGCCACCGCGCTCACCGCCGCCTTCACCACGCTGCTGATGGGTGTCATCGGCAACGTGCCGATCGCGCTCGCCGCCGGTCTCGGGGTGAACTCCGTCGTCGCCCTCCAGCTAGCCCCGCGCATGTCCTGGCCGGACGCGATGGGCATGGTCGTCCTCGCCGGCTTCGTGGTGATGCTGCTGGTCGCCACCGGTCTGCGTGAACGCGTGATGACGGCGGTCCCGTACGGCCTGCGCAAGGCGATCTCGATCGGTATCGGCCTGTTCATCATGCTGATCGGCCTGGTCGACTCCGGTTTCGTCTCCCGCATCCCGGACGTCGCCCACACCACCGTCCCGCTCCAGCTGGGCGCCACCGGTCACCTCAACGGCTGGCCGGTCCTCGTCTTCATTCTCGGTGTCCTGCTCACGCTGGCGCTGATCGTGCGCAAGACGCCCGGCGCGATCCTGATCTCGATCGTGGTCATGACGATCATCGCGATGATCATCGAGGCCGTCGCCAAGGTGCCGAGCTGGGGTCTGACCACCCCGAAGTGGCCCGGCAACCCGGTCGCCACGCCCGACTTCGGGCTGGTCGGCAAGGTCAGTCTGTTCGGCGGGTTCGACAAGGTCGGCGTGCTGACCGGCGTGCTGTTCGTCTTCACGGTCCTGCTGTCGTGCTTCTTCGACGCGATGGGCACGATCATGGGCGTCTCCGACGAGGCCAAGCTGACCGACGCCAAGGGCCAGATGCCCGGCATCAACAAGGTCCTCTTCGTCGACGGCATCGCCGTCGCCGCGGGCGGCGCCAGCTCGTCGTCGGCCACCACCTGCTTCGTGGAGTCCACGGCCGGTGTGGGCGAGGGTGCGCGCACCGGCCTCGCGAACGTCGTCACCGGCGGTCTGTTCGCCATCGCCCTGTTCCTGACGCCGATCGCCACGATGGTGCCGTCCCAGGCGGCCACCCCGGCGCTGGTCGCCGTCGGCTTCCTGATCCTGGCCGGCTCGATCAAGGAGATCGACTGGGCCGACTACACGATCGCGATCCCGGCCTTCGTGACGATGCTGATCATGCCGTTCACGTACTCGATCACCAACGGCATCGGCATGGGCTTCATCACCTTCACGGCCCTGCGGCTGGCGGCCGGCCGCGCCAAGGAGGTGCCGGTGGCGATGTACGTCGTCTCGGCGGTCTTCGCCTTCTACTACCTGATGCCGGCCCTGGGTCTGACGTGAGCCGCCTCGATGGCCCTCACGTGAGCCCGTAGAACTTCTCCGTCTCCTCGACGGCGGCCTGGTACCGCTCGTCGAAGTCATCGCGAATGAGCGTCCGGACGACATAGTCCTGGACGCTCATTCCTCTTTTCGCCGCATGGTGCCGGAGCCTTTCGAGCAGCTCCCCGTCTATCCGCAGGCTGAGCACGCTGGTCCCCATGCACACGAGGGTTGCCGCAGCATTCCGGCCGGTGCGTCTCGTTCCGCTCCCGGATCACCCATACGAGTGATTCCGTGCACCAGTGACCGGAGTCACGGGCATACTTCGGCGCGTCCGGCAGTTGTTAGCCAGGGTAATGAGTTACGCTAAGGACATGCCGGACCTCACCCGTGGCGACAACGCGGCCGCCGTGAACTCCCTCCGCTCCGCCGTGATGCGGTTGTCCCGTCGCCTCAAGCACCAGCGGGTCGACGAGTCGCTGAGCCCCACCGAGATGTCGGTGCTGGGCACCCTCTCCCTGTGCGGGAGCGCCACACCCGGCGAGCTGGCCCGCAAGGAGCACGTCCAGCCGCCGTCGATGACCCGCATCGTCGCGCTGCTGGAGGCCAAGGGCCTGGTCCGGCTGGAGCCGCACCCGGAGGACCGGCGCCAGAAGGTCGTCACCAAGACCGAGCAGGCCGAGGTGATGCTCGCCGAGAGCCGCGCCAAGCGCAACGCCTTCCTGGCCGCCCTGGTCGACAACCTCGACGAGGACGAGTGGGCCACGCTGCGCGCGGCCGCCCCCGTGCTGGAGAAGCTCGCACATCTGTAAGCAGTCGGAACAAGGAGGCGAACGCTTTTGAGTACGGGACCCGGAACACCTTCCGCCCCCGGACCAAAGACCACCCACAACCCCCGCCGCTCCTCCTCGATGTTCAGTTCGCTGAAGATCAGGAACTACCGCCTCTTCTTCCTGGGCCAGGTCGTCTCCAACACCGGCACCTGGATGCAGCGCATCGCGCAGGACTGGCTGGTGCTCAGCCTCACCGGCTCCGCCACCGCCGTCGGCGTGACCACCGCGCTGCAGTTCCTGCCGATGCTGCTCTTCGGCCTCTACGGCGGCGTCCTCGTCGACCGGCTGCCCAAGCGCCGCACGCTGCTGTTCACGCAGGCCGCGATGGGCGTCACCGGCCTGGTGCTGGCCGCCCTCACACTCACCGGGCAGGTCCAGGTCTGGCACGTCTACGTCGCCGCGTTCCTGGTCGGCCTCGCCACGGTCGTCGACAACCCGGCCCGCCAGTCCTTCGTCTCCGAGATGGTCGGCCCCGCCCAGCTGCAGAACGCGGTCAGCCTGAACTCGGCGAACTTCCAGTCCGCCCGTCTGGTCGGCCCCGCCGTCGCCGGCCTGATGATCACCGGCGTGGGCACCGGCTACGCCTTCCTCTTCAACGGCCTGTCCTTCGCCTTCACCATCGGCTCACTGCTGCTGATGCGCGCCCGTGAACTGCACGTCGTCGAGCGCGCGCCGCGCGGCAAGGGCCAGCTGCGGGAGGGCCTGCGCTACGTCGCCGGGCGGCCCGAGCTGATCTGGACGATCGCGCTGGTCGGCTTCATCGGCACCTTCGGCTTCAACTTCCCGGTGTATCTGTCGGCCTTCGCCGACGACGTCTTCCACGCCGGTGCCGGCTCCTACAGCCTGTTCAACACCGTCATGGCGGTCGGCTCCCTCGCCGGCGCCCTGCTCGCGGCCCGCCGCGGCACGTCCCGGATGCGGGTGCTGATCGGGGCGGCGCTGATGTTCGGCGTGCTGGAGATGGTGGCCGCGGCGGCGCCGTCGCTGTGGCTGTTCGCGCTGCTGATGGCCCCCATCGGCATGTTCGGCATGACGGTCAACGTCACCGCCAACACCAGCGTCCAGATGACCACCGACCCGGCCATGCGGGGCCGCGTCATGGCCCTGTACATGATGGTGTTCATGGGCGGCACGCCCATCGGCGCGCCCATCGCCGGCTGGATCACCGACACCTACGGCGTCCGGGCCGGCCTCGCGGCCGGCGGCGCGATCTCCGCGGTCGCGGCCACCGGAATCGCCCTCGCCCTGGCCCGCGTGGGCGGGCTGCGCCTCTCGGTCGGCTGGAAGAGCGGCCACCCCGAGGTCCGCTTCGTGCCGCGCGAGCGCAGGGAGGACCTGGCGCCGGCGGCGTGATGCCACGGCCGCCCCGGGACCGTGACGCCACGGGCCGGGGCGGGAGCGGCCGACGCCGGTGACCTGGCCTGATCCAAACGAAAGACCCTAGACCCGGCGGGCCAGCACCAGCCCCGGCCAGTCGTGCTCGCCCACGGTGTACGCCTCGGCCGGGGTGAAGCCGTTGGCCTCGTAGTAGGCCACCAGCCTGCGGTCGCCGCCCGCGTAGCAGTCCACCCGGAGCAGCCCGACGCCCGCCTGCCGGGTCACCTCGGCGGCGTGCGCCAGCAGGACGCTGCCCACGCCGTGCCCCTTGAAGCGGCGGTCGGAGGCGAGCCAGTGGATGTACCGCTCCGGCTCACCGGGCGGCGGCAGGTGGGACAGGTACGCGCCGGGCGCGTCGGTGAGGATGAGGGTGGCGGCCGGCACACCGTCGGCCTCGGCGATGAAGGTGCTGCCCTCGGCCATGTACCGGGCGACCGACTCCACCGTCACGGGGCTCTGCGAAAGGGGCTTGGTCCCCCACTGGCCGGTCCGTCCCTGGGAGGCCAGCCACTCCACACTGCTGTCGAGCATGCCGAGTATCACGGGCAGGTCGCGGGGGGTGCCTTCTCGGACGGTGATCTCCATCCGGCCATGATGCCGGGCGAGGGACGCCCGCCGCCGGGAAAATCGGTGCCATGAGACTCTTCGCCGCCGTCCTGCCGCCCGACGACGTCACCCGCGAACTCGCCGCCGAAGTCGACGCGTTGAAGAGGCTGCCCGGCGCGGACGGGCTACGCTGGACCGGCCGCCCCGGCTGGCACTTCACGCTCGCCTTCTACGGCGAGGTCGGCGACGACGTCGTACCGGAGCTGTCGGAGCGGCTGGCGCGCGCCGCCCACCGCTCCGCCCCCTTCGAGATCGCCCTGCGCGGCGGCGGGCAGTTCGGGCACGGCCGCGCCCTGTGGACCGGCGCGGACGGCGACGTGGACACCCTGCGGCTGCTGGCCGAGCGCGCCGAGGCGGCCGGCCGCAAGTCGGGCGTGGCGATGGGCGAGCACCGCCGCTACAAGGCCCACCTGACGGTGGCCAGGAGCAGGGCGGGCGCGGACGTACGGCCGTGTCTCGCGGCCCTGGACTCCTTCGCCTCCCCGCGCTGGACGGTCGGCGAGCTGGTGCTCATGCGGAGCAACCTGCCGCGCTCGGGCGTCCCGGGCGAGCAGCCCCGCTACGAGGCGGTCGAACGATGGTCACTCGGCGTGTCCGGCTAGGCTCGACGCCGTGGACCCGAAGACCCGAAACCGGATCATGGCCGGTGTGCTCGTGCTGATGTTCGTGGTGGTGATCGTGGCGGCGGTGGCCGGGAAGTAGCCGACCGCCGCCCCGCACGCCTGCCGTAGGCCGCTCGGGCCTGCTACCAGGCGAACGCCTCCGGCGACGGACCCGGACCCGGGAAGATCTCGTCCAGCCCGGTCAGCAGCTCCTCGCTCGGCTCCAGCTCGGTCGCCCTGATCGCCGACTCGAGCTGCTGCGCGGTGCGCGGACCGACGATCGGGCCGGTGACGCCCGGCCGGGTCAGCAGCCAGGCCAGCGCGACCTCGCCCGGCTCCAGGCCGTGCTTGTCGACTAGGTCCTCGTACGCCTGGATCTGCGCCCGGGAGGACGGGTCCTTGAGGGTGTCCGCCGCGCGCCCCGAGGCCCGGCGTCCGCCCTCGGCCTCCTTCTTGATCACACCGCCCAGCAGACCGCCGTGCAGCGGCGACCACGGAATGACGCCGAGACCGTAGTCCTGCGCGGCCGGGATGACCTCCATCTCGGCGCGGCGCTCGGCGAGGTTGTACAGGCACTGCTCGCTGACCAGGCCGATCGTCCCGCCACGCCGGGCGGCGATCTCGTTGGCCTGGGCGATCTTGTACCCGGGGAAGTTGGAGGAGCCGACGTAGAGGATCTTGCCCTGCTGGATCAGGACGTCGATCGCCTGCCAGATCTCCTCGAACGGGGTGGCCCGGTCGATGTGGTGGAACTGGTAGACGTCGATGTAGTCCGTCTGCAGCCGCTTCAGGCTGGCGTCGACGGCCCGCCGGATGTTCACCGCGGAGAGCTTGTCGTGGTTCGGCCAGGGCGCGGCGCCGTCGGCGGCCATGTTGCCGTACACCTTGGTGGCGAGGACGACCTTGTCGCGGCGCCCCTCACCCTTGGCGAACCAGTTGCCGATGATGCTTTCGGTCCGGCCCTTGTTCTCGCCCCAGCCGTAGACGTTGGCGGTGTCGAAGAAGTTGATCCCCGCGTCGAGCGCCGCGTCCATGATGGCGTGGCTGTCGGGTTCGGCGGTCTGGGGGCCGAAGTTCATCGTGCCGAGAACGAGTCGGCTGACCTTGAGTCCGGTGCGTCCGAGCTGCGTGTACTTCATGACTACTCAGCCAACGGCTTGAAGTGCGCTCGAAGCAAGGGGCTGCCGAGGAAGGTCGTCCAGGTGGTGGGGGAGAGGGTGAGGTGGGGGGTCGCGGGGGTCTTGGAGTCGCGGAGGTGGATGGTGGTGGGGGCGATGGCGACCTCTACGCACTCTCCCTCGCCGTCGCTGTAGCTGCTCTTGCGCCAGTGGAGGTCCGTGCTCATAGCTCCCGTGCCACCTCTTCGATCAGCTTCGCGGACTCCTCGGGGGTGAGAGCCTGCGCTCGCAGAATGCCATATTTCCCGAACAGGTCAGCGACGTCGGGCTGTTCGCGTACGAAGTAGCCGCCGCGATGGCCTTCGACGTAGGCGAGCCGGTGCCGGTCGGCGGTCTCCAGCAGGCTCATGCGTCCGGCGAGCCCCGCATGGTCTTCCCGGTGGTGCGGCATCACCTGGATCTCGACGTGCCGAAGCCCGCCGATCTCGAGGATGTGGTGCAACTGCTCCTCGAGCGTCTTCGCGCCGCCCAACGGGCGTGTCAGAACGCTCTCTTCGATGATGTAGCTGATCTGCGGGGCGGGCTTCCGTGTGAAGAGCTGCCGGCGTTCCTGCCGGGACGTGACGCGCTTCTCGATCTCCTCGTCGTCCAGGATGGGACACCGATTGGCGCGGAAGACCGCCCGCGAGTAGGCCTCGGTCTGGAGTGAGCCCGGCACCAGATGGGTCTGGTACACGTGCAGCGCGGCGGCCTTCCTCTCCTCCGCGAGGTAGTCCTCGGTCCAAGGAGGCAGCCTGCTGAACTCCTTCTCGGCCAGGACCAGCAGTGCTCCCTGTGCACCCACCACCCCGTCCGCGATCTCGACGAAAATGCCCCTCGGGTAGCGCTCGCCCCGCTCCACCATCGCCACCTGGGACTTGGAATAGCCGACGTGCTTGCCCAGCCCCTCCTGCGTCAGCCCGGCCCGCTCTCGATAGAACCGCAGCAACGCACCGAACGTAGCCGACCCCCGTTCACCGGAGTACACAACCGCCTCCCCAAGTGCACAGCCCCGCACGGACGTTACGGACCCCTGGTCACAGTATGTGACGACACGCAACCCTTTGCCGCATGAACGAGAGAATCGACGCCCCCTGGATCCCGGCCTGGATCCCCGCCTCCGGTCACGCCCTCCGCCACGCGGGCGTGCACTTCGACGCCGTACGGATCCAAGGTGACCAGGGGGAGTACGTCGCAACGGAGTTGATGGTGTGCACGGACTTCGACGCGGGCCCGGTCATCCGCGAGGTCTCCGGCGACCGGAACCTGTACTTCCTGTTGCCCCCGCACACCGCGTCGGAGTTTCGCTGGCCGCCGGGCGTACGGGCGTTGACCCGCTGTCACGGAACGCTGGCCTACGTGGGTGTACCGGCGCTGAGCGGCATGACGTGGCCGCTGTCATGGCGCTCGGCGCCCTCGCGGAAGGCGCCGTTCGTGGCGGGGGAGCTGCTGCGGGAGGTGGTGGAGGGTGTCGTCAGTCGCGGGGGAAGCCGTCGGTCTTGAGGACGAGGTCCACGACGGTCCCGGTGAGGTCGACGTCGGTGCCGAAGTCCATCACGGTCCTGGTTGCGTAGTCGCCGTCCTTGCGCTCCTCCCCGGCTGCCCCACGAACGGACACAGCCGCGCAGTACAACGATACGCACGGTCACCGTGTCACCGGCAGTACGGCCCGCCGACCCCCCACGCCTGCCACAGTGCCTCCGCGAACGCGCCGGCGATCTTCCGTTCCCCGCTCGCGCTCGGGTGCGTCCCGTCGTAGGTGTCGGTGTGCAGGTCGTAGTCCGCCGGGGGTGAGGCGAGCAGGAGGGGCGAGCCCGGTGTGTCCAGGTCGGCGACGGCCTTGCCCAGCAGCTCGTTGAAGCGGGCGACCTCCGCCGCGAAGGGCGCGTCCGCCGTGGCCCGCACGTTGGGGATCACCGGCAGCACCGCCATCCGCACCTGCCGGTTGGCGGCCCGCGCCCCCTCGACGAACGCCCGCACGTTGTCGGCCGTCTGCTCGGCGTTCGTGTAGAAGCCGAGGTCGATCAGGCCCAGGGAGATCAGCAGGACGTCGGCCCGGTGCTCGCGTACGGCGTCCTCGATCAGCGGCGCCATGTGCAGCCAGCCTTCGCCCCAGCCGGCCAGGTGGGCGCGGGGGAACTCCGGGTCGGCGTAGGCGTAGGAGACGGGCGCGCCCGCGTGCTGGTCGTACAGCGTCTCGCGCGGGCCGACGATCTCGAAGGGGCCGCCGTATGTCGTGCACAGGTGCTGCCACATGCGGTAACGCCAGGTGTGTTCACCGGCGCTGCCGATCGTCTGGGAGTCACCGACGGGCATGAACCTGAGCATCCGCTCATCATGGACGATCCGCACCCGGGCGACCCCCGGGGTGCGGTGTGAAACCGGCCACGGACCAGCCCCGGACCGGCCACGGATCACGCACCGCGGAGCGGGATGGCACGCTGGGGGCATGCGCCGACCGTTCGCCCTGCTCGCCGGGGTCCTGCTCGTGGGTGCGCTCGCCGCGCCCGCCTCCGCCGCCGACGGCGACCAGGGGTTCACCCTCCAGGACCCGCGCATCAAGGAGTCCAGCGGCCTCGCCGCCTCCCGGCTGCACCCCGGGATCTACTGGACGCACAACGACAGCGACGACGGGCCGTACCTGTACGCGGTCGACGGCTCCACGGGCCGTACCGTCGCCCGCCTCACCCTCAAGGGCATCGGCTCGCCCCGGGACGTCGAGGCCATCTCCATCGGGCCCGGCAACGAGATCTACGTCGGCGACATCGGCGACAACTTCGGCGGCCGGTGGCCGTATGTATGGATCTACCGGCTGCCCGAGCCGAAGGAGTTGAAGGACCAGACCGTCAAGGCGACGCAGTACGTCGTGAAGTACGAGGGCGGGCCGCGCGACGCCGAGTCACTGGTCGTCCACCCCAGGACCGGGCGCGTCTACATCATCGACAAGCACGAGGACGGCGGGCACCTCTTCGAGGGCCCCGCCGAGCTGTCCACCTCCGGGAGCAATCTCTTCCGGCCTGTCGCCCCCGTCGACCTGTGGGCGACCGACGCCGCCTTCTCCCCGGACGGCGAACACCTCGTCGTACGCGGTTACTTCGGCGGCATCGCCTACGACTTCGACGGCGGGAAGATCAAGAAGACCGGCCGGCTGGACGTGCCCCTGCAACGGCAGGGCGAGGGCGTCACCTACTCCGCCGACGGCAAGAAGCTGCTCTTCAGCAGCGAGGGCGCCGGGAGCGAGGTCGTCGCCCAGGACGCGCCCGGCGGTTCCGCCGACTCCGGTGCGGGGCACGGGGCGTCGGCTGCGGCCAAGGGCGGTGGGGGCGGACCGAGCATCAGCCTGTCGACCGGTGCCCTGGCCGTGGGCGCCGTCTGCCTCGCCCTGTTCGGGGTGCGACGGCTGTTCCGGCGCGGCTGACCAGGACGCATCCCGCGGGGGCTGTTTCAGGCCATCCCGGCCCCGACGCCGGGGTCTGAACGCGGTCCACGCGGCCATGTCCGCAGGCTTGACGTGTGCATGAGAGTCGCCCTTTCCTGGTGTGTGCGTGGGAGCGCTCCCAATCGCTCGCCCCTCCGACACCCCCGAGAGGAAGCAGCCCATGTTCCGCACCTTACGAAGAGCGCTCTGCGCCGCCGCGGCCGCGCTTCTGCTCCCGCTGGCCGGCGCGCACACCGCGCACGCCGCCGACGCCCCGGGCGCCGGTTACTGGCACACCAGCGGCCGGCAGATCCTGGACGCGGCCGGGCACCCGGTCCGTATCGCCGGTATCAACTGGTTCGGCTTCGAGACGAGCAACCACGTCGTCCACGGCCTGTGGTCCCGGGACTACAAGAACGTGATCGACCAGGTCAGGTCGCTGGGCTACAACACCCTGCGCCTCCCCTACAGCGACGACATCCTCAAGCCCGGCACCATGCCGGACAGCATCAACGTCTCCGGCGGCATGAACGCCGACCTCCAGGGCCTCACCTCGCTCCAGGTCCTCGACAAAATCGTCGCCTACGCCGGGCAGGACGGGCTCAAGGTGATCCTCGACCGGCACCGGCCCGACTCCGCCGGTCAGAGCGCGCTCTGGTACACCGCATCGGTGCCGGAGTCGACCTGGATCACCGACCTCAAGGCACTCGCCGCCCGCTACCGGGGACAGGACACGGTCATCGGCATCGACCTGCACAACGAGCCCCACGATCCCGCCTGCTGGGGCTGCGGCGACACGACGAAGGACTGGCGGCTGGCTGCGCAGCGCGCCGGGAACGCGGTTGTGACCGTCAACCCCGACCTGCTGGTCTTCGTCGAGGGCGTGCAGACCTACAACGGCGTCTCCGGCTGGTGGGGCGGCAACCTCATGGGCGTCGCCCAGTACCCGGTGCAGCTCGACGTGGCGAACCGGGTCGTGTACTCGGCCCACGACTACGCCACCAGCGTCGCCCAGCAGAGCTGGTTCAGCGACCCCTCGTTCCCCGCCAACATGCCCGGTGTCTGGGACAAGTACTGGGGTTACGTCTTCAAGCAGAACATCGCTCCCGTGTGGGTCGGGGAGTTCGGCACCACCCTCCAGTCGCCGGTCGACCAGAAGTGGCTGGCCGCCCTCGCGGACTACCTGAGGCCCACCTCGACGTACGGCGCCGACTCCTTCCACTGGACCCTCTGGTCCCTGAACCCCAACTCCGGTGACACCGGCGGCATCCTCAACAGCGACTGGACCACCGTCGACACCGTCAAGGACGGCTACCTCGCAGCCATCAAGGCGCCGCTCTTCCCGGGCACGGGCACGGGCACGGGCGGCGGCGGTGGGGGCGGCACGCGCGCGTGCAGTGCCACCTACACCGTCACCGACGACTGGGGCAGCGGCTTCAACGCCGAGGTGAAGGTGACCAACACGGGAACCACCGCGCTGTCCTCCTGGAAGGTGACGTGGACCTTCCCCGGGTCCCAGAAGATCACGAACATCTGGAACGCCACCGCCACCCAGAGTGGACAGAGCGTGACCGCCGTCAACGCCGCTCACAACGGGTCGGTACCGGCGGGCGGTTCGGCCGGCTTCGGCTTCGGCGGCGCACCCGGGGGCGCCGGCGTGCCCAGCGTGAGCTGCACGGCGGCGTGACATGCGCGAGGGGCGCCCGGCCGGTGCCGGGCGCCCCTCACAGTCGTACGGGAGTGATCAGAGCTTCTCGATCACGTAGTCGATGCACTTCGTCAGCGCCTCGACGTCCGCCGGGTCGATCGCCGGGAACATCGCGACGCGCAGCTGGTTGCGGCCGAGCTTGCGGTAGGGCTCGGTGTCGACGATGCCGTTGGCGCGCAGCACCTTGGCGACGGCCGCCGCGTCGACCTCGTCGGTGAAGTCGATCGTGCCGATGACCTGCGAGCGCTTGGCCGGGTCGGTGACGAACGGGGTCGCGAACTTCACGTCCTCGGCCCAGCCGTACAGGGTGCGCGCGGAGGTGGCCGTGCGGCGCACCGCCCAGTCCAGGCCGCCCTGGCCGTTGAACCACTCCAGCTGCTGGTTCAGCAGGAAGAGCGTGGCGAGGGCCGGGGTGTTGTACGTCTGGTTCTTGCGGGAGTTGTCGATCGCCGTCGGCAGGGAGAAGAACTCCGGGACGTGGCGGCCGGAGGCGTGGACGCGCTCGGCGCGCTCGATCGCGGCGGGGGAGAAGACGCCGATCCACAGGCCGCCGTCGGAGGCGAAGGACTTCTGCGGGGCGAAGTAGTAGACGTCGGTCTCGGCGATGTCGACGGGCAGGCCGCCCGCGCCGGAGGTGGCGTCGACCAGGACGAGGGAGCCCTCGTCGGCGCCGGCGACGCGCTGGATCGGCATGGCGACACCGGTCGAGGTCTCGTTGTGGGTGAACGCGTACACGTCCACGCCCGCCTCGGCCTGCGCCTGCGGGTGGGTGCCCGGGTCGGCGGAGATGATGGTCGGCTCGTCCAGCCACGGGGCCAGCTTGGCCGCCTTGGCGAACTTGGAGCTGAACTCGCCGAAGCTGAGGTGCTGCGACTTGTTCTCGATCAGACCGTGGGTCGCGATGTCCCAGAACGCGGTGGAGCCGCCGTTGCCCAGGATGACCTCATAGCCGTCGGGCAGCTGGAACAGCTCGGAGATACCCTCGCGCACCTTGCCGACCAGGTTCTTCACGGGCGCCTGGCGGTGGGAGGTGCCCAGGAGGGAAGCACCGGTGGCGGCGAGGGCGTCCAGCGCCTCGGTCCGCACCTTGGAGGGACCCGCGCCGAAACGTCCGTCGGCGGGCTTGATGTCAGCGGGAATCTGGATGTCGGCCACGAGTCGGAGGGTATCGGGTGGGCGAAACCGGACGGAAACGTGTCCGTCCGATGAGACGAGATCGCCAAGCGGTGGACTTGTGGGGTTGTACGACTGAAAGGGTGCCGCTGTGGACACCTTTCGGTGACTGTCGGTGATCGGATGCATCCTGGACGCATGACGGATCTGGCAGGGCTTCAGATGCTGCGGGCCGAGCTGCGACGGGCCGTCCGGGGCGAGGTCGGTTTCGATACGACCGCCCGGGCGCTCGTGACCATGGACGCGTCCAACTACCGGCGCGTCCCGCTCGGCGTGGTCGCGCCCCGGGACGCCGACGACGTGGCCGCCACGCTGGAGATCTGCCGGCGGCACGGCGTGCCGGTCGTCGCCAGAGGCGGGGGCACGTCGATCGCGGGACAGGCGACGGGCACGGGCGTGGTCCTGGACTTCACGCGCCACATGAACCGGCTGCTCGACCTCGACGCGGGCGCGGGGACGGCGGTGGTGCAGCCGGGGCTCGTGCTGGACCGGCTCCAGGAGGCCGCCGCGCCGCACGGACTGCGCTTCGGCCCGGACCCCTCCACCCACAGCCGCTGCACGCTCGGCGGGATGATCGGCAACAACTCCTGCGGCTCCCACTCGGTGGCCTGGGGCACCACCGCGGACAGCGTGCGCGAACTGGACGTGATCACGGCACGTGGGCAGCGGCTGCGGCTCGGGCCGGGCTGGGCGGGCGCCCCCGAGGGCCTGCGGGAGCTGGTGGACGGGGAGCTGGCGCGGCTGCGGACCGGCTTCCCGGAGCTGCCCCGGCGTATCTCCGGGTATGCGCTGGACGCGCTGCTGCCGGAGAAGGGCGCGGACGTGGCGCGCGCCTTCTGCGGCAGCGAGGGCACCTGGGGCGTGCTCACCGAGGCGGTCGTACGGCTGGTCCAGGCGCCGCCCGCCCGCGCGCTGGCCGTGCTGGGGTACGCCGACGAGGGCGCCGCCGCCGAGGCCGCCGCCGGGCTGCTCCCGTACGGGCCGCTGACCGTGGAGGGCATGGCGGCCGACCTGGTGCCCACGGCGGCGGGGCTGCCGCGGGGCGGGGCGTGGCTGTTCGTGGAGACGGGCGGCGGGTCGCCGGACGAGGCACGCGCGCGTGCGGAGGCGATTCTGCGCGCGGCGGACGTGCTCGACTCCCTGGTGGTGACCGATCCGGCCGGGCAGCGGGCGCTGTGGCGCGTCCGGGAGGACGCGAGCGGTACGGCGACGAGGATGCCGGACGGCTCGGAGGCGTGGCCCGGCTGGGAGGACTGCGCGGTCCCGCCGGCCCGGCTGGGCCCCTACCTGCGGGACTTCCGCGCGCTGCTGACCGCCCACGGACTGCGCGGCACGCCGTACGGGCACTTCGGGGACGGCTGCATCCATGTCCGCATCGACTTCGACCTGCTCACCGAGTCGGGCATCGGCCGCTTCCGCCGCTTCTCCGAGGAACTGGCCCACCTGGTGGTCGCGCACGGCGGCTCGCTGTCCGGGGAGCACGGCGACGGGCAGGCCCGCGCGGAGCTGCTGCCGGTGATGTACGGCGCGGAGATGGTGTCGGTGTTCGAGCGGGCGAAGGCGGTGTGGGACCCCGACGACCTGCTCAACCCCGGCATGCTGGTCCGCCCCGCCCCCCTGGACACCAACCTGCGTTTCTCGGTCCTCCCGCGCCAGCCCGTGGACGTCTCCTTCGGCTACCCGGCCGACGACGGCGACTTCTCCGCGGCGATCCGCCGCTGCGTCGGGGTCGCCAAATGCCGTACGACGACGGTGGCCGGGCCGGCCGTGATGTGCCCGTCGTTCCGGGTGACGGGGGAGGAGGAGCACTCCACGCGCGGACGGGCCCGGCTGCTGCACGAGATGCTCGCCGGTGAGGTGATCACCGACGGCTGGCGGTCGACGGAGGTGCGCGAGGCACTCGACCTGTGCCTGTCCTGCAAGGGCTGCCGCTCCGACTGCCCGGTGGGCGTCGACATGGCCACGTACAAGGCGGAGTTCCTGCACCACCATTACGCCGGCCGGCGCCGGCCGGCGGCGCACTACACGATGGGGCGGTTGCCTCGGTGGCTGAGCTGGGTGGCGTCACTGCGCGCGGCGGGTGCGGTGAACGCGCTGGCGTCGGTGCGGCCGCTGGCCCGGCTGGGCAAACGGCTGGGCGGCATCGCGGACGAGCGGGAGATACCGCGGGTGGCCCGGGAGACGTTCAGCCGGTGGTGGCGGGGTCGGCCGCAGCGCACCGCCGGGGGCGGCGACCTCGTCGTGCTGTGGCCGGACACCTTCACCGAGCATCTGGCGCCCTCCGTCGGCCGGGCGGCGGTGCGGGTGCTGGAGGCGGCCGGGCTGCGGGTGGTGCTGCCGCCGACCCTGCGGATGCGCGGGCGGCCCGTGGGGGACGGGCGGTCGCGCTCGGCGGCAGCGCTGCTGACGGCCCGCCGGGGCCGGGTGTGCTGCGGGCTGACCTATGTCTCCACCGGCCAGCTGGACGAGGCGCGCGCGGTGCTGCGGCGCACGCTGGAGCTGATGGCGCCGGTGCTGGAGACGGGCGCGCCGGTCGTGGTGCTGGAGCCGAGCTGTGCCGCCGCCCTGCGCGGCGACCTGCCCGAGCTGCTGCACGACGATCCGCGGGCCGCCCGGCTGGCGAAGCGGGTGGTGACCTTCGCGGAGGCCCTGGAGCGGTACGCCCCCGACTGGACACCGCCGGTCCTGGACCGCCCGGTGACCGGCCAGACCCACTGCCACCAGCACGCGGTACTGGGCGACACGGCGGACCGCCGGCTGCGCGAGGCGGCCGGGCTCACCGGGGAGCTGAGCGGCGGCTGCTGCGGGCTCGCCGGGAACTTCGGATTCGAGCGCGGCCACTACGAGGTGTCGGCGGCGTGCGCGGAGGAACAGCTGCTGCCGTCGGTACGGCAGGCGCCGCAGGACGCGGTGGTCCTGGCCGACGGGTTCTCCTGCCGGACGCAGCTGGAGCAGCTCGGCGGGGTGCGGGGACGACACCTGGCGGAGGTGCTGGCGGCAGCGCTGGACAGGCATCCTTCCCTCCGGGACAGTGGCAAGAGGGCTTCACGCCCCTGACGAAGTCCATTACGATGGACTCAACAGTCCATCACAGTGAACATTGATGGAGCCCTCCCGCCGCACAAGCACCTGGACCGCCCGTGACCCGCCCCGACACCGCACCCTCCGCGTCGGTGACGTCCGCCGCCACCGCGACGACCCCCGAAGCCGCCCTCGCCACGGCGGCAGCCGTCCCGCAACCCCGCCGTATCGACTCGCTCGGCCCCGTCGGTCTGGTGCTGGCCGGCGGCATCTCGGTGCAGTTCGGCGGCGCCCTCGCGGTGACGCTGATGCCGCGGGCGGGCGCCCTCGGTGTGGTGTCGCTGCGGCTGCTGGTCGCGGCCGTGGTGCTGCTGCTGGTCTGCCGGCCCCGGCTGCGCGGCCACTCCCGCGCCGACTGGGTCACGGTGGTCGCCTTCGGGATCGCGATGGCCGGCATGAACGGCCTGTTCTACGAGGCCGTCGCCCGCATCCCGCTGGGCCCGGCGGTCACCCTGGAGGTGCTCGGCCCGCTGGCCCTGTCGGTGCTGACCTCCCGGCGCGCCCTCAATCTCGTCTGGGCCGGGCTGGCGCTCGGCGGCGTCTTCCTGCTCAGCGGCGGCGGGTTCGGTGACCTCGATCCGGTGGGCGTCGCGTTCGCGCTCGGGGCGGGCGCGATGTGGGCGACCTACATCACCTTCAGCGCGCGCACCGGGCGCCGCTTCCCGCAGGCCGACGGGCTGGCGCTGGCGATGGCCGTCGGCGCGGTGCTGTTCCTGCCGCTGGGCATCGCCGAGGCCGGCTCGCGACTCCTCGACCCGGTGACCCTCGGGCTGGGCGCGGCGGTCGCGCTGCTGTCCTCCGTCCTGCCCTACACCCTCGAACTGCTCGCGCTGCGCCGCCTGCCCGCTCCCACCTTCGCCATCATGATGAGCCTGGAGCCCGCGATCGCCGCCACGGCGGGCTTCCTGATCCTCGACCAGGCCCTCTCCCCGATCGAGGCGGTCGCCATCGCCCTGGTCATCGCGGCGAGCATGGGGGCGGTGCGGACTCAGGTGGGGCGGGGGAAGGCCGCGCACAACGCGTAGACACGTGTAGGCGCCGTCCGTGGGGGCCGGTCGGCCGGCCTGCTTCTCCCGCACCGGCACGTGCTGCCGGCTCTCGCCGGTGAAGGGGTCCCAGCCGTCCCGGCGGGCGCGCAGCCGCAGCCCCGCGAGCCGGGCCGTCAGGTCCAGTTCCGGGCCGCACGTACGGGCGGAAAAAATCATGCAAGCATGCTTGATTGTTTCTCTGCCCGCTGCCATGCTCCCCCCATGTCAGATCCGACGCCCGTGATCGACGACCTGCGCGACGAGAGCGACGAACTCGACCGCTTGGTGGCGCAGTTGAGCCTCGAGCAGTGGGCCCTCCCCACCCCGGCGCCCGGCTGGACCGTCGCCCACCAGATCGCCCACCTCGCCTGGACCGACCGCTCGGCCCTGTGCGCCGTCACCGATGAGGACGGCTTCCGCGCCCTGGTCGAGCAGGCCCTGGCCGCGCCGGACACCTTCGTCGACGAGGGTGCCGCCGAGGGCGCCGCCCTCCCGCCGACCACTCTCCTGCAGCGCTGGCGGGAAGGCCGTACCGCGCTCGACAAGGCGCTGCGCACGGCCCGGCCCGGCGCACGGTTCCCCTGGTACGGCCCGCCCATGGCCGCCGCCTCGATGGCCTCCGCGCGCCTGATGGAGACCTGGGCGCACGGACAGGACGTGGCCGACGCGCTCGGAGTGCGGCGGCAGCCCACCGCCCGGCTCCGGCACGTGGTCCGGCTCGGCGTGCGCACCCGGGACTTCGCCTTCGGCGTGCGGGGGCTGCCCGTACCCGCCGAAGAGTTCCGCGTCGAACTGCGCGCCCCCTCCGGCGACCTGTGGACCTACGGCCCCGAGGACGCGCCGCAGCGCGTCACCGGCCCCGCCCTCGACTTCTGCCTGCTGGTCACCCAGCGCGCCCACCGCGCCGACCTCGCCCTGCGCGCCGAAGGCCCCGACGCCGACGCCTGGCTCGGCATCGCCCAGGCCTTCGCCGGACCGCCCGGCCCCGGCCGCCCGTCGCGGGAAGGCCCCCGATGAGCGTGCTGCGCATCGGCAACGCCTCCGGCTTCTACGGCGACCGCTTCGACGCGATGCGCGAGATGCTCACCGGCGGCGACCTCGACGTCCTCACCGGCGACTACCTCGCCGAACTGACCATGCTGATCCTCGGCCGTGACCGGCTGAAGGACCCCGCCGCCGGATACGCCCGCACCTTCCTGCGCCAGCTGGAGGAGTGCCTGGGCCTCGCCCGCGAACGCGGCGTCCGCCTGGTGGCCAACGCCGGCGGCCTGAACCCGGCCGGACTCGCCGACGCCGTCCGCGCGCTCGCCGGCCGGCTCGGGCTCCCGGTGCGCGTGGCGCACGTCGAGGGCGACGACCGCACCGCGCACCACCCCGGCAGCCTCGCCGCGCACGCCTACCTCGGCGGCCACGGCATCGCCGCCTGCCTGCGCGCGGGCGCCGACATCGTGGTCACCGGGCGGGTGACGGACGCGGCACTGGTCACCGGTCCGGCCGCGGCCCACTTCGGATGGCAGCCGCGGGACTACGACCGCCTCGCGGGCGCGGTCGTCGCCGGACACGTCCTGGAGTGCGGGGCACAGGCCACCGGCGGCAACTACGCCTTCTTCCGCGACGGCGGCCGGGACGTGCGCCGCCCCGGCTTCCCGCTGGCCGAGATGCACGCCGACGGCAGCAGCGTGATCACCAAGCACCCCGGCACCGGTGGCTTCGTCGACGCAGGCACGGTCACCGCGCAACTGCTGTACGAGACGGCGGGCGCCCGGTACGCGGGACCCGACGTCACCGCCCGGCTGGACACCGTACGACTGAGCCAGGACGGACCCGACCGGGTGCGGATCGAGGGGGTCCGCGGCGAGGCGCCGCCGCCCACGCTCAAGGTCGGCGTCAACCGGCTCGGCGGCTTCCGCAACGAGGTCGTCTTCGTGCTGACCGGCCTGGACATCGAGGCGAAGGCGGCACTCGTGCGCGAACAGCTCTCCGAGGCACTGGCCAAGTCTCCACCGGAAGAAGTCCGTTGGGACCTGGTCCGCACCGACCGGGCCGACGCGGACACCGAGGAGACGGCGAGCGCCCTGCTGCGGCTCGTGGTGCGGGATGCGGATCAGCGGGTCGTGGGACGGGCGCTGAGCGGGGCGGCGGTGGAGCTGGCGCTGGCCAGTTACCCCGGCTTCCATGTGCTCGCGCCACCGGGAAAGGGCTCGCCCTATGGGGTCTTCGAGGCCGCGTACGTCCCACAGGAGGCCGTCGAGCACGTGGCGGTGCTGCACGACGGGCGGCGCGTGCCCGTGCCGGGGCCGGGGGAGACGGCCGCGTTGTCGCCGGTCGCGGAACCGGACCTTCCTGATCCGCTGCCCTCGGGACCGGTGCGACGGGCCCCGCTGGGACTGGTCGCCGGGGCGCGCAGCGGGGACAAGGGCGGGGACGCGAACGTGGGGGTGTGGGCGCGGTCGGAGGAGGCCTGGCGGTGGCTGGCGCACGAGCTGACGGCCGAACGGTTCCGGCAGCTGATCCCCGAGAGCGCGGACCTGCCCGTCACCCGGCACGTGCTGCCGAACCTGCGCGCCCTGAACTTCGTCGTCGAGGGTCTCCTCGGCGCCGGCGTCGCCGCCCAGCACCGCTTCGACCCGCAGGCCAAGGCCCTCGGCGAATGGCTGCGCTCCCGCCACCTCGACATCCCGGAGGCCCTGCTGTGACCGCCGACCTGTCCGCCGGTCCGGCCGGCGGCTTTCCCACCGGCCTGTCCGCCGGTCTGTCCGTCGGCCTGCTCGCCGGCCCGTCCGTATCCCCCCGGCCCGTATCCACACCGCCCGTATCCGCCCTCCCCGCATCCGCCCTGTCCGCCGACCTCCCGGAGGCTGTGCTGTGACGGTTCTGCCCTCCGCGCTGGACGTGAAGAGCCCCGACCACCGGGCCAACCGCGAGGCCATGCTCGCCAAGCTCGCCGCACTCGACGCCGAGCACGCCAAGGCGCTCGCGGGCGGCGGCGAGAAGTACGTCGCACGGCACCGCGGGCGCGGCAAGCTGCTCGCCCGAGAGCGCATCGAGCTGCTGCTCGACCCCGACACACCCTTCCTGGAGCTGTCCCCGCTGGCCGCCTGGGGCAGCGACTACACCGTCGGCGCGTCCCTGGTCACCGGGATCGGCGTGGTCGAGGGCGTGGAGTGCCTGATCACCGCCAACGACCCGACCGTGCGCGGCGGCGCCTCCAACCCCTGGTCGCTGAAGAAGGCCCTGCGCGCCAACGACATCGCGCTCGCCAACCGGCTGCCCTGCATCAGCCTGGTGGAGTCCGGCGGCGCCGACCTGCCCTCGCAGAAGGAGATCTTCATCCCGGGCGGCGCGATCTTCCGCGACCTGACCCGGCTGTCGGCGGCCGGCATCCCGACGATCGCCGTCGTCTTCGGCAACTCCACGGCCGGGGGCGCCTACATCCCCGGCATGTCCGACCACGTGATCATGGTCAAGGAGCGGGCGAAGGTGTTCCTCGGCGGGCCGCCGCTGGTGAAGATGGCGACCGGCGAGGAGAGCGACGACGAGTCGCTCGGCGGCGCGGAGATGCACGCGCGCGTGTCGGGCCTCGCCGACTACTTCGCCGTCGACGAACCCGACGCCCTGCGGCAGGCCCGGCGCGTGGTCGCCCGCCTCAACCACCGCAAGGCGTACCCGGAACCGGGCCCGGCCGAGCCGCCCAAGTACGACGCCGAGGAGCTGCTCGGCCTCGTCCCCGGCGACCTGAAGACCCCGTTCGACCCGCGCGAGGTCATCGCCCGGATCGTGGACGGCTCCGACTTCGACGAGTTCAAGCCGCTGTACGGCACGAGCCTGGTCACCGGCTGGGCGGCCCTGCACGGCTATCCCGTCGGCATCCTGGCCAACGCCCAAGGCGTGCTGTTCAGCGCCGAGTCGCAGAAGGCCGCCCAGTTCATCCAGCTCGCCAACCAGCGCGACATCCCGCTGCTGTTCCTGCACAACACCACCGGCTACATGGTCGGCAAGGAGTACGAGCAGGGCGGGATCATCAAACACGGCGCGATGATGATCAACGCGGTGTCCAACTCCAAGGTGCCGCACCTGTCGGTCCTGATGGGCGCCTCTTACGGCGCCGGGCACTACGGCATGTGCGGGCGGGCCTACGACCCGCGCTTCCTGTTCGCCTGGCCCAGCGCCAAGTCCGCCGTCATGGGCCCGCAGCAGCTCGCGGGCGTGCTGTCGATCGTCGCCCGCCAGTCCGCGGCCGCCAAGGGACAGCCGTACGACGAGGAGGCGGACGCGGGCCTGCGCGCCCTGGTGGAGCAACAGATCGAGTCCGAGTCGCTGCCGATGTTCCTGTCCGGGCGGCTCTACGACGACGGCGTCATCGACCCGCGCGACACCCGCACCGTCCTCGGCCTGTGCCTGTCCGCCCTGCACACCGCGCCCTTCGAGGGCGCGCGCGGCGGCTTCGGCGTCTTCCGGATGTGAGGAACATGATCCAGACCCTGCTCGTCGCCAACCGGGGCGAGATCGCCTGCCGGATCGTCCGCACCTGCCGCGGGCTCGGCATCCGGACCGTCGCCGTCCACTCCGACGCCGACGAGAATGCCCTCCACGCGCGCGTGGCGGACACGACGGTACGGCTGCCGGGAGCGGCGGCCGCCGAGACGTATCTGCGCGGCGACCTGATCGTGAAGGCCGCGCTCGCGGCCGGCGCGGACGCCGTGCACCCCGGCTACGGCTTCCTGTCGGAGAACGCCGACTTCGCGCGTGCCGTCCTCGACGCCGGCCTGACCTGGATCGGGCCGCCGCCCGAGGCGATCGAGGCGATGGCGTCCAAGACGCGCGCCAAGCAGCTGATGGGGCTCGAGCCGCTGCGGGAGGTCACCGAGAGCGACCTGCCGGTGCTGGTGAAGGCCGCCGCGGGCGGCGGCGGGCGCGGGATGCGGATCGTGCGCCGCCTGGAGGAGCTCCAGGGCGCGCTGGAGGGGGCGCGCGCCGAGGCGGCGAGCGCGTTCGGGGACGGCGAGGTCTTCGTCGAGCCCTACCTGGAGAACGGCCGCCACGTCGAGGTGCAGATCCTCGCCGACACCCACGGCACGGTGTGGCCGCTCGGCACCCGAGACTGCTCCCTCCAGCGCCGCCACCAGAAGGTGATCGAGGAGGCCCCCGCGCCGGGGCTCCCGGCCGCACTCACCGAGGAACTGCACGCGCTGGCCGTACGCGCCGCGCGCGCCGTCTCCTACGTCGGCGCCGGCACCGTCGAGTTCCTGGTCGCCGACGGACGAGCGCACTTTCTGGAGATGAACACCCGCCTCCAGGTCGAACACCCCGTCACCGAAGAGGTCTTCGGACTCGACCTGGTCGCCGAGCAGATCCGCGTGGCGGAGGGTCACGCCCTCGCCGTGGAGCCGCCACGCGCGCGTGGCCACGCGGTCGAGGCCCGCCTCTACGCCGAGGACCCCGCCCGCGACTGGAGCCCGCAGACCGGCACCCTGCACCGCCTCGCCGTCCCGGACGGCGTCCGCCTGGACACCGGCTTCACCGGCGGCGACGACATCGGCGTCCACTACGACCCGATGATCGCCAAGGTCGTCGCACACGCCCCCACGCGCGCGGAGGCGGTCCGCGCCCTGGCCGGCGCGCTGGAGCGCACCCTCGTCCAGGGCCCGGTCACCAACCGCGACCTGCTCGTACGCTCCCTGCGCCACGAGGAGTTCACCTCCGCCCGCATGGACACCGGCTTCTACGACCGCCACCTCCCCGCGCTCACCGCACCGGCACACGACCCGCTCGCCCCGCTGGCCGCCGCCCTCGCCGACGCCTGCGGCCGCTCCCGCTTCGGCGGCTGGCGCAACGTGCCCTCCCAGCCGCAGGTCAAGCGGTACGCCGTGGCGGGGGAGGAGCACGAGGTCCGCTACCGGCACACCCGCGACGGGCTGGCCGCCGAGGCGGACGGGGTGCGGGTGGTGCGCGCGCAGCCGGACCGGGTCGTGCTCGAGAAGGACGGTGTGCGGCGCGGATTCGACGTCGCCCGCCACGGCGACCAGGTGTGGGTGAACGGCACCGCCCTCACCGCCCTGCCCCGCTTCCCCGACCCGGCCGCCCAGCACGCCCCCGGCTCCCTGCTCGCACCGATGCCGGGAACGGTCGTCAAGATCGCCGACGGTCTCGTCACCGGATCGAGTGTCCAGGAGGGCGAACCGATCGTCTGGCTCGAAGCGATGAAGATGCAACACCGCATTTCCGCACCGGTCCCGGGAGTCCTGACGGCCCTCCCGGTGACCGAGGGACAGCAAGTGGAGGTCGGCACGCTCCTGGCCGTCGTCGAGGGAAGCGCCCCGTAAGGGGCGCGGGGAACTGCGCGAGCGACCACCCACCACCCGCACCCGGAGGACGACCATGACCACCCTCATCGAACCGGCGGAGCACACGGCCCTCCGCGAGGCAGTCGCAGCCTTCGCCGCATCGCACCGAGACGCCGCGACGGTATGGCAAGACGCGGCCAAACTCGGCTACATCGGCGTCAACCTCCCCGAGACCTACGGAGGAGGAGGCGGCGGCATCACCGAACTCTCCCTCGTCCTGGAAGAGCTCGGCGCCGCCGGCAACCCCCTGCTGATGATGATCGTCTCCCCGGCGATCTGCGGCACCGTGATCGCCCGCTTCGGCACCGACGCCCAAAAGCAGGAGTGGCTGCCCGCCCTCGCCGACGGCACCCGCCTCATGGCCTTCGGCATCACCGAGCCCGACGCCGGCTCCAACAGCCACCGCATCACCACCACCGCCCGCCGCGACGGCGACAGCGGGGACTGGCTGCTCACCGGCCGCAAGGTGTTCGTCTCCGGCGTGGACATCGCGGACGCGACCCTCATCGTCGGCCGAACCGAGGACGCCCGCACCGGACGCCTCAAGCCCTGCCTGTTCATCGTCCCGCGCGACACACCCGGCTTCACCCGCCGTCAGATCGACATGGAACTGAACGCCGCGGAGAAGCAGTTCGAGCTGGTCCTGGACGACGTACGGCTGCCCGCCGACGCGCTCGTCGGCGACGAGGACGCCGGACTGCTGCAACTGTTCGCCGGACTGAACCCGGAGCGGATCATGACGGCCGCGTTCGCGATCGGCATGGGCCGCCACGCGCTCACGAAGGCGATCGCGTACGCCCGCGAGCGCACGGTGTGGAGCACCCCGATCGGCGCCCACCAGGCCATCGCCCACCCCCTGGCCCAGGCCCACATCGACCTCGAGCTGGCCCGGCTGATGATGCAGAAGGCCGCCCATCTCTACGACGCGGGGGACGACGCCGGGGCCGGGGAGGCCGCCAACATGGCGAAGTACGCGGCCGGGGAGGCCTGCGTGAAGGCCGTCGACCAGGCGGTGCACACCCTCGGCGGCAACGGCCTCACCCGGGAGTTCGGCCTCGCGAGGTTGATAACGGCGGCGCGAGTGGCTCGTATTGCCCCGGTGAGCCGGGAGATGATTCTGAACTACGTTTCCCACCAGACCCTGGGCCTGCCCAAGTCGTACTAGGCGACCGCACTGGAGGAACCGTGTTCCGCAGCGAGTACGCAGACGTCCAGCCCGTAGACCTTCCCATCCACGAGGCCGTGCTCGGCCGGGCCGCCGAGTTCGCGGACACCCCCGCACTCGTCGACGGCACCGACGGCACCACCCTCACCTACGAGCAGGTGGACCGCTTCCACCGGCGCATCGCCGCCGCGCTCGCCGAGGCAGGTGTGCGCAAGGGCGACGTACTCGCCCTGCACAGCCCCAACACGGTGTTCTTCCCCATCGCCTTCTACGCCGCCACCCGCGCCGGTGCCTCCGTCACCACGGCGCACCCGCTCGCCACGGCGGAGGAGTTCGCCAAACAGCTCGCCGACTGCGCCGCCCGCTGGATCATCACCGTCTCCCCCCTGCTCGGCATCGCCCAACGGGCCGCCGAACTCGCCGGCGGAATCGCGGAGATCTTCGTGTGCGACCAGGTGTCCGGCCACCGCTCCCTGATCGACATGCTGGCCTGTGCCGCACCCGAGCCGTCCGTCGCGATCGACCCGGCGGCGGACGTGGCCGCGCTGCCGTACTCCTCGGGCACCACCGGCATCCCCAAGGGCGTGATGCTCACCCACCGGCAGATCGCCACCAACCTCGCCCAGTTGGAGCCCGCGATCACCACGGGCCCCGGCGAACGCATCCTCGCGGTACTGCCGTTCTTCCACATCTACGGGCTCACCGCGCTGATGAACGCGCCCCTGCGCAAGGGCGCCACCGTCGTCGTCCTGCCCCGCTTCGAACTGGAGACGTTCCTCGCCGCCCTGCAGAACCACCGCATCACCGGCCTGTATGTGGCCCCGCCCATCGTGCTCGCCCTCGCCAAGCACCCCCTGGTCGCCCACTACGACCTGTCGTCGCTGAAGTACCTCGTCAGCGCCGCAGCCCCCCTCGACGCGGCCCTCGCCGCCGCCTGCTCCCAGCGCCTCGGACTGCCACCCGTCGGCCAGGCCTACGGCATGACCGAGCTGTCCCCCGGCACCCACGTCGTCCCCCTGGACGCCATGGGGGACGCCCCCGCCGGCACCGTCGGCAAGCTCATCGCCGGCACCGAGATGCGGATCGTCTCCCTCGACGACCCCGGCAAGGACCTCTCCACCGGCCAGTCGGGTGAGATCCTCATCCGCGGCCCCCAGGTGATGAAGGGCTACCTCGGCCGCCCCGACGCCACCGCCGCCATGATCGACGCCGACGGCTGGCTGCACACCGGCGACGTCGGCCACGTCGACGAGGACGGCTGGCTGTTCGTCGTCGACCGGGTCAAGGAACTCATCAAGTACAAAGGCTTCCAGGTCGCCCCCGCCGAACTCGAAGCCCTGCTGCTCACCCACCCCGGCATCGCCGACGCCGCCGTCACCGGCGACCACGACGCCGACGGCAACGAGATCCCGCACGCGCACGTGGTCCGCCGGCCCACCGCGCCGGACCTGACCGACGGCGAGATCATGATGTACGTCGCCGAACGCGTCGCCCCCTACAAACGCATCCGCAAGGTCACCTTCATCGACACCGTGCCCCGCGCCGCCTCCGGCAAGATCCTGCGGCGCCGGCTCAGGGAGCGCCCATGACCGCCACCGTAGGCCGCACCCGCACCCGGGGCGTCGAGACCCTCAGCCTCGACTCCCCGGACACCCGCAACGCCCTGTCCGCGACCCTCGTCACCGCCCTCGCCGACGCCCTCACCGACTGCGCCAAGGACCCCGACGTCCGCGCGGTCGTCCTCACCCACACCGGCACCACCTTCTGCGCCGGCGCCGACCTGCGCGACCCGCCCCACCCCGACGCCCTCGTCGGCCTGCTGCGGCAGATCCTCGAACTGCGCAAACCCGTCATCGCCCGCGTCACCGGCCACGTCCGCGCCGGCGGCCTCGGACTCCTCGCCGCCTGCGACATCGCCGCCGCCACCACCACCGCCACGTTCGCCTTCACCGAGGTCCGCATCGGCGTCGCCCCCGCGGTGATCTCCCTGTGCGTGATCCCCCGCACCGACCCGCGCACCCTCACCCGCTACTACCTCACCGGCGAACGCTTCGACGCCCCCGAAGCCGTACGCGTCGGCCTGCTCACCACCAGCGCCGACGACGTCGACGACGCCCTCGCCCCCATCCTCGACGGCCTGCGCCGCTCCTCACCCCAGGGCCTGGCCGAGACGAAACAGCTGCTCACCACTAGGGTGCTGGAAACATTCGACCGGGACGCGGCCGACCTGACCGCACTCTCGGCCCGGCTGTTCTCCTCCGCCCAGGCCCAGGAGGGGATGACAGCCTTCCTCCAGAGACGGGACGCAGCATGGGTGGTGTGACCACATGAGCACGACGGCGGAGAACGACCGCGTGCCCAAGGACCGCGACCGCGCGCCCAAACAGGACCGCAGCCGGGCCACCCGGCAGCGGCTCCTTGAAGCCGCCGTGGCCTGCCTCGCCGAACAGGGCTGGGCGGGCTCCACGGTCTCCGTCGTCGCCGAACGCGCCGGCGTCTCCCGCGGCGCCGCCCAGCATCACTTCCCCACCCGCGAGGACCTGTTCACCGCCGCCGTCGAATACGTCGCCGAAGAACGCTCCCTCGCGCTGCGCGCCCTGTTCCCGCAGGGCGCGGCGGCGGACGACCGCCGGGCCGCGGTCCAAGCCCTCGTCGACCTCTACACCGGCCCCCTCTTCCGCGCCGCCCTCCAGCTGTGGGTGGCCGCCTCCAACGAGGACCAGCTGCGCGCCCGCGTCACCGAACTCGAGGCCCGCGTCGGTCGCGAGACCCACCGCATAGCGGTGGAACTGCTCGGCGCCGACGAATCCCGCCCCGGCGTCCGGGAGACCGTCCAGGGCCTCCTCGACATGGCCCGCGGCCTCGGCCTCGCCAACCTCCTCACCGACGACACACCCCGCCGGGAACGCGTGGTCGGCCAGTGGGCCGTCCTGCTGGACGCTGCGCTGGGGGGCTGAGGTCACGGACTGAGCCGCTCCACCCGCCAGCTCCCGTCCGCCTCCGCGACGTACCGCAGGCGGTCGTGGAGGCGGTTCTCCCGCCCCTGCCAGAACTCCACACCCTGCGGCGCCACCCGGAAACCACCCCAGTGCGGCGGCACAGGCACCTGCTCGCCCTCCGGATAGCGCGCCTGAAGCTCCGCGTACGACGCGTCCAGCTCCGCCCGCGAGACGATCACCGTGGACTGCGCACTCGCCCACGCCCCGAGCTGCGAGCCGTGCGGCCGGCTGCGGAAGTACGCGGCCGTCTCGTCCCGCCCGGTGCGCCGCGCCACACCCTGCACGATCACCTGCCGGGCCATCGGATGCCACGGGAAGAGCAACGAGACGTACGGGTTCTCGGCCAGCTCACGCGCCTTGCGCGAGTCGTAGTTCGTGTAGAAGACGAACCCCTCCTCGTCGAACCCCTTCAGCAGCACTGTGCGGGAGCTGGGCCGCCCCTCGGCGTCCGCCGTGGACACGACCATCGCGTTCGGCTCGAAGAGGTGCGCCACCTCCGCGGCCTGCCGGAACCAGCGTGCGAACTGCTCCACCGGGCTGGCGGCCAGATCGCACTCGGCCAGGCCCTCCGCGCGGTACTGCTTGCGCATGGCGGAGGGATCGGGGGAGGGACCGAGGAAGGCGGCGTCGTGGTCGTTCACGCGAGCATCTTGCCGTATCGACCGCCCGGCCGTACGGCGAAAAAACCAGTCAATGGCACTCAGTGCCGCGAGACCTCCCCAAAGGTGGCACTCGGAGATATGGTGGCGGCAACCCGGTTGGGTGACCGTCGACCCCACGGGGCATCACCAGGGTGACCATCGAACACCACCACGAGGAGCCGCCTGATGTCCGACTTCGTACCCGGTCTCGAAGGAGTCGTCGCATTCGAGACGGAGATCGCCGAACCGGACAAGGAAGGCGGCGCACTCCGCTACCGCGGCGTCGACATCGAGGAACTCGTCGGCCACATCTCCTTCGGCAACGTCTGGGGACTGCTGGTCGACGGCGCCTTCAACCCGGGCCTGCCGCCCGCCGAGCCGTTCCCCATCCCCGTCCACTCCGGCGACATCCGCGTGGACGTCCAGTCCGCCCTCGCCATGCTCGCCCCCGTCTGGGGCCTCAAACCCCTCCTGGACATCGACGCCGACCAGGCCCGCGACGACCTCGCCCGCGCCGCGGTCATGGCCCTGTCCTACGTCGCCCAGTCCGCCCGCGGCCAGGGCCTGCCCATGGTCCCCCAGCGCGAGATCGACAAGGCCCAGTCCGTCGTCGAGCGCTTCATGATCCGCTGGCGCGGCGAGCCCGACCCCAAGCACGTCAAGGCCGTCGACGCCTACTGGACCTCCGCCGCCGAGCACGGCATGAACGCCTCCACCTTCACCGCCCGCGTCATCGCCTCCACCGGTGCCGACGTGGCCGCCGCCCTCTCCGGAGCCGTCGGAGCCATGTCCGGCCCCCTGCACGGCGGCGCCCCCTCCCGCGTGCTCGGCATGATCGAGGAGATCGAACGCACCGGCGACGCCGTCGGCTACGTCAAGCGCGCCCTCGACCGCGGCGAACGCCTCATGGGCTTCGGCCACCGCGTCTACCGCGCCGAGGACCCCCGAGCCCGCGTCCTGCGCCGCACCGCCCGCGAACTGGGCGCACCCCGCTTCGAAATCGCCGAAGCCCTGGAGAAGGCCGCCCTGGAGGAGCTCCACAACCGCCGCCCGGACCGCATCCTGGCGACCAACGTCGAGTTCTGGGCCGCCATCATGCTGGACTTCGCCGAAGTCCCGGCGCACATGTTCACCTCCATGTTCACCTGTGCCCGCACCGCCGGCTGGTCCGCGCACATCCTCGAACAGAAGCGCACCGGCCGCCTGGTACGCCCCTCCGCCCGCTACGTCGGCCCCGGCCCGCGCAGCCCCCAGCAGATCGAGGGCTACGAGGACATCGCCGGCGTCACGCACTGACCCGTTCCACGGGGCCGGACGGCATCACGCGGGGCTCAGCAACCCCGCGTGATGCCGCTCGGCCACCAGCGGATGCGCCCGCAGCTTGCCCTTCAGCTCGTTGAAGCCGTACTCCGCGAACAGCGGATTGCCCGGATCGTCCGACACCCCCGGCGCCACAGCGGCATGCGGGAACGGCAGCGGCTCCACGCGCGCGTCCAGCCGCGGGTTGTAGAAGAACGGCACCGAGAACCGCTCGGTCGCCCCCGGCGGGGACACCACCCGGTGATGGGTGGCGAGCAGGTACCCGTTCGTCGCCACCTCCAGCAGCTCACCCAGGTTCACCACGAACGCCCCCTCGACCGGCGGCACGTCATGGAAGAACCCGTCCTCCCGCTGCACCTGCAACCCGCCCACCCGGTCCTGCAGCAACAGCGTCAAAAAGCCGTAGTCCTTGTGCGCGCCCACCCCCTGACCGGCGCCGTCCCCGGCACTGCCCGGATACCGCACCAGCTTCAGATGCGGATGCGCGCCTTCCCCGAAGATCGGGTCGTAGAACCCGCCCGGAGCCCCGATCGCCAGGAGCAGCTCACGCAACAGCCGCTCCGCCACCCCACTCAGGCGCTCGATCCACGCCAGCGCCGCCTCGCGCAGCTCCGGCAGCCCCGCCGGCCACTGATTGGGCCCCTGCAGCCACCAGTACGGCGGCTCGCCCGGCCCCGGCACCCGCGCCGGCCGCTCCGCCCCGATGTCCAGCTGATCCCGCCAGTCCTGCCGTCCACCGGTCAGCTCGTCACCGGTGCGCGTATAGCCGCGGAAGTGCGGCGAGTCGACGTTGCCGACGGCCAGCCGCTCGGCCTCCGGCAGCGCGAAGAACCGCCGCATGGCACCGACCAGCCGATCGGTCTCCGCCTGCGTCACCCCGTGCCCCACCAGCTGGAAGAACCCCACATCATGGGCGGCACTGTGCAGCTGCGCGTGCAGCAGCGCGCGCGCCTGGGGCCCGCGATCGGCGGCGGAGAGATCGATGATCGGCAGTTGCTGATACGTCATGGGACACGTCCGTGGGTGTACGGAGCCCGCGCGACCGCTGAGGGTGGGCGAAGACGCACGGGTGCCTGGGCGAAGAGGAAGACTCAGAAAGCGAGAGAAGCGAGAGAAACGCGGCTGGACGGCTCAGACGGAGCGTCGACAGCCCATGCTCGTGACGCGGACGTAGTCCACGTGGCGGCGCCGAACGAGCGAAAGCATGCGCACAGAGTACTGCGCCACGAAAAAACCCACGGCAAAGCGGCCGTAAAACGCAGACGACCCGCGAGTCTGGTTCCTCCGAAGGAGGAGCCGGCCGGACGTACCGGCGACTCGCGGGTCGGGTGACTGCTTGGGATTGGGCCGGCTGCACGCATCACTCACGCACTGGTCCGGCACCGCACTGGATGTGGTGACGGACCGCTAGCCCGCAGCCACCTCACGCGTCCGGGATTCATACATGTACCGGATCACCTCCTTTCAGCGTTCACACCACCCTAAGAAGCCTCGTCCGGCACATCAACCGTTTTTTCGACAGACGCGTTGGGCTGCTCCGGCCGGGAGCTGTAGCCGTATCCGTGGGCTGTGCTGCCCCGGGCGCGGACCGAGATCCTGCCGGTCCAGGTGCCGGCCCACTTGCCGGTCGGCACGACGGCGCGCACGAGGTCTCCGGTGATGTGGCCGAAGTGCCGCAGTCGATCGAGCTGCTGGGCAATCCCGCCGTATTGACACCGCACTGGTCCAGACCGCACCGTGATCCGCGATACGGACCGCGACTGCGAAGGAGCCCCGCGGATGAGCGACAAACTGGCCGGTCAGTTCTTCGATGCCGCGATCGGGCTCTTGCAGCGCGTCCGTGACGAGGAGGCGGAGGGGATCCGGGCGGCCGGCGTGCTGCTGGCGGACACGGTGGCCGCCGGGGGGAATCTCTTCGCGTTCGGTGCGGGGCACTCCTCGCTGGCCGCGCAGGACGTCGTCTACCGGGCCGGCGGGCTGGCGTTGATGAATCTGCTGGCGGTGCCCGGGGTGGTCGGTGTCGACGTGATGCCGGCGACGCTGGGGTCGGCGCTGGAGCGGGTGGACGGTCTGGCGAGCGCGGTGCTGGACAGCTCGCCGGTCCGGGCGGGCGACGCGCTGGTGATCATCTCGCTGTCCGGGCGCAACGCGCTGCCCGTGGAGATGGCGATGCACGCCCGCGCGCTCGGCGTGAAGGTCATCGGCGTCACGTCGGTGGCGTATGCGACACAGACCGGGTCGCGGCACGTGTCGGGGACGTATCTGAAGGACCACTGCGACATCGTGCTGGATTCGAAGATCGCGGTCGGGGACGCGGAGTTGTCCGTGGAGACGATCCCGGCGCCGTTCGCGCCGGCCTCCACGGTCGTGACGTCGGCGCTGCTGCAGGCCGTGATGGCGACCGCGGCCGGTGCGCTCGCCGACCGCGGTATCGAGCCGCCGCTGCTGCGCTCGGGCAACGTCGACGGTGGGCACGAGTGGAACGGGCGGATCCTGGCCGAGTACCGGGACCGTATTTTCTACCGGCACTGACCCGTGCCCTCAGCTCTCCTTCGTGACCTCCGCGAGGTCGAGGGCCATCGCGATGTGCGCGGCCACGTCTTCGGCGTAGGCGATGTCGAAGCGTTCGAAGGCGCTGCGGCCGCCGCCGCGCAGGAAGGTCACCACGCCGAGCGTGCGGCCCCGGCTGCGCAGGACCGTGCACAGGGCGTGCACGGTGTCCGCCGGCCACTGCCGTTCCTGCGCCCATGCGGCCGCCTTCTCGGCTGCCGCGGCCCCGGCGGCGGCCCGTACGGAGCCGGCGCGCTCCACACTCTGCAGGGCCGGGTGGCCCTCGCCGTAGCGCACGGGCAGGCCGGCCAGTGTGTCGAGCCGGCTGGGGCCGGGCGCGCCGGAGGGGGTGGCGGCGAAGCGGATGAGCCGGACCGGCGTGGCGGTCTCGGCGTCGGCGTCGGCGACGGCGCCGGGGGCGAGGCGGTCGATGAGGGCGTGGTCGGCGAACCCGGCGAGGGCGAAGTCGAGGTGGACGGTGGCGGCTTCGGCGGGGTCCTCGCACTCGGCGGCGGCGCGGGCGGCGCGGTGCAGCTGGTTGGTGCGGAAGCGCAGCAGTGACGCCTCTTGTTCGGTCTGTTTGGCCTCGGTGACGTCCTGGAAGAGCCAGCCGACGCCGAGCGGTACCGGTTCTTCCGCCAGTGGGCTGGCGAGCCGGACGAAGCCGCTGCGCCAGCAGCGCCGCCGGGCGCCGTCGGGGGTGCGCACGCTGACCCAGATCTCGGCGGGGGCGGGTGGGGCGCCCTCGGCCAGGACGTGTGTCAGCGCGCTCTCCAGTTCTTCCACGCCCTGGGAGAGCAGGTCGCCGAGGGGCCGGCCGAGCACGGAGGTGCGGCCGGTGCCGAGGGCCCGCGCGGCGTGCGCGTTGACGACGGCGGGCCGTAGATCGGCGTCGACGAGGACGACGCCCCAGGAGGCGTCCTCGAAGAGGGCCTCGCTGAGGGCGATGGACCGCTCCAGGTCGATCTGTGCGTGCACCTCGCTGAAGGCGCAGTACACGCCGGCGGGTTTGCCGTCGGGGCCGCGTACGGCCGCGGACTGGGTGCGGACGAGGACGCGTCCGCCGTCCTTGGTGAGCAGGGCGAACTCGTGCACCTGCCGTCCCGGCGCGTGCATCGCCGACAGCAGACGCGTCTCGACCTCTTCCGCGTCGGCGCTGCGCACCGCCCAGCCGGCGAATCCCTGCCGGCCGACGGCCTCGGCCGCGCTCCAGCCGAGGATGCGCTCGGCCTCGCGGTTCCAGTGTGTGACGACGCCGTGCGCGTCGAAGGCGCACAGGGCGGCGTCCATGCCGTCGAGCAGCGCGGCGAGCAGATCCGCGCCGTCACGCTCGGGCGGCTCGGGCTCGTCGGGCCCCAGCTCGTCGGTGGCCCCACTACGCCGGGAAGCACTCACCTGGACCCCCTGCTGCAGGCTGCGTCCGCACGTACTGAGCGACGGTTCGCTCACGTGCAATCATTCAACTTGAACGTGACGCAGCACACACCGGGTTCCCACAAGATTGAAAGAATCGTTGTACGGCGGAAAACCGACGGCGAACGGATGTGGAGCGGGGTCCCGCGGCCGTCGGCCGGAGCCTACGCGCGCGTGGTGAGCCGCAGGTCGATCCACTGGTCGCTCTCGCCGTCCAGGACGTAACGGTCGGTCTCGACGAAACCGCGGGCCTCGGCGAACCGCAGCCCTTCGGCGTTGGCGGCGAGCACGCACGTCTCCACGATCCGGGCGCCGTGCAGGCGCGCGTGGGTGAGCCCGTCCTCGTACAGTGCGCTGCCGATGCCCTGCCCGCGGTAGGGGGGCAGGACGCGCGCGATGACGGTCGCCACGCCGTCCCGCGGCGGCCGTACGGTCGAGCAGCCGACGAGCACGTCGCCGAGGTAGGCGTTCGTGAGCCGGTAGCGTGTCAGCCGGTCGCGGGCCTCGTCGGGGGTCATCACGGCGGGCGGCACGATCAGGTTGTGCACATGGCGCCACTCCGCCAGCATGTCCTCACCGATCACCGGCTCGATCCGCGGTGCCGACTCGATCGGTGTTGTGCGCCCTGTGCCGCTGGTCATGGCGGCACGCTAGAGGACGGGCATGGACACGTCCATCGGATACCGGCTCTCCAGGCGGCGCGGCACGGTTGTCAGTGGTATCCGGCAGAATTGACAGCAGGGCCAGCGCACGCGCCGAAAGTGCCGTCGAGCCTTCGGCAGATCTCATCGAGGGGCACGTATGTCCGGACTGATCGACACCACGGAGATGTATCTCCGCACCATCCTCGAGCTGGAGGAGGAAGGTGTGGTCCCCATGCGCGCCCGGATCGCCGAGCGGCTCGACCAGAGCGGGCCGACGGTCAGCCAGACGGTGGCCCGGATGGAGCGGGACGGCCTGGTGTCCGTGGCTAGTGACCGGCATCTGGAGCTCACCGACGAGGGCCGCCGGCTGGCCACGCGCGTGATGCGCAAGCACCGCCTCGCCGAGTGTCTGCTCGTCGACGTGATCGGCTTGGAGTGGGAGCAGGTCCACGCCGAGGCATGCCGCTGGGAGCACGTGATGAGCGAGGCCGTGGAGCGCCGGGTGCTGGAGCTGCTGCGGCACCCGACCGAGTCGCCGTACGGCAACCCGATCCCGGGCCTCGAGGAGCTGGGCGAGAAGGACGGCGCCCTCCCGTTCCTGGACGAGGGCATGGTGTCGCTGGCCGACCTGGATCCGGGGACGGAGGGCAAGACGGTCGTCGTGCGCCGTATCGGCGAGCCGATCCAGACGGACGCGCAGCTGATGTACACCCTGCGCCGGGCGGGTGTGCAGCCCGGTTCGGTGGTGAGCGTGACGGAGTCGGCGGGCGGGGTGCTGGTGGGCAGCGGCGGCGAGGCGGCCGAGCTGGCGGCCGACGTGGCCTCGCACGTCTTCGTCGCCAAGCGCTGAGCTTCACGGCCCCCTGAGCACCGAGTGCGGAGCGCCGGGCGGCTGAGTACGGGTGCCGGCGCTGAGCACGAGTGCCGGGCGCCGAGCACCGAGTGCAGCGCACCGAACGCGGAGTGCTGTGCTGAGATTCGCCAATCGCAGCGCGGCGCCGCCGTCGCGTGCGAGGCTGTCGCGGGGAGGTCCGCAGCCGAGGGGGCGGGAAGATGCGCCGCAGACATGTGGAGGGCCCCGGCGCCCATAGGCGCCGGGGCCTGTCCTCCCCTGTTCTGACCCGGAGCCCCGAGCTCCCAGGGTCATTCCCCTCGGACCGTTTTCCCCGAGCGGTCCGCCTCCCGTTGAAGATCTCCCCTCGCCAGCGCCGATCATTCCTTGAGGGGGGTCACTCGAAGGAGGGGTGTTGCCCGCGGAGAAGGCTATTTTCGAATACTCATTCGATAGTCTGCGAATGAAGGAGACCGGCCGGGGCTGACGGGGGCTCAGCGACACGGCCGGCGACAGTGGCAGCGACAGCGCGGAGCGTGGGGGGTGCCAGAACCAATGGTGCGGCGTATCGACGTGACCGGCGCGGGCGGCGTACGCCTCGCGGCCTGGGAGTTCGGCGATCCTCCCAAGGGCGACCCGCCCAAGGAGGAGCCGAGCGGGCCGGAGGCCGGACCCGGCGTGCTGTTACTGCATGGCCTGATGGGCCGCGCGGCGCACTGGGCGTCCACCGCCCGTTGGCTCTCCGGGCGGCACCGCGCCGTCGCCCTCGACCAGCGCGGCCACGGCCGGAGCGAGAAGCCGCCGCGGGCCGCCTTCACCCGCGAGGCCTACGTCGAGGACGCCGAGGCGGCCCTGGAACAACTGGGCCTCGGTCCCGCCGTCGTCATCGGCCACGCCATGGGCGCGCTGACCGGCTGGCAGCTCGCCGCCAAGCGCCCCGACCTGGTGAGCGGCCTCGTCATCTGTGACATGCGGGCCTCCGCGCTGGGCGCGGCCTCGCAGCGCGAGTGGGCCGACTGGTTCCGCGCCTGGCCGCTCCCCTTCGCCACGCTCGCCGACGTCCGCAAGTGGTTCGGCGAGGACGACCCCTGGGTCGAGCGCCCCAACCCGGCGCGCGGCGCCTTCTACGCCGAGGTCATGCAGGAGACCCCCGACGGCTGGCGTCCTGTCTTCGATCCGGAGCAGATGCTCAAGTCCCGTGAGACCTGGGTGTACGACGCGCACTGGGAGGAGCTCACGCAGGTGCGGTGCCCCACGCTCGTGGTACGGGGGCTGGACGGCGAGCTGGGGCGGGCCGAGGCGCAGGAGATGGTGCGGGTCCTGCCGCGCGGCGAGTACGCCGAGGTGGCCGACGCCGGCCACCTCGTCCACTACGACCAGCCGGAGGCCTGGCGGTCGGCCATCGAGCCGTTCCTCGACGCCGTCCTGACCGGGTGAACGTCAGCCCCGCGGGACATCGCACCGGCGACCGCGTTGTGGAACGGCTCGGCGGTCCCGGCGAGGGACCCCGGTCGCGTGCCCGCCAGGACGGTGTGTCAGACCACGGCGAGCCGGTCCACCAGCAGCTCCACCCTCTGCGCGGCGTCCTCCGGTAGCAGCCGTCTCGCCCGGGTCAGGGTCGCAAGGCCGTGCAGGGCCGCCCAGAACACCTCCGTGAACAGCCCCGGGTGGACGCCGTCCCCGGCGACCTCGTCCAGGCTCTCCAGCAGCGCGGCGAAGGCGTCCTTCAGCGGCTCCGGGGTGTCCTCCTGTGCGTACGCCAGGCCGCCGTCGAGCTGGAACAGGGCGTCGTAGACCGCCGGGTTGTGCGCGGCGAAGTCGAGGTAGGCGCGGGCGAGCGCGGTGACCCGCTCGCGTGGGCCGTCCGCAGCGGAGGTCGCGGCACGCACCGCCGCGGCCAGCTCGGCAGCGCCCTCCAGGGCGACGGCGCCGATGATCTCCCGCTTGCCGCGGAAGTGGCTGTAGAGGACGGGCTGGCTGTACTCGATGCGCTCGGCGAGCTGGCGGGTGGTGACCGCGTCCCAGCCCTGCTGCTCGGCGAGTTCGCGGGCTGTCGCCACGATGAGGCGCTCGCGCTCCGCCCGTTCGCGCTGCTTGCGTTCCTGTACCGACATGACTCGAATCCTAGCACCGCTAGACAACCAAGCAGCAGTAGCGCTAGCGTTGCTCACATCAGCTAGCAACGCTAGATTCCGGGAGGGGCACCATGCTCAGCGCACTGGAAGTCATCACCACCGTGGTCGTCGGCGTGATGGTGGGGGTGGAGTTCTCCGTCGCCTTCGTCATGAACCCGATCCTCAACGCACTCCCCGAGGACAGTGGCCAACTCGGCCATGCCCACGGGGGCCGGATGCTCGGCGCCGTGATGCCGTTCTGGTACATCGGCTCGCTCATCCTCGTCGCGGTCTGGGCCGTCGCAGGACGGCACCACCAGGGCACCGGCCTCGTCGTCACCGCCGGCGCGCTGCTGATCCTCAGCGTGATCATGTCGCTCCTGCTGCTCGTCCCGATCAACAACCGGAACAAGACGTGGACCCCCGACAACCGGCCCGCCGACTGGAAAGAGCAGGTGAACCGCTGGGTCCGCTATCACTACGTCCGCGTCGCCGTCATCGTCGCCGCCTTCACCCTGCTCGTCGCCGCCCTCGTCTGAGCCCGCACGCCGACACTCCACGAAGCCCACCCAGCCGGCGAAGACTCGCAAGGAGAAGAACAATGGTGCTGAAGAAGATCAACACTGTCCTGGCCGCCGCGTTCGTCCTCTTCATCCTCTGGTTCGGGACGGAGTACATCCTGAGCCCGGAGACGACGGCGCCGGGCTACGGCCTGCCGAGCCGGCCGTCCGGCGACGGCGGCGGTTTCCTGATCATCAAGGGAATCCGCGACGTCGTCCTGGCCCTGGTCCTGGGCATCCTGCTGGTGACGGGGCACCGCCGGGCGCTGGGCTGGGTGCTGCTGGTGGAGGCCCTCGCCGCGTACGGCGACATGGCCAACGTGCTGGCCCACCACGGCTCCGTGGCCACCGCGCTCGGCGTCCACGCCCTGACCGCGACGCTGATGGTGGTCAACGGGCTGCTGATCATGCGCGAGACCAGCAAGGCCGCGGCTGCTTCGGCAACGCCCGCCCCGCAGCCCGCCTGACCTCACCTCGGCGCGTGTCGGTGCGCCTGCCGGGAAAGGCCAGGCGCACGGCCCGGCGATCGCGAAGCACCCTTCGGTTCGCAGCACTTCACCCCGGCCCCTGACTCACCCCTTGCTCACCGCCCACAGGATCTCCGGCAGTCGCGCCGCCGTCCGCGGGGCCGCCAGCCGCAGTCCCAGCCAGGTGATCAGCGTGCCGTACACCGCGCCCACCGGCAGCAGCAGCCAGCCGTCGTCGCCGGCCTCACCGGTGACGTTCAGCCAGATCGTCACCGCGATGACGGGCGCGCACAGCAGGGCCGCCGCGACCATGCCGCCGAAGATCGCGATCCAGGCCAGGCCGGCCTGCCCCGCGACCACGTTCTTGTGGCCCTCCTGCGGGATGGAGTAGGGGAAACGGGCCGAGGTCCACGCGCCCGTGGCCAGCATCGCGCCGAGCAGCGCCAGCGACAGCCCCAGCACCTCGGGCAGCCGGCCCCAGTCGCCGAGCAGCGCCGTCGTCACGACGGTCACCAGCGTCGCGTACGGCAGGGTCACCACCAGCAGCGCCAGGGCCCGCCCGCGCAGCTCGACGTAGGCGTCGCGCGGGGAGGAGATGGCCATGGCGACCATCCAGAAGGCGGAGGTGTCCTGCCCGAACTGGTTGTACATCTGGATGCCGAGCATGCCCGCCGCGAAACACGCGAAGTAGATCGAGCCGGTGCCCTGCACCGCGTTGAACACCGGCACGATCAGCCCGATCGCCAGCGAGGTCACCCAGGCTGCCTTGGTCTTGGGGTCGCGCCAGATGTAACGCAGGCTGCGCTCCATGACCGTCCCGGTGCGCCCGGCAGGCAGCAGCCGCGCAAGCCCCCGCGACGCGCCCCGCTCCCGCCCGGCGGGCTCTGCGGCCTGCAGGGTGGACGCGTCGGGCGCGGTCATCACCTTGGTCAGGGTGCGCGCCCAGACGGCGATCAGCCCCGCCAGCCCACCCAGGCTCACCAGCAGCTGTCCGGCCGCGACGCCGTACGCGCCCCTGCTGACGGAGTCCACCGCGCCGAGCGCCGACGCCCCCGGCAGCCAGCGCACCACGGCCGCCGCCGGGTCCAGCTGTCCCAGCCCGGCCGCGCCCAGCCGCTGCGCGCCGAAGTTGACCACCTGCGCGCCGACGGCGATCACCAGACCGCTCAGCACCGCCAGATCGCGGCCCTTGCGGCTGCTCAGCAACCGGACATTGGCGGCCGCGACCGCCCGCGCCAGCGCCACGCACACCAGCAGCGCGAGCGGTACGGCGACGACGGCGACGGCGTACGCGGCCGCCCCGTGCGCCACCGCGATCACCGACCCGACGAGCAGCAGCAACGTGAACAGCGGCCCGATGCCCACCAGTGACGCCGCGAGCAGCGCCCGCACCAGCGGCCGCGGGCGCAGCGGCAGCATCACCAGCCGGGTCGGGTCCAGTGTCTCGTCCCCGCTGGGAAAGAACAGCGGCATCACCGCCCAGCCCAGCGCCAGCACCGCGACCAGCAGCACCACCAGCGAGACGGCGTGCGCGTGCCCGCGCAACATGATCAGCCCGAGCAGCTGCAGCGCGGCGAACAGCAGGGTGACGACGGCGGAGACGATGTACGCGGCCCGCCGCCCCCCGGACTGGCGCAGCCCGTTGCGCAGCAGCGACAGCTTCAGCCGTACGACGGTGGCGGTCACGTTCGTCATCGTCCGCCGCCGCCCAGCCAGTCGAGGTCCATCCCGGTGTCCCGGCCGCTCGCGCCGACCAGCTCGAGGAACGCCTTCTGCAGGGTGGGCGCCGCGCCGCGCACCTCGGCGAGCGGGCCCTGCGCCCGGATCCGGCCGGCCGCCATCACGGCCACCCAGTCGCACAGCGACTCCACCAGTTCCATGACGTGGGAGGAGAAGACGACGGTCGCGCCGGAGGCGGTGTAGCGCTCCAGGACGCCCCGGATGGTCTGCGCGGACACCGGGTCGACACCCTCGAACGGCTCGTCCAGGAACAGCACTTCGGGGTTGTGCAGCAGCGCCGCGGCGAGCCCGATCTTCTTGCGCATGCCGGTCGAGTAGTCGACGACCAGTTTGTGCCGGCTGCCCGCCAGGTCCAGTACGTCGAGCAGCTGACCGGCCCGCTTGTCGACCTCGGCGCCGGGCAGCCCGCGCAGCCTGCCCGTGTACGCCAGCAACTCCTGCCCCGACAGCCGCTCGAAGAGCCTGAGCCCCTCCGGCAGCACCCCGATCCGCGCCTTCACCTGCACGGGGTCGCGCCACACGTCGTGCCCGACGACCTCGACGGTGCCCTGGTCCGGCCGCAGCAGCCCGGTGACCATGGACAGTGTGGTGGTCTTCCCCGCCCCGTTCGGCCCGACGAGCCCGATGAACCGCCCCGCGGGCAGCTCCAGATCGATCCCACCCACAGCGACCTGCTGACCGAACCGTTTCCACAGCCCTTGCACCCGTACGGCACTAGCACTCACCGCGTCTCCCTCCGTCGCACGGAAGCCTACGGCGGAGGAATGCCGACAAGGGGCGCGGGACTGTGCCTGATATGCGGCTGCGCCGCGTGGCCGCGACAGGCCTCCACGCATCCGCACCCGCGAGACAGCGGGACCCGGCAGCTCAGTGGGCGCGCACCTACCGATCCCGCCCGCAGGCGTATGCCAGCGGCGACACCAGCTCCTCCACATCCGACAACCACCGATTAGCCGGAGTCGGGCGGCGAGCCCACTGCACGGCCCCCCGCGTCCCGAACCGTGTCGGGGGCGCGGCCACATACGTCCCCTCGCCGAGCGCGACCAGGTCCAGCGAAGACACCGACCAGCCCAGCTTGCGCACCAGGTCCGGCAGCTTCGCCACCGCGCCCGGCAGCACGAAGAAGTGCATCCGCCGGTCCGGGGTCAGCGTCACCGGTCCGAGCGTCAGCTCCATCCGCTCCATCCGGGCCAGCGCCAGGAACCCGGCCGTCTCCGGCACGGACAGCGCGTCGAACGTCCGTCCCGTCGGCAGCAGAATGGACGCCGCCGGCTGCTTCTGCCACATCCGGCGCGCGACCGTCGGGCTGCCCGTAGCCTGCGTCGCCCAGTCCTCGCGCGCCGGGTGCGCGCCGGGTGCGGCGCACGCCGGGTCGCCGCAGGAGCAGACCTGCACCCCGTCGGCGGCCTCCAGCCAGGTGCCGGGGAACACGTCCCAGTGGCGCTCCTCGGCATAGCGAACTGCTGCTTCCAGCAGGGATTCCCCGCGCTGCTTCGGGATCTGCGCGGTTTCGGTGCCCGGGGTCGTCTCTTCCACGTGGAACTCAACTCCCGCACCTACCTCCGGTTACGGGATGTGTCGCGCGCGGGGGAGGAGCATCGATTCGGCGTCCGGGGCGCACGGATGCACAGGCGGGGGCGCGCGGAGGGTTCGAGGTGGTGAGCGGGTAACCACGTGGGGGCGGCATCCGCCGTTACCCCGGCAATCCGCCCATGCCTCGCATTTTCGGTATGTCCGCTGGGCATTGATCTTCACGGCCCGATCTTCACGCCGCCCGGCGGCTCGCTCGACGAGTGGAGAAGGCCTTGGAAGACACGACAACTCGGTGCACGGGCAGGCACCGCAGCCACAGGGGGTAGTGCCAATGGCCGCAAGGCCTCTCGTCGCGCGGCAGCCGAACGAACGGCTGCAGGCGCTCATCCAGGAAGCGGGTTGCTCGAACGCCGGGCTCGCCCGCCGGGTCAACATGTGCGGCGCCGAGCACGGACTCGATCTGCGGTACGACAAAACGTCGGTGGCGCGCTGGCTGCGCGGGCAGCAGCCGCGGGGGCGGGCGCCGGCGATCATCGCGGAGGCGCTGGGCCGCAAACTGGGCCGTACGGTCACGATCGACGAGATCGGCATGGCCAACGGCAAGAACCTCGCGTCGGGGGTCGGCCTCCAGTTCTCGCCGACGGTACTGGGAGCCATCGAGCAGGTCTGCGAGCTGTGGCGCAGCGACGTGGGGCGGCGCGACTTCCTGTCGGGGTCGTCCGTCGCCGCCTCGGCGCTGGTCGAGCCGAGCCGCGACTGGCTGATCTCGGCGCCCGACGCGCAGGTGGCACGGCAGGCGGGCCCGCGCGTGGGACTGTCCGACGTGGACGCGGTGCGCGCGATGACACAGGCGCTGGTGGAGCTGGACCACCAGTACGGCAGCGGGCATGTGCGGCCGGTGGTCGTGCACTACCTCAACAGCGTCGTCTCCGGGCTGCTGGCGGGGTCGTACCGGGAGGCGGTCGGCCGTGAACTCTTCGCCGCCGTGGCCCGCTTGACGGAACTCGCCGGGTACATGGCCGTCGACACCGGCCAGCCCGGGCTCGCCCAGCGGTACTACATCCAGGCGCTGCGCCTCACGCAGGCGGCGGGCGATCGCGGGTACGGCGGATACGTGCTGGCCGCGTCCATGAGCCACCTGGCCGCGCAGCTCGGAAACCCGCGGGAGATCGCGCAGTTGGCGCGGGCGGCGCAGGAGGGGGCGCGCGGTCGCGTCACCCCGCGCGCGGAGGCGATGTTCTTCGCGGCGGAGGCGCGCGGGCACGCCCTGCTGGGTGATGTGCGCGCCGCGCACGCGGCGAGCGGTCGCGCGGTGAGCGCCATGGAGTCCGCCGACCCGGCCTCCGGCGACGATCCCGCGTGGATCGCGCACTTCGACGAGGCCTATCTCGCGGACGAGTTGGCGCACTGCCACCGCGATCTGGGCCAGCCGGAGGCGGCCGCGCGGTACGCGGAGCAGTCGCTGGCCGGGCACCCCGCCGGCAGAGCGCGGCGCAGGGCCATCGGATACGTCCTGCTGGCCACGGCACAGGTGCAGCAGCGGGAGATCGAACAGGCCTGTGCGACCGGGGTGAAGGCCGTCGAGCTGCTGGAGTCGCTGCGCTCCAACCGGGGCGCGGAGTATCTGGAGGACTTCCAGCAACGGCTGGAGCCGTACCGGGAGGAGTCGGTGGTACGGGAGTTCGGCGCCCGGCTGGAACTGCAGACGGCGGCGTGAACGGGGCGCGCACGCGCGTGGGGACCTTGTACAGCGTGCGGGAGCGCGGGTTTGTTACAGGAATCACAGGGAAGGAGGCGCCTCCCTCAGCTGCGTGGCATGGGCATCCGGGGACCCGGTAGCGTGAGCCGACGATTGACCAAGGTCCCCCATTCGTAGGAGTCCCGGTGACGCAGAGTGGACAGGGCGAGGAGCCCTCGGCGCAGCCCGCGCGCGAAGGCATCGTGCTGCCCTCGGACGGCGGCGAGCCCGTGCTGCCGGGCATGAGCGGCCCCGCACAGGGCCCTTACGCCGGGAATCCCGCCGGGGGACCGCACGCCGGAAACCCTTACGGCGGCGGTCCGTACGCCGGTGGGCCGCAGGGCGCGGGTCAGCAGCCGGGGCCGTATCAGGGTGCCCCGCAGCCCGGTGCCGCCCCCGACGCGCAGTACGGCGGCCAGGGCGCGGCGCCGGCGGGCGGGCAGGCCTGGGGCGGCCCGTGGGGTCCCGAGCAGCAGTCCGGTCCCGCCCCGGCGCCGGACCAGGGGTGGTCCGGCGCTCAGCAGTGGCCCCCGGCCGGCCAGAGCGGCGCGGGCCCGCTGCCCGCCGAGGGCACCCCAGCGCCGTACACCCCGGCACCCGCCGCGCACGACGCCTACGGCACCCCGCAGCCGCACTCCGGCGGCTACGGCGCCGGGATGCCCGCAGGGCAGCAGACGACCCCCGGGCAGCCGCCCTCGGCCGGCGGGGCGGTCTCCGCCTCCGGTCAGGGCGCGCCGCTGCCTCCCGCCGGGGCTCCCGCTCCGGGCTACGGCGGCCCCCGCCCGCCCGCCGACGACAGCGCGACCCAGTACCTGCCGCCGGTGGCCGCGGGTGCCGGCGACGCGGCGACGCAGTACATACCGCCCGTCCCCGCCCAGTCCGGTGACGACGCGGCGACCCGCTACATACCCCCCGCCGGCCCCGGCGCGCTGCCGCCCGAGGCGCCGGCGGAGGCCACCCAGTTCCTCGGCCGCGCCCCGCAGCACCCGGGCACGCAGCCCGGTTCCGGTCCGCTGCCGTCCGCCGCCGACCCCGACGCGCAGGCCACCCAGTACATCCCGCCGGTCGCGGCGCAGCCCGGCGCGCAGCCGGGATACGGCGAGCGGCAGCCGCCGGCCGAGTTCGCGGGGCTGTTCCGCGACGAGCCGGCCGGCGCCCCCGCGGCGGCCACCCAGCAGCTGCCCCAGATCGGCAACGGCCGGCCCGGCGCGCCCCGGCCCGGGTACGTGCCACCGGCCGGCGGCCGGCGCGGCGCGCGGGACGACGACGGCGGATCGGGCCGGAGCGGCGGGGGCCGTACCGGTTCGCGGGTGCCGCTGTTCGCCGCGATCGGCGTCGGCATCGCGGTCGTCGGTATCGGCGCGGGCGCGCTGCTCGGCGCCGGCGGTGGCTCCGACGACGCCAAGGACGACGCCCCGGCGAACGTCTCCGCGACGGCCCCCAGCACCACCGCCTCCTCCGCCGCGCCGGCCGCCGACCCGGCGAAGGAGCAGGCGGTGGCCCTGGACAAGCTGCTGGCCGACAGCGGCAGCAGCCGCGCCGCGGTGATCGCGGCGGTCGCCGACGTCAAGAGCTGCCGCAACCTGGGCGCGGCCGCGAAGAACCTGCGCGACGCCGCCCAGCAGCGCACCGGTCTGGTGACCCGACTGGCGGCGGTGCCGGTGGACAAGCTGCCGAACAACGCCGCGCTGACCGGCGCCCTCAAGAGCGCCTGGCAGGCCTCGGCGTCCGCCGACACCCACTACGCGGCGTGGGCCGACCAGGTCGCCGGCAACAAGAAGCTGTGCCGTAAGGGCAAGGCCGCCGGCACCCCGCAGACGCAGGCGGGCAACCGGGCGAGCGGCACCGCCAGCGTGCAGAAGCAGAAGGCCGCCCAGCTGTGGAACGCGATCGCGCAGCAGTACGGGCTGACCCAGCGGCAGGCCGGCCAGCTGTGAGCCGCCGGCTGTGACCTGCCGGCTGTGAACCGCCCCGGGCCGTGCCGCCCCGGGGCGCTCTCAGTTCAGGTGCGCGTTCTTCAGAGTGTCCGTCACGTCGACGAAGCCCTTGCGGGCCGCGACCAGCCGGCCGTCCCGGACGACCTGCAGGGTGACGTCGGTGTTGACCAGGCGCGGGAAGCCGATGGGGGCGAGCTTGCCCGCGAAGGGCCAGCTCAGCGTCGGCGTCAGCCCGCCGGTGGTGACCGGCACGCCGTCGTCCAGGGCGTGCCGTACGGTGTCGGCGGTCACCTCGCCGCGGCCCAGGGACTCCACGACCTTGCGGAACGCGGTGTAGGCGATGTAGGTCGTCTGCACCCCGGCGTCGGCCGGATCGATGCGGTTGTCGGTGAACGCCTGCTCGCTGATCACCTGCTTCATCCCGTCCCAGCGGGGATCGGTCGACACCGGGTACCAGCCGGTGATGTACGACCCCTCGTACGGCCCCGCACTCCCGCCCGAGGCGTCGACGGCGGTCTGGTCGACGCTGCCCATCACCGTGGCCGCCCCCACCCCGGGGTACTGCGCCCGGGTCCGGCGGAAGGAGTCCATGAAGGTGCCGGTGCGCTCACCGAGCGCGGGCACCACGCACCCGTCCTTCCGGGAGCCCCGGGCGGCCTGCTTCAGCGCCTGCTCGGACTGCGCCTCGTACTCGGTGGCGTCCTCGTCGGCCACCAGATCCCCGGCGTCCGCGTGGCCGCCCGCCTTCAGCCCGGCGCCGAGCAGCGAGGGCAGCTCGTCACCCGCGATGGTGTCGGGGCGCACCAGCGCCACGTGGCCGCAGCGTGCGGCGAGTTCCCGGCCGAGACCGGCGAGCAGCACGGGCTGGCCCCCGTTGACCGGGTACGACAGGGGGCTGGTGAACTCGGCGGTGGTGACGCCGTAGCCGCCGATATAGGGGATGCCGGCGCTCTCCAGCGGCGGGAAGTAGGAGTCCGAGTACTGGCTGTAGGAGCCGACGACCGCGACGGCGTGCTCGTTGACCGCGCGCCGGGCGCACTTGGCGGCGGCCACGGTGTCGTTGTGCTCGTTGCAGGTCAGCACCTTCAGCGTGCGGCCGTTGATGCCGCCGTGGGCGTTGACCCACCGCGCGTAGGCTTCGGCGAAGGCGGGCATACCGGGCTTGTTGGTCGCCGTGGTCTCCATCGGCGCCCAGGTCATGACGGTGACGGGATCGTCCCCGGAGCCCCCCGTGGCACCGGGGAGGATCCCGCAACCGGCGGCCAGCGACGCGCACGCCACCGTGGCCGCCGCCGCTGTGGCGGCTCTGGTCAGAGGCCCGGTGGTGAAGGGGAGGACGGTGCTGCGCGTGCGTCGCCTGCCGGTCATGCACACGCACGATTCCCCCACATCACCAACCGTGGAGTGACCCACGGTCAACGGACGGTGACGTGAAGGTGAATTACGGGGGGTCGGAAGGGCGGCCCGGAAAGGGAACGTACGATCGATGACCGTGCAAGGTTCGGAGAAGTCTTCCCGTCGCGGCCGTCGCTCCAGCACCATGGGCGGCATGCCACACAACGACATGCCGTGGTGGCGCTGGCGCAGCAACGTGCGCTCCGCGCTGCACATGCTCTCCGACCCGGGATTCCAGCGCGACGTCTGGCTGGCCGGAGTGGCGGGCTACGGCGACGTCACGGACGCCGTGTACCGCCTGGTCGAGGACACCTGGCTGGACCACTGGTCCGCCGAGAAGTACGTCGGGACGATCTTCCGCGACTCGCAGGAGGCGGCGCTCGTCGACACCGCGGTGCTGCGCGTGCTGCGGATCATGCACCAGGTCGGACCGGACGCCCCGGTCGCCACGTACATGGAGCACCCGGAGTGGCCCGAGGCGGTGCGCGCGGCACGGGACGCGCATGTGCGGATGGCGACGAGCGACGGCGACGACCCCGACGCGCCGCCGCGCACCCTGGAGGTGCTGCACCTCTTGACGCGGTCCGCTTAGCGGACGACCGCACCACGCGCGGGGCGGGGCATGAGATCCTGTGACGCATGACTGAGCAGCCCGTGCCCGCCGCCGCCCCGGCCGACCAGTATGTCCTCACCCTCTCCTGCCCGGACAAGAAGGGCATCGTGCACGCGGTGTCCAGCTACCTGTTCATGACCGGGTGCAACATCGAGGACAGTCAGCAGTTCGGCGACCACGACACGGGTCTGTTCTTCATGCGGGTCCACTTCTCGGCGGATGCGCCGGTGACCGTGGACAAGCTGCGCGCCAGCTTCGCGGCGATCGGTGACTCCTTCCACATGGACTGGCAGATCAACCGGGCCGACGAGAAGATGCGCATCGTCCTCATGGTCAGCAAGTTCGGGCACTGCCTGAACGACCTGCTCTTCCGCGCCCGGATCGGGGCGCTGCCGGTGGAGATCGCGGCGGTGGTCTCCAACCACACCGAGTTCGCCGAGCTGGTGGGCTCCTACAACATTCCCTTCCACCACATCCCGGTGACGAAGGACACCAAGGCGGAGGCCGAGGCCCGGCTGCTGGAGCTCGTGCGCGAGCAGAAGGTGGAGCTGGTCGTCCTCGCCCGCTACATGCAGGTGCTCTCCGACGACCTGTGCAAGCAGCTCTCCGGGCGGATCATCAACATCCACCACTCCTTCCTGCCGAGCTTCAAGGGCGCCAAGCCGTACCACCAGGCGCACGCCCGCGGTGTGAAGCTCATCGGCGCGACCGCGCACTACGTCACGGCGGACCTCGACGAGGGCCCGATCATCGAGCAGGAAGTCGAACGCGTCGGCCACGACGTCACGCCGGACCAGCTGGTGGCGATCGGCCGTGACGTGGAGTGCCAGGCGCTGGCGCGAGCCGTGAAGTGGCACGCCGAGCGCCGGATTCTGCTGAACGGCCGCCGGACGGTCGTCTTCGCCTGAGCGGCGGGGCGGTTTCGGCGGTCGCGCGCGGCTGCGGGTCGTACGGGGCTGGTCGCGCGGTTCACCGCGCCCCTTGGGTGGGTGCAGTCACCCCCCGCCGCACGCTGCCCCCTACATTCTGCTCAACCCCGCCACGGCGAACAGCACATCCCTGATCGCCTCCTTGTCCCCGGCCTGCCCTGCCGCAGCCTCCGCAGGAGAAACGTGGCCGGCCGCCAGCTGGCAGAACTCCACGTCGTCCAGGGCGACATGGGCCACCTCGTGCTCCGCGGAGGCCACCGCCGCCGGTGAGTCCAGCGGGATCAGCCACTCGCCCCCGCCCGAGCCCTCGATCTCCAGCCGCAGGCTCCGCCCCGGCCGCCCGGCGGACACGAGGTGGCGTGTCGCGCCGGGCGCAGTCAGCCCGGCCTGCCGGCGCGCCGCCAGTGCCTGCGGCAGCATCCGCGCCGCCAGGTCGATCATGCCGTTCAAGTGCCGCGGTGCGGGCGGGGCGTAGGGGTAGTCCACCGCTTCGGCGATGTCACCGGCGTGCACCCAGCACTCGAAGGCGCGGTCCAGCAGCGCGTCCCGCAGCGGCAGTTCGCCCTCCCCGTACGGCACCTGGAGCAGGCCTGCGGTGCTGCCGGTGAACGACACGGTGCGCACCAGGTCATGGCTCTGCTCCCGCCAGGGCCCGCGCACCGAGCGGGTGGGCGGGAAGCGCGAGGCGCGCCAGTACGACTCCGTGCGCCCCGCGGGCGTCGGAGCCTGCGGGGACACGTCCGCAAGCGGGTCGTCGAGGCCGAGCGCCACCGCGACCAGTCCGTCGACGGCCAGCAGATGCGCGATCACCCCGGCGACGGTGGTACGGCGGGTGGTGGTCGCGTCTGTCTCGAACCAGCGCAGCCGCACGGGCGCGTGCCACTCGGCGTCCCCGAAGTCCTGCAGCAACGCGTCCAGCCGCGCCGTCTCTGCGTCGTACGCCCTCGCCCACTCCGGCACCGGGATGCGCGGCGGGCGCCGGTCGAGGCAGCCCTGGAGCACCCGGGTGCGCAGGCCGGGGTCGAGGTCGAGGCTCTCGGAACGCTGGAGCAGGCCGACGGCCTCGCGCAGCCGCCGCGCCTCGACGGCGCAGGTGCCGCAGCCGCCCAGGTGCTCCTCCACGGCCGCGGTCTCCTCCGCGGAGCAGGCGGCCAGCGCCCACGCCCCGAGCAGCGACTTCAGCACCGGGTGCGGCAGGGCGGGCGGCTGAGGTGCCGGTGGTGGGTCGGGCAGCGGCTGCCCGCTGTCCTCGACGGCCGCCCGGGGCAGGGGTATCCGCGGGGGCCTGCCGGGATCGGGCACGCCGGAACCGCCGGCCCCGTCGCCGTTTCCGTTTCCGGGGCGACCGGGCCCACCGGTGCCGCCGGGACCTCCGGCGGCACCACCCCCGTCACCGGACCCGTACGCCTCCCCGAAAGCCCCTTGCCGAGGCTCCCCGGGACCCCTGGGCTCCCCGGACTCGCCGGGCTGTGCGGAACTCCCGGGCTCCATGAATTCCCCACCGCTCACCCCCTGCACCGGAATGTCCCCCCAGGCGTCCGTGCCACGCGGTTCCGGTCCGACCCGGCCGCCGGTCATCGCGCCCGTGCCGTGTGCCGTCTCCCGGCCCTCCTTCTCGCCGGCGGTCCCCGGCAGGTCGTCGCCGTGGGACGCGAAGCCCTCCGCGTCGTTCACGCGGCACCCCCGTACTCCGGTGGTGCCCCGGGCGTGCCGGCGTCGTGGGCCGTGGACAGCAGTTGCAGGCCGAGGCGGAGCCGGCGGCGGGCCTCGTCCTCGGTGACGCCGAGGTCGGCCGCGGTCTGGCGGTAGTCGCGGCGCTGGAAGTACGCCAGTTCCAGAGCGGCGCGCAGCGGGGCCGGCATGGCCTGCACGATGTAGTCGGCGCGGGCCGCCACCGAGGCGTGCCGCACCTTGCGCTCCAGCTCGTCGGGGGAGCCGGGCGCCCCTTGGGCGAGCGCCGCGGTCTCGGTGGCCCGCAGCCGCTGCACGGCCATCCGGCGGGTGAGGTCGGCCACCCAGGTGCGCAGCGGACCCCGCTTCGGGTCGTAGCTGTCCGGGTGTTCCCAGACATGGGCGAAGACCTCGCGGGTCACGCCGTCGGCGGCCCGCTCGTCGCCGAGCACGCGGTGCGCGAGCCCGTGCACGAGGGAGGCGAAACGGTCGTAGAGCTCGCCGAGGGCTGCCGCCTCCCCGCGTGCCAGCCGCTGCTGCATCTTGCGGTCCCAGCGGGGCGGTGCGTCCTTCTTCGCCATACGGCCCCCTCACCCAGCCCGTGCCCGTCTTCAGCGTGCGCCCATCGACATCTCGAATGTAGTCGGCACGTCTGACAACGCACGCCCCTTTGTGTCAATGTGCGCCCCCCTCGGGGTCGTGCGTGCTAGGGCGCTTACCCGGAGGAGCCGCCCCCGGAACACCACAGCGCCCGATCGAACAATATCGAAATGAGATTGAATTCGACTGAAACAAGCCGATCCTGATCGGGGCCCGTTTTTGACGGGGCGTTTCAGGGAAACGCCGCTGGGCAGCCGCGCTGCAAGGAAGTGTAAGAATTCCTTCCGTTTGGCGAGCAAGGGGCGTGGTGGTGACGTTCAAAGTGACCGACTCGGAGCAAGGGGCGTGGGCCGTGCTCCAGGTGTCGGGTGAGCTGGACCTGGTCACGTCGCCGGTGCTGCGGCAACGGGTGCACGACGTGATCGCCGAAGGCCGGCACAGCCTCGTCCTCGACCTGTCCCAGGTGCAGTTCTGCGACTCCAGCGGGGTCGGCGTCCTCATCGCCGCCCGCCGCCTGCTGCGCTCGTGCCAGGGCCGGCTGCGCCTGGTGCTGCCCGCCCAGGGGGCTGTGGACGGTTCTCACGTCAACCGGGTCCTCGGAGCCCTCGGCGTGCGCCGTCTGTTCGATGTGCACGCCGACCTCGAGGGCGCCCTCGGTGAGGAGCCGTTGTCGGCCTGATGTGTGAGTCGTTTCACACCGATTGCCACAGTGTTGTCCCGGTTTTCCGCCGGTCTCGGTACAGCCGCCGTCACCTCCCCGCCGCGCTCGTTCGTACGTCGTACGCTCGCATGCCGGATGCACCACCCACCCCGACCTAAGGCGGCCGAAGAAGAGATGGTCAGCAGCGAGTACGAGCGTGAGATCGCCGCCCGGTTCGCCACTTTCGACCAGGACGGCAACGGCTGGATCGACCGCGCGGACTTCAGTGTCGCCGCGAAGGCGCTGCTCGCGGAGTTCGGCGTCGCTGCCCGCTCCGACAAGGGGCAGACGCTGTACGCCGGCGCCGAGGCGTTCTGGCAGGGCATGGCCGGGATGGCCGACCGGGACGGCGACCAGCGCATCACCCGCGAGGAGTTCGTCACCTGCGCGGTCAAGCGGCTGCGCGACAACCCGGAGCGGTTCGCCGAGATCGCCCGCCCCTTCCTGCACGCGGCCCTCGCGGTGGCCGACACCGACGGCGACGGCTTCGCCACCGTCGCCGACACCGCGCGCGTGCTGCACGCCCTGGGCGTCGCGCGGGAGCCGGCCGAGGTCGCGGCCGCCACGCTGGACGCGGACGGCGACGGCAAGGTCGGCGAGGCGGAGAGCGTGCCCGCGTTCGCCCGCTGGTTCACGGTGCCGCAGTAACGCCGGCCGTACAGGGCGCGGGAGTTGTGCGACCGGCGAGGGAGTTGAGCCATGGCCAAAGATGTCGCGGATCGTGGCAATGCGGTGTCACGGAGCGTCGATACCGGGTTGTGTCCTCGGAGGGGGTCGTCACGGCCCGGAGTCGAGGGGTGGCTCCGGTACCTTGTGTGAGATGCGAGTGGTTCCCGGTACGAGCCATGCCGGTGGTGCCTGTTCGACTCCCCCTGACGAGCGTCGCACAGTATGCCGCACGGGTACTCCTTCGCGCTGGAATATGCCCGAAGCGCTTGTTGAGGTGACGGTACGTCAACCAAGCTGGCGTACAAGGGTTTCACGTTCCGTGATCCAGGCTCCGGCCATTGTCCTGGCCATGCAGAAAATGGCTACGATCGTGGCTCTCGTCGTCGTGGTGCTCGCGTGGCGCGCGGCCATGTGTCCGCCGGTTCGGATGGTGTGAGCGGTGCAGGTGCTTCAAGTGCAGCTGGAGATCCGGCCCGACCCCGCGGAGGTCGGACGGGCCAGGCGGTGGGCCCGCTCGAGGCTCGCCGGTTCGGGGATAGCGGCCGACGAACCCCTCGCCGAGACGCTGATCCTGCTCGTGTCGGAGCTCGTCACCAACGCCGTGGTGCACACCGGCCATCCGGCCGTGCTGCGGTTGTCCCTGCCGGGCGTCGCGGCCGAATCGGCGACGGTGCGGCTGGAGGTGGCCGACTCCAGTGAGTGCGCGCCCGTGCCGCGCTGCGTGGGCGGCGACGCCACCGGCGGTCGGGGCCTCGCCCTCGTCGACGGACTCGCCGACCGGTGGGGCTGGAGTCGCGAAGGCGCGGGCAAGCGCATCTGGTGCGAACTGGACCGGTGCAGCGCGACGCGGGACTCCGCGAGCATCTGCGGAGGCCTGGTGGCGCCGTACGAGGGGCTGGCGTTCGAGGCGGTGTGACCGGCGGGCCCGGGTGTCGTGAGCCGCGCGCCGCGACGCGACCCTGCTCTGCTGTGCCCTGCCCTGCTGTGCGATCCCCGGGGAGTTGCCGTGCGCCCGGGGTGTGCTTCCGTGCGCGCCCGTGACAAACGGGGTGTAAGTAACATTTCTCCTTCGCCATGTTGACGACGAGTGTCCGTTTGATCACGCTTGTGGTCAGCGATCCGCCGTGAGGGGACGGCGAGGGCGCCGGTGGCGGGCGTCCTCGGCGAGTGCGGGTCGTCCGGTTCGGCGGCGGTTGTCCGAGGGCTCAGGGCGGGGGAGCCGGGGCTGGTGCGCCGAAGCCGGCCGACGGTGCGCGGTGCCGTGCTCGGGGCGGGCAGCCGCGCGCCGTCGGCCATGGGAAGCGCGATCTCTGTCCACAGGCTGTGGACAAATTTTCCGGATTCCCGTTCCCTTTTCCCGGACTCCCCTTCCCACTCCGGCCCGCGGCGGCGACGCGTGCCGTCATCGCGCCGGGCCGCGTGGCACCTCCCAGCGCATGACGCACCGTCAACTCCCGGTCGGCGAACGGGGACGCGGCTGAGCCGGACCAGGTTTTCCACAGGCGGAGCGGGCTGTCGGTGCCGCGCTTTACCGTCATGACATGACCTACCGCGACGTTGCCTCGAAACAGGTGCTGGCCTGGGCCGCCACGGCCCTCGGTGCCCGGATGCCGGTCGCCATGGCCCCGCTGGCCGTGGTGTTCCTGGTCCGCGAGCGGCCCGGCGGCTATTCCCTGGGCGCGGCCCTCGCCACGGCCTACGTCATAGGCGAGATCGTGGGCGCCCCCCTGCTCGGCACACGGCTGCGTCCCGACCGGGCCCGTCCGCACCTGGCGGCGGGACTGCTGGCCGGAGCCGCCGGTTTCGCCGGGCTCGGCGCCTGGCCCGGTGCGCCCGCGACGGTCCTCGCCGCCTTCGCCCTCCTCGCCGGGGCGGCGCCCGCCGGGGCCGCCGGCGGCCTGCGCAGCCTGCTCACCGCGCTCGTTCCCGAACGGGCCGTGCCGCAGGCGATGTCCACCGAGTCGATCCTGATGTCGGGCGTATGGGCGATCTCCCCGGCCCTCGTCGCCGGTCTCGCTCTCGGCGCCGCTCCACGGGTGCCGCTGCTGCTGGCGGCCGCGCTGATGGCGACGTCCGTCGCGGGCCTGTGGCTGCTGCCGGCCGGCTGGACCACGGGCGCGGGAGACGGCACAAGCGGCGGCAGAGCAGGGGCGCGGGTCCTCGCCGGGGCCTGGCCCGTCTACGTCACCGGTGCGGCCAGCCTCACCACGCTCGGCCTCGCCGAGATCATGCTGCCCGCCCTGCTCGAACAGCGCGGCGTCGGCGTCGGCTGGTCCGGCCCGCTGCTCACCTTGATGGCGGTGGCCGCGGGAGTCGGCGCCTTCCTGTACGGGCTGCGCAACTGGCCCTGGCCGCTGCCCACGCGCAGCCTGGTGCTGATGACCGGCACGGCCCTGTGCGTGACCCTGGCCGCGCTGATACCGCACACCGCCGCGATCGCGGCGACGCTCACCGCGGCCGGCCTGCTGCAGTCCTGCGCCATGCTCACCCGCAACCTCGCCCTGCGCGAGGCGCTGCCGGCGAGCGCCCTGGCCGCCGGCTACTCCGTGATGTACGCGGCCGCCGGCGCCGGATACGCGGCGACCGGCTCCCTGGCCGGGGCCCTGCTGAAGGTGACGACGCCGTCCACGGCCGTCCTCGCCGGGGTCGGTCTGACCCTGCTGCTGACGGCCGTCGGCTGGTGGGGCGAGCGCTGCGCGGCGCGGTCAGCCCAGGGCTCCGACCTCGCCACCGTCGACGCGGCCGGCCGTGGTGCGGAAAGTGCGGCGATAGGCGGTGGGGGTGACGCCGAGCGCGGCCTGTAGGTGCTGCCGCATCGACTGGGCCGTGCCGAAGCCGGCGTCCCGGGCGACCTGGTCGACGGACAGACCGGTGGACTCCAGCAGGTGCCGGGCCCGCTCCACGCGCTGCTGGGTGAGCCACTGGCCGGGGCTGACGCCGGTCTCCTCGCGGAAGCGGCGGGTGAAGGTGCGCACCGACATCGACTCCTGCGCGGCCATGTCCCGCAGCTGGATCGGCTCGTGCAGCCGCCCCAGCGCCCAGGCCCGCGCCGCGGTCGTGGTCGCCTGCTGCGGATCGGGCACCGGCCGGTCGATGTACTGCGCCTGCCCGCCGTCGCGGTGCGGCGGAACGACCGTGCGGCGGGCCACGTCGTTCGCGACGGCCGTGCCGTGGTCGCGGCGCACCATGTGCAGGCACAGATCGATCCCGGCGGCCACCCCGGCCGAGGTGAGCACGTCACCGTCGTCGATGAACAGCACGTCCGCGTCCACCGCGATCTTCGGGAAGAGGCGCTGGAAGCGCTCGGCGTCGGCCCAGTGCGTGGTCGCCGGGCGGCCGTCCAGGTAGCCGGCGGCGGCCAGGACGTACACGCCGGTGCAGATGGAGGCGAGCCGGGTGCCGGGGCGGATCAGCGCGAGCGCGGCGGCCAGCTCGTCGGTGAGCACGCCCTCGTCGTACAGCGGGCCGAGTTCGTACGACGCCGGGACGATCACCGTGTCGGCCTGGGCCAGCGCCTCGGGGCCGTGGGGGGCGTACACGCTGAAGTCGGCGTCCGTCTGCACCGGGCCCGGCGGGCGCACCGAGCACGTCACCACCTCGTACAGGGGCCGTCCCAGCGCGTCCTTGGGGCGGCCGAAGATGCGGTGCGGGATGCCGAGTTCGAAGGGGAGCAGCCCGTCGAGGGCGAGGACGACGATGCGGTGCGGACGGAAGCCGTCCGCGGAGTCGGCGGGGTCGGCTGAGTCCATGGCCCGATCCTAGCGAACGCTGTCCCTCGGGCCACTCGTTCGAGAGTGGCCCACCCAGGAAGCTCTAGGACGTGACGCAGACGACCGAAGCACTCACCGCCCAGCAGGAGCCCGTACGGCGGCCACGCATCCACCGCGCGTGGTTCGTCGCCGCGGTCACCTTCGTGACGATCGTCGGAGCGGCCGCCTTCCGCTCCCTGCCCGGACTGCTGATCGACCCGCTGCACGCGGAGTTCGGCTGGTCGCGGGGGACCATCGGCGCCGCCGTCTCCCTCAACCTCGCCCTGTACGGCCTCACCGCGCCCTTCGCCGCCGCGCTGATGGACCGTTTCGGCATCCGCCGCGTGGTCGCCGCGGCGCTGACCGTGATCGCGATCGGCTCCGGCCTGACCGTGTGGATGACGGCGGCCTGGCAACTGTGGCTGTGCTGGGGCCTGCTGGTCGGGCTCGGCTCCGGCTCGATGGCGCTGGCGTTCGCGGCGACCGTCACCAACCGCTGGTTCACCGAGCGGCGCGGTCTGGTCAGCGGCATCCTCACGGCCGGCTCCGCGTCCGGGCAGCTGATCTTCCTGCCGCTGCTGTCCTGGATGCTGGAGCGCAACCAGGACTGGCGGCCGGCCGCCGTCACGGTCTCCCTCGCCGCGCTCGCCGTCGTCCCGTTCGTCTGGCTGCTGCTGCGCGACCACCCGGCCGACGTGGGCGCCAAGCCGTACGGCGCGTCCGCGTTCGTGCCGAAGCCCGCACCCGTGACGGGTGCGGCGCGACGTGCGCTCACCGTGCTGTTCTCCGCGGTGCGGACGGGGCAATTCTGGCTGCTGGCCGGGACGTTCGCGATCTGCGGCGCCTCCACGAACGGGCTGGTACAGACCCACTTCGTGCCTGCGGCGCATGACCATGGGATGCCGGTGACGGCTGCGGCTTCGCTGCTGGCGGTGATCGGGGTGTTCGACGTCGTCGGCACGATTGCCTCCGGCTGGTTCACCGATCGGTTCTCGCCGCGGCGGCTGCTGGCGGTGTACTACGCGCTGCGGGGGGTGTCGCTGCTGTTTCTGCCGATGCTGCTGGCGCCGAGTGTGCATCCGCCGATGCTGTTCTTCATCGTCTTCTACGGGCTGGACTGGGTGGCCACCGTTCCGCCGACGCTGGCCCTGTGCCGGGAGCGGTACGGGGAGGACAGCGCGATCGTCTTCGGGTGGGTGCTTGCCTCTCACCAGGTGGGGGCGGCGGTGGTGGCCGGGCTGGGGGGAGTGGCTCGGGATGTCTTCGGGAGCTATGACGTGGTGTGGTACGCGTCGGGGGCGTTGTGTGCGGTGGCCGCGTTGATGGCGTTGGTCATTCGGGGTGGGGGGCGGGGGGCTGCGCCGGCTCCGGTGGGGTGAGGTTGTCGTTCGCCTGCGGGTTTCGTTGTGGCTGGTCGCGCAGTTCCCCGCGCCCCTTTTTTTTTGCCTGCGGCGGCCCGTTGCTGTCCGGTGGCCGGTTGCGGTAGCGCCTTGCGTTGTCTGTGAGTCGGGGGCTGCGGCCCGTCGGCGGTGCCTGTCTAGCTGTGCGCGGGCAGTCGGGAGATGTGGGTGCCGTGGGCTCGGATGACGGCCTTGGCTATCTTCTCCGCGTCCAGGGCCAGTTCGCGGAGCATGCCGCTGATGGGGTTGGTGTAGCCCGTGAAGTACAGGCCCGGCGCGTTGTGGGGGGTGCGGGCACCGTGGGTTGTGGGGCGGCCGTCTTCGTTCAGTACGGTCAAGTGGCCGACGAGGCTTTCCAGTCCGCGGGTGTAACCGGTGGCGGCGATTACCGTGTCCGGCTCGATCCGGGTGCCGTCGGCGAGCAGCACCTTGCCGCTCTCGAAGCCCTCCACGGCCGCGACGATCTCCACCCGCTCGGTGCGTACGGCGTCGATGAGGCCGACGTCCTGTACCGGGATGGCGCCCTCGGTGACCCTGCTGTACAGGCCGGTGCCGGGGCGGGGCAGGCCGTGTGCGGACAGGTCGGGCACGCTGATCCGGGCCAGGGGCCGGGCGAGCGCGTCCACCAGGGGCACCGGCAGGCGGCGTACCAGAACACCGGTGTACTGGGCGGCCCAGCCCGCGGTCGAGCGGCGCACGATGTGCGGGGCGGTGCGCACCGCGAGCCGTACCCGTGCGGCGCCGCCCTCCACCAGGTCGACGGCGATCTCCGCACCGGTGTTGCCGACGCCGACGACCAGGACGTCGCGGCCGGCGTACGGTTCGGCGTTGCGGTAGTGGCCGGCGTGCAGGAACTCGCCGGTGTAGGTGTCCCGGCCGGGCCAGTCGGGCACGTACGGCGTGTGGTTGAAGCCGGTGGCGACGACCACCGCGGCGCCGGTCAGCTGCCGGCCGCCGGTGGCGTGCAGCAGCCAGCCGTCGGGCTTGCGGTCGATGCGCGTCACCTCGACGCCGGTGACGATCTCCAGTTCGTGGTGCTCGGCGTACTTCTCCAGGTACCGCACCACGTCGTCCCGGGCCACCCAGCGCCCGAACCGGCGGGGCATCGGCAGCCCCGGCAGGCCGGACAGACGGCGGGTGGTGTGCAGGTGCAGCCGGTCGTAGTGACCGCGCCAGGACGCGCCGACCCGGTCCGCCCTCTCCAGTACGACGGCCCGTACGCCCCGGGCCCGCAACGCGTACGCCACGGACAGACCACCGGGGCCGCCGCCGACGACGTACACGGGGCGGTCCGCCGGGGTCGCGGGGCGCGGGGACGTGGGGGAGTCGACCATGAGCGCGAGCGTAATCACGCCCGCGTTTGATGGGTCTCGGTCAAGAGGGGAATTGGTTGCGGATTGATCACGGCTGTGAAGATCCGCCGGTGGTACGGGTGATCCGGGCGAGAAAGTCGCCGGGCTCGGTGGACCGTCCGCCCCCACCGCGGCCCCGACTCACAGACACCGCAAGGCGCTACCGCAACCGGCCACCGGACAGCAACGGGCCGCCGCAGGCACAAAAGGGGCGCGGAGAACTGCGCGACCAGCCACAACGAAACCCGCGCAGGCCGCCGCAGGCAAAGGCGACCAGCCACAACGAACCCCGCACTCGAACGACAACCTCGCCCCACCCAAGCCGCCGGCAGGCACCCGCACTCGAACGACAACCTCGCCCCACCCAAGCCGCCGGCAGGCACCCGCAGGGAAAATCCCCGCCCCCCACCCCACCCCCTCATGTTCAATGACCGGATGACCCCCGCCCCGGCCCTCCGCACCCACGACCTCCGCCTCCGCCGCTGGGACCCCGCTTCGGACGCAGACGTCGAGACGTTCCTCCGCGGCTGCTCCGACCCGGAGTTCCAGCGCTGGAACACCCCGCTGCGCCCCATCGCCACCCTCGCCGACGCCCGCGCCACCCTCCGTGCCAAGGCCGACGCGGCCGACGCCGGCACCGGTGTGGCGTTCTGCGTGGAGGACGCGGACAGCGGCACCCCGCTCGGGCACATCGGCGTCAGCCGGATCGACCGCGCCATGCGCTCCGCCACCGTCGGCTACTGGATCCTCCCCGAGGCCCGCGGCCAGGGCATCGCCACCCGCGCCCTGTCCGTCGCCACCCGCTGGGCGTTCACCGACCTCGCCCTGCACCGCCTCGAACTCGACCACGCCGTGGGCCACGACGTCTCCTGCAAGGTCGCCGAACGCTGCGGTTTCCGTTACGAGGGCACTCTGCGCGGTGCGATGTGGGAGGCGGGCCGCCGTGACGCCTTCCGCGACTGCCACCTGCACGCCCGCCTCGCCACCGACCCCGAGCCGCACGACAACGCCAAGGCCGGCCCCGATTCCCAGGAGGCACCCGCATGAGCGACTGGTGGAGCACCCCGGACCTCGACGCCTTCCTCGCCCGCGCCGCCACCTTCCTGCACTCCCGTCCGGCCGCCCACACCCTCCCCCTCTCCGTGACCGACGCGCTGCGCCACCGAGGCCTGCACGCGTTCGGCGACGGCGACCCCGTCTTCGGCGTCCTGGAACGCGCCGGCACCGTCGAGGCCGTCTTCGTGCGCACGCCCCCGTGGCCCCTCAACGTCACCGCCCTGTCCGAGTCCGACGCCGACGCCCTCGCCGCGCATCTGGCCGCCGAGGGCCACGACCCGTCCGGCGTCACCGCCGACCAGGACACGGCGGCGGCCTTCGCGGCGGCCTGGCAGAGCCGCACCGGCGCCACGGGCCAGGCCGGCAAGCGGCAACGCCTGTACCGCCTCGCCGAGTTGACGGCACCCCAGCCGTCCCCGCCCGGACGCCCCCGCGTCGCCACCGCCGGTGACCGCGCCCTGCTCGCCCGCTGGTTCGCCGAGTTCGCGGAGGCGGTCGGCGAATCCGTGCCGACCGACGCCGGGGCCTGGGCCGACGCGCGGATCGCCTACGGCGGCGTCACCCTCTGGGAGAGGCCGGACGGCACCCCGGTCGCCATGGCCGGTGTGACCCGTCTGGTCGCCGGGCAGGTCCGGGTGGCCCCCGTCTACACCCCGGCGGACCTGCGCGGCCGCGGCTACGCGGGCGCCGCCACCGTCGAGGTCAGCCGCGCCGCGCTCGCCGCCGGCGCCGACGAGGTCCTCCTCTTCACCGACCTGGCCAACCCCACCAGCAACGCCCTGTACCAGCGGATCGGCTACCGTCCGGTGGCCGACTTCACGGTATGGGAGTTCACACCGGCAGACGCCTCAGACGCCTCAGACGCCTCAGCCGCCGAAGTCACGGCCACAGCAACCCCCTGACCCACTCACCGTCCTGCCGCCGGTACGCCACCCGCACATGCCGCCGCGCCTCGTCCCCCTGGAAAAACTCCACCTCCTCGGGCCGCAGCCGGTACAGCGTCCACGTCGGTGCCTGGGCGTCCGGCTCGCGCCGGGCCCGGTCCCACGCGGCCTGCGAGGCGCGCCGCAACTCCTCGACGGACTCCAGCGGCTCGCTCTGCCGCCCGGTGAGCGCGGCCGCCAGCGCTCCCGTGGAGCGGGCGTGCAGGTCCGCCTGGGCCTGGGCGGGCGGCGCCACGGTGACCGGCCCGCGCACCCTCACCTGCCGTCCCAGCACCGGCCAGTAGAAGCAGAGGGCGGCATACGGCCGTGCGGCGAGCTGGCGGCCCTTGTGGCTGACGGCGTGCGAGGCGAAGGCCCAGCCGTCGGCGTCGGCGCCGTGCAGCATGACGATCCGCACGTCCGGGAGGCCCTCCGCGTCCGCGGTGGCCAGCGACATGGTGTGCGGTTCCGGCTGCCCGGCCGCCACCGCGTCCGCGAACCACTCCTCGAAGAGGGCGAGCGGATCGGCGGGGGCGGCGTCCGGATCGAGGGACGGCAGCCGGGTCACCTCCGGGTCCCACACCCGAAGTGACCTCAGCAGCTCGTGCAGGTGGGTTGCCATGAGCGGAAGTATGGCCGGGCCGCGAAGATCACCGGGCGGTAGCCTCGGCCGGATGCGTCTGATACCCGACGACCCGTTCCCCGAGATCGGTCACCCGTACATCACCGCCGTCAGCGCCGACGGCCGCTGGCTCGCCGTCAGCTGCCACGCGACCGACGGCGCCGATCACGGCCGTGTCGCCGTGTACCGGACGGCCGATCTGGCCCTGTGGGACCAGTTCCGGCTTCGGGAGGGCGTCGAGCTGATCGCCTTCCATCCGCGGCTGCCCGTCCTCGCCGTCGGCACCGAGGCCGGGGACGAGTTCGAGCGCCGGGGCGGGCTGTACCTGTACGAGCCCGGGACGCGCCGCCGGACCGGCATGACCGTCGCCGGTGCCGGGGTCGTCCATCTGCGCTGGCGGGACGCCCGGCGGCTGGAGGTGCTCTTCGCCGAACCCGTCGTCGACTTCGCGGACCCGGGCCGCACCACCCACACCCGCGCCACCGTCGTGCGGGACGACTGGTCCGGTGTGCGTGCCGAGGACCTCGCGGCGCCGCTCGGCTGGCCGCGCGGGGAGATGGTGGTCGACTGGAGCCGGATGGAGGGACCGGAGATCAGGCATCCGCAGCAGTACCTCGCCGCTCTCGCCGCCGAGCACGGCCGGGCCTGGAACCGCCGCTCCGGGGTGGCCCTCGTGGAGTCGCTGCGCGACGGCCGGGTGCTCGCCGCCCTGCAGACCGGGACCCTGCTGGAGTGCTGGTCGCCGGAGGGCACCCTGCTGTGGTCGGTGCCGGAGCCGGAGGAGTCCTTCCACCGCAACGGCGGTCATTTGTACGTCTCGCCGGACGAGGAGAGCGCCTGGGTGACCGTCCGCTACGGCGACAGCAGCAACCCGACGACCTTCCTGCGCCGCCTCTCGCTCGCCGACGGCAGCCAACTGGCCGAGCAGAAGCTCGACTTCCCCGTCGCCCTCGCCTGGCGCGCCGACGGCGCCTGGGTGGCCCGAGACTCCCGCGACATCTTCCCCGGCCCGCGCTGGCCCCCGTACGACAGCGTCGTGTACACTCCGAGCGGGCGGCGTCTGGCTCAAGTGCCGCTGGGGGAGAGCGACCGTTCGTTCGGCCTGCGGGTGCGCCGCTCGCCGCATCTGCTGGTCCTGCGCGGCTACGGCGAGGAGGGCACCCGCACGGAACACCTGGACAAGTGGGTCGTCCGGCTCTCCCCGGCCGGTGTCGAGCGGCTCTTCCCGCTGTCCTGGGACGGCACGCCCGGCGCGTCCCCGCACGCGGGGCCCGCCGTGTACGTCGACGACGCGGCCGGCCCGGGACTCGTGCACGCCTGCACGGTCCGCCGGGACGACCACCTGGTGCGCCGCGCCTTCCCGGGCGGCGATCCGCTCTGGGTGCACCGCTTCGGCACCCGGGTGACCGACGTCGACGTCCACGACGGCCACCTCCACGCGGTGACGGGCGAGCGCGAACTGCTCACCCTGCGCGCCACGGACGGCACGGTCGTACGCCGTACGCCCCTCACCCTCGACGGGCACACCTACACCCCGACCTGCCTGACCGCCGCCGAGGACGGCCGGGTGGTGATCGGCACGGTGGAGGGGCGGCTGCTGACGGCACCCGGACGGCCCTGACCCCGGCACGGCCGTTCTCACAGCGTGGCCAGGCGCTCCACCAGCAAGAACGCGCCGATGCCCAGCATGGCCGCACCCGACGTCCGGGTGACCGCGCGGGCGGCGGCCGGCCGGGCGCCCAGCACCGCGCGGGCCAGCAGGCCGACCGCCAGGTAGACGGCGGTGCAGCACGCCATGTGCAGCACGCCCAGCACGGCGGTCTGCGCCGGCACCGGCAGACGGTTGCCGCGCACGGTGAGGAACTGGGGCAGGACGGAGAGGTAGAGCAGCAGCCCCTTGGGGTTCAGGCCGCTGATCGCGGCCCCGCGCCCGAAGACCCGCAGGCCGCCCCGCGCGTCCATCGACTCCCCGGCGTCCGGCGTCACGGGCCGGCGCAGCACGTTCCAGCCCAGCCACACCAGGTACCCCGCGCCCACCACGGTCAGCGCGGTCAGCAGCGCCGGAGAGCCCGCCACGAGCACCGCGAGCCCCGCCGCCGCCAGCGCCGTGTGCACCGCGTACCCGGCGACCAGACCGGCCACGGCCAGGGTCACCCTGCGGCCGCCGAGGCCCGCGGCGATCGCGTACGCCCAGTCGGCGCCCGGCACGCAGACCAGCAGAAAGTCCAGGGCGAGGAAGGAGAGGAGGGTCGCGGAGTCCATACCGGGGACATTAGGCGCGATCCGCCCGAAAGTGTTCCCGAAATTTGCCCCTGCTCTCGCACGTCGGGGGAAGATTTGCCCCATGGACGACGTGGACCGGAAAATCCTTGCCGAGCTTCAGCAGGACGGGCGGCTGACCGTGACGGAGCTGGCCGCGCGGGTGCGCCTGAGTGTCTCGCCGTGCCATCGCAGGCTGCGTGAGCTGGAGCGGTCGGGCGCGATCAGCGGATACCGGGCGATGGTGGACCCGGCGGCGGTGGGGCTGACCTTCGAGGCGCTGGTCTTCGTCTCGATGCGGCAGGAGGACCGGGAGACGGTCGCCGGCTTCGAGCGGGCCCTCGGGGAGGTGCCGGAGGTGGTGGAGGCGCAGCGGCTGTTCGGCGAACCGGACTACCTGCTCCGCGTGGTCGCCGCGGACCTCGCCGCCTACCAGCGCCTCTACGACGACCGCCTGGCCACCCTGCCGGGCGTCCAGCGCCTGACGTCCACGCTGGTGATGAAGCACGTGGTCAAGGACCGCCCGCTGCCGGCGTGACGCTCCGCTGTCTGTACCGGGACGGGCCGTCTTCCGTCCGCGGCGCCGTCGTGGTGGTCGCGCAGTTCCCCGCGCCTCCTTGGGGCGCTGCCGAACCGGCGCCCGCTGGGGAGCCCGGGGCGGGAATAGGGGGTGTCAGCCCCCGGGGCGGAAACCGCGGGGCCGTACTCCGTAACACGGCGGAGCCGGATACGCAGCAGGCGGTGGTCCACCTGGGTGGACCACCGCCTGCCAGACAGGACTCGGAGCTCGGTGCAACAGGCCGGGCGGAGTGCCGGCGCCTACCGCGTCGGCTTCTTGCCGGTGACGCCCAGATGCACCAACAGCGCGAGGTTCGGTTTCAGTTCGGCCTGCTTCACACCCCACGCCGTGAAACCCTTCTGGTGGGAGGCCACCGCCGCGAGCATCGCGACGAGCGCGCCGGCGATCGCCGCGGGGTTCACGTCCTTGTCGATCCTGCCCTTGGCCTGCAGCTCGGAGATCGACTCCGCGAGGGAGCCGTTCACCGCGTTGAGGATCTTCATGCGGATCTTGTTGAAGCGCTTGTCGCCCTCTGCGGCGCCGAGATCGATCACGCGCAGGATCGCGTCGTTCTGGCGCCAGAACTCGAGGAAGCCGTCGACGAGTTCCTGCGCGCTCTGCCAGCCGGCCTTGCCGGCCCACGACCGGCCCTTCACCAGCTCGGCCAAGACGGCGCCCTCGGCGGTCATTTGGTCGGCGATCTCCAGGACGGCGCCTTCGACGTCCGGGAAGTACTGGTAGAAGGTCGCGGGCGAAGTGCCCGCCTTCCGGGCCACGTCGATGACCTTGACATCCCGGTACGGAGAGGAGCTGAGCATCTCGCTGAGGCAGTCGAGCAGCTTCTGGCGGGTCGCCTGCCCTCGCCGGCCGGCCACGCGGCCGTCGACGGTACGCACTTGTCCTGTCATGCCGTCAGCTTACCGAGGGGGTGTCGTAGCGCGATTTGGCCGACTGCAAATGGGGTGCACGGGGGTGCGGAGGCTGGTGTGCCTGGTCTGCGCGGTGCGCGTGGTCCCGCTACTTTGGCGGCATGGCCGAAAACAGCTCATCCACGTACCCCGAGGGCGCCCCCTGCTGGGTGGACGCCCAGCTGCCGGACGTGGAGGCGGGCAAGCGGTTCTACGGTGAGCTCTTCGGGTGGACCTTCGAGGCCGCCCACGGCGACTCGGTATGGGCCCGCCTGGACGGGGAACCGGTCGCCGCGCTCGCCCGCAAGACCGACGGGCGGCTGCCCACCGTCTGGACCGTCCACTTCGCCACCCCCGACGCCGAGGCGCTCTCCCGCCGTATCCGGGCGGCCGGCGGACAGGTGGTCACCGCCCCGCTGGAGGTCGGCGAGCTGGGCGTCGCCGCCTTGGCCACCGACCCCGAGGGTGCCGTCTTCGGCCTGTGGCAGCCGGGCAGCCACCCCGGCTTCGGCCGCAGCCGGGACGAGGGCACCTTCGCCTGGGTTGAGCTGTACGCACGCGACACCGCCGCCGCCAACACCTTCTACGGCGACCTCTTCCACGACGCGCTGTTCGGGTCCGGCGCCGAGCCCCGCTTCGGCCGCGCCCCGGTCGTCGACGTCTTCCCCGCCGAGATGCCACCGCACTTCCTGGTCCACTTCCGGGTGGGGGACTGTGCGGAGGCCCTCGGCCGGGTGCAGCGGCTCGGCGGGCGGGTGCAGGCGGACCCGTTCACGACGTCCTACGGCACGGTGGCGGTGGTCACGGACGACCAGGGGGCGTCGTTCGCGGTGCTGGAGCGGCCGTAACGGCGTCTGAACTGTCACTTTCATCCTGAAATAGTGTGAGACACCCCTCTCGTCACCGGGTTCGCAACCGGTGCCCGGGACAGGAAGAATCAGGGTGCGTGCCGCCACGGCGGTGCGGTGGTGAGACGCTGCACTTCGGCCGTGTCCACAAGCAGGTGATACGCGGCTCGTACGGGGAGGTGGCAGGCAAGTGGTGGATCAGCTGACGCAGCACGATCCGCGGCGGATCGGGCCGTTCGAGGTGCTGGGACGGCTGGGTGCCGGCGGCATGGGGCTGGTCTATCTGGCACGCTCGGCGTCCGGCCGGCGCGTGGCGATCAAGACGGTGCGCACCGAGCTGGCCGAGGACCAGCTGTTCCGGGTCCGTTTCACCCGCGAGGTGGAGGCGGCCCGCGCGGTCTCCGGCTTCTACACGGCGGCCGTCGTCGACGCCGACCCGCGCGCCGCCGTCCCGTGGCTGGCCACCGCGTACGTGCCCGCCCCCTCCCTCGAGGAGATAGTGAACGAGTGCGGGCCGCTGCCGGCCCAGGCGGTGCGCTGGCTGGCGGCCGGTGTCGCCGAGGCGCTGCAGTCCATCCACGGCGCCGGGCTCGTCCACCGCGACCTGAAGCCCTCCAACGTCCTCGTCGTCGAGGACGGCCCCCGGGTGATCGACTTCGGTATCGCCTCCGGTGTATCGAACACCCGTTTGACGATGACGAACGTCGCCGTCGGCACCCCCGCCTACATGTCCCCCGAGCAGGCCAAGGACTCCCGCAGCGTCACCGGCGCCAGCGACGTGTTCTCCCTCGGCTCCACCCTGGTCTTCGCGGCCACCGGCCACCCGCCCTTCCACGGCGCCAACCCGGTCGAGACCGTGTTCATGCTGCTGCGCGAGGGCCCCGACCTGGAGGGCCTGCCCGACGAGCTGCGCCCGCTGATCGAGTCCTGCATGCAGATGGAGGCCGCCGCCCGCCCCAGCCCGGCCGACCTCCAGGCCCAGCTCGCCCCGCACCTGTTCGGCTCCGGCTCCGACGACAGCGGTACGGCCTCGGCATGGCTGCCGGAGAAGGCCGTCGCCATGATCGAGACCCGCCGCGGCGGCCGCCCCGCCGCCAAGCCGGCCCCGGCGGGCCCGCGCAGCGGCGGCCGCGGCGGATCCGGCGGCGGTCAGGGTGCCGGACCCGCCATCCCGCCGCCGCCCCCGCACGCCCCCGCCGTCCCCGCTGCGCCGGTCTCCGCGGGAGCGCCCGACACGGGCCCGGTCCACCTGGCCGGCGCCGCCGTGCCGATCGGCCCCGGCCCCCGTGTCGCCGACCTCCGCGCCGCCGCCGTCAAGGCACCGGCGCCCGAGGCCGCCCTCGCCGCTTCCTGGTCCAAGCCGCGCCCCGGCGTGGGCGGCGCCGACCCGGCCGTACCCCATCCGCCGCCGGCGCCGCCCGAGCAGCAGCAGAGCGGCTGGCGGCCGTGGCGTTTCCGCATGTCGAACGACGTCTGGGGCACCCCGGCCGTCGGCGGCGACCTGGTCTACGTCACCTCCTTCGAGGTGCACGCCCTCGACGTGGCCACCGGCCGGCGCCGCTTCAAGACCCGGGACGTGGCCTGGTCGATGGCGGTCACCGACGGCCGGGTCCACGCCTCCGACGGCCCCACCCTCTTCGCCCTCGACGCCCGCACGGGCAGCGACCTGTGGCGGCTGCAGACCGACGCGTGGGTGTACTCCCTCAAGGCCGAGCGCGGCACGGTCGTCACCGGCACCCGAGGCGGCGGCGTCCAGGCCTGGGAGGCGTCGAACGGGCAGAAGCTGTGGGAGATCACCGGCGTCCAGACCGACTTCGAGTCCCCCGAGGCCGGGCCCGCCCTGCACGAGGGCACCGTCTACGTCTGGCAGGAGGCCCGGCTGCGCGCCCTCGACGCCCGCACAGGCGACGAGCGCTGGTCGTACCCCATCGGTGACGCGGCCTCCTGCGGCGGCGTCCCGCTGCGCCTGACCCAGGCCCCCGACGGCTACGTCTACGTCAGCGCCGGCACCCGCGTGCTCGCCCTCGACGTGGCGAGCGGCATGGTGCGCTGGCACTTCGAGGCGCCCGCGGTGTTCCTCTCCCCGCCGGCCTTCGTGCCGGGCCCGGCGGTGACCGGCGGCGGGGTGTACCTGGCGGACTACCTCGGCACGGTGTACGCCCTCGACGCCACCGACGGCCGCGACCGCTGGCGCATCGCCACCGAGTCCCGCGCCTCCGTCGAACCGGTCCTGGTCGTCGCCGGGCACGTCCACGTCGGCAGCGGCAAGGGCCTCTACACGCTGGACGCGGTGACGGGCACGCCCAAGTGGCGCTTCCAGGCGGGTGGCGACATCGTGGGCGCGCCCGCGGTGGCGGAGGGCCGCATCCACTTCGGCTCCACCGACCACCTCCTCTACACGCTCAAGGCCGACGACGGCCGGCTGCGCTGGAAGCTCGCCACGGGCGGTGAGATCACCGGCTCGCCCCTGGTGCGCGACGGGGTCGTGTACGCGTGCAGCAAGGACCGCTGCGTGTACGCGCTCGACGCGGAGAAGGGAACGGGGACGGCGCGGACGGCGTGACGCCGGCCTCCGGACGCGGATGTGCGGGATGCCTGGAGCGGCCGCCGCGCCGCTGCCACGGCCGACATCGCGCGGGGTACGGGACGGTCGCCGCGCGGTGACATGTCCGTGACCAGCTGCCCCTAGGGTGACCCCATGAGCAGATGGGGTCGCGAGTTCAGGTTCCTGACCGTGTCGGCGCTGGTGGTGCTGTCGCTGACGGGGTTCTCCACGGGCAGCCACAGCAGCAGTGGCGGCAGCAGCGGCGGCAGCAAGGTCAGCAAGTCCAAGTCCGGCTCCTCCAGGAGCGGCAAGAGCAGCAGCCGGCACAGCTCGGGCGGGGGCGGCTGCAGCAGTTCGCACCAGGACCACGACGCCTACGACGACGATGACGACGACGACACGTACGCCGGCGACACCTCCGCCGGCGACGACAGCTACGCCGACGACAGCGCCGCCGACGCGACCGCGACGCCCCAGCAGGGCGCGATCGTCAAGCTGGTGAGCTGCGCGACGAGGAAACAGCCGTACGCCACGGTGGAGTTGCGCAATCCCAACGCCCAGGACGGCACCTTCGAGGTGCGGATCAGCTTCCTGGACGCCAAGGGCAAGCTGGTCGACTCCGAAGTGGACCACGTCGAGGTCCCCGCAGGCGGAACGACCGCCACGAAGGAGTACGTCGTCGGCAACGCGGCCGCCGTCCGCCGCTGCAAGGTCGGCGAACTGGCGGACCCGGTGACGTCGACCCCCTGACCCCCGAGCGGAAAAGCCACGGCCGCGGCGACTCCCCCTCCGTGCCGCCGCGGCCGGATCCCCCTGCGGAGGTGGTCAGATCACGCGGTCTCGTCCGTGGCGTGGTTGTCGAGCGGCTTCATCGTGATGCCGGTGGCGTGGTTGTCCAGCGTGGTGATCTGCTCGTCGGTCGCGTGGTTGTCGAGCGTGGTGACGGTGTCGACGTCCGTGGCGTGGTTGTCGAGCGGCTTGACCGTGGAGTCCTTCTTGGCATCGCTCATCGATCTGCAACTCCCTTGAATGGTGGCGAAGCCCGCCCGGCAGCTCCCCCGATGGCCGCCGGGCGGGCATATCAGGGTCGTTCACCCTAGCGGTGGTGATCACCGCTGACCCGTCTGCCCCCCGACGCGACGGATCGACAGGACGAGAGTGCCTGCCCGCGATAAACGAACGATGAACGTGCCGCCGTGCGCTACGCGACCGCCGAGGGAGCCAGCAGGCCGCGGACGTCCGCGGCCTCGGGCGAACCCAGCTGTTCGAAGATGCCGAGGGCTTCCTGCCAGCAGGCGTGCGCCCGGCCGCTCTGCCCGAGAGCCTGCAGCGCACGGCCGAGAACGGTCAGGACGTTGCCGCGCCGCCATTCGCCTCCGATGCCGCGCAGCAGGGCGAGCGCCTGCTCGACGAGGGCGGCCGCCCTGGCCGGTTGCCGGCCGGCGAGATGGGCCTCCGCGAGCCGGAACAGGGTCATTCCCTCCCACAGGCGCTGCCTGCTGTCCCGGAACACCCCGAGCGCCTCGGTCAGGCGGTCCACGGCAGCGTCCAGGTCGCCCTGTCCGGTCAGTGCCAGACCGAGTGCGTAGCGGCCGTTGGCTCCGCGCAGGGTGTGGCCCAGTCGGTCGTAGATGACGATGCCCTGCTGCGCGAGGTCCACCGCGCTGGCGACTTCGCCCATCGCCAGGTGGATGCGTGAGAGGTTGCACAGGGCACTGGCCTCGCCGGCGAGGTTCCGGTCCTGACGGAAGCTCTCGATGGCCTGCCGCAGATACGCCTCGCCGTCGGCGTGACGGTTCTGGTAGAGCGCGATGATGCCGCGGTCGTTGGCGGCCCAGCAGACGGGTGCCCGGTCGTCCGCGGAGTGGGCCAGCTCCATCGCCAGGTGCGCGGCGTCATCCGCTTGCTGGAAGCGGCCGGCCACGAGATGGACGTTGGTGAGGGTGACGAGGGCGCGGCTCTGGGACCGCGGGTCGTCCGCGAGGTCGGCCGCTTCCCTGAGGGCGTGCGCGGCGACCTCGTACTGCTTGGAGTTGGCCCCCGATTCCGCCAGGTCCTTCACCGCCCACAGCAGATCCACCGCGCGCCGCAGCATCGGCCGACGGGCGCACTGCTGCACCAGCGCCAGAACGGTGTGCGCCTCCGCGTACAGCCAGTCCTGGGCCGCGTGCCGGTCCGCGAAGACCAGCCCCGGATACTCCGTGCCCGCCAAGTGGTCCACCAGCCGGTCCCCCGGCCGTTCGACCGCGTACACGCCCGCCGCCGTGGACAGGTAGAAGTCCAGGAGGCGGGACACGGCCGCCTCCCGTTCCCGCGGCGGCCACTCGTCGCGCTCCGCGCAGGCGCGGGCGTAGAGGCGGACCAGGTCGTGGAAGCGGTAGCGGCCGGGCGCCGCCGATTCCAGCAGGGACGTGTCGACCAGGGACTCCAGGAGGTCTTCCGTGTCCTCGGCCGGCAGATCGAGGACCGCCGCGGCCGCCGCGAGGGAGATGTCCGGGCCGTCGGCCAGGCCCAGCAGACGGAAGGCGCGGGCCTGGGCCGGTTCCAGCTGGCCGTAGCCCAGTTCGAACGTCGCCTTCACCGCCAGGTCCCCGGCCTGGAGTTCGTCCAGGCGCCGGCGTTCGTCGGCGAGCTTGGCCGCCAGCACCGACACCGTCCACGTGCGCCGCGCCGCCAGACGGGACGCCGCGATGCGGATCGCCAGCGGGAGGAAGCCGCACGCCGCGACCACGTCCAGCGCCGCCTCACGCTCCGAGCCCACCCGCTCCTCGCCCACGATCTTCGTGAACAGGGCCAGCGCCTCGTCCGGCGCCATCACGTCCAGGTCGACCAGGTGCGCCCCGGCCAGGTCCAGCATGCGCACCCGGGAGGTCACCAGCGCCGCGCACCCCGCCGTGCCCGGCAGCAGAGGCCGTACCTGGGCCGCGTCGCGGGCGTTGTCCAGCAGGACCAGGACACGGCGGCCGTCGAGCACCGAGCGGTACAGCGCCGCCCGTTCCTCCAGGGAGTCCGGGATCGCGGAGTCCGCCGTGCCGAGGGCGCGCAGGAAGGAGCCGAGGACCGTCTCGGGTTCGGCGGCCCGCGCTCCCGCGCCCTGCAGATCGACGTAGAGCTGCCCGTCGGGGAAGGCCGCGCGGGCCTGGTGGGCGACGTGCACCGCCAGCGTCGTCTTGCCGACGCCGCCGATGCCGGCCAGCGCCGACACGGCCATCACCCGGCCCTCGGCGGAGGCGAGGATCTCGCCGAGCTCGCGGACGAAGGCCGCCCGGCCGGTGAAGTCCGGGACGGTGGCGGGCAGTTGCGCGGGGCGCGGCCGCGGCGTCACCGGCTCGGTGGGCGCCGAGGAGGGCTGAGCCAGCGCCGGGTCGGCGCGCAGGATCCGCTGCTGCAGCTCCCGCAGGTCCGGGCGCGGATCCACGCCGAGTTCCTCGGCGAGCAGGCGGCGGGTGTCGGCGTACACCGCGAGGGCCTCCGCCTGGCGGCCGCTGCGGTACAGGGCCAGCATCAGCAGTTCGCGCAGCCGCTCGCGCAGGGGGTGGGCTGCGGTCAGCGCGGTGAGTTCGGAGACCGCCTCGGCGTGGCAGCCCTGCTCCAGGTCCATGTCCAGGCAGGACTCCAGCAGTTGCAGCCGCCACTCCTCCAGACGGACCCGCTGCGCCTCCGCGTACGGGCCCGGTACGCCCGCCAGCGCCTCCCCGTCCCACAGGGCGAGCGCCCGGCGCAGTGCCTCACGGGCCCGGCACAGGTCCCCGGCCGCCCGGGCCTTGTCCGCCTCGGCCGTCAGGTCCTGCGCGAGGGCCAGGTCGAGCGTGCGCGGGCCGCGGATCGCGTAGCCGCCGGACTCGCTGACCAGCACGCCCGCGTCCAGCACCTTGCGCAGCCGGGAGGCGTAGGTGCGCAGCGCCGCCAGCGCCTGCGACGGCGGCTCCTCGCCCCACAGGGCGTCGATCAGTTCGGCGGCCGTGGCCGTGCGGCCCTCGCGCAGCAGCAGCGCGGCGAGCAGGGCCCGCTGCTGAGGGGAACCGGTCGCCAGCGGGTCCTCGCCGCGCCAGGCCCGCACCGGGCCGAGCACACCGAAGCGCAAGGCCGCCGACTCCGCCGCGGAGTCAGGGCGCCTCTGCTCCGGCACCCGCGGAACACCGTCCATCGCCGTCCCCCCTGGAGATCCCGAGCAACCCCGTCAGTTTGCCTTGTTCGTGGCGGATGCGTCAGCCGTGGGCGACACCGATCACAGGGCGCCGGGCGGGCGGTCACAGGACCCACACAAACGGTCCCCGGGGAGAAGCGGCCCCCGCCGGGCCGGCCGATCAGTCCAGGTCGACCCGGACCGTGAGCAGATCGGTGCCGAGGACCCGCACCCCGACGCTGTTGACGCGCGGCAGGCGGCGCAGCCGGGCGACCGGGTCGTCGTCGGGCAGAAGGCGGGCGGTGCCGGTGTACCAGCGGCCCCGCAGGCGCACCCGCACCCGCGGATCCGCCTGGATGTTGCGCACGTACTGCGAGCGCAGCCCGAACTCCGACACCAGCCAGAAGGAGCCGCCGATCCGCCGCCCGCCCACCGGGGTCTGCCGGGGCAGCCCGGAGACCCGCCCCGTCGTCTCCAGCACCGTCTGCGTGGGCAGCCGGCGCAGCACCGGGTTGAGGCGGCGCTGGAACGCGGTGGTGTACCGGTGGCGGAGATCGGCGAGGCGGGACACGAACGCTCCAGTCGAAGGTCAGCGGTGGCCGAGGAAGATCGGGTTGGTGAACGCCGCGAGCGCGCCCGGCAGCGGACCCGCCGCCGCCTCGTGCCGCAGCTCGGCGCGGACGTAGGCAGCGTACGACGCGGTGGTACGCCACTCCACGGTTCCCGCGCCCGACACCGGCAGCGGGGCGGCGGTGAACAGCACGCCCTGGTCGGTGACGAACCGCACGGTGCAATGCGGGGCGCCCGAGACCTCCAGGCGCACGCTCACCGGGGTGTCCCGGTCCACCTCCAGCCGCTCACCGATCCCGGCGTGCCGGCCCCGCCCTCCGCTCGCCCCGAAGGACAGCGTGACCTCGGCGGACTCGGCGACATAGGAGCGGCCGGCGCGGATGCCGTCCTGGATCGCCTGGCGGGTCAGGCCGTCGGCGAGGACGACGGTCTGCGGCATGCCCACGGGGTCCGGGTCGCGGTGGGCGTCGCTGTTACCCATCGCCGGGATCCAGTCGCGTCCCTCGCGCACGGAGGCGACCAGCATGCTGTCCCAGTCGGCGAGTGCCACCTCGTCGTCGGGGGTGTACGGCCCGTTCCACACCTCGATCGCGTCGGCGTCGCCGAAGCCGAACTTCCAGTTGCAGCCGACGCAGGTGGCGTGCGGATGCGCGGGTACGACCAGACCGCCGGCCTGGCGGACGCGGCGGGCGAACTTCCCGAACCGGTTGTCGCGGGCCCGGTAGCGCCAGTCGACGAAGGTGCCCGGGTCGGTGCCGAGGGCCACGACGTGGCCGTTGCGGGTGGTGACCTCCTCGCCGAGCATCACCAGCAGGTCGTCGCCGGCCACGTCCGCCCAGTGCGGGTGGCAGGAGTTGGTGTTGTGGTCGGAGGTGTTGATGAAGTCCAGGCCCGCGGCCCGGGCGAGGGCGCCGATCTCGGCAGGCGTGCGGCGGCCGTCGGAGTGCCAGGAGTGCAGGTGGCAGTCGCCCCGGTACCAGGCCCGGCCCCGCCCCTCGGCGCGCTCCGGGGGGTACGCGGGCTTCGGCGTCTCACCGGGCTCCCCGTAGGTGAGCGTGATGGTCAGCTCGTACGTCAGACCCTGCGGGGCCACGGTGTACGGGCCCAGCGCGACGTGCCAGGTGCCCGCGCGCACCGGGCCCGGCAGATAGCCGGGGGTGGCGTCGTCGGCCCGTACGAAGAACTCCGTGCGGGCGCCGCCCGACCAGCCGCGGAAGCCCTTGCCGCCGAGGTCGGTGCCGCGCTCGTCGAAGAGGCCGATGTCGAGCGCGTTGCCCGGGGTGCCGGCCGGCACGGAGGGCTTGTCATAGGTGTAGGCGACCTTGATCTCCCGTACCCCGGGCGGCACTTCGACCGGGACGTACACGAAGTCGGGGGCGCCGGGGGGCAGCGTGCCGCGCACGGTCTGCGTCTCCTGGCCGCCCCGGCCCCCGTCGGCCGCTGCAGCGAAGGTCACGCTCCCCAACGTAAGCGCGGCGGCGGCTCCCGTCACGAACAGGGCGCGTCTGCCGATGGCGTTTCCGTCTGCTCTGTCGTCACACATGGCCGCCACTGTGCCGGGCGGGCGTGAACTCCGGTAGACCGCAAGGGAATCGGGGAGCGGCGTGCCCGGCGCGTGTTCGCCGTACGGATCTGGACCGACCGGACGGTATCGACTACCGCCGTCCCGCGCGGTACAGATCCCCCATGCGTATCTCCGTCACGGTCTTCCTCACCGACGAGACCATCACGCCCGTCCGCCTGGCCCGCGAGCTGGAGCAGCGCGGCTTCGCCGGGCTCTACCTGCCCGAGCACACCCACATCCCCGTCGAACGCACCACCCCCTACCTGGCCGGCGGCGACCTGCCGCGCGAGTACGGCCGCACCCTCGACCCGTTCGTGGCCCTCGGGCAGGCCGCCGCCGTCACCGAACGGCTGGGCCTGGGCACCGGCATCACGCTCGTCGCCCAGCACGACCCGATCGACCTGGCCAAGCAGATCGCGACCCTCGACCACCTCTCCGGAGGCCGCGTCACGCTGGGCGTCGGCTTGGGCTGGAACGTCGAGGAGGCCGACGACCACGGGGTGCGGTGGCGGACCCGGCGGGCCCTCGTCCGGGACCGGATGGCGCTGATGCGGGCCCTGTGGGCGCCGGAACCGACCGGCCACGCGGGCGAGTTCGGCAGCGTGCGCCCGAGCCTCGCGCACCCCAAGCCCGTACAGACGCCGCGCGGCCCGGTCCTCGGCCCGCGCACCCTCCTCGGCGGGGCGGCCGGCCCGAAGCTGTTCGCGGACATCTGCGCGTACGCCGACGGCTGGCTCCCGATCGGCGGCCGCGGCCTGACGGAGTCCGTGCCCCTGCTGCGCACGGCCTGGACGGACGCGGGCCGGGACCCCTCCGTCCTCCAGGTCGTCCCCTACGCGGTCCACCCGACCCCGGGCAAGCTCGCCCACTACGCCGACCTCGGCATCGAGGAGGTGGTGCTGCAACTGCCCCCGGCCGGGGAGAGGGAGGTGCTGCGGACGCTGGACGAGTACGCCCCCCACCTTCCCTGATCGAGCTCCTACCCTCGGAGGCTTTCCTGATCACGCTCGTATCCTCGAGGGATGACGACCTCCGCGACCCCCGGATCCGGCCCCACCGAGAACTCCATGCGTCGCGCGCTCAAACGCGCCCGGGACGGCGTCGCCCTCGACGTCGCCGAGGCGGCGGTGCTGCTCCAGGCCCGCGGCGAGGACCTGACCGGCCTCGCCGCCTGTGCCGCCCGGGTCCGCGACGCGGGCCTGGAACAGGCGGGCCGCCCCGGCGTCATCACGTACTCCAAGAGCGTCTTCATCCCGCTCACCCGGCTGTGCCGGGACAAGTGCCACTACTGCACCTTCGTCACCGTGCCCGGCAAGCTGCGGCGCGCCGGGCACGGGATGTTCATGTCACCCGACGAGGTCCTCGACATCGCCCGCAAGGGCGCGGCCCTCGGCTGCAAGGAAGCCCTCATCACGCTCGGCGACAAGCCGGAGGACCGCTGGCCCGAGGCGCGCGAGTGGCTCGACGCGCACGGCTACGACGACACCATCGCCTACGTCCGCGCCGTCTCCATCCGCATCCTGGAGGAGACGGGCCTGCTCCCGCACCTCAACCCGGGTGTCCTGACGTGGACGGACTTCCAGCGCCTGAAGCCGGTCGCCCCGTCGATGGGCATGATGCTGGAGACGACCGCGACCCGGCTGTGGTCGGAGCCGGGCGGCCCGCACCACGGCTCCCCGGACAAGGAACCGGCCGTACGCCTGCGCGTCCTGGAGAACGCCGGCCGCTCCTCCGTCCCCTTCACCTCCGGCCTGCTGATCGGCATCGGCGAGACGTACGAGGAGCGCGCGGAGTCCCTGTTCGCGCTGCGGAAGGTGTCGAGGGCCTACCACGGCATCCAGGAACTGATCATCCAGAACTTCCGCGCCAAGCCGGACACCGCGATGCGCGGCATGCCGGACGCCGAACTGGACGACCTTCTCGCCACGGTGGCCGTGGCCCGGCTCATCATGGGCCCGAGCGCCTGTCTCCAGGCCCCGCCGAACCTCGTCGACGCCGAGTACGAGCGGCTCATCGGCGCCGGCATCGACGACTGGGGCGGCGTGTCGCCCCTCACCATCGACCACGTCAACCCCGAACGGCCCTGGCCGCAGATCGACGAGCTGGCCGCGAAGTCCCGCGCGGCGGGCTTCGAGCTGCGCGAACGGCTCTGCGTCTACCCGGAGTTCGTGCGGCGCGGCGAGCCCTGGCTGGACCCGCGGCTGCTGCCGCACGTGCGCGCCCTGGCCGACCCGGACACCGGCCTGGCCCGCGAGGACGCCGTCGTCGAGGGCCACCCGTGGCAGGAACCGGAGGAGGTCTTCACCGCCACCGGCCGCACCGACCTGCACACCTCGATCGACACCGAGGGCCGCACGTCCGACCGCCGTGACGACTTCGACGAGGTGTACGGCGACTGGGCCGCCCTGCGCGAGGCGGCCGCCCCCGGCATGGCGCCGCAGCGCATCGACACCGACGTCCGCCAGGCGCTGCGCACGGCCGCCGACGATCCGGCCAAGCTCACGGACGCCGAGGCGCTGGCGCTGCTGCACGCCGACGGGGCGGCCCTGGACGCCCTGTGCCAGGTGGCCGACGACGTGCGCAGGTCGGCGGTCGGCGACGACGTGACGTACATCGTCACCCGGAACATCAACTTCACCAACGTCTGCTACACCGGCTGCCGCTTCTGCGCCTTCGCCCAGCGCCGCACGGACGCCGACGCCTACACGCTCTCCCTCGACCAGGTCGCCGACCGCGCCCAGCAGGCGTGGGAGGTCGGCGCGGTGGAGGTGTGCATGCAGGGCGGCATCCACCCGGACCTGCCCGGCACGGCGTACTTCGACATCGCGAAGGCCGTGAAGGCGCGCGTCCCCGGCATGCATGTGCACGCGTTCTCGCCGATGGAGGTGGTCAACGGCGCGACCCGCACCGGCATGTCGATCCGCGAGTGGCTGACGGCGGCCAAGGAGGCCGGCCTGGACACGATCCCCGGCACGGCCGCCGAGATCCTGGACGACGAGGTCCGCTGGGTGCTGACCAAGGGCAAGCTGCCCGCGGCCACCTGGATCGAGGTGATCGAGACGGCCCACGAGCTGGGCATCCGCTCCTCCTCGACGATGATGTACGGCCATGTCGACCAGCCCCGCCACTGGCTGGGCCACCTGCGCACGCTCGCACGGATCCAGCAGCGCACGGGCGGCTTCACGGAGTTCGTGACCCTGCCCTTCGTGCACACCAACGCGCCCGTCTACCTCGCGGGCATCGCCCGCCCGGGCCCCACGATGCGGGACAACCGCGCGGTCACCGCGATGGCCCGCCTGCTGCTGCACCCGTACATCCCGAACATCCAGACCAGCTGGGTCAAGCTCGGTACGGAGGGTGCCGCCGAAATGCTGCGCTCCGGCGCCAACGACCTGGGCGGCACCCTGATGGAGGAGACGATCTCCCGCATGGCGGGCTCCTCCTACGGCTCCTACAAGTCGGTCAAGGACCTGATCGCGGTGGCTGAGGCGGCGGGCCGCCCGGCCAGGCCCCGCACGACGCTGTACGGCGAGGTCCCGGAGGAAAGGCGGCGCGCGGCCGAGGCCTCGGACGGCCACCTGCCGGAACTGCTGCCGGTGCTGGACTGACCGGCGGGGCGCCCACGCCAGGGCAGTACGATGATCCGGCCCCCGACATGCCGGGGGCCGGAGACTGAGGAGATGCGTAGCGGTGCCTGCCCGACGGCTGCCCTCGTGGGCCTGGACCACCGCGCTGACCGTGGGCGCGGTCGCCGCGGTCGCGGCGCTGACGGTACAGGCCGACCAGGGGGCGAAGCCCACGGCGCCGGCGGCCCGGCCGGGGGCGTCGGCGTCGGCGCGTCCGCACCCGGCGCCCGCGGTGCCGCCCGCGGTTCCGGACGGCTCGGGCACCGGGCGACGGGTCGTGTACTCGCTCGGTCGGCACCGGCTGTGGCTGGTGGACGCGAGTGACGCCCCGCGCCGCACGTTCGCGGTGTGGGCGGGCACGGTCAGCCCCGACCCGGGGACGTACAAGGTGTCGACGCGGCGCGAGACCACGACCGGCTCCGACGGAGTGCGGATCGAGCACATCGTGTACTTCACGGCGAAATCGGGGGTGTCGATCGCGTTCTCCAACGCGGTCGACGGCTCCTCCCCGCCGCCGCCCGCCGCGGGGAGCCGCACGGGCGGCATCCGGATGCGGGCGGCCGACGGGGCGGCGCTGTGGACGTTCGCGACGCCGGGGACGACGGTCGCGGTGGTCAGCTAGCGGACTGCTCCTCGGCGGGGGCCCGGTGCCCGGCGGTGACGGGGTCCCCGCCGGCCAGGTGGTTGACGATGAGCACGACGCCGCTGATCAGGAAGATGCGGGTCGCGGCGTCGAGACCGTTCCAGTTCTTCGACTGCCACATGGCGAACCACTCGCCGCCGATCGCGATGAATCCGGCGCCGAACAGCAGCATCAGCATCAGCAGGCCGTAGGTGGACAGCCGCCGGGCGCGGACGTGGTCCCGGCGCGCCCAGCAGACGGTCCCGGCTATCAGCACGAGCGCGGCGAGGGTCTCCCACGCGATGATCGCGACGTAGGCGGCGTTCTGCAGGCCCTTGCCGGTGATGGCCCGCCACATCAGGTCGTCGTCCTTGAACGTGGTGTCCATGGCCAGGACGTGCTGGACGAACGCCTGATTCGTCCCGAAATCAGTGATGTTCCCGAAGGCGACGAGAGCGATGTAGAGCGCGAGCACACCGGTGAGAAGCCCGGCGGCGAGCGGAAGCGCGCGTGAGGTGGGGGTGGTCATGCCGATCATTGTGCCCAACCGCCGACACCGTCCGTGCAGTACTCAACTTCCCCGCGCGGTATCGCCCTTGGCCGCCGGGGGCGGCCGGGCAGCGACAGCACGCGCGGCACGGGGCCGGGGCGGACCGGGAGCCCTGACCGGCCCCGGCCCGCCGCCGCGCACATTTTCCGCCCCTTTCCGCCCCTGAACCCCTCACCTCCGTTCGATTACAGTGCTGCGCGTCGTACGTATGGACGGTCCCGGGAGGTCTGGGTGGGCGCGACGTCCGGTGCCGTCTGGGGACGAGCCGAGCAGCAGGACTTCCGCAGCCGGGTGCGCGGCACGCTCCTCGGGGCGGCCGTCGGGGACGCGCTCGGCTCGCCCGTGGACGGGCTCGGCCTGGCCGCGATCCGGGAGGCGTACGGTCCCGAGGGCGTCGCCGACCTGGTGCCGGCGCAGGGCCGGCGCGGCGCCGTCAGCCATCGCACGCAGCTCACCCTGTTCACCGTGGACGGGCTGATCCGCGCCCAGGTGCGCCGCGACACCGGCGCCTGGCATCCGCCGACCGATCTGCACCGGGCGTACCGGCGCTGGCTGGCGACCCAGCGGGACTGGGGGCCCGACGAGCGCCGCAAGGACGACGGCTGGCTGGCCCGCGAGGAGTGGCTGTACGCCCGCCGCGAGCCGCCCCGCGCACTGCTCCTCGGGCTCGGCGACGAGACGATGGGCACCCTTCAGGCGCCCAGGAACCCCGCCGAGGACGGCCCCGAGGCCGCCGCCCGCTCCGCCCCCTTCGGGCTGCTCGTCGGCTGGGAGCCGCAGCTGGTCGTCCAGCTGGCCGTGGAGTGCGCCGCGCACACCCACGGGCATCCGGTCGCCGGCCTCGCGGCGGGGGCCTACGCGGCGATCGTGCACGGTCTCGCGCGCAGTCAGAGTCTGGACGGCGCGGTCCAGCAGGCGCTCGCGCTGCTCGCCGCCCGTCCCGGCCACCGGCCGGTCTCCGACGCCCTCCAGCACGCCCTGGGCGCGGTGCGGCAGGGCCTGCCCACCCCGGCCCGCGTCACCGAACTCCTCGGGGACGGCACCGCGGCCGGTGTGCTCGGCGCCGCCGTCTACTGCGCCCTGGTCGGCGAGGACGTCCGCCACGGTCTGCGCCTCGCCGTGAACCACGACGGTCCCTCCGGCCCGGCGGGCGCCCTCACCGGCGGCCTCCTCGGCGCCCTGCACGGCGAGACGGCCCTCCCTCCGGCCTGGCTGGCCGAACTGGAGGGCCGCCCCACACTCCTGGAACTCGCCGACGACTTCGCCATGGAAATGACCCAGGGCCCGGCGCTGCACGGGCCGATGGGAGCGTCACCGGGATGGCTGGCCAGGTATCCGCGCGCCTGAGGGGGCGGGTGGGCCGGCGCGGCGGCTTCAAGCCGGCGTCGGCTGCACCTCCCCGGGGGCGCGGGAACTGCGCGACCAGCCAACACGCCCCCGCACCGGTCGACGGCGAGGTGCCCCTACGGCGCTCCCACCACTCCCTGCGCCGGAGACCGAACCGCTGCCGCCGCGTCGTCGTCGCCGTTGACCCGTGCGATGATCGCCAGCCGTTCCGGGGTGTCCTCCGGCTTCACCCAGCCGATCCCGATGTACAGCACCAGGGACACCGCCAGCGGGATCGACACCTGGTACTGCAGCGGCACGCCGCCCTCGACCTGCCAGCTGATCGGGTAGTTGACCAGCCAGAAGGCCAGCAGGCCCAGCCCCCAGCTGGTCAGGGCGGCCGTCGGGCCGGAGCGGCGGAAGGGGCGCAGCAGGCCCAGCATCATCGGGATGGCGATCGGGCCCATCAGACCCGCCACCCACTTGATGACGACGGTGATGATGTCCTTGAACGTGGGGGAGTTGACCTGCGTCGCCACCGCCATGGACAGCCCCAGGAAGACCACGGTCGTCACCCGCGCGGCGACCAGGCCCGAGCGCTGCCCCCACTCCCGCGCCCGCCGCGACAGCACCGGCGCCACGTCCCGGGTGAACACCGCGGCGATGGCGTTCGCGTCGGAGGAGCACATGGCCATGGTGTGCGAGAAGAACCCGACGATCACCAGGCCCAGCACACCGTGCGGCAGGAGCTGTTCGGTCATCAGGGCGTAGGAGTCGGAGCCGTCCGGCTTCTGCGCGTGGACCAGGAGCGGGGCCATCCACATCGGGAAGAACAGGACCACCGGCCAGACGAGCCACAGCACCGCCGACAGCCGCGCCGAGCGCTCGGCCTGGTGCGCGCTGCCCGTGGCCATGTAGCGCTGGGCCTGGTTGAGCATGCCGCCGTTGTACTCGAAGAGCTTGATGAACAAAAACGCGAGCAGGAACACCGTGCTGTAGGGGCCGACGAGCGGCTTGCCGTGCCCGTGCAGGGCCGGTTCGTCCCAGGCGCCGAGGAATCCGATGCCCTTGTCGTTCAGCTTCAGCACCACCGCCACGAACATGGCGACCCCGGCCAGCAGCTGGATGACGAACTGCCCGAGTTCGGTCAGCGCGTCCGCCCACAGCCCGCCGATCGTGCAGTACACGGCCGTGATGGCGCCGGTGATGAGGATGCCCTGGTTGAGCGAGATCCCGGTGAACACCGACAGCAGGGTCGAGATGGCCGCCCACTTCGCGCCCACGTCGACGATCTTCAGCAGCATCCCGGACCAGGCCAGCGCCTGCTGGGTGGGCAGGTTGTACCGGTTCTTCAGATACTCCAGCGGGGAGGCCACGTGGAGCCGCGAGCGCAGCCGGTTGATGCGCGGCGCGAACAGCTTCGAGCCGATGGCGATACCGAGGGCGATCGGGAAGGACCAGGTGATGAAGGAGGTGACGCCGTAGGTGTAGGCGATGCCCGCGTACCCGGTGAACATCACCGCGCTGTAGCCCGACATGTGGTGCGAGATGCCGGACAGCCACCAGGGCATCTTCCCGCCGGCGGTGAAGAAGTCGCTGACGTCGTCCACCCGCTTGTGCGACCAGACGCCGATCGCCACCATCACACCGAAGTAGCCGATGAGTACGGCCCAGTCGAGACTGTTCATGCGGCCGATCGTGGGGTCAGTCCCATGAACACGACAAGCGAGCGTAAGGTCAAGTCACGGTAAAAACGTTCGACTTGATGTCTGGCGTTCACTCACATGAACACCCGGGAAGTGGGCGGACCCGGGAGCAGATACCGGCTCCCGGGTCCGTCCACGCTGGTTCCCGCCTGATCCCCGCCCGATTCCTACGGCGTCCGCACGATCTGCTTCAGCTCGTCGGGGCAGGGCGTGCCGCGCGGAAGCTGGTAGGGCGCCGCCAGCCGGTACGTGCCCGCCTTCGGCGCCAGCAGCACGGTCCACCTGTCGCCGTCGGCGTCCTCGTCCGTCTGCATCAGACAGCCGTTGACGTTGTCGTACGACTTCGGCGTGCCCTCGGCGCGGTGCCTGGAGGCGTCCGTCTCCTGTGGCGCCTTCAGGCTCTTGCCCTCGGCGTCCACGATGCTCAGCCACGGCGAGTACGGGATGCGCACCAGGATCCGGCCCGGCTTGCTCACCTGGATCGTCATCTCGCCCTGCTCGGCGCGCACCACGACCGCGTCCGGCTCGGCCAGCGGCGCCGGGTCGGTGACCCGGAACAGCTGCCACTGGTCGTCGCCCCAGATCTGCTGCAGATACGGCAGCCCGCGCTGCACCAGAGCCCGCTCGCGCTGCCCGCCGTCGCCGTCCGGCTCGTCCTTCGGCACGACCACGTAGTGCACGGCCCAGCGCTGGAGCCATTCGTGGTAGTTCGCCGAGTTGAGGGTGTCGTCGTAGAAGAGCGGGTTGCGCTCCATGTCGGCCTGGCGGTTCCAGCCGCGGGCCAGGTTCACGTACGGCGCGAGCGCGGACGCCTCGCGGTGCGAACGCGCCGGGACGACCTCCACCCGGCCCTTCTCCGCGCCCACCTGCTGGAGCTGGTTCACCAGCGGGGCCAGCTCACGCGACCAGTTGGCGGCCGGAGCGGTGTGGATGATGTCGTCGACCGTCTTGTAGCCGATCCAGCCGACGAAGCCGACGAAGGCCACCACCACCGCGTACCACTTGCGGGACTTCGGCACGGTGAACGGCAGCGCCGCCACCAGCGCGACCCCCGCGAACAGCATCGCGAGCCGGGTGATGTTCGAGCCGATCTGCGAGCTGATCAGCCACACCAGCAGCACCGCGAGCCCGTACACGGCCGCCGTGAACCGGACCGTCCGCCACGTACGCGGGACGGCGAAGTAGACGATCGCCGAGAACAGCAGCGGCAGGGACGCCGATCCGAACGACATCGGCTGCGTACCGGAGAACGGGAACAGCCACGCCGAGACCGCCACCACCGCCGACGGCGCGATCCCCAGCGCCCACGCGCCCGGCCGCCGCTTCTGCAGGAACAGCGCGACCGCCACCAGACCCACGAACAGCCCCGCCACCGGCGAGGCCATCGTCGCGAGCGCGGCGAGCGGCGCCGCGCACAGCGCCTTCGCCCAGCGTTTGTGGCGCCAGCGGTACGGCCAGCAGAAGACCGCCGCGACCGCGCCGAGCGCGAACATCATGCCCAGACCGAAGGTGACCCGCCCCGAGATGGCGTTGCAGATCAGGGCGAACACCCCGGCCATCGTCGCCCACAGCGGATTGCGCACCGCGCGGCTGCGGATCAGGATCAGCGTCAGCAGCCCCGCCGAGACCGTACCGGCGATCATCATCGTCGTACGGACGCCGAGCACCGACATCAGATACGGCGACACCACGCTGTACGACACCGGGTGCATACCGCCGTACCAGGCAAGGTTGTAGGCCGAGTCCGGGTGCCGGCCGACGAACTCCGCCCACGCGTCCTGCGCCGCGAGATCGCCGCCGCTGTTGGCGAAGGTGAAGAACCAGACGATGTGCAGGACGCCCGCGAGGGCGGTGACCCACAGCACCGGGTGGCGCAGCATCCGCTCCCGCAGCGCGAGGAAGGCGGACCGGAAGCGGTCACGGCGGTCGTCGCCGCCGCCGGACGGGCCTGTTTCAGGCAGCGCTATTCGAGGGCCGGTACTCGATCCCGTACCGGCGTCGTCGGCGCGTGTCGGCTCCGCTGTGGCCACCTGAAGGCACTCCCAGTTCCCGTCTTCTGTTCTCGGCCGCGACCGCGACCCGTCCCGTCTCGGGACGCTAGCACGCACCCGGCCGGGGGGCTCTGCCGTGCTGCTCCGCCGACGGCGGGCGCGGGCCCGGGTGAGCGGGCCCGCGCGTGCCGGGGCGTCAGCCCAGGCGGGTCAGCTTGGCCGCGAAGCCCGGCTCGGTCAGGTCCTTCTGCAGGGCGACCGGGACCTTCACCGCCTCGCTCGAACCGTCACCGACGGTGAGCGTGCCGACCTTCGTACCGGCCTTCGCCGTGTGCGGCAGGGCGTCCGCCGCGAACGACAGCTTCACCTTCAGCCCGGCCCAGCCGACCGCCGTGACGTTCTGCGTGACGACGACCGGCGTCCGGCCGCCCACACCGTCGTCCACGTAGCCGACGACGTCGCCCTTCTTCAGGATCGTCCTCGACTGCAGCGCCGCCTGTGCGGCACGGATCAGCTTGTCGCCGCCGTCCAGGGCGGCACTGAGAATGGTGTTCTCCGGGCCGCCGGCGGGCTGGCGCACCACCGCACCGACGATCCGGCGGGACACACCGTTCACGTCCTTCTTGGCCGCGAAGACCAGGTTGCCGAGCGCCGACGTGGTGGTGCCGGTCTTGATGCCGACGACGTGGTTGTGACCGACCAGGCCGTTCCAGTTGGGGTGCTTGACGCCCTTGTAGTCGACGTACTCCATCATCGCCGCGACCTCGCGGAACGCGGGCTGCTCCATCGCCTGCTTGGCCAGCTTCACCTGGTCCACGGCCGTGCTGACCGTCGTGTTGTTCAGACCCGAGGGGTCGGTGTACGTCGTGTCGGCCATGCCGAGGCTCTTGGCGGTGGTGTTCATCTTCGCCACGAACGCCTGCTCCGAGCCGGAGTCCCAGCGGGCCAGCAGACGGGCCACGTTGTTGGCGGACGCGATGAGGATGCTCTCCAGCGCCTCCCGCTCGGTGATCGAGTCACCGGCGGTCACATGCACGGTCGACTCCTGACCGGCGTCGGACTGGGCCTGGGCGGTCTGGTCGATGCCGATCTTCGGTCCGTCGGCCCCGCTCTTGAGCGGGTGGTCGCGCAGGACGATGTACGCGGTCATCACCTTGGCGACGCTGGCGATCGGCACGGGCTTCTGGTCACCCGACGAGCCGAACGTGCCGATGCCCTGCACATCGAGGGCGGCCTGCCCGGAGGCCGGCCACGGGATGGCGGCCTTGCCGCCGTCGAAGGTGTAGCTGTCCTGGGCAGTCAGGTCGAGCGTCGGCGTCGGCAGCGGACGCACGGCCTGCGCGATCGCAAAGACGATCACCAGCAGCAGGACCAGCGGCGTCCAGATCTTGACCCGGCGCACCGCCGTCCGCAGCGGGGTCTGCGGCGGCGGCGGGGTGTTCGTCAGCTCGGCCAGCAGGTCCAGCGGCGGCTTCGGCGGCAGCGGCTGCTGCGTGGTGCGCTCGGGGCCGACCTGCGGGATGGCCGCGGTGGCCTCGGCGGGGGCCGCCTGCGGGGCGGCCGCCTTCGGCTCCGCGGGAGCGGGCACGGGCTTGGCGCCGGCGGGCTTGGCGTCCGGGGTGACCCGGCGCAGAGCGGTCGTGGCCTCGCTCACGGGCGGCTGCGCGGGCCGCGAGGGCTTACGGGTCGAGGGGTCGTCGAGGGGCTTGAGCGCGACGAACTTGCTGGTCCGCTCTGCCTCGGACTCGGCGGACTTCGCGTCCTCGGGGGCCTTGTCGGACGGGCTGTCCTTGGACTTGCCGTCCTTGGCGGACTTGCCGGACGTGCTGTCCTCGGCGTCCTTGGGCTGCCCGGCGGGCTTCGGCTTGACGTCGCCGAGCTTCAGCATGGTGGTCGGCTGGTCGACGTTGCCCTTGCCGACGCGCGCCCTGGGGGCGTCGCCGATCTTGAGCATGGTGGTGGGCTGATCGCCGCCCTTGCCGGCGGGAGTGTCCTCGGGGGCGGCGGCGTCCTCGGCATCCTCGGCGTCCGCAGGGGCGCCGGCCTCGTCCGCCGTACGCGAGTCGGCCTTCTCGCCTTCGGCGGCCTTCTCCGGGGCCCCGGCGTCCGCCGAGGCACCCTCCGCGCCCTCCGCAGGGGCCTTCACGGCCTTCTCCGACCCCTCGGAGCCCTGCGCCTCCGGCGGACCACCGTCGGAGTCCGCCGACCTCACCCAGGCCGCCACGGCCTCACGCAGCCGCGCGTCACCTCCGGTACCCGAAGCGTCGCCGTCCGTACCGGAGGCGTCGCCGTCCGGGGCCTCGTCCTTTGGAGCCTCGTCCTTCGGTGTGTCATCGGCCGGGGTCTCGTGCTCCGGCGCGCTGCCTTCCGGAACTTCGTCCTCCGGCGCGTCGTCGTCCGACGTCCCGCCCCGCGGCGCGTCGTCGGAGGCGTCGTCTTCCGGGGCCGCCGCCGTCTCCTCGCCGTCCGCCCCGCCCTCGGAGCCACCCTCGGAATCACCCGCGGAGGCGCCCTCGGAACCAGCCTCGGAATCGCCGTCGGCCTCGCTCTCCCCGGCGTCCTCCGCCAGGTCGCGCACCGACAGCACCCGGGTGGCCGTGTCCACACCCCCGCGGGGCGGCTCGGCCTCGCGGGCCACCGCCAGCCGAGGGTCAGGGCCCCCCGCGGCGGAGTCGCCGGAACGTTCGTTCCGGGCCTCGGGAACCGACGTCGCGCTCCCCGGCGTCGGTTCTGCCGACGACTCGCGCTGCTTCGACCTGTCGGGGGACTCGCCCGCCACCGATGCCTCCTCCATACGCCGCCGCACGCCCTCCGTGCGTCTGCCGAAACCGTGAACCGCCGCCCGGACATCGCCCCACGGCACTGTCCGAACCATGTACCAGTGTCCTGTCTGCGGGCCTGACTTCTGCGTAGGACGAGAACGACATACCTGCCGGTTCCCTTACAAACAGGTCACGCACCCTCGACAGACCAATGTGAGAGGGGTCACCCTGTCATTCATCCACGCGGGGAGGCATGGATGGGCAGGAGCCGCAGAACACTTCCGGAGGAGCTTCTGCTGCTGGCACTGGACCCGACCACGGGTACCACTGCACAGCCGCAGTCGCTCGACCTGGGTCTGGCCGGAGCACAGCTAGTGGAGCTGGCGCTGGCCGGACGGATAGCCCCAGACGGGGATCGTATCGCCGTGGTGGTACCACGGCCGACAGGAGATCCAACTCTGGACTGCGCGTTGGAGTTGCTGCGAAGGCGCGGCGCTCCGGTACGGGCCGTCCACTGGATCGGCGGGCCGCGTCTCGGGCTCCGCCAGACCTACCTCTCGCATCTGGAGCGGTGCGGCATGGTGCATGCCGTCGAGGGCCAGATGTGCGGAGTGCTGCCGACGACGCGCTATCAGGCGACGGACAACGAGATCAGCCGGGAGATCAGGGCCCGGCTGGATTCGGCGATCCGCACCGGCGTACCGCCGGACCCGCGGACCGCGGCGCTCGCCGCCCTGGCCCACGCGGTCGGTCTCGGCAAGCACCTGTACCCGGGCAACGAGGGCCGTTCGTCCCGTTCCCGGTTGCGGGACCTGATCCGGCACGACCCCATGGGCGGGCTGGTCGCGCACGCCGTCATGGACGTGCAGAACGGCGCGGCGGCACAGCCACGCCGCGGAGCGCCCCCCAGCCGGCAGGCCGGCGGAGCCCGGTCGGCGACGGAACCCGCTCACGGGGTTCCGGTGCAGCCGCACCGGGCCGGCATGGCGCGCGTCGTGGCCCACTGAGCCGCGGTCACGGCACCGCACCGCACCACCGGCGCCCTCCGGCGCCACCACCAGGACCCGTTCGGGAGCCGCGCGTCCGCGCGGGGTGGCTCGGCCGTACGCCCTCGAAGGGCCCGGCCGCGCCGCCCCGCGCGAACGCATGCCCGCACGCACACCGCTGAGGCCGGCTCGTACCCACGTGCGAGGGCCCGTACGCGTCTTCGCCGCATATCCACCGTTCGGCAGCGGTAGGAACCCGCTTGGTGGCAGTCTGCTCAACAGCAGATACGCAAAGTTGCTAGCAACAGGCACGCAGCCGGAGGTGCACGTCCCGTGGCGTCCAATGTCAATCCCACTGTCAGGCGGCGCCGGCTGGGCCAGGAGCTGCGCAGGCTCCGTGAGCTCAAGGGCATGACGGCCGAGGAGGTCGCCGAGCGGCTCCTCGTCTCCCAGTCGAAGATCAGCCGGCTGGAGAACGGCCGCCGCAGCATCAGCCAGCGCGACGTCCGCGACCTGTGCAGCGTCTACGAGGTCGAGGACCAGCGGGTCGTCGACTCGCTGATGCAGATGGCCAAGGACTCCCGCCAGCAGGGCTGGTGGCACACCTTCGGAGACATCCCCTACAGCGTCTACATCGGGCTGGAGACGGACGCGGCGAGCTTGAGGGTGTACGACCCGCAGGTGGTGCCCGGTCTGCTGCAGACCCGGCAGTACGCGGAGGCGCTCATCGCGGGCGCGCTGCCGGAGACCGCGCAGGCCGACATCGACAAGCGTGTGCAGGTGCGCATGCGCCGGCAGGAACGCATCACCGCGCCGGAGAACCCGCTGCGGCTGTGGGCGGTGCTGGACGAGGCGGCGCTGCGCAGAGTGGTCGGCAACGAGTCCGTGATGCGCGACCAACTGGAGTACCTGGTCGAGCAGTCGCAGCTCCCGCACGTCACCGTGCAGGTCATCCCGTTCGAGATGGGCGCCCATCCCGGCCTCAACGGCCAGTACGCGATCCTGGAGTTCCCGGACGCCGCGGACTCCAGCGTCGTCTACATCGAGGGCGTCACCAGCGACCTCTACCTGGAGAAGCCGAACGACGTCCACAAGTACGCCATGATGTACGAGCACTTGCGGGCGCAGGCGCTGAACGTGGACCAGTCGCTGCAGTACATCTCGCGGATCGCCAAGGAGTACGCCCGCTGACGACCGCCTTGTGCGGGCCCGGCCGTTGAAAGTGCCGCACGGTACACCAGTCAACGGCCGGGATGGAAGTCTCCTCTGGAATATGCCGTCCAACGAGTGAATAGTCGCTTCGCGACCCGAGGGGGACGAGTAGCGTCGATCACGCCAATCAGGCAACAAGGTTGGCGTGATTCGAACAACCCTCCTCAGGCAATACGGAGCAGACATGGCAATTCGTCAGGGCGCCACGGACTCGTGGACCAAGTCCTCCTACTCCACGGGCAATGGCGCGTGTGTCGAAATCAAGTCGCCGGTCGTGGCCGCCATGGCCGTACGGGACTCCAAGGTCCCCGAGGGGCCCATCCTGTCCTTCCCGGCCGAGGCGTGGAGCGCCTTCGTCACCGCGGTCAAGTCCTGAGGGGAGGGTCTTCCTGAGACCCGCGTACCCCCCACGACACAGCGCCACGAAGAGGGCCCTCTCGACGAGCTCGCCGTCCTTGCCGAGAGGGCTCGGCTTTCCCCGCCGGACCCGATAGTCCCGTCCGGGGAAAGCCGGTTCAGCCGTGACACCCGGCGGTCACCGCACGGGGAAGGCCACATCGCACACCGGGTCCTCGGGGCCGGCAGCGTCCCAGTCGGCGAAGTAGATCTCCCGGCACGGGCCGTCGTACTCCAGCCCCCGCTCCTTCATCCACGCCTCCACCGCTTCGAAGGCGGCGAGGATCTGCGGGTGCGCGACCTGCGCCTTCGTGATCCGCGTGTACGCCAGCCGGCGTGCCGGCTCCACCCGTACCACCGTCTCCCAGGCCCGCCCGCGGGCGGCCGCCCACGCCCGGGCCGCCTCCTCGTCGGCGACGGGCACACAGGACTCGGCCGGGCCGTCGCTCTCCATGGACACCTCGGCGTGGTAGACGACGAACGGCGACGCCACGACCCCACCGCACTCCCGGGCCGCTGCCCCCAGCCGCCCCATGGACGCCCCGATCCACGCGGGCAGCTCGTCCGCCAGCGTGTGCCGCTTCTCGGCGAGCACCACCTGCGCGGGCACCTCGACCGTCTCCACCTCGAACGCGTCGTACATCTCGAATCCCCTTCCGGACAGTCGTCCACGGAGGAACCCGGCGAGTGTGCGCTGCCGCGCGATCCGCTCCTCGACGCCGGCCCAGTACGCGCCGAGCCGGTCGGCGGCCGCGCCCCCGTCCCGCTCGGCGGCCTCGACCACCTCGGCGATCACGGTCAGCGGCATGTCCAGCTGCCGCAGCAGCGCGACCGTCCGGGCGCGGTCGATCTGGCCGCCGCGGTAGTAGCGGTAGCCACTGACCCCGTCGACGCGTGCCGGGCGCAGCAGGCCGAGGCGGTCGTACAGCCGCAGGGCCTTCGGCGAGAGCCGGGCCCGCGCGGCGAACGCGCCGATCGTCAGCAGGTCGTCGTCCACGACGCCATCCTCCGTCACCGGGCGCACCTGGCCCGGTGACGGGAACGCTGGTCCTTGCCCCAGGGGCAAGGTCAACCCGGTCCGGCTAGCCGAGCGCCTTCTCGACGGCCGCGACGAGTGCCGCCGCCTCCGGCTCGGTCTGCGGCGAGAAGCGGGCGACGACCTGGCCGTCCCGCCCGATCAGGAACTTCTCGAAGTTCCAGCGGATGTCCCCGCTGTGCCCCTCGGCGTCCGCGGCCCCGACGAGGCGCTGGTACAGCGGGTGCCGGTGCTCGCCGTTGACGTCGACCTTCTCGGTCATAGGGAAGGTCACGCCGTACGTCGCCGAGCAGAACTCGGCGATCTCCTCGGCGCTGCCCGGCTCCTGCCCGAGGAACTGGTTGCACGGCACGCCGAGCACCGTGAAGCCGCGCTCGGCGTACCGCTCGTGCAGCTTCTCCAGGCCGTTGTACTGCGGGGTCAGCCCGCACTTGGAGGCCACGTTCACGACGAGCACGACCTGCCCGGCGTAACTCTTCAGGTCGGCGGGCCCACCGGTGAGGGCGCCGATCTCGACGTCGAGGGGGGAGGAGGCGTCAGTAGTCATGAGCGGAGCCTAGCGGGGTGGGGTTACACGATGGCGGCGGGCGTGGAGGGGTCACCGGTGGGGGCCTCGGGGCGGGCGCCCGCCGCCTCGACGAGCACGTCCCCCGCCGCCGTCCGCGTGTACAGCACCGACCGCCCCGCCCGACGCCGCAGCACCAGACCGGCGTCCCGCAGCACCCGCAGATGCCGCCCGACCGATCCGAGCCCCTGACCGGTGACGGCGACCAGCTGGGTCGTGCTCATCGGCGAGGCGAGCAGCACGAGCACCGCGGCCCGCCCCGGCCCCAGCAGCCCGCCCAGACTCGCCGGCACCCGGGGCCCGCCGTCCCCGGCCAGCGCGCCCACACACGGATAGACCACCGCGTACCGCCGACCGTCCTCCCAGCTCACCCACCCGGTGCGCGGGGTGACCGGCACGAACACCAGCTCCGCGCCGGCGATCTCGCGCGGCGGGTACTCGTGCGGATTGACCTGGAACCGGTTCTCGCCCAGCCACCGTGTCCCCGGCCGGAGCGAGTCCAGTACCGCCGCCCAGCCACCCCGGCTGACCTGCGCCGTCCGTGCGACCACATCGGCCTCCAGCACCCGCCGGCGCCGCTCCCAGCAGGTCAGGACGGTCTCCTCCCACACCCACTCCAGCAGCGCCGCCGCCCGCTCGGGCAGATCGTCACGCTCCAGCTCGGCGGGCAGCGCCCCGGCGAGGGACATGCGCAGATGCGCGCGTGCCCGCGCGCCCCCGACCTGCCGTACCCGCGCGACGGCGTCGCCGAAGTCCTCCCCGTCGTACGGCGTCGGCGTGAGGAAGTCGGCGATCCACTCCCGGCCGAGCCCGGCCCGCACCAGCGACGCGGTCACGCTGTCGCGGGCCAGCAGGGCGCGGTAGGCGGGCAGGTGGGTGCGGAGCCACTCCTGCTCCCCGGGATGGGACCCGCTCGCCGAGTGCAGCAGTGTCAGGGAGGCGAAGACCTCCGCGAGCGGTGAGATCACGAACCGGCTGCCGGCCAGTGTGTCCGCGTTGACCTGCCACCAGCCCATGCCCCACCGGCCTCTCGCGTGCCACCCGACCTTTCGCGTGTGGGCGAAAGAGTACGGCCGCACCCCCGGCAGCTTCGACCCTGTGGGGCATGCGCAGCTACCGCGACCTGTTCCGCACCCCCGAGTTCACCCCGCTCTTCCTGTCCAGCGCGGCCCTGACCGCGGCCCAGACGACCGGCGGCCTGGCACTGGCGACGCTGGTGTACCGGGCGACGGACTCACCGCTGCTGGCGGCGGTGAGCATGTTCGGCCCGTCCCTCGCCCAGGTCCTGGGCGCGACCCTGCTTCTGTCGGGCGCGGACCGCCTGCCCCCTCGGCGGGCACTGACGGCGATCTCCCTGACGTTCGCGGCGGGCACCGCCCTCCTCGCGATCCCCGCCCTGCCGATCTGGTCGGTGTTCCTGGTGATCCTCACGCAGGGCCTGGTGGCGTCGCTCGGCGGCGGAGTGCGCTGGGGCCTGCTGAACCAGATCCTCACCAAGGACGGCTATCTGCTGGGCCGTTCGGTGTTCACCATGATGAGCGGCCTGATGCAGATCACGGGCTACGGCCTGGGCGGGGCCCTGCTGGCGTACCTGAGCCCGCACACGACCCTGCTGCTCTCGGCGGCGCTGTACGTCGTGTCGGCGGCGGCGACCCGCTGGGGGCTGACCGCACGGCCCCCGCGGGCGACGGGCCGCCCGTCGGTCAGCACCACCTGGCGGACGAACGGCACGTTGTGGCGGTCCCGCCCCCGCCGCCTGACGTATCTGGGCCTGTGGATCCCGAACGGCCTGATCGTCGGCTGCGAGTCCCTGTACGTCCCGTACACCCCCGCGTCGGCGGGCACGCTGTTCGCGTGCGCGGCGCTGGGGATGCTGCTGGGTGACCTGGCGGCGGGCCGTTTCGTGCCGCCCGTCCTGCGCCCCCGCCTGATCACCCCCCTGCTGGTCCTGCTGGCGGCCCCCTACGCCGCGTTTGCCCTGCACCCCCCGCTGTGGCTTGCGGCCGTGCTGGTCACGACGGCGTCGGCGGGCTTCAGCGCGAGCCTGCTGCAGCAGGAACGCCTCATGCGGCTCACCCCCGACGACCTGAGCGGCCACGCACTCGGCCTGCACTCGGCGGGCATGCTCACCCTCCAGGGAGCGAGCGCCACACTCGCGGGCACGCTGGCCCAACTGACGTCCCCGGCCTCGGCGATGGCCCTGCTGTCCCTGACCTCCCTGACGGTGACGGCGTGGCTGGCGCGGGCCGGGACGGCGGGCGCACCGGGCGGAGTGCTGCTCGACGAGGAGCGCGCGGAGGCGCCATGACGACTCGTGGCGTCACTTCTTGCTGCCGTCCACGATGACCGGCGTGCCGTTCGCGTCGGTGCCGCACGGGACGGCGTACACCGGGTTGGCCTTCGCGGCTTCCTTGTAGGCCTCCAGGCACTGGTTGTACAGCACCTTGTCGCTCAGCGACCGCTCGATGATCTTGTTGGCGGCGGCGATGCCCTCCGCCTCGATCCGCTTGCGCTCGGCCTCCGCCTTCGCCGTGCGGGCCGCCTCGGTGGCTCGCTCGGTGGCCTGCTCCTGCTGGATCTTCTTGTCGATCTGGTCCTGCAGCTTGTCCGACGGCCGCACATTGCGCAGGTTGACGGTGGTGACGTCGATCCCGCGTGGCGCCAGCCGCTGCTTGACGAGGTCGGCGATCTCGGCGCCGATCTGCTCGCGGGCGGAGGCGTAGCCCTCCTCGCTGGTGTGCTTCGCGAACACGTTGCGGATGATCTCGCGGCTGTCGGGCAGCACCAGCCGCTGCTCAACGGCGTCCTCGCTGCCCGCCAGCCGGTACAGCTCGACCGCCTTCGCCGGCACCACGGCCCACTTGATGGTGACGTCGGCGTACAGCACACCGCCCTGGGAGGAACGGACCTCGACGACGTCCTTGCCGTTGAGGTCGAGGTCGACCGGGCGGGTGGAGAAGGACGTGACGTCGGTGAACGGCGACTTGAAGTGGACGCCGGACGTCAGCGGCGCACCGATCTTCCCGAAGGTCACCGGGACGCCGACCTCGTAGGCGCTCACGACGTGGACACACGCGAACGCTCCGGCCAGCAGTCCGGCGACGGCACTGAGCGCGGCCCCGATCCTCCAGCCCGTCTCGTCACGTCTGCGCCCGACGAGAAAGAGCACGACGGCGCCTATGAGCAGCAGGATGAACAGCACGAACACAGGAAATCCCCCTCCGGAAACGTTTCCGCGCCCCCCTGGGCCGCGACCCCGGCGCGCATCGTAGCGATCGAGGATGACGTCGGTACCCCGTCGCGGAGAACCGGGGGACCGAACGCGTGGACTCGTGAGGACGGCGCACCCCAGGACGCGCTGCCTCCGGTTCCCGGATGGTGCCGTTGCCTTCTCAGCCCCCTCCCCGACAAGGCGCCCCGACATGCGACGTATCCCCTCCGACGCCTGTTCACCACCGCGCTCGTGGCGTCGGCACTGGCCCCGACGGCGGTGACTCCCGCAGCCGCTCACGCCGGGTGCGACGACGCCCACGACCAGGACCAGAACCAGGACCAGGGCTGACCGCACGGCCTCGGCCGCGAGCTGACCACCCGCCTGGACGAGGCGATCGAGGACGTCCGCCGCGAGGCCGGCATCCCCGGTGTGGTCGTCGGACTGTGGATGCCGTGCCGGGGGACGTACGTCCGGGCGACCGGAGTCGCCGACCTCACCACGCACCGGCCGTGAGGGCGAGGCCGGCGAACTCGCCCGTCCGGCAAGCGGGTTCGGGGAGGCAGGTGCCGGGTGGGGCCGGGTGTCGGGGTCAGCGGGTGAACGTGCCCAGTTCGTTGGCGTCGAGATGTTCGACGGTGACGCTCGCGGCCTTGCCGGAGTCGACGTGGAAGGTGACGCCGGACAGGCCCACGGCGTTCTCGCCCTGGGTGCGGTAGGTGAAGGTGCCGCCCGTGCAGACGTCGTCGGCCTTCAGTGCGACGATGCCGAGCCGTTCGCCGGGCAGCAGGGTGACCGTGGTCGCGGCGCCCAGCCCGAAGGCACCGGAATGGCTCAGCCGCAGCGCGCCGCCGTCGTCGTAACCGAACCTCAGGGCCACGGCCGGCGCCGCTCCCGTGCTTGAGGGAGCGGCACCGGGGGCACCCGGGGGTCGCCAAGTGGGTGAGGGAGCACGTTCGCGCGGGGGTTCAGGCGTCGGCCAAGCGGAAGTGGACGATGGCGATGTCATCACCGGGAGCGATGCCTGGGTAGTGGTAGCGCAGCCGCTCGTGCAGCGTCGCGAGATCGCGGAACCCGTCGGCGACGGCATCCTGTTCGGTCAGCTCACCGACCGTCTTGTGACGGATCGCCGTCACGACGCCCGGGAGCACCAGGTCCTCCTCCAGCTCGAAGACGAGGTCGACCGGCCCCGTGGCGACGGTCGTCCTTCGCCGCACCGTGGTCGTCTTGTGCCCCGAGCGGACGGCGTCGAGATAGTCCCGGTGGAAGGCCAGTGACTGCGTCACCGTCCCGGCGCGCCCCGCTCCGGAGACGTCCTGATCGGCCCACACATAGCTGTGCGGCAGCAGACCGGCGACGGAGATGCTGCGGATCCCCTCGTCCGTGGGCACGAGGACACGGATGCCCGGATGATGGTCGAGAAGAACCTGCCGATCCCGCCCGCACGGCGCCAGCACTCCGCGCCCGTTGTCTCCGACGGCGACGATGGCCGCCAGCTCACGCGCCCCCGCGGCACGGGCATGCCCCAGGGCGACGAGCTCCGCGCAGGGCCCACCGGTGAAGTGGTAGAGGTTGATCCCCCCGAACACCCGCCCGCTCACGTCGCGCACGGCGGCACCGACGGTGTGCACCTCCCCGTCCCCGTTGTCCTCCACAATGCGCCGAGCGAACTCGACCAACTCCATGTCCTCTTCGGTGGCTTGCTGCAGATCGTGGACCATGAGCAGCAGCCTAGGGCGGCGACGCGGGGGAGAGCAGGCGGGGCGGACGGAGCGGGAGGCCGGGACCATCGTGCGCGTGTGACCTGCGCAGCGGAGCGCCCCCTCATCGGTCTGCCGAAGTCGCCCGTGATGCAGTGGCCGGAGGCCGGCGCCGACCCAAGCCCACGCGGGCTTCATCGCGTTGACCCGAGCAGAGGGCTCCAGGACTCCGGCTTCGCCGCACTCGCCGACCGGCTGCGTTCCGTTGCAGCGAAATGATCAGCGTGCGCGGCGAGGTGGTCAGCTGAGTACGCGTACTCATGTGGTGCCGCGGCGGCGCCTGACAGGCTCCGTGGCATGAAGGACAGGCTCCGTGACATGCAGGGCGGCAGAGGGGCGCTGACGGCGCTGCATCTCCTCCTGGTCTGGGCGATGACGGCGGCTGCGGTGCCGGTGTTCGGTGTGGGGCTGCTGGCGGCGGGCTGGGCCGACGGTCTCGGAGCGGCGGTCCTGGTCCTCGTCCTCGGTGTGCCGCTGGTCGTGGGCCTGCTGACCATCTCGGCCCTGCCGATGAGGACCGTGCTGCCGCTGTACGGTTCCTTGCCGCGGCGGCTGGGCTGGGCCGTACTGGTCTTCGTCCTCGGCACGCTCGGCGTCGTGGCGGGCCTGGTCGCCTACGGCCGGGACGTCGACCTCGGCAGCGCCGGCACCCGGATCGCACTGGCCGGGGTGCCCTACGCCGTGGCGGCGGCGTTCTTCGTGCCGAGCAGGTGGGTGCGGCTCGGGGCGCTGGCCGCGCTGGCGGGCGCGGTGGCCTACGGGGGCTTCGTCGGCCCGGCGCTGGCACGGCAGGGCGAGGAGGAGGCGCAAGCCGCGCGGTACCGGGAGCATCCGGAGCTCCTGTTCCTGGGCGACGCGCCGCCGGGCCTGCAGGTCTCCCATGCCGAGGTCGGCCCTGCCACGTTCATCGTCGACTACCGCCCGATCCGTGAGGGCTACGAGACGGGCTACGCCGGGCTCGTCGTACGCCCACCGTCCACCACGACCCCCCGATGCCCCGAGCCCGCCGAGAAGAACGTGACCTGCACGGTGGACGCGCACGGCGACATGGTCAGGATCCGCGACTTCGCCGGCGGAACCCACGAGATCAGCCTCACCCGCCGCCAGGGCCGAGCGGAGTTCGAGGTCACCAGCCAGACGGTCGCCGAGCCCGGGCTCCGGCGACTCCTGGACACCCTGCACCCGCTCTCCGACGCGGAGTTGGAGAAGCTGGAGCAGGAGAAGAGGATCGACCGGCACCTCTGAAGCGGGCGGCCGCTGCAGGGCCCCGCGTCACCGGGTAAGGTACCGGTCTTCGGCCGGCGGAAGCCGCACGGAGTCCTCGAAGGCCGGGAACATCATGCAGCTCGCCGACCATCCCGCACGCCGCCGCCTCAGCGCCGCCCTGGACAGCCTCTCCGTCACCTTTCGCGGCATGACCGCGCATCCGGACGAGTGCAACTGCGTATGCCACTGGGGCAGCGCGGAGGAGCTCGCCCTTCTGAAGACGCCGGACGTGGAACTGGAGCCGGACCTCCTGCGCCGGACCTGGCAGGCCATCGACTGGATGGATCACGCGGCCGTGCTGCGCCGCATCCTGCCGCAGTTCGCCCGGGCGCTGGCCGCCGGTCGCGTGGAGCCCCTGTCCGGACTGGAAGAGGCCGGCTACTCCTTCGCCCGCGGCCGCTGGCAGCAGTGGCCCGACGAGCACGCCGAGCGGGTACGGGAGTTCCTGCACGCCTGGTGGGCGCAGAGCCTCACCGATCCGGACGCCGCAGTTCCGGCGCACCAGGTCTTCGCGATGTGCGCCGAGGCATCCGGAACGCTCGCCCCCTGGCTCGCCGACTGGGAGAAGCACACCGGACACCTCAGCGACCGGCATCTCGCCGAGGCGGCCGCGGAGTGGGAGTCCGAGCTGCTGCGAGACAGCCTGCCGTGGAGCGTCCACTGGTACGAGCACGACGAGGAGGAGATGCGCGCCGAACTGGTCGCCTGGCTCCTCGGCCATGCCGCGGCGCGGCTGCGCGAGTCGGGCGCACCGGCGGATCTGCGGCACCGGATACGTCTGCTCGGGCTCACCGGCGAGGCCCGCTGGACGGACCCGCACTGGCCGGGCCACGGCTACTGACCGAACGTGACGGGTGACCGGGCCCGGCCGTTGCCGATCGGACGCCTCGCGCAGGTGAACAAGCCCGCTGCCGCGCTCAGTCGACGTCCACCCGGCCGTCCTTCGGCTTCTGCTCCTTGCCGGCGGCCAGTCGCAGAAGGCCGCTGTCCTCGCTCTCCTCCGGGCGGCGGCCGTCGGGGCGGTGGCCGTCGGAGTCCTGGCCGTTCAGGTTCTGCCGGACCGAGTCGAGGATCGTCAGACCCTGGGACACCAGACCGGCGGCGATCTCGCCGAGGCCGTCCGCCCCGTTGAGGACGTTGACGTTGGCGCCCGCGAGGCCGCCCGCCGCCTCCTTGACGATCTGCGGGAGCTGGTCGATCAGCATCCGGTCGAGCGCGACCCGGTCGTACGAGGCCGCCGCCTCCGCCTGAACCTTCATCCGCTGCGCCTCGGCGGCCGCGAGGATCCTGACCCGCTCGGCCTCGGCCTCGGCGGGCTTCACGATCTCGGCCACCAACTGCTGCTGGCGCAACTGGGCCTGCCGCTGGGCCAGTTCCGTCTGGGCGGCGAGCACCTCCTGCTGGGCGTCCGCCTGCGCCAGCGGTCCGGCCTGCGCGGCCTTCGCCTGAGCGCGGTCCACCTCCGCCGAGTACTCGGCCTTGACGATGGCGGTCTGCCTGGCGTACTCGGCCTGCGCGCGGGCCGCCGCCTGCTCCGCCTCGGCCGCGGCCTGGGTGGCCTGCGCCTGCGCGATCTGGGCCTGCCGCTGGATGGCTGCCTTGTGCGGCGCGGACATCGCGTCGATGTAGCCGGTGTCACCGTCGTCGATCGACTGGATCTGAAGGGAGTCGACGGTCAGACCGATCTTCGCCATCTCGGTCTTGGAGGTGTCCAGGACCTCCGCGGCGAGCTTCTGCCGCTCGGTGACGATCTCCTCGACCGTCATCGAGCCGATGATGGCCCGCAGATGGCCGGCGAAGATCCGCCCGGTGAGCACCGACATCTGCTCCTGGTCGGAGAGAAACCGCTGACCCGCGTTGATGATGCTCTCGTGATCGTTGCCGACCTTGAAGGCGATGACCGCGCGGACGTGCAACGCGATGCCCTGCCTGGTCACGCAGGTCTCGGTGACCTCGGACTCGCACATGGACAGGGTGAGGAAGCGGACCTTGCGGAAGACCGGGAGCACGAACTTGCCGTGCCCCGTCACCACGCGAAACGGCGCGCCCCCCAGGCCCCGCCTGCCTCCCGAGATCAACATCGCCTCGTCGGGGGCGGGGACGCGGTATCCGAACATGCCTGTACTCCTCAGTCGGCGTCGGCGGTGTTGCCGCCGAGCGCGTCCAATGGATCCACCCACTCGATGACGCCGACCTCACGGCATCCCCGCGATTCGATCACGAGCACCGTCGCGCCCGCGGACAGGGGGTTCTCCGACCAGGCGAGGAACGTCTCGGAGCCGCCTCTGACCCGCACCAGGATCTCACCGGGACCCGCGGATCCGCGCGTTCCGATGAGTACCGTCCCTGTGCAGCCGACCACGGCCTCGTCCTGTGGCATCACCGGCCGCCCTCCTCGTCCTGCCCCCATGATTCCGACGATAGACCCACCCCGCCCGGGACCCAACGGCCAGGAGCGTTCGCCATGGCCCCGGGGGGTGCCGTGACGTTCCACGGTCTGCCCGCCGACGTGTGGTGCATCACAACAAGTTAGATTGTGCGCAATTAAGTTGCAGACTAACGTCTGGAGCAGGACGCCACGACACAGGAAGGCGGCAACGTGAACCCCATACGCCACGAGGACTACCGTCCCATCGAACGCCCCACCTACCAGCAGGAGTTGGACGAGGTCGTGCAGCAGGTGGCGCGTCGCACCCACGCCTCCGTGGAGCGCCAGGCCGTCGGTCGAGCCGTCCGCACGGCCCACGGGAAGACCTACGGCCTCCTCAAGGCCACGGTCACCGTCGGTGACAACACCGGCTTCTACCGCCAGGGCCTCTTCGCCCGCCCGGCCGTGTACGACGCCGTCGTCCGCTACTCCAACGGCCTGGGTCATCACCGCCCCGACCACCAACTGGGCGCGGCGTGCGGCATGGGCATCAAGCTGTTCGGCGTTCCCGGCCCTTCGCTGCTGGACGATGAACGCGACAGCGGCACCTTCGACCTCAACCTCATCAACAACGAGGTCTTCTTCGCGAACACCGCCTACGACTACATGGTCATCGAAGACCTGTTCGCCGAACTGCCCGAGGCACTGGTGGACCCGGCCCGCCGCAAGACCTGGATGGCGGAGTTCCTGACCCGCCGGGGAACGCTCACCGATCCCGGCAGCTGGCTGTGGGACGAACTGCTCGCCATGCTGTCGTTCACCGCGGTCCCGCGCCGGAACCTGCTGTCGTACACCTACAACAGCATGGGCGCATTCCGGTACGGCGACCACATCGCCAAGATCCGTACCGTGCCGACGGCCGCGTCCCTGTCCGCCCTCACCCACCAGATCGTGGACGTGCGCGCGGACAACGAGGCGTTCCGCCGCACCCTGGTGGCCGAGGCCGCGGAGCGCGACCACTCCTTCGAGCTCCAGGTGCAGCTCAACACCGATCTGGCCCGGATGCCGGTGGACAACACCTCCGTGAAGTGGCCCGAAGACCTGTCTCCCTGGGTGACGGTCGCCCGGGTGGATCTCCCGCGCCAGGACGTCGGCGGGGACGACAACCTGGCCGCCGCCGACACCACGTCGATCACACCCTGGCGATCGCGCGAGGAGCACCGGCCCCTCGGCGAGATCCAGCGGGTGCGGCAGGAGGTGTACCGGCGCTCGTCCATCGAACGGCACCGCGTCAACGGACAGGACCGGCGCGAGCCGGCCGGCAGCGCGGAGCTGGTGGGCTGACCTGCCCGGTTCACCTCCCTTGCGGTGATCTGCTTGCTCTGGGAGGAACGGCACCCTACCCTCACGAGCATACCGACTGGATGGTATGCCCGTGGGGGCGCGGGTGCCCCGCGACGACCAGGGCGGCGTGGCAGCCGGCCCGATCCACCGAAGGAGCAGCCCGAGATGCGCAGAGCCAACCACCAGGTGCGCCTGGCCGCACGCCCCGTGGGGGAGCCGCAGCCCACCGACTGGGCGCACACCGACGAGGTGATCGATGAGCCCGGCGACGGGGAGTTCCTGGTACGGGTGCTCTATCTGTCGATCGACCCGGCGATGCGCGGCTGGATGAACGCGGGCAGGTCCTACATCCGCCCGGTGGAGATCGGCGAAGTGATGCGCGCCGGTGCGATCGGCCAGGTGATCGCCTCCCGGCACACCGGCTTCGCGGTCGGAGACCATGTGTCGGGCACCTTCGGCGTGCAGGAGTACTGCCTGTCGGACGGCCTCGGCGTCACCAAGGTCGACCCGGCGGCGGCCCCCCTGCCGACGTACCTCGGCACCCTCGGCATGTCGGGGCTGACGGCCTACTTCGGTCTCATCGACATCGGGCGTCCCGAGCCCGGCCAGACCGTCGTGGTCTCCGGGGCGGCGGGGGCCGTCGGCAGCGTCGTCGGCCAGATCGCCAAGATCCTCGGCTGCCGGGTCATCGGCATCGCCGGAGGCGAGCGCAAGTGCCGGCTCGTGGTCGACGAGTTCGGGTTCGACGCCGCGATCGACTACCGGACCGACGACATCCGCAAGGCGCTGCGCGAGCACGCCCCGAACGGCGTCGACGTGTACTTCGACAACGTCGGCGGCGACGTCCTGGACGCCGTGCTGCTGCGTCTGGCGCGCGGTGCCCGCGTCGTCATCTGCGGGGCCGTCTCCCAGTACAACAACACCACGCCACAAGGCCCCGCCAACTACATGTCGCTGCTGGTCAACCGCGCCACCATGACGGGCATGGTGGTGTTCGACTACGCCGACCGGTACGCCGAGGGGATCGGGCAACTGGCCGCGTGGCGATCGCAGGGCCGGCTGAAGTCGCTGGAGGACGTGGTGCCCGGGGGAGTCGCGGCGTTCCCCGAGACCCTGATGCGGCTGTTCCGCGGCGAGAACAACGGCAAGCTCGTGCTCCAGGTCGCGGACGCGGACGCGTAGGGCAGAGGGGAAGAGAAGACCAGTGAAGGCACTGACCTACCACGGCCGCCACGACATCCGCTACGAGGATGTCCCCGACCCGGCCGTGACCAGCCCCACCGACGCGGTCGTCAAGGTCACCACCGCCGGTATCTGCGGCAGCGACCTGCACATCTACCACGGCAACCCGTTCAGCCCCGAAACGGGCTACACACCCGGGCACGAATGCGTCGGCGTGGTCGTCGAGACCGGCGGCCAGGTCACCCGGTTCAAGCCCGGCGACCGGGTCCTGGTGCCCGCCTCGGTCGGCTGCGCCCAGTGCCGCTCCTGCGCGGCCGGGTTCACCGCCCGCTGCGAGCGCGCCAAGTCCAGCGTCGAACTCTGCTACGGGGTGAGCCCCCAACTGCCGGGTAGCCAGGCCGAAGCGCTGGCCGTACCCCACGCCGACGTCAACCTGGTGCACCTGCCCGAGGGCATCTCCGACGAGGCCGCCGTCGTCCTCACGGACAACGCCCCCACGGCCTGGTACGGCTGCCGCCGCGCCCGCATCCAGCCCGGCGAGACCGTCCTCGTCGTGGGCCTCGGCCCGGTCGGCCTCATGGCCGCCCAGTCCGCCTTCGCCATGGGCGCCGCCCGTGTCCTCGGCGCCGACCTGGTCGCGGAACGCCGTGCCTTCGCGGCCACCTTCGGTGTCGAGCCGGTCGAGGGCGAGGACGCGCGCACGGCCGTACGCGAGATGACGGACGGCCGCGGACCGGACGCCGTGGTCGAGGCCGTGGGTTCGGACGCCACGATCGAACTCGCCCTCAAGGCCGTCCGCCAGGCCGGCCGGGTCAGCGTCATCGGGGTCAGCCAGAACAAGGCGTTCCCCCTCCACATGGGACTGGCCCAGGTCAAGGAACTGGAGTTCGCCATCGGCCTCTGCTCGGTCCACTACGAACTCCCTCCCCTGATCGCCCTCGCCCAGGCCGGCCGCATCAAGCCGGAAGCCGTGGTCTCCCACCGTTTCGCCCTCTCCGAGGGCCCCAAGGCGTACGACCTGTTCGCGGGCCGCGCCGACGGCGTCCGCAAGATCCTCCTGGACCCGGCGGGCTGACGTGCGGCGCCCACGGGGGCGGAGACGGGGGGGGGGGGGGGGGGCGGGCCGGAGAGGGGGGAGGGGGGGCGGGGATGGCGGCCGACCCCGCGACGGCCCTCAGTGC
>NZ_JBICAJ010000007.1:0-257125 GCF_043088925.1 Streptomyces sp. NPDC014006 | reverse complement strand
CCGCCGCCCCCCCCCCCCCCGGCCCCCCCCCCCCCCCCGCGCCGGAGAGGCGGGAGGGACGGCGGTGATCCCGGCCGACCGGGCGACGGCCATCAGTCCGGCCCGGACAGCTGACGCGCCGCGTTGACGTCGGAGGTGGATGTCGAAGGCCCCGGACCGTGATCGGTCCGGGGCCTTTGCGCTGGTGCCCCCGGCAGGATTCGAACCTGCGACACCCGCTTCAGGAGTTCGATCACGCTGCGGCATGGCGTGCCGAAACGGGGCTCGATGGTCGCTCTGCGATCCGGCTGCGACCGCTTCGGTGTGTCATCGTTCCCCGCCGTTGATGTCAGCCGTGGATGTCAATGGAGCAAGGGGGTGAGCGCACAGCACCGCTTCTGCAACAGCGGCCGCAGACTGGTCCCATGGCCCCGCCGAATTCCCCCGGGCGGGGCCCCAACCATGTCCGGCGTGGCACCATGCCCCCTCCAGCACACCGTTCATGGGGGACACATGCGCACCCGCGCCACGATCACGCTCACCACCGCCCTGCTCGCCACCCTCGCCGCCTGCTCCTCGTCCAGCGACGACAAAGCCGACACCCCGAACAGCAGCCCCGCCACGGCCGCCGAGACGCCGACCACCGCCCCGACGCCGCCCGACGCCACTGAACTGGAGCGCGTCGCGGCCACCTACGTGAACCTCTACTTCGGAGGGGCCGGGGAAGGGGCGTATGCCTTTCTGTCGAAGCGCTGTCGCGCCAAGGCAGACCCGGCCACGTACGCGGCCACCGTGGAGCAGGCCGCGAAGGACTACGGCCCCAACCACCCGGCGACGGACGTGCACGCGACGGTTTCAGGGGACATGGGCCGCGTCTCGTACAAAGTGAAGGGCCTGCCGAAGTTCGACCAGCAGGGGCAGCCGTGGACGGTTGAGGGCGGCGCCTGGAAGTACGACGCCTGCTGACCCCGCGCGCCACCCGGGCCCCGTCGACCAGCGTCGGCGGGGCCCCTGTCGTGCCCGGCGGACTGCAGCCCTCAAGATCCTGCCGCGCCCGACCCCAGCCGACGGCAGCCCGCCGCGACGGCGGGTGCGCCGACGGAGAGGCGGGCGTATGCCTCGCTGCACCCCACCGGCCTCAGCCACGCTGCACGGTTCCGTCGACCAGAGCAAGCCGCGACAGCCGGCACATGCTCACGAACCTCTTCATCCGGGACTACTGACTGAAGAGGGGCCCTTCAACGCCGCGTACCCTCGCTCGACCTCGCCCAGGTACTGCTCCAGGCGGAAGCGAACCTTCTCGATCGGCCTGCCATCGGGGCCCGGGTACATCAGACCGGACCAGATGACCGTCTCGCCCCGGAGCCGGACCCGAACGGTCAGCCTGTCCGGCCCTGGCTCGGGTTGCCCCTGGGTTGCCACATCCACCGTGCATGGCGTATCGGTCGGATACAGCGGTCCGCCTGGGCGGAGCAGTCGCCTCGGATCGAGGCCGGCCATTCTGCTGTCGCTGCGCGCGACTACGTCGAGGCCATCGACGAAGAGGTACGTGTGGACGGCAGCGCACGTCGGCGGCCCAGGACACGCGCTGATGAGCAGCGTGCTCACCGCGCCATCGCTTTGCCCATGGGGCACGGTGGCCCTCACCTCGCGCGGGGACCTACGCGGCATCCGCCTGATGTGACGTCATGGCCCGATGCTAACGGCTGGCCACAAGGACGCAGCCGACGCGAAGATCACAAAGTCTTGTCCCGCCGTCGACCGGGCGCCATCGTCGGTACTCGTCCCACAGGCTGACGAACATCTTGACCCCTGGTACACCCGTCTCTTGGGCCTCGCGGGCGACGCTGGCCTCCGGGGTCTCGTCGAGTTCGAGCACTCGCCTGCAGCCAGTCCTCCACGTCCAGGACTCCAAGAGCCGTGTCGCCGTTCCGTCCCGTCCCGTGCTCTGGTCGTGCAGGACACCCAGCGCGAGGCCATGAGCCGCATGGACCGGCTGCTCAGGAGACGCCCCATCCACGAGTGACCGCCTGCGTTGATGTCAGAAGTGGATGTCAAAGGCCCCGGACCATGATCGGTCCGGGGCCTTTTGCCTGGTGCCCCCGGCAGGATTCGAACCTGCGACACCCGCTTTAGGAGTTTTCTCCGAAGGCGACTGTGACCTGCGAAAACGCTCGCTTCAGGTCGCCTGGCCCGGGAAAACAATTTTCCGTGGTTCTCGTGTGTTCACGGGGTTTCCCGGCCTCATGTGTGCTGGATCCGATCCGGCTGGGGCCGGTCGGCAGAGGGCCATGTCGGAGACGCCGGCGCGCGTGGCACCAGGAGTAGCGTGACAGGTGCGAGGCGGTCCCGTTGTCGCACCTGCCCTACAGACGGGTGGTCCTCATGACCAGCTCGGATACACCTCCCGTTCCCCGGCGCCTGCCCAGCGGTGTCCACGAGGCCGTTCGCCCGGGTTGTGCGCTTCTCCGGCTGGAGACGACCGCATCACGTGAAGGTGTCCTCGATGGTGCGTGGTGGCCGCGCTCGCGCGACATGGGCGCCGAGCTGCCCGCGCTGCTGAGTGCCCTCATCGCCCACCTCGGCCCCGTGACCCGCGTGGGGCTGGACACCGCAGCTTGGGAAGGTCTCCCGACGCGCATCCTCGTGGACGACCGCGTGGTGCACATCGATTCCTTCCCGGTCGGTGACGACACGGTCCTGATCACCCGGGGCGACCGGGACATCTTCTCCCTCCTGGTGGTCCCGCCGGACGCGGCACCGGACGCCGCCCGCACCGCGATGGCCCAGGCGGTCCGGGCGGACAACATCAGCCAGGCGGAACAGATCCTCATCGACACCGGGAGCGGGCGCGGTTCGTCGGGCTGACGGGTCACCGCCGGGCGCGACGGCGCAACGGTGTCGGACGACGGGCGCGAGAGGTCCGCGGCGTCAACTCGACCATGAGCAGGTTCGCGTCACCGCCCGGATACCAAGGCTGGTCCCCTCCATTGGGTTCACGCGGTCGATCCGCTGGTCCTCCCCGCACTCTCGGAGCGGGCCGCGCGCCGTTCTGCTGTCATCCCCTCACCCGCCGTATCCGTGTTACGGGTGGCCCAGGATGACGACTGATCTCTCGGCGCCACGGCTCCGGCACGGAGGTCGTGGACGCCCGGTCTCGGCATGCTGCTGCAGGACCTACGGTGACCACATCACGGCCTCCGACGGCTCCGGCAGGTCTGTCAGGTGGGGACACTTACGTGCCGGAGCGGTGCTCCGGCCCGGTGGAGACTGGCGAGTGCCAACCGGTAGGAGGCGATCAACCCGGTTTCCACGTAGTCCACACCCAGTTCCTGGCAGTGGCGCCGCACGATGGTCCGGGCCTTGCGCAGATTGGGGCTGGGCATGCTGGGGAACAGGTGGTGCTCGATCTGATGGTTCAGCCCGCCCAGCGCGATGTCGGTGAACCAGCCGCCGCGCACGTTGCGTGAGGTGAGCACCTGGCGACGGAGGAAGTCCGGGCGGTCCTCGCCTGTCAGGATCGGCATGCCCTTGTGGTTGGGCGCAAAGAGGGAGCCCAGGTAGACGCCGAACAGGCACTGGTGGACGGCGAGGAAGGCGATCGCCATGCCGGGCGGCAGCAGCCACAGCAGCACGGTCAGGTAGAGCACGAAGTGCGCGAACAGCAGGACGCCGTCGAGCGTGCGGTGCTTGAGCGAACGATTGGCCAGTGCCTTCACGCTCGACACGTGCAGGTTGAAGCCCTCCAGGGTGAGGAGCGGGAAGAACAGGTACGCCTGCCAGCGGCCTATCAGGCGGGGGAGCCCCTTGGCGGTCCGCGCCTGGTCCTGGGACCAGACCAGCAGGTCGGGGGCGAGGTCGGGGTCGAGATCCTCGTGGTTGGGGTTGGCGTGGTGGCGGGTGTGCTTGTCCTGCCACCAGCCGTATCCCATCCCGATACCGGCACCGGCGATCCGTCCGGACACCTCGCTGGCCCGGCGTCGGCGGAACACCTGGCGGTGCGCCGCGTCATGGGCGAGCAGGGCGACCTGGCCGAAGACGACGGCAAGGAAGGCGGCGACCGCCAGAGTCCACCAACTGTCGCCGATGAGCGCGACGGCGGCCCACCCACTGACGTAGAGCCCGGCCACCACCGTGGTCCGCAGCGCGTAGTAGGCCGGACGGCGCCCCAGCAGCCCGGCGGCGGCGATCTTTCTCGACAGGCGGGCGAAGTCACTGCCGGACGCCTCCGAGGGCGGGGGGCGGACCGCGGTGTTACTGCTCATGATGGTGAATCTCTCCGAAGAAGGCCGGTTGGCTCGGCGCCGCCCCGGGAGCCGCTGGGACCGGGCCGCAGGCGAGCCTTTCGTCCTCCGTGGTGGCGGACACATCACGCGGCCACAGAGCTGGGAGGCGTCTGCTTCGTCCGTCAGCGGCTGCTGCGCAGGCCCTCTGTTTCTCGCGGGTACCCCGGCGCGGGCGTCTCACACCGTGTCAGACGGGGCCTCCGGAGCGGTCCGCGTGCTGTCGGCAGAACCGACTCCGGCCGGTGAAGCGAATCCCGCTGATCGCTGATGAGTGGTCGACGCCCGGCCGGTCAGGCCGCGGTCTCGGTGATGAGGACGGCAACGGTGACCGGGCCCGGGGCGTCGGTGGCCGCCGCGTCGGCCACGGCAGTCCGGACGGCGCGCGCGACTTCCAGGGGATGGTGTCCGGGGGTGACCGCGAAGTGGACCTCGACACGCCGGCCGGGTGGGTCCGCATTGTCCTCCATCTTGACCGGGCGGCTCCCCAGCACGGTGGTGAGGCCGGCGACGCCCGGAACACCCGTTGCGACGTCCGCCAGATCCCCGACGGGCCCTCGCGGGGAGCCCGCTCCGGTCACGGAGAGCGAGCTGCGTGCGGTTGCGGTCGTTGCTGCGGCTGTGCTTTGCGGCGTGAGTTTCATGGATCTCGCAACGGGCCGCGCCTTCGTACCCGCGTGGGGAACCTCGTGGAGGTCCGTGACGCGCAGGTCGGCCGTCACGGTTGTCAGACCGAGCCGTCGAGCGGCCGCGTCCAGCAGCCTGCTCCTCAACTGGTCGGCGGTTTCCGGCAGTGGCCGCCCGAGTGATGCCGAGAACGCGGCTTCGATCCTGAGCGGGCCCGGCGGCATGGCGCTGGCCGGCGGACGAACGGCCGGCTCTGACACGGACTCGAGCGGCGCCGGCCCGATGCGCAGAGACTCCAGCCGCACCCCGGGAATCTCGTTCGCGGCCCGACCGAGGGCCTGGACGGCCGCTTGCTCAGTGATCCATGCCCCGTCGGCGGGCCCGCCCAGCGGGAGCAACCGGCCCAGGCCGAACTGGTGCCGTACCGCCTGCGTCCAAGCCTCGGTCTTCACCGGCCTCTCACCCTCTCTCAGGCGACGTGTCCGACCCTCGCGCCTCACAGCGTTCAAGTCCTGCAGTGCACGCTAAAGCGAATATAATCGGAAATATCATGGTCAGATGGGCCCTTGAGGGAGGAATATCCCGATGACTGAGAACACCGGCGCAAGGCACGGTGGCGTTCCCGCTGATCGCGGCCGGACGACGGTCGCCGATGTGGTGGTGGAGAAGATCGCCGGAATGGCGGCACGGGATGTGCCCGGCGTCCACGCCCTGGGCAGTGGTTTCGCCCGCTCGATGGGATCCATGAGGGAGCGGATGCCCGGTGCCGGCAGCGGCAAGTCCGTCACACGCGGGGTCAGCGTCGAGGTAGGAGAGCTGCAGGCGGCCATCGACCTGGAGATCGTCGTCGAGTACGGCGTCTCGATCAGGGACGTCGCCGGTGAGGTGAGGGAGAGCGTGATCTCCGCGGTGGAGCGGATGGCGGGACGCGAAGTCGTCGAAGTCAACATCACGGTCAGCGATGTGAAGCTCCCCGACGAGGAGGACGAAGGGGAGGAGCGACAGCGGATCCAGTAGCCGGGGCGCAGCAGCCCGAGTGAGCGAAGGAGCGCGTGATGAGCAGAGCCGTGGTGGGCCTGATGGCCGGAATGGCGCTGGGTTTCGCCGCGTATTTCGGTGACTTCTGGGCGTTCTTGCTGGTGCTGGCGCTGGGCGTCGTCGGTCTCGTGCTAGGACGGTTCATGGAAGGTGATCTCGAACTGGGCGACTTCGTCCGTCGCCGGGACCGGCAGGAGCGGATCCGCGACGACCGGCGACGGGCTCGGGGAGACTGGCGGCAGTGACCGACGAAGCGGAGCGGCGTCCGGGCATCCCCCGCAGGGCGCGCGGGGCGACCACCGTCGCCGACCGGGTCGTCGCGAAGATCGCTTCCCGCGTGGCGCGCGAGGCGCTGAGCCGGTTCCACGAGTCGGCCGGCCACGTACCGCCGGGCCGCCGGACGCCCCACGTGACCACCTCCGTGCGGCGGGCGCCGGAGCGGCGGACCGCAGGGCGGGACGGCGAGTCCGCCGCAGGACGACCGGCGGCGCTCGGTGAGGCACGGCTGCACATCACCGTCGAGCTCGGCTATCCGTCCGACATCGGGGCACAGTGCGCCGCCGTGCGCAGGGAGGTCACCGAACGGCTCAGGACATGGTCCGGTATGGACGTGTCACATCTCGTGGTGTCGGTCGGGCGACTGCACTCGGCGCATACGCGGCACGCGGGCGAGGAGAGGGTGAGATGAGCGCGGACACCCGGGGGCGGCCGGCCGGTGACAGCGACCCTCCCCCCGGATCCGGAAGGGCGGACCCGTCCGCGGACGGCAGTCGGGGCAAGGACCCGGCCACGGCCGACTCGACACCGGCGGTCGAGGCATCGGACCGGCGGGTGCGCCGTTTCTGGTCGACGCGGCGGGTTCCCGCCGCCTTGGTGGCCCTGTTGTCCGCCGCGGCCACCGGACTGCTCCTGTACGACGTGGTCTCGGTCCGGGCGGGCCGGTCCGCGATGCGCTGGCGGCGGCGGCTCGCCGAGGAACTGGCCACCCGACCACTGGACGACGTCTGGATGATCGTCGGGGCCGCGGCCGCGATGGCCCTCGGCCTGTCGCTTTTCCTGCTGGCGGTGACGCCGGGACTGCGCAGGCTGCTGCCCATGCGGCAGCCCGCCGGCAGCCCCGGAAAGGGGGAGGTCCGTGCCGGGCTCGACCGCCGCGCGGCCGACCTGGTTCTGCGCGACCGGGCGGTGCGGGTACCCGGTGTCCAGTCGGTACAGGTCGCCGTCGGCCGCCGGAAGGTCAAGGCCCGGGCGCGCGCCCATTTCCGCGATCTCGAGGAGGTCCGCACGGACCTGGACGCCACGCTGGGCGAAGCCGTGACGTTCCTGGGTCTGGCCCGGCCACCCACGCTGACCGTGCGCGTCCGGCGCCCGAAGAAGGGCTGAGGTGATCCCGATGCTCAAGGCGGTGAACCGGGTGCTGCTGGGGCTCGTCGGCCTCGGGCTGTTCGCCCTGGGCGGCGGTGTGCTGCTGGGCGGGCTGGACCTGCCGCGCCGCTGGGACTTCGGTCTGCCGGACTGGTGGCCCTTCCGCGGGCCCGACGACGTGGTGCTGGGCACCGAGGGCCGCACCCGGTGGCGGGAGGAAGGCTGGTGGTGGCCGACCGTCATCGCGGTGCTCGCCGTGCTGCTGGCCCTGCTGCTGTGGTGGCTCCTCGCGCAGCGCAGGCACCGCCTGGGCGGCGTCCTCGTCGACAGCGGGGACGGGGCGCCGGCCCGACTCGACGGCGGCACGCTGGAGGACGCGATCGAGGCGGAGGCGCGGGACCTGGAGGGGGTCGCACGGGCTCATGTACGGGTGACGGGCCGAAGCACCGCTCCGGCCGCGCGGGTACGGCTGGTGCTGGAGCCGCACGCCGATCCGGCGCGGACGCTGGGGCGACTGAGCGGGGAAACCCTCTCCCACGCACGGGACTCGGCCGGCCTGGACAGCCTCCCCACGAAGGTCCGGCTCACCGAAGTCCGCCACCACGCACGACGCGCCGACTGATCCCCGGTGCCGGACTCCCGACGGGGGACCCGGCGGGTCCCCCTCCGAGGGCGGGGGACCCGGCCAGCCCCTCCGAGGGTGGCCCGCAGCGCAGGTCTTCACGACCGCCCCGGAACCATCCACGCCGCGGTTCCCGGAAGGGAGGCATTCCGCCATGGTCCTCTTCCTGAGCCTGCTCGTCGCCGCAGTCGCTCTGATCGCCATCGGGGCCGGCGTCGCCGGCACGCTCTATCTGACCTCCGCCGGTGTCCTGCTCCTCATCGCCGATCTGCTCTACCTGGCGGCCCGCTCCGTGTGGCGATCTCCTCGGCGCCCGGCTCGCTGAGGCCGCGCCCCTCCCGGTCTCGTCGCACGGAGCAGACGGGTGGAGCCCGTGTCCGTGAGCAGTCGTTCGGTCTGCGGGCAGGGGTGGTGCAGCCGCAGGGACGCGTGGGTCTCGGCGGCGTGCCGTGACACGTCGAGGAAGACGCGCAGGCCGCTGCTGTCACAGCGGTCGACGGTGGTCAGATCGACGTCGATGAGGGTGATGCCGTCCTGCAGGCACCGCTCCAGAGCGGCGCGCACCTGGGGCGCGGTGGCGGGGTCGATCACACCGGCCAGGGTGACCAGTGCCCGCCTGTCCCGGTCGTGCCGGTAGATGTTCAGCTGCGGAAGAGTCATGACGCCTCGATTCGGATGCTGCTCAGATGCCCCGTCCGCGGGTCCCGGCCGCTTCCCGCCCGGTTCGGGGCCCGGGCCCGGGGGTACGCCGGCTCGCGTCGCCGCGGAGTGAGCCGACGGTTCCGAGGCGCGGTCGGGCGGCCGGCGGGGAGCGCGGATGATCACCCGTGGCGCGTGGTACGGCTGCGGCGCGTAGCGGCCGCTGTGGCGCGCAGCGGCCGCGGCGGCCGGGCCGGGGGGCGCTGTACCGGTACGCGGCGATCCTGTTGGCGTGCTGGAGGTCGAGCCGGTGGATCACGTACGCCGCCACTGCGACGAGAACCAGGAAGGCGGTGACCGTCAGGAAGGCGTTCACGGCGGCCACCTCACATACCGACGGTCAGCCGGCTGGCCGGCCTCGGTGGACCGGTCTGACCGGGAACGGCCGCGGACACCGCCGAGGCGCCGCCCTCGTACTCCCATGCCTCGTCCGGTTCCAGTGGCCGGTCAGTGACCGAGACACCGTGCCGGGCCTCCTCCGCGACGATCAACGCGCTCGCGGTCAGGGGCGGCCCGTCGTACTCGGACGCGGCTGCCATCAGCCGAGCCGCCGACTCCGATCCGGTCTCGGGCGGAATGATGAGGAGATCCCAGCGGCCGGCGCCGTAGGAGAGCAGCAGCATCTTGTGCGGGTCGATCTCCGGGGTGAACCAGCCGACCTTGACGATGTGCCCGTCCACGGGAATCTTGCGGGGGATGACCGGCCAGTGCTCCGGGTTGACGGCGATGCGGGTGATGCGGCCCCAGAGGGGATCCAACACGTCCGTGAGCGCCGGCAGTTCGCTCAGCAGATCCCGGGACCGGGGCCACCAGGCTCCGTCCAGGAGTCCCCGGGAGGTGCCGTCGGTCTTCAGCGCGAGACGCGCGGCCGGGGCTGCGACGGGCTCGGCGTGCGGCAGGGTGGGAAGCAAGGTCGCCGACATGATGCGGACCCGTCTCCGGGCCGCCTCCGCGGCGGCCCGGGTTTCATCTTTCGCCGGGGGCGACCCGGCGTGGAAGCCGGTGTGCGAGATGCCCTCGGTAATGTCCACACTACTCCGCGTTTCCCGGCGGCGAGGAGCGGCGGCCGCATGGATGTGGAGTACCGGCCGGGGATCTCCCGCACGGCCCGGCCCTGCACCCGGTGCGCGGGAGAGTCACTGTTGTGCGAGGAGCGTTTTGCATCGACTGGCGCTGCGCCGAAGGAGGTGAGGCAGGAACGTGTAGGAGCGGTCGGGAAGGAACACGGCGTCCGCGACGATCATCGCGCCCGAGCGGCGGTCCGAGAACCACGCCATGGCGACGTGCATGCCCAGCAGCACGGCCAGGACACTTGAGCCGGCCGAAGAGCACGAACGGAAAGGCGACCTGGGTGAGAACGGTCAGGTATCCGACGACCGCCATCGCGAGCGGATACCGGTCCACGGCGTGGGAGAGCGCGGGCCACGGCTGGAAGAGCTCCAGGTTCAGCACATAGTGCAGGGCGGTGCCGTCGTCCCAGAACGAGCCCTGGACGTTGTACAGACCGGCCGATCCGTACAGGAGGCAGACCTGCGCCGCGATCACGAGGACGCCGCAGTTGTGCACCACGGTGACCAACGTGGCGGTGCCGCCCGTCGGGGTGCATCTCCGGCAGTGGTGTCCGCCGATGTTCCGCTGGTGCCGTTAGGGTGCGCGACATGGCCCGTACCCGGCTGTACCGCGACGGTTCCCTGGTTGAAGAGGACTTCCCGGTCCGGGACATCTCCCGGCATCTGGCGGACTCCTCTGCGACCGTGTGGTTGGATCTGTACCGCCCGGACCGCGCCGAGTTCACGGCGGTCGGCGAGGAACTCGGTCTCCATGAGCTGGCTCTCGAGGACGCGCTGCACGAGGGGCAGCGGGCGAAACTCGACAACTACCGCACCCATCACTTCCTCAGCGTCTACGCGGTCGCCGTCGACCCGGACAGTGCGGGACTGACGATGAGTGAGCTCGCGGTCATCCTCACGCCACAAGCGCTGATCACGGTCCGCAAGGACGCCGCGTTCTCCCTCGACGAACTGGTCGCCCGCTGGGACCGCACCCCGGCTCTGACAGCGCACGGGGTGGCCTTTCTGCTCCACGGTCTGCTCGACCATGTCGTCGACGGGCACTTCGCCGCGGTACGGCAGCTCGACGAACGTATCGAGGAGCTGGAAGATCTTCTCTTCGCCGAAGGCGGCCGGCAGATCCAGACCGTACAGCGCCAGTCCTACGCCCTGCGGAAATCACTGGTCCGGCTCCGTCGCGTGGTCCTGCCCATGCGGGAGGTCGTCAACGCCCTCATGCGCCCCGACCTCGACATCGTTGATGATCCCTTGCTGCCGTACTACCGAGATGTGTACGACCACGTGCTGCGTGCCGGCGAGTGGACGGAGTCGCTGCGCGACCTAGTGGCTTCGGTGATGGAGACCAACTTGTCCGTGCAGGCGAACCGGGTCAATCTGATCATGAAGAAGGTGACGGGCTGGGCCGCGATCATCGCCGTGCCCACGGCGATCACTGGCTTCTACGGACAGAACCTTCCCTACCCCGGGTTCGCACACCAGTCGGGTTTCATCGTTTCCAGCGCCGTCATCGTCGTTGTCTCTCTGACGCTGTACTTCGTTTTCAAGCGCTGGGAGTGGCTCTGACCGCACACCCTGCTGCGTGCTCGTCAGCAGACGGGCGCCGGTGCTGATCTCTCAGCACTACGCCTGACCTGGTGTTACGTGCAGGTCGGAGGCTTGGTCTGGGTTGGCGCGACGTGAACTCGCGTGGCCTCAGAAAGAACTTCATCTCCCAGCACTCTCCCGGTACTTGATGCCGTGGCCGCGATGCGCAGCGGCCGCGCCCGCGAGCCGGAAGCATGTTTGCTGGGAATGGGAATTCCGCCCACACCGAGAGGCGCTCAGTCGCCGTTCAGGATCAGCTGCCCGTAGTAGCCCCGGTACTCGGGCTTGAGGGCGGGCCGCATCGGCGACTCCGCGTGCTGCGAGTGCGAAGGCCCTCCCGTCCGTCGGACGGAAGGGCCCCTGACCTGGTGTTTCTCTGTGCCCCCGGCAGGATTCGAACCTGCGACACCCGCTTTAGGAGAGCGGTGCTCTATCCCCTGAGCTACGAAGGCGGCGCCGCCGGAAGCCCGGCTGGCTGATGACAGGGTAGCGGATGCGTCTGTTGGGGGGAGGGAGCGAGGTCCACGAGCGTCCAGCGGCCGCCGTGGCGTTCACGACGCCGAACTCCTGGGCGATCTCCAAGGTGGACGGCACCCGGCTGCCCGGAGGGTACGTGCCGTCCTTGATGCGCCGGATGATCTCCGTCGCGATCTGGCGCGAGTCGCCGGGTGCTGTCCAGTTCCATGTCGTCAGCGCCGGGGACCAGAGCATGGTGCGTCCCTGGTTAGCCACGATCAGGCACGCTCTTGGGTGTACCGCGTGCGCGCCCGGTTGCAGGAGAGCGGTGCTCTCCCCCCTGCCCCGCTGCACAGGCAGGTCCTCAGTCCGCCGGCAGGGGTTCGGAGACGAACCAGCCTCGCTGGGGTACGGCGTACACCCAGCCTTCGTCGGCGAGCAGGCCGAGGCCGCGGCGTACCGTCGTGCGGGCGATCCCGTACCGCTGCACCAGCTGCGCTTCGCTCGGCAGCATCCGCCCCGGCTGCCAGTCGCCGCGCCGGATCTGGGCACGCAGAATCTCCGCCAGTTGCCGGTACGGCGTGAGAGGTGCGCCGTGGTCGATCTCAGCGTCAGCGTTCATGCAGTCGACGCTAGGCAAGCGCACTGATACGCGCGCGCTCTTTGGGATACGTATCGCTACGTAGCGATACAAGGCGATGCCGTGGCCGCACAGAAGCGCCCCGGCCGGAAGTGAGAGCTTCCGTGCCGGGGCTGAGCCGATCGGCATGCTCTGGAAGCCGCTGCCGTGCTCGTCGCCGTCGTCGGGGCGGTGTTGGAGGAAGGCGCGGCGTGCGACGCCGAGCTCGCCGCCTTCGTGAGCCCCTTGCATGCCGCCCTCGAAGAGTGCGTCGGCGTCATCGCCGGGCGGGAGGACGGGGAAAGGTGACCTGATCGAACCACCCTCACGCAAGCGGGACTTGCGTGAAGCGGGACGCCGTGTGGAGGTCCTCCTCGATTCGGGATGCCGTTGCCAGGAGTTCGGGGAGGAGGCTCTCCACGCAGTCTTCCGGGGTGCGGCGGGCCGCGTGCGTTGCCGTCGTCAGGGACGCGACCACCTTGCCCCTGGCGTCGTGGATCGGGACCGCCAACGTGCGCAGGCCCGCTTCCAGTTCCGCGTTCAGGAGGACGTAGGGGGTGGCGGCCTTCCCGGGCGGGTGCAGGATGCGGCCCGCCGAGGTCTGGGATGCGGGGAGGCCGGTGCCCAGGGGGATGTTCGCGCTCATCACCCTGTGGTGCGTCGCGCGGGCCACGTAGTGGATCTGGTCCGGGGACGGGGTGCGGATCGCCAGGGCCGTCGATTCCTGGATGCGGCGCGTCAGGGCGCGCAGGTGGGGTTCCGCGATGTCCGGCAGCGTGGTGCGGGAGAGGGGCGGGAAGCCCAGGGACAGCACCCCGGGAGTCAGGGAGAACGTGCGGTCCTCCGCCGCCTCCACCAGGCCCAGGTGCTCGTAGGTGATCAGTGCTCTGCGGGCCGTCGCTCTCACCAGGCCCGTCACCTTTGCCACCTCCGTCAGCGTCAGGGCCCCCCTGCCCTCGTCGAATGCCGTCAGGACCGTGAGGCCGCGGGCCAGGGATTCGACGAAGGTGCGGCCCAGTTCGTTCTTCGATGCCGTCGTCCAGGTCGCCAGGCCGGCGGGGGGCGGCGCGGGGTTCCCGGCGGACCGCGCGGACAGGTCCTTCTCCATCGCCCGCACCGCCTCCCGCAGGCGCGGGAGCAGCGTTGCCGCCAGTTCGTCCGCCGTGTGGCGGCTCGTGTGGCTCACCATGCTGGCCACGCAGGCGATGCGGCCGGTCCCCGGGTCCCGCACCGGCGCCGAGATCGCCACCAGGCCCGGTTCGATCAGCTGGTCGTCCAGGGACCAGCCGTCCCTCGCCGCCTGCCGGGTGCGGTGGACGAACTCCTCGTCGGGGGCCGGGCGTTCGCGCGGTGGTACGGCCGTGAAGGTGGCGTCGTGCGGGTCCGCCGCCCGGCGGGTGTGCCAGCGGCGCCAGTCGGTCTCCGTCCACTCGGTGGCGAAGAGCGGGCCGGGGGCCGTGCGCTCGGCCGGGAGCAGGTCGCCGATGCGGAAGCTCAGCGACATCGCGCGGCGGCGGGTCGCCTGGTGGATGAGGCGGATGCCGTCGCGGTCGGCGACCGCCAGCGACACCGACTCGTCCAGTTCGTCCGCCAGGGCGTCCGCCCGTGCCGAGAGCAGCGCCGGCAGGCGCAGGGCCGCCAGGTAGGCGTTGCCCAGTTCCATCACGCGAGGGGTCAGGATCGCGTCGCGGCCGTCCAGGCGGACGTATCCCATGCGGGCCAGGGTCGAGGTGATGCGGTCCACCGTGGAGCGGGCCAGACCCGTGGTCCGCTCCAGCGCGCTCAGGCTGAGCGTGCCGCCCGCCTCCGTCAGCCGGTGCAGTACGGCGACACCGCGGATCAGCGGGGTGACGGCCTCCTCCGGGGGCGCGGTGGCTCCGGAGACGGGGTGGGCGGTGTCGGGCGGCGGGTGCATGGGCCGTGCGGTCTCCGGGCTGGCGGGAGGGGACGTGCGGACACCGTATCCGGCGGGGCAGGGGACTCGCGGACGCCGTATCGGCGGGGCAGGGGCCTTGCGGACACCGTGTCGGCGGGGTGCGGTGGCTGGGTGCCGAGCGATCGTTCCCCGCGGCCCGGCCGCGCTCCGGCCGGCCCACGCCCCGGTGTCCTACTTCCGCGTCACCCTGACCACCACCTCGCCCTCCTCTTCGCCCTCGCGGTCCGGTTCCGTCACCTTGATGCGGATGCCGTGGTGGGGGTCCTCGAAGGTCTGGCCCGGGACGTAGGTGGCGTCGGAGAGTTCGGCGTGGACGTTCGGGCTGCGCGTGCAGCCGCCGCTGTCGGGCCGCGAGTCGTACACCTGCACCGGCCCCATGCCCGTGTCGACGTCGGCGCTCACGCGGTAGATCAGGACGCCCGGCCGGCACACCGCCTCGTCGTTGCCCTCCCGGGTGCGCAGCTCCAGCGCGTATCCGGTACGGGCGTCGAGCGGGACGAAGACCAGCTTGGGCCCGCCGGGCCGGGCGAGCGGGGTGAGCGGGAACTCGGCCGTGCCGGGTGAGGCGGCGCAGCGGACCTGGTTGGCGTCGAGCCAGCCCAGCTTCCACTTGTGCCAGCCGAGCAGGTCGTTGTCGGCGCCCCAGTCCTCGCTCATGATGTCCCAGTGCCCGACCGCGCCCCCGCCGTCCGCGGTGTACAGGTCGGGCAGCCCGAAGACATGGCCGTTCTCGTGCGGCAGGACCCGGTAGCCGGTGCGGGCGTAGGAGCCGGAGCCGTCGTCCTGGCGGGAGTAGACGAACGAGGCGTTGGCGACCGGGACTCCGTCCGCGACGGGGGCGTCCGCGTTGCCCGCGAAGGTCACCGACAGCACGGTGTCCAGGGCGGAGGGGCCCGCGTTCGGGGTGACCAGCACGTTGAGCAGGTCGTAGGCGCTGAAGTCCACCTGGGCGTCCGCGGTGGCCACGATGTCCTGGACCAGCGCGCGGTAGCCCGGGTCGAAGGGGGCGCCGCGCTCTATGCCGTACGCCTTGAACGGCTTCGGCAGGTGCAGCCAGTGGCGGATCGGGGTGAGCGGGCGGTAGTCCAGGCGGCCGTAGGAGGCGGTGCGGAACCACCGCTGGGTCTGCGGGAAGAACTCGTGGAAGCGGTCCATCGCCTTGCCCTGTCCCCGCGCGTCCGGGAAGTCGATCATCAGGGTCAGCGCGCGCACGGTCCCCGTGGAGTGCGCGTAGCCGCCGGCGGTGGGCACGCCCTCGGACATCTGGACGGACGGGCCACCGGTGATCATGCAGGGGCCCAGCGTGGTGGAACGGGACAGCGCCGCGACGGGGCCCGCCCCGGCCGGGGAGGCGCCCGGCGTCAGGTGCCCGGTGCCGGCCGTGGTGCTGACGGCGAGGGTCAGCAGCGTGACGGAGGCGAGGGCGGCCGTGCGGCGCGGGCGTATCCGGCGGCGGCGGTGCGTTCCCCTCCGGGGTCGCTGCGGCTGCATGCAGGGCCCTTCGCTCCAGGCAGCCGCCGACTCCCGGCTGCACCCATGCGATCACCCTCCGTTGCACCGGGTGCGCTCGCGCGCTGGAGCGGGCCGATCGGGGGGTGGTGCGTGTGGGGTGGTGGGGAGTTGGGCGGGTCCGGCTCGCTCGGGTGGTCAGCGGCGGGCGGGGGTCCCGTGGGACCCCTCGCGGGGTGGGCGCCGGGTGCATCCGGGGGCCAGGGCGGCTCGTGCGGCGGGTGCCGGGTGCATCCAGGGGGCCAGGGCGGCCGGCGTCCCCACCCGGGCCCGCCGAGCCCCCAACCGGCGTCCCCACCCAGGCCCGCCGAGCCCCCAACCCGCACCCCCTACACGCCCTGTGACCCAGGTCACGGAAAATCCCCCCGACGCCGGGAAATAACCGGGGACCGTCTCCCCGTTTAGTCAGGTGTTCGCGCGAAACGGGGACCGTGTCCCCGGATCGTGAGTCACCCAGACAGACAGCCCGAGGAGTACACCGTGACGACCACCGCAACCGCGCCGCGCAAGGTGCCCCGGCCCCGCGCCGACGCCCTGCGCAACCGCGAGCGCATCGTCACCGCCGCGCGGGAGATGTTCGTCGAGCACGGCCCCGACGTGCCGCTCGACGAGATCGCCCGCCGGGCCGGCGTCGGCAACGCCACGGTGTACCGCAACTTCCCCGACCGGGACGCCCTCGTCCGCGAGGTCGTCTGCTCCGTCATGGACCGTACGGCGCGGGCGGCCGAGGAGGCGCTGGCCGAGACCGGGGATGCCTTCGAGGCGTTGGAGCGCTTCGCGCACACGGCCGCCGACGAGCGGATCAGCGCGCTGTGCCCGATGGTCTCCACCACCTTCGACAAGAACCACCCCGACCTGGAGGCGGCGCGGCAGGGGGCCGAGGACCTCATCGCGGAGATCATGGACCGCGCCAAGGCGGCCGGCCAGCTCCGCACCGATGTCGAGGTCGGTGATCTGGTGATCGCCGTCGCGCAGCTCAGCCGGCCCCCGGCCGGCACCGGCTGCGGCAGCCTCGACCGCTTCGTCCACCGCCATCTGCAGCTGTTCCTGGACGGGTTGCGGGCCCCGGCCCGCTCCGCCCTGCCCGGTACGGCGGCGACCGTGGAGGACCTCCGCAACGCCTGAGCCCGACGCCTGAGCCCGATGTCCGAGCCCGACGCCTGAGCGATTAGTTCCGCATACGCCGTCCGTCTGCACAACGGACGGTGGCCTCACCGGCCCCCACCCAGGGCGAGCCGTTCCGTCACTTACCGATTTTTCCGTTCACCACACGCTTTTTCCGTCACGAAGTCCTGAAGTGGGTACCTCCATGTCCGAAACAGCCCTCAAGGCTCCCGGCACCGTCCGCAGCGGCGGCGACGCCAACCGCTGGAAGGCGCTCGTCTTCATCGCGCTGGCCCAGCTGATGGTCGTCCTCGACGCCACCATCGTGAACATCGCGCTTCCCTCCGCCCAGACCGACCTCGGCATCTCCGACGGCAACCGGCAGTGGGTCGTCACGGCCTACGCCCTCGCCTTCGGCGGACTGCTGCTCTTCGGCGGCCGCATAGCCGACCTGTGGGGCCGCAAGCGCGCCTTCGTGCTGGGCCTCGGCGGGTTCGCCGCGGCGTCCGCGCTCGGCGGTGCCGCGACCAGCGGCGCGATGATGTTCGGCGCCCGCGCGCTGCAGGGTGCCTTCGGCGCGCTGCTCGCGCCCGCCGCCCTGTCCCTGCTCGCGGTGATGTTCACCGATGCCAAGGAGCGCGCCAAGGCGTTCGGCATCTACGGCGCCATCGCCGGCGGTGGCGGCGCGGTCGGCCTGATCCTCGGCGGCTTCCTCACCGAGTACCTGGACTGGCGCTGGACGTTCTTCGTGAACATCCCCTTCGCCATCGTCGCCGCGCTCGGCGCCTATTTCGTCATCCGTGAGCCGGAGGGCGGCCGCAACCGCTCGCCGCTCGACATCCCCGGCGTGGTGCTGTCCACTCTCGGCCTGGTCGCGCTGGTCTACGGCTTCACCCGCGCCGAGTCCGACGGCTGGAGTGACACGGTGACCGTGGCGATGTTCGTCATCTCCGCCGTCTCGCTGATCGCCTTCGTGCTCGTCGAGTCCAAGGTGAAGGCCCCGCTGCTGCCGCTGCGCGTGGTGACCGACCGCAACCGGGGCGGTATCTACCTCTCCCTCGGTCTCGCGATCATCGGCATGTTCGGCCTGTTCCTCTTCCTGACCTACTACCTCCAGGTCGTGAAGGGCTACTCGCCGGTCAAGACCGGCTTCGCGTTCCTGCCGATGGTGGCCGGCATGATCACCGGCTCCACCCAGATCGGCACCCGGCTGATGACCCGCATCCCGGCCCGCTTCCTGATGGGTCCCGGGTTCCTGGTCGCCGCGCTCGGCATGCTGGTGCTCACCCAGCTGAAGATCGACTCCTCGTACCCCACGCAGCTGCTGCCCGCGATGGTGCTGCTCGGCCTCGGCATGGGTACGGCGTTCATGCCGGCGATGTCCCTGGCCACCCAGGGTGTCCAGCCGCGGGACGCCGGTGTCGCCTCCGCGATGGTCAACACCTCGCAGCAGGTGGGCGGCGCGATCGGCACCGCCCTGCTGAACACCATCGCCGCGTCCGCGACCACGTCGTACGTCAAGGACCACATCGCCTCCGCCGCCGGCAAGCCGCAGCAGCAGCTGGTCGCGCTGCAGGGCATGGTGCACGGCTACAGCACCGCGATCTGGTTCGCCGTCGGCATCCTGGCCGCCGCCGCGCTGATCGCCTTCACCTTCGTCAACGCCGGCCGTCCGGGCTCCACCACGGTGGCCTCCGGGGACGGCGCGGGCATCGAGGACGAGGTGCCGGTGCCGGTGGTGGCCCACTGACCGGCCGCACGGTGTATTAGCGGAGCCAGGGCAGGTCCGCACCCGCTTCGTTGGGCTGGAGGCCCTCGGCGACGATCTCCATGATCTCGCCGAGGGCCTTCTGCTGTGCCGGGCTGAGCCGGTCGAACAGTGCCTGGCGTACGGCGGCGACATGACCGGGTGCGGTGCGCTCGAGCACCTTCAGGCCGTCGTCCGTGAGGACGGCGAACTGGCCGCGCTTGTCGGAGGGGCACTCCTCGCGGCGTACCCAGCCGTTCTTCTCCAGCCGTGCGATGGCGTGCGAGAGCCGGGAGCGGGTGATCTTCGCCTGCATCGCCAGCTCGGTCATCCGCAGCCGGCGGCGCGGGGCCTCGGCCAGGCCGACGAGCAGGCCGTAATAGATGTGCGGCATGCCCGCGTCGCGCTGCAACTGCCGGTCGAGGTGGTCCTCGAGCAGGGTGGTGGCGTGCAGGTAGGCGCGCCAGACGCGCTGTTCCTCCGTGGAGAGCCAGCGGGGCGGTTCCGCGGCGGGGGAGGAGGCGGAGGATGCGGGTGCCGTGGTCATGCGTCCACTGTACGGCGCTTGTTCTTGAAACTTAAACAAGTCGGGCGTACCCTCGGAAAAAGGAAAGCTTGAGAGTTAAAGTGAATGATCCAGTAAGCGAGGGGAAGTGCCGCCGATGTCCGCCGCCACCCAGGAGCGCATGCCCGCCCTGTACCTCAGCCACGGCGCCCCGCCGCTCGCGGACGACCCCGTCTGGCCCGGCGAACTGGCCGCCTGGTCCGCCGGGCTGCCGCGGCCGAAGGCGATCCTGATGGTCTCCGCGCACTGGGAGGAGGCCCCGCTCGCCCTCGGCGCCACCACGACCGTGCCGCTCGTCTACGACTTCTGGGGCTTCCCCGAGCACTATTACCGCGTCCGCTACGACGCGCCGGGTGCCCCGGAGCTGGCCGAGAGCGTGCGCAAGCTGCTGCGCGCCCCCGGCATGCCGGTGCAGGACATCCCCGACCGGGGTCTGGACCACGGCGCGTACGTGCCGCTCGTCGAGATGTACCCCGGCGCCGACATCCCCGTCCTGCAGGTCTCCATGCCGACCCTGGACCCGGTGCGCCTGATGGAGATCGGCCGCCGGCTCGCGCCGCTGCGCGACGAGGGCGTGCTGATCGTCGGCTCCGGGTTCTTCACCCACAACCTGGCCGCGCTGCGGCACGCCGGCTCCACCCCGGCCTGGTCGGCGGAGTTCGACGACTGGGGACGGCGGGCCCTGGAGGGCGGCGACGTCGACGCCCTGCTGGACTTCCTGCACCGCTCCCCGGCCGGCCACCTCGCCCATCCGCGCACGGAGCACTTCGCCCCGCTGTTCGTGACCATGGGTGCGGCCGACGCCGCCGGTGAACTCGGCAGCCAGAAGTCGGTGATCGACGGCTTCTGGCTGGGCCTGGCCAAGCGCTCGGTCCAGTTCGGCTGACCGGCTCGCACCGGCTCGCACCGGCTCGGCCCCGGCTGGACCCGGCGCTGACCGGTTCGCGCCGGCTCGGCCCCGGCGTAAAGGCCGGATATGGCCCGCCGCTGAAAACCCTGTGAGTCAGCGCCCCTGGCAACCTTCGGCGGGTGTCGGTCGTCTTCCGGGGTGGGAGAGCGGTCGAGGCGGACGCTCCCCGAGGGAGGCGAGGATGATCGCTCCGCGTGTGACGGGCGTCTCACCCGCGCCGGGAGCGGAGCGGTCGGCGAGGAGCGCCGGGACGGCCTTCAGGCCCGCGCTGACCTGCGTCCTTCGCCGCCGGTCGGACCGCCCAGCGGCGTGCGGTCCGACAGGGTACTGCATGATCAGAAAATTCGGGGGTCGGGTTGGGAATTCTGTCCGGATTCCAGTCGTTGTTTCCATCGGATGCAGGGCACCCGAGGAGAGTCCGAGGAGTCCGGAGGAGGGTCCGGAAGGCCTCGGCGGCGCCTCCCGCCGTGCCGAGTGTCCGACGGACCACCCGCTGACCCACCATCGCAAGGGAGCACGCATGGCAACCCGTGCCGTCGCCCGTCGTAAGTCCGCCACCGGCGAGACGGCCGACGCGGCAAGCAGTGTTCGCGCCACCGGCGACATCGCCGACCGCGATCTGGTCGGCATGTACCTCGACGAGATCGCGCGGACACCGCTGCTCGACGCCGCCAAGGAGGTCGAGCTGTCCCAGCAGATCGAGGCGGGTGTCTTCGCGCGGCAGATCCTCGACGGGTACGAGAAGTCCCCGCTGGACGCGAGCCGTGAGGAGCTGGAGGCCCTGGTCGCCCAGGGAGAGCGGGCCAAGGACGTCTTCATCCGCTCCAACCTCCGGCTGGTCGTCGCCGTGGCCCGTCGCTACCCCCGCAGTGGTCTGCCCCTGCTTGACCTGATCCAGGAGGGCAACGCGGGCCTGGTCCGCGCGGTCGAGAAGTTCGACTACCGCAAGGGCTTCAAGTTCTCGACGTACGCCACGTGGTGGATCCGCCAGGCGATCACCCGCTCGATAGCGGACCAGTCGCGCACGATCCGGCTGCCCGTCCACCTCGTGGAGGAGCTGGGCCGCATCCGCCGCGTGCAGCGCGAGTTCAACCGTGAGCACGGGCGCGACCCGGAGCCCACGGAGATCGCCGCCGAGCTCGCGACCACGCCGGAGCGCGTCATCGACGTACTGGACTGGGCCCGCGACCCCGTCTCGCTGAACATGGCGGTGGACGACGAGGGCGAGACCCAGTTCGGCGACCTGCTGGAGGACACCTCCGCGGTGAGCCCCGAGCAGTCGGTGCTCACGCTGCTGCGCAGCGAGGAGCTGGACGACCTGATCGGCCGCCTCGACCAGCGCACGGCGTCCATCATCAAGATGCGGTACGGCATCGAGGACGGCCGCGAGCGCACGCTGACGGAGGTCGGCAAGGAGCACGGCCTGACGCGCGAGCGCATCCGCCAGATCGAGAAGCACGCCCTGCTGGAGCTGAAGAAGCTCGCCCGCGACACGGGCTTCGACGCGGCGGCCTGACGCGGGCGTCCAGGCGTCCGGTGTCCGGCGCGGCGGCCTGACACGGCGCGCCCGGGTGGGCGTGTTCCCGTCGGCCGGTGTGCGCGGGCGCGTGCGCCGGGTGGCGAAACACCGCGCAAACATGGCGCTGTTCCGCCGCTTCAACCCACGGGGCCGGGGGAACAACCCCTCAGGGCAAGGGAGTTCGGATCCAGCGGACACAGGTGTCCGGATGCGGAGCCCGCAACTCCCTCCCCGGCGAACCGTTTCAGCGGCCGGCCCACCAGCCAACCGAACCACGAGCCAACCGAACCACGTCCCGGCGCAATCCCCCCCCCGGCGCCGGGACGTTCCCCGAGCCGGGCTTCGGCGCCCTCCCCCCCCCGGGTGCCGGAGTCCGGCTCCTTTTGCGCTCCGGGAGAGCCGCGCGGTGCGCGACGAGAGCCGTGAAAGAACGGGCCACCCCGTACCTGAACCACGGGGTGACCCGCCCGGACGGGAGATTCTGTCATACGGCCGATCACCGTCCGACCACGGGCCGTCACATCTTCACGCTCGTCAGGTCCTCGCGGTCGTCACGTCATCGCGGCCGTCACGGCCTCCGGGGCGTCAGCGTGCCCGCGCCGCCCGGCTCAGCCGTTCGCCCATCTCCCGTACGCCCTCCACCAGTTCCGCCGGCTCCCGCACCGTGAAGTCGAAGCCCAGCGTCGCCAGGCGGGCCGCCAGCCACTCCACCGGGCCGCTGCCCCGCCCGCGCAGCACGCATCCGCCGCCCTCGTCCGGCTCCGGCGCCCCGAGCCACCCCGGCACCCGCGCCGCGACCGCGTCCACCGGCTCGGCGAACGCGACGACATAGTCGTAGGACTCCTGCCCGCGCTGCATCGAGCGCCGCAGGTACTCCGCCGCACTGCCCTCCGGCAGTTCCCGCGGCACGAACCGCGCGCCCGTCGCGAACGGCTCGCTCACCCGGTCCACGCGGAAGGTCCGCCAGTCCTCGCGCTCGAGGTCGTAGGCGACGAGGTACCACCGCCGTCCCGTCGACACCAGCCGGTACGGCTCGGTCAGGCGCCGTGACCGGGTGCCGTCGGCGGCCCGGTAGGCGAACCGCAGCCGCTCCCGCCCGGCCACCGTGGACGCCATCACAGTCAGCGTCTCCGGCGCGATGCTCGGCCCGTCTCCGCTGGTCAGCGGTGTGGTCGCGGCCTGCAGTGTGGTCACCCGGTGGCGCAGCCGCGACGGCAGCACCTGCTCCAGCTTGGCCAGCGCCCGCACGGACGCCTCCTCCAGGCCCTCGACCGCGTGCCCGGCACCGGCCCGCAGCCCCACCGCGATGGCCACGGCCTCCTCGTCGTCGAGGACGAGCGGGGGCAGGGCCTTGCCCGCGACGAGCCGGTAGCCGCCGTCGGCGCCCATGCTCGCCTGCACCGGATAGCCGAGTTCGCGCAGCCGGTCGACGTCCCGGCGGACCGTGCGGCGGGAGACGCCGAGCCGCTCGGCGAGCTCCCCGCCGGGCCATTCGCGGGGCGTCTGGAGGAGGGAGAGGAGCTGCAGGAGCCGGGCCGGAGTATCGGTCGTCATGCAGTCGAGAATGCCGCAGAAGTAGGACACAATCTGACCTACTGCCGTCCTACCTTCGATGCATGACCTCCACCGAGACCGAAACGCACCGCAGCGCACCACCCGCGGCCGGGGACCGCCGCCGCTGGTTCGCCCTGGCGATCGTGATGACGGCTGCCTTCATGGACCTCGTCGACGTGACGATCGTGAACATCGCGATCCCGTCCATCAAGCGGGACGCCGGCGCCTCGTTCAGCCAGATCCAGTGGATCACCGCCGGCTACGCGCTCGCCTTCGCCGCCGGGCTGATCACCGGCGGCCGGCTCGGTGACATCCACGGCCGCAAGCGGGTCTTCCTCATCGGCATCGGCGGCTTCACGCTGGCCTCCGCCCTGTGCGGTTTCGCCGTGAACCCGGAGATGCTCGTCGCCTCCCGTGTGCTCCAGGGCGGCATGGCGGCGCTGATGGTGCCGCAGGTGCTGTCGATCGTGCACGCCACGTTCCCGGCGCACGAACGCGGCAAGGTCTTCGGCCTGTTCGGCGCGATCATCGGCCTCGGCGCCGTGTCCGGCCCGCTGCTGGGCGCGCTGCTGACGGAGTGGAACCTCTTCGGCCTCGAGTGGCGGCCCATTTTCCTGATCAACCTGCCGGTCGGCGTCGCCGCCTGGTTCCTCGGCCGCCGTTTCATCACCGAGTCGCGCGCCCCGCGCGCCCTCAAGCTCGACCTGGTCGGCGTCACCCTGGTGACGCTGGGGCTGCTGATGCTGCTCTACCCGCTCACCCGCGGCCGTGAGCTGGGCTGGCCGCTGTGGGGGTACGGCTCGATGGCCGGCGCGCTCGTCGTCTTCGGGGTGCTGGTCGCCTACGAGCGGCGCAAGGCGGCGCGGGACGGCTCGCCGCTGGTGGAGCTGTCGCTGTTCCGGGTGAAGAGCTTCGCGGCCGGCATCGCCGTGCAGACGGTGTTCGGGATCGCGCTCGGCGTCTTCTTCCTGGTGTGGACGCTGTACATGCAGATGGGGCTGGGCTGGAGCCCGCTCAAGGCCGGCCTGACCGGTGTGCCGTTCTCGATCGCCGTGTCCCTGGCGGCGGGGATGAGCGTGCAGAAGCTGGTTCCGCGGTTCGGGCGCCGGGTGCTCCAGGCGGGCGCGCTGGTGATGGCGCTGGGTGTGCTGCTGTACCTCGCGGAGGCCGGGCACTACGGCCTGTCCATCGCGCCCTGGCAGATGGCGCTGCCGCTGGTGGTGATGGGCCTCGGCATGGGCCTGATCGTCGCGCCGCTGACCGACGCGGTGCTGTCCGAGGTGCCGCGCGAGCACGCCGGTTCGGCGTCGGGGCTGATCAACACCGTGCAGCAGATGGGCAACGCGCTGGGCCTCGGCCTGGTCTCGGTGGTCTTCTTCGGCGAGATCGGCGACCGGCTCACCCCGGCCGAGGCCGGCCCGGCCTTCGTGCACGCCTTCCAGCACGCGCTGGGCTGGGTGGCCGCGGTGATGGCCGTGATCTTCCTGCTGATGTCCGCGCTGCCGAAGCGTCCGGCGCAGCACGTGGACGGGGCTCCGGCGGAGGAGCTCAAGACGTCGGAGGAGGAGCGGGAGCTGGTGTCCTGACGATCCTGCCGGTCGTGGGCGAGGGGCTCGGCGCTGATGACGCGCCGGGTCCCTTCTTTCATGCCTGATCATGCCCGTTTGCTTCTGGTTGTGCCCGAACCTGTTTACTTTCCAGAAATCCGGGCGTAGCCTCCCCTGTGAAACCACACGTTCGGGTATGAGGCGGAGGCGAACGGACATGTACGCACCGGAGCGACAGCAGGAGATCCTCCGGCTCGCCCGGGACGGCGGCCGGGTGGACGTGGTGTCGCTCGCCGAGGAGTTCCAGGTGACGGCGGAGACCATCCGCCGTGACCTGAAGGCCCTGGACCGGGCCGGGCTGGTGCGCCGTGTACACGGCGGGGCCATCCCGGTCGGGCGCCTGGACTTCGAGCCCGACCTCACCGAGCGCGAGACCACCGCCGCCGACGAGAAGGACCGCGTCGCCAAGGCCGCCCTCGCCGAACTGCCCACCGAGGGCACGGTGATCCTCGACGCCGGCACCACGGTCGCCCGCCTGGCCGCCGCGCTGCCGCTGGAGTCCTCGCTCACCGTCGTCACGCACTCGCTGCCCATCGCGGCCCGCCTCGCCGACCACCCGGGCATCCAGCTCCATCTCGTCGGAGGGCGGGTACGGCACCGTACGCGTGCCGCCGTGGACGCCTGGGCGCTGCGGGCGTACGGCGAGATCCGCGCGGACGTGCTGTTCGTGGCCGCCAACGGCTTCTCCGCCGAGCACGGCCTGACCACCCCGGACCTCGCCGAGGCGGCCGTCAAGCGCGCGGCCGTCGCCGCCGCCCGCCGGGTGGTCCTGCTCGCCGACTCCTCCAAGCACGGCCAGGAGCACTTCGCCCGCTTCGGCGACCTGAGCGACGTGGACCTGCTGATCACCGACAGCGGGCTGAGCCCCGAAGACGCCGCCGGCATCGAGCGCGGCGGCACGGAAGTAGTACGCGCATGATCCTCACCGTCACCCCCAACCCGTCCCTCGACCGCACCTACGAGGTCCAGGCGCTCCGGCGCGGCGATGTCATCCGCGCCGAGACCGAGCGCATGGACCCCGGCGGCAAGGGCGTGAACGTCTCCCGCGCGGTCGCGGCCGCCGGGCGGCGCACGGTCGCCGTCCTGCCCCTGGGCGGTGCGCCGGGCGCGGTCGTCACCGAGCTGCTCGACGCGCAGGGCATCGAGGTCGCGCCGGTCCCGGTCGCCGGGGCCACCCGCTCCAACATCGCGCTCGCCGAGGCGGACGGCGTCCTGACGAAGATCAACGCGCCTGGTCCGCACCTGACCGCCGCCGAGCAGGAACTGCTGCTGGAGACCGTGCGCGAGGCATCCCGCGGCGCCGACTGGATCGCCTGCTGCGGCAGCCTGCCCCGGGGACTCGCCCCCTCCTGGTACGCCGATGTCGTCGCCCGGGCGCACGCCGGGGGCGCGCGGATCGCACTGGACACCTCGGGGCGCGCCCTGCTGGAGGCGCTGCGCGCCCGGCCCGACGTGGTGAAGCCCAACGCCGAGGAGCTCGCGGAGGCCGTCGGACGTCCCCTCGCCACGGTGGGCGACGCGCTCAAGGCGGCCGAGGAATTGCGCGAGATGGGCGCGGCCGCGGTGCTCGCGAGCCTGGGCGCCGACGGCCAGCTGCTGGTGGACGGCTCGGGCGCCTGGTTCGGCAGCGCCCGCGTGGACGCCGTACGCAGCAATGTGGGCGCCGGTGACTCCTCCCTGGCCGGCTTCCTCATCGCCGGCGGCGACGGCCCCGGCGCCCTCGCCTCCGCCGTCGCCCACGGGGCCGCCGCCGTAACGCTGCCCGGCAGTGTCATGCCGACCCCGGCCGACCTCGACCCCGCGGCCGTGACGGTCACGGACCGGGTGCCGGTGGACCGTCCTCTGAAGGAGCCGGTGCACCGGCTGCCGGTGGACCGTCCGCTGAAGGAGCCGGTGCCATGACCTGCCACGTCACCGCTCCCGCGCGGCGCGGCTCCCTCTTACCGCCCGTGCCACCGGCCGCCCCCGCCCCCGCCCCCGTCTCCTCCCTCCCCACCCCCGTCCCCCTCCCGCCCACTCCACCGACCGGGCGATACGCGAGCTAAGGAGCCCGCGATGAGCGACATGATCACCGCGGAACTGGTCGACCTCGACCTGTCCGTCACGACCAAGGAAGCGGCGGCCCGCGCCCTCGCCGAGCGCATGGTGGCGCTGGGCCGGGTGACCGACCTGGACGGCTTCCTCGCCGACGTGGCCGCGCGCGAGGCGCAGATGCCGACCGGCCTCGACGGCGGCATCGGCATCCCGCACTGCCGCAGCGCCCATGTCACCGAGCCGACGCTGGCCTTCGGGCGCAGCGCCGCCGGAATCGACTTCGGTGCCGCGGACGGCCCCGCCGACCTGATCTTCCTGATCGCCGCGCCGGCCGGTGCCGACGACGCCCATCTGACGATCCTGTCGTCGCTGGCCCGGCAGCTGATGAACGCCGAGTTCACGGGCGTGCTGCGCTCCGTGAGCGGCGCGGGCACGGCGGCGGCGCTGATCCGCGGGGACCTCACCCCGGCGGACGTCGAGGCCGAACACGCCTCCCAGGACTCCGTGGCGGCGCCGGTGGCGGCCTCCGCCGGCGCCGCCACGGACACCAGCGCCCAGGACGCCGGCGAGCGCCCGTTCCGGATCGTCGCCGTGACCTCCTGCCCGACCGGTATCGCCCACACCTACATGGCTGCCGAGTCGCTGGAGAACGCGGGCCGCGAGGCAGGTGTCGAACTCACCGTCGAGACCCAGGGCTCGGCCGGCTTCACCCGGCTCGACCCGGCGGTGATCGCGGACGCGGACGGTGTGATCTTCGCCCACGACGTGCCGGTGCGCGACAAGCACCGCTTCGCGGGCAAGCCCACCGTCGACGTCGGCGTGAAGGCCGGTATCAACCGCCCGGCCGAACTGATCACCGAGGTCCGCGAGAAGGCGGCGCGCGGCGAGGTCAGCGCCGGCGCCCCCGCGGCCGGCGGCACCCCGGTCGAGCGCACCGGCGACTCGACGGAGGGCTACGGCACCAAGCTCCGCAAGTGGCTGATGTCCGGCGTCAGCTACATGGTCCCGTTCGTCGCCGCGGGCGGTCTGCTCATCGCGCTCGGCTTCGCGATCGGCGGCTACAAGATCAACAAGGCGCCATCGGTGATGGACCACTTCATCTGGACCCAGGCCGACAGCTGGGGCGCCCTGCTGTTCCAGATCGGCGGCGTGGCCTTCGCCTTCCTCGTCCCGGTCCTCGCCGGCTACATCGCCTACGGCATGGCCGACCGGCCCGGCCTGGTGCCCGGCTTCGTCGGCGGCTCGATCTCCCTCACCATCAACGCGGGCTTCCTCGGCGGTCTGGCCGCGGGTCTCATCGCCGGTGGCGTGGTGATAGCCATCCAGAAGGTGAAGATCCCGGCGGCCCTGCGCGGCGTCATGCCGGTGGTGGTGATCCCGCTGATCTCCTCGGCGATCGTCGGGTTCCTGATGTTCGTGGTGATCGGCAAACCCATCGCCTCGGCGCAGAAGGGCCTGACGGACTGGCTGAACGGCCTCACCGGCACCAACGCCGTCCTCCTGGGCGCGCTGCTGGGCCTGATGATGTGCTTCGACCTCGGCGGTCCGGTCAACAAGGTCGCCTACACCTTCGCCACCGCCGGTATCGCCGTCGCGAGCCCCAGCGACTCCGCGATGAAGATCATGGCAGCGGTGATGGCCGCCGGTATGGTCCCGCCGCTGGCGATGGCCCTGGCCACGACCGTGCGCGGCAAGCTCTTCACGCACACCGAGCGGGAGAACGGCAAGGCCGCCTGGGTCCTCGGCATCTCCTTCATCTCCGAGGGCGCGATCCCGTTCGCGGCGGCCGACCCGCTGCGGGTCATCCCCTCCGCGATGGTCGGCGGCGCGATCACCGGCTCCCTGTCGATGGCGTTCGACGCGACCCTGCGCGCCCCGCACGGCGGCATCTTCGTCGTCCCGCTGATCGGCAACCCGCTGCTGTACCTGGTCGCGATCGCCGCGGGCGTCTGCGTCAGCACCGCCCTGGTCATCGTCCTCAAGGGCCTGCGCAAGGCGGCCCCCGGCACCCCGGAGCCGGGAACGAGCGGGAGCACGGCGGCCCCGGGAGCCAAGCAGCCGGTGGCGGCGTAAGGGAACAGAACGCCGCATGTCCCTTTCAGGCGCTGTGACTTGTTCACGGCGCCTGTCAGGATAGGACGCACCATGCGAGATTCGTCACGGTCCGGGGCCAAAGTCCTGGACCGTGGTGTCTACTGGAACGCATGCCCGAGCCTTCCTCGATCCTCCAGGCGGCAGGGATGGCCGTCCTCGCCCTGGCCGGCGTCGCCTGGCTGATCGGTATCACCCGCATGCTGCGCCGCTTCCGCAACGAGGCGATCGTCCGGCAGTTCGGCCCGGACGCCGCCCTGTCCGCCCTCCCGGGTCCGCGCGAGACCGGCCCCCGCCTGGAGGCCGTCGAACTGACCCCGGCGGAACGGGATGCCTTCGCCGGCCTGGTACGCCGCCTCGGCGACGGCCACTGACGGCATCCCCGCGGTAGTCGCCGAAGCGCCCCGCACCGGTGCTGCCGCCCGGCCTGCCGAGAGCCGCCGGAGCGCCCCGGAAGCTGCTCAGGCTCCCCCTACCGGGAGACCCGCTCGGCGCGCCGCTCCATCGCCTCCCGGGCCGCCTCCTCGCTCGCGTACACCTCGCACATGTGCCGCCCGTCCGGGGTCGCCGTGTGCTCCACCTCCCACAGGGCCACCTCCCGGCCGTCGCGCAGCAGGAAGGCGTGCTCGTAGAGCGAGAAGGACAGTCCGATACGGCCCGCCCGGCACGGACGGCCGAACGCCTGCGTGATCCGGTGCCCCTGGGCCGTGGCCAGCAGGGCCGCGGTCTCCCCGCCCGGGCGGTCGGTGTTCTCCGCGCGGCGCAGCAGCCGGCGCGCGTGGTCGGCCGAGCCGTCGGTGATGTACACCTGTCGCGGCCGGGGCACGGGGGCCGGGTGCGCCGGCAGGGGCAGCTCGAACTCCGTCCCCTCCGGTGGCAGCGGCAGCAGCGCCGTGGCCGCGCGCAGCTCCTCCTCGTCGACGTACACCTCGTGCTGCGGGTCGCTGCCCGGGGCGGTGTTGTGCACCAGCTCCCACAGGGTGAGCGCCTGGCCGTCCGCGAGGAGCCAGGTGTGCCGGTAGGTCTCCCGGTGCAGCCCCGCGCTGTGGTGCGCGGAGTGCAGCGAGCCGTCGTAGGCCAGCGCGCAGTCCAGCCGCCCTAGCACGTCGTCGGGCAGCTCGAAGGAGTTCAGGGCGCGGCCGAGAATCCGCGCCAGATGCTCATCCGGCGACGCGGGTGGTTCGTACGCTGCGGTCTCGTACGGAACGCTCAAGGTTTCTCCCGGCGCTTGCTGCATGTCACCCAGTGGGTGCATACCGTAGCCCCTCGGTCGGACATCGTGTCCGGGAACCGAGAAAACGTATGCCCGGAAAACGCGTGGGCCGTGCGGGGAGTTCCCACACGGCCCGACGAGAAGCCAACGCCCGTCCCTCACGGGGCTATTGCCGCGTCAGGAGGCACTCCCGGCGACCCACTCGCTCCAGCCCATGTTCCAGCCGTTGAGCCCGTTGTCGGGGGAGACGGTCTTGTCCGGCGAGTTCTTGACGACCACCACGTCACCGATCAGCGAGTTGTCGTAGAACCACTTCGCCGGAGTGTCCCCCTGCGCGCCCCGCTCGTCGGCCAGCCCGACGCAGCCATGGCTGGTCCCCTGGCTGCCGAAGGGAGGATTGCCCTTGTTGTACCAGTAGTTGCCGTGGATGAACGTCCCCGACTGCGTCAGCCGCATCGCGTGCGGCACGTCCGGGATGTCGTACTCGCCGCCCAGCCCGACCGTCTGGCTGTTCATACGGGTCTGCGTGAACTTCTCGGAGATCACCATCGCACCGTTGTACGTGGTGTGCTCGGGGCTGCCCGACGAGATCGGGATCGTCTTCAGGGTCTGCCCGTCCCGCACCACGGTCATGGTCTGCGTGTTCACATCCACGGTGGAGACCTGCGACCGCCCCACGGTGAACGTGACGACCTTCTTCTGCACCCCGAAGACACCGTTCGCGCCCTTCACGCCGTCCAGGTCGATCTTCATCGTGACCTTGGACCCGGCCTTCCAGTAGTCCTGGGGCCGGAAGTCGAGCCGCTGCGCGCCGAACCAGTGCCCGACCACCTGCTGGCCGCTGCTGGACGTGACCGTGATGTGCGACTGCACGGCCTTCTTGTCGCTGATCGCCTTGTCGAAGGTGAAGGACACGGGCATCCCGACGCCGACCGTGGTGCCGTTGTCGGGCGTGTACGTCCCGATGAAGCTGTTGGACGTCGAGACGGTGGTGAAGATGGCGTTCGCGGCCGCCGTACGGCCGCCGGAGTCCTTCGCCGTCGCGGAGATCTGGTACTTCGTGCCGCGCTCCAGCTGCTCCTTGGGCTTCCAGGTGCTGCCGTCGGCGGATATCTCACCGGCCACGGCCTGCCCGGTGCCGGCCACCGTCATCTTCACTTCCGTCAGCTTGCCGTCGCTGACCTTCACTCCGGTGCTGTTGATCGAGGCGCCGGTCGAGCCGTCCTTGGCCGAGATGGCGATCTTCGCGACGGAGGTCTTGGTGTCGCCGCCCCCGCCGTTCTTGTCGTCGTTGGTGGCGCTGGCGTTCCCGCCGCACGCGGTGAGGGTCAGGGCGCCGACCATCAGGGCGGCACAGGCCCCCAGTACGCGCCGCGCTGCTGTGTCCGGCGTTGTCACAGGCTGCTCCCAGTTTTCATCGATCACTCCAAGGCGTGAAGAAAGAGCGATCAAACGACTGCTCCGGTTCCCACGTGACAGAACTGCGACAATTCCCTGCCGGGTGCTGGTGGGTTGGGCTCGGCGCCCGGCGGTCTCCGGCGAACGTGGCTGCGGCTGAGCGGGGGCGGGCTGAGGGCCCGGCGTTTGTCTGGTGCCCGGCGTCGGTGCCGGCCGGGGGCGGGGTGCGCTCACCGGCGCTGGCGGGGACGCACGACTGCACGCAGCTATGTCGGCAGGGCGGCCACCCGGCCCCGACTCACAACGAACCGCAGGCGCGACACCAGCGACCCACCGGACAGTGACGGGCCGCCGCAGGCACAAAAGGGGCGCGGGGAACTGCGCGACCAGCCACGACGAAACCCGCAGACAGCACTCAAGCCTCTCCGAACAGCTCCCCGTACGACGGCCACCCACCCACCGACTCAGCCGCCCGCACCGCCCGCACAATCGCCCGCGTCACCACATCCGCCCCCGCCGCGAGCAGCGCGTTCAGCGCGAGCGGATCCCCACCCCCCGAAGACAACTCCCGCACCCCCGTGGCCAACGCAAACACACTGTCCCCGTCGTTCAGCAGATGCACCGGCCGCACAGCCCGCGCGATCCCGTCATGCGCCGTCCCCGCCAACTTCTGCGCCTGCGGCTTCGACAGCACCGCGTCCGTGGCGACCACGGCCAACGTCGTGTTCAGCGGCGGAGCCACCCGCGCAGCCGCCAGCTCCCCCAGCCGCGCCCGCGCCGCCTCGACCACCCCCGCCGGCGGATACGCCACCCGCCGCCCCCCGAACAACTCCGTGTACATCTCCCCGTACAGCACCCCCGTCCCCGGATCCACCACCGCCCCCGCCGCGTTCGCCACGACCAACGCCCCCACGGTCACACCGGAGTCGAGCACCACGCTCGCCGTGCCGACCCCGCCCTTCAGCAACCCCACGGCCGCCCCCGTCCCGGCCCCCACACACCCCTCCTCGACAGCGGCCCCGACCGCACTGCCTGCCGCCGCCTCGACCGCGGCCCGCCCCATCGCCGCGTCCGGCCGCGCCCGGAAATCACCACCGCGTCCGAGGTCGAACACGCACGCCGCCGGCACCACGGGCACGACATGCGTCGGATCCGGCCCCACCCGAACCCCCCGGCCCCGCTCCTCCAGCCACGCCATCACCCCGGACGCCGCGTCGAGCCCGTACGCGCTGCCCCCGGTGAGCACCACGGCCTCGACCTTCTGCACGAGGTTGCGCGGATCGAGTGCGTCGGTCTCCTTCGTCCCCGGCCCGCCGCCGCGCACGTCCACGGCGGCCACGGCCCCCCCCTCGGGAGCGAGCACGACGGTCGTCCCGGTCAGCCATCCGTCACCACGGCGGGTGACGTGCCCGACCCGCACCCCGCTGACATCCGTCAGAGCGTCAACTGTCATACGCCCCAGTGTGACCCGGCCCCGTGACCCGGCCCCGTGTGCCGGCCCCGTGTCACCCGGCCCGGTGCGCGGAGCGCGCCCGTGCCGTCAGCGTCACCCCCACCGCCACCGACAGCCCCGAGACGATGCCCGCCACGAGCACCGCCCACTCGCCCAGGAACGTGCAGCAGATCACGAGCAGCGCGGTCACCGGCAGGACCAGCTGCTGCGCGATGCCCACCTTGAAGTGACGGGCGTGCAGCGCCCACACGGTGAGCAGATACAGCGCCGTCGGCAGGGTCACCGCCGCCGAGGCGGCCGTCGCGGAGATGTGCGCGGAACCGACCGCCTGCTCCACGGCCACCTCCAGCCCCGCGCCGATCGCCGCCGCGGAGGCGAAGATCAGATAGTGCCCGTAGCCCCACACGAACGCCTGACGGCTGGAGCGCAGGTGCCCGTGGATCGGCACCACGAAGTAGATCCACCAGGCGGCGAACACGATCAGCAGCCCGCCGGCCGCGATCGGCAGCAGGTCGCCGAGGGCGTCGTGCTCGTCCACGGCCGACTTGACCGCGACCGTGGCCGCGGCGATCGTCTCGCCGAGCACGATGATCGTGAACAGGCCGTAGCGCTCGGCGATGTGGTGCGGATGCCAGGCCGTGGTGAAGGACCTCTCCGCGATCAACGGCACCGACAGCTCGGCGAGCACCATCACCAGGAACAGCCAGGGCCGCGCGGGCTCCGGCAATACGATCAGCCCCACCCAGCCGACCTGGCAGAGCAGCACCCCGCAGGCGTACCGCACCGCCGCGGTCCGCTCCCCGCCCTCGGCCGATCTCGCGGCGCGCAGCCACTGCGCGACCAGGGCCAGCCGCATGATCACGTAGCCGAGCCAGACGACGACGAAGTCGTGGTCGTCGAAGGCCCGTGACACCCCCGCCGCGAGCACCAGGACACCGGCGATCTGTACGAGGGTGACGACCCGGTACAGCACGTCGTCGTTGTCGTAGGCGGAGGCGAACCAGGAGAAGTTCATCCACGCCCACCAGATGGCGAAGAAGACCATCGCGTAGTTGAGGATGCCCTGGCCCGCGTGCCCCTCGACGAGGAAGTGCACCAGCTGGACGCCTGCTTGGGCGATCGCCACGACGAAGCACAGGTCGAAGAGCAGCTCCAGCGGCGAGGCGACGCGATGGGCCTCGTCGCGGCCGCGGGCGGTGAGCTTGCGCAGGGGCCGGTGTCGGGCGGGCGCGTCGGAGGGCGCGGGGGACGGGCTGGAACTCGGCGTCATGTGTCCCAGCACAGCAGATAACCGGCCGAAAATCTTCGGGCCGATGCCGCGGCGTAACCTGGAGGTATGAGCACTGCTTCCGCCCCCGAGCCGCGCGACCCGAAGGCCGCGCTGGTCTTCGACGACCCGCTCGAACTGCAGTCCTCGGACGACACCGACAGTGGGTGGGGCGAGCGTCCGGCGACGACCGGTGACAGCGCGGCCGACCTGAAGCGCTTCCTGGACGAAAAGCCGCCCCACCACATCTGACGCCCGGGGCAGCCCGGGCGGCCCCGGCAGGCCGCGTCCGCCCGGCAGCCGAGCCCCGCCCTCCAGAAAGCCGACCTGGCGACCGGCTCGGCCGGTCCTGCTTGCCGCCCCCGCCGCTCCTACTCGCCGCGGCCGGCGGTCCGCTGGGCGACCAGCGTGTCGCGGATCTCCTTGAGCACCTCCAGCTCGCTGACCTCGACGATCTCCTTCGTGCCCTCGCGGGCCGCCTTGCGGTCCGCCTGGCGGGCCAGGTACTTCGACATCGGCAGGACCATCAGGAAGTAGACCACCCCGGCGGTGATCACGAAGTTCAGCGTCGCGCCGAGGACCGAGCCCCACATGATGCGGATGCCCTCGTCCTTCGTGCAGCTCGCCGTCAGGCAGGAGCTGTAGTTGTCCAGGCTCTGCGTGCCGATCGCCCCGACCACCGGGTTGATCACGCCCTTCACCACCGAGTTCACGATGTTGGTGAAGGCGGCGCCGATGACCACCGCTACTGCCAGATCGACGACATTCCCGCGCATCAGGAAGGCCTTGAAGCCCTCCCAGACACTCGGCGCCTTCTTCTCGCTCACCTCGAGGCCTTTCCTCGTCCGTACGGCATGTGGAGTAAATCGCTCCGCAACCTACGGCAGGCCCCGGGAGGCATGTCCAATCCGGTAACACGATCGTGCTGTTCGACAAACGTTCGCACAGCCGCCGCATCGTCCGGCTCACCCCACCGTCACCGCGAGCCGTGCCGTCGCGCTCGCCCCGACGAGCCGCGCCGCCGTGGCCCGCGGCACCGACAGCACGACGAGGGTGCCGCCGCGCGTGCCGTCGTCCGTGACCTCGGGCAGCCGGGCCACGCGGGCACCGCGGGCCACGACCCGCGCATCCCCGCCGTCCGTGCCGTCCTCGGCGGCGATGACGTCCACCCGGTCGCCCGGCCGCAGCAGGCGCACGGTGCCGGCGTCGGCGATCCGCACCGGCGCCGCCACCGTCTCCCCGCCCCCGCGATGCGGCGGATGCCCGCGGACCCGGTCGGGGCCGGTGGTCTGCCGTGGCCCCGCCGCCATCAGCGCGGCCGCGGTGACGGCCAGGCCGGCGGCGACGGTCCGCCGGCGGTGCCGGGCGAGCCGGTGCGCCAGGTGGCGCACCCCGCGTACCCGCACCGGTGCGAAGTGCGGCACCTCGCACGTCGGCGGCACGTCGTCGCCGGGCGGACGCGGACCGGACGGCGGGGGAGGCGAGGGAGCAGAGGCGACGGGGGCGGGGAAGGACACCGGGACGGAGAGGGGCATGGACACAGGACCACCACCTGCGGCGAGGGCTACGGCTTGCACACCCACGATGAGCCCTCACGCCGAGGCCCGCAGACGCCCGTGGACCACCCGCGCGTTGTGGAAAACCCCGTCACCCGTACGGGACGTTCCGGCCCTAGCGACCCCCCGCGCCGCGGCAGCGCGCACCCGGCGCCCGCGACTCCCGCCGCGACAGCACGAACCAGGTGTCAGCGACCCCCCGCCACGGCAGCGCGCCCCCGGCGCCCGCCAACCCCCGTCACGGCAGCGCGAACCCCGGATCCATCCCCCCGAGCGCCGACGTGCACAGGCAGTCCCGCTCCTCGTTCGCGGGCAGCGCCGCCAGCGCGTCGAAGAGCACTCCCCGCATCCGGTCCACGTTCGCCGCGAACACCCGCAGCACCTCGTCGTGGGAGACGCCCTCGCCGGTCTCGGCGCCGGCGTCCAGGTCGGTGACCAGGGCGAGGGAGGCGTAGCAGAGCTCCAGCTCACGGGCGAGCGCCGCCTCCGGATGACCGGTCATGCCGACCACCGACCAGCCCTGCGCCTGGTGCCACAACGATTCGGCACGCGTCGAGAAGCGCGGCCCCTCGACGACGACGAGCGTTCCGCCGTCCACCGGCTCCCAGTCGCGCCCCCGTGCCGCCTTCAGCGCGACCGCGCGCCCGACGGGGCAGTACGGATCGGCAAGGGACACGTGCACGACGTTCGGGACGGTGCCGTCGGGCAGCGGCAGCCCGTCGAAGTAGGAGCTCGCCCGGGACTTCGTACGGTCCACGAGCTGGTCCGGCACCAGCAGCGTGCCCGGCCCGTACTCGGGACGCAGGCCGCCCACCGCGCACGGTGCGAGGACCTGGCGCACACCGGCCGAGCGCAGCGCCCACAGGTTGGCGCGGTAGTTGATGCGATGCGGCGGCAGGTGGTGGCCGCGCCCGTGCCGGGGCAGGAACGCGACCCGGCGGCCGGCGATCTCACCGAGGAAGAGGGAGTCGCTGGGCGGACCGTAGGGGGTGTCGACCTGGACCTCGGTCACGTCGTCCAGGAACGAGTAGAAACCGGAGCCGCCGATCACGCCGATCTCTGCGTTCGCCTTGTTCGCCATGCCCGCACCCTAACCGGCGGCGCACATGCCGAGGACCCTGCCATCGGGCGATGGCAGGGTCCTGCGAGGAGTCCGTGAAGAAGTGGGCCTCAGGCGGCGGTGGTGCTGCTGCTCGAAGAGCCGCTGGAGCCCGACGAGGAACCCGCGTCCGAAGAGGACGAAGAGGACGACGAAGCGGACGTCGTGGAAGACGAGGACGACGACTTGGACGACGCCGGCGAGCTGCTCGACGAGGAGCCGCGGCTGTCGTTGCGGTAGAAGCCGGAGCCCTTGAAGACGATGCCGACCGCCGAGAACACCTTCTTGAGGCGGCCCTGGCAGTTGGGGCACTCGGTCAGGGCGTCGTCGGTGAACTTCTGCACCGCCTCGAGGCCCTCGCCGCACTCGGTGCACTGGTACTGGTAGGTGGGCACTGTCTTCCTCCTGGCACTCTCACTCGATGAGTGCTAACGACGAACCATAGTGACGTATTCCGTGGCGTCAGTCCACTGTCACCGGCACGCGGTGACCCACGCCACGCGCGACGGTACGGCCCCGGGGGTGTGCCACCAGCCGGGAGCGCAGCGCCAGCAGGGTCACCAGGGCCAGCACCGTGCCGCCCATCGGCACCAGGAACCCGGCGCCGCCCCAGAAGCGGTCCTCCAGCTGCCCGGCGACCGTGACGGCCGCGGCCTGGCCGAGGGCGACCGCACCGGTCAGCCAGGTGAACGCCTCGGTGCGCGCCCCGGCCGGGACCAGCCCCTCGACGAGGGTGTAGCCGGTGATCAGGGCGGGCGCGATGCACATGCCGACCAGCAGACCGAGCCCGGCGAGCAGGAGCACGGAGTGGGCGGTCCACAGCGCGGACGCGGTCAGCGCGAGGGCGGCGTAGCCGACGACCAGGCGCCGCTGCGGGGCGACCTTCCAGGCGATGGCGCCGCAGACGACGCCGGAGATCATGTTGCCGGCGGCGAAGACGCCGTAGAGCACGCCGTTCAGACCGGGCTCGCCGATCGACTCGGTGAACGCGGCCAGCGACACCTGCATGCCGCCGAAGACGGAGCCGATGCCCAGGAACGTCACGATCAGCACGCGTACACCGGGCACGCGCAGGGCGGAGGCGTGCCGCACACGCGTGTGCTCGCCGCCGGTGTGGACCTGGGGCTGGGTGCTCTTCTGCGCGGCGAACAGCAGGCCGCCGACCAGGGTCAGCGCGGCCTCGGTCATCAGACCGGCGGCGGGGGCCACCGCGGTGCACAGGGCGGTCGCCAGCAGCGGGCCGACCACGAAGGTCAGCTCGTCGGTGACGGACTCGAAGGCGGCGGCGGTGCTCATCAGGGGGGAGCCCTTGAGCTGCACGCCCCAGCGGGCCCGCACCATGGGCCCGACCTGCGGCACCGAGGCGCCGGTCGGCACGGCCGCCACGAACAGCGCCCACAGGGGGGCGTGCGCGAGGGCGAGCGCGGTGAAGGTGAGACCGGACAGGGTGTGCACGATCACGCCGGGCAGCAGGACGGCACGCTGGCCGTAGCGGTCGGCGAGGCGGCCGCTGTAGGGCGCGAACAGCGCCATCGACACGCCGGTGACGGCCGCCGCGGCGCCGGCCGCGCCGTAGGAGCCGGTGGTGTGCTGCACGAGCAGCACGATGGAGAGGGTCAGCATCGCGAACGGCTGGCGTGCCGCGAAGCCGGGGAGCAGGAAGGTCCAGGCGCCGCGGGTGCGCAGCAGCTGCCCGTAGCCCGGGCGGGCGGCCGTAGCCGCCTTCTTCTTCTCCGAGGTGACCGTGGACGCCACGGCCCGTGCCTTTCTGCCGCCTGGTAGCGCGACGCCCTTGTAAGGGCACCGTGCGCCGAGAGCTGTCCTCTTGCGCGGACTGCGGTAGATGCCGGGGCCCACGGTGAGGGGCTGCACGGCCGCCATACGGTCGCGCCAGCTCTGCGTCAGGCAGAGTTGGTTCGATCAGGGGTGCGCCTTTATCGTACAGGGCTTCCGCACGACGGCCCTGTGAAAACGAGCACCATCAGCTCGTTCACCTGTGATTGGCCTGGGCGGCGGAAACCGCCCGCGTCACCGTCACCGCTCCTCACCGCCGGAGCCCAGCCAGTCGGCCAGCTTGCCGCCTTGGGCCACCGCGCGCAGCCGGCGCTCGGCCGCGTCGCGTACCGGGTCGGTGGTGACGACGAGCAGTTCGTCGCCGCGCCGCAGCACGGTCGTGGGCAGCGGCACGAAGGAGGTGCCCTCGCGCACCACCAGGGTGACCGCCGCGCCCGGCGGCAGGCGCAGCTCGTTGACCTCGACGCCGTGCATCCTGGAGCCGTCGGGGATGTCCACGGACAGCAGGTGGCCACGCAGCCGCTCCAGGGGCGCGGACTCGATGCCGAGGTCGGCGGCCTCCGTGTCGTCGCCCAGCCGCAGCAGACGGGCGAGCCAGGGCAGGGTCGGGCCCTGGATGAGGGTGTAGACGACGACCAGGACGAAGACGATGTTGAAGACCCGGCGGCTGCCCACGACGCCGTTCACCATCGGGATGGTCGCCAGGATGATGGGCACGGCGCCGCGCAGCCCGGCCCACGACATCAGCGTCTGCTCCCGCCAGGGCACCCGGAAGGGTGTGAGGCACAGCACGACGCTCAGTGGGCGCGCCAGCATGGTCAGCACCAGCCCGATGACGAGTGCGGGCCACACGTCGTCGCCCAGCTCGTGCGGCGTGACCAGCAGGCCGAGCAGGACGAACATGCCGATCTGCGCGATCCAGCCGAGCCCCTCGGCGAAGCCGCGGGTGGCCGGCCAGTGCGGCAGCTTGGCGTTGCCCAGCAGCATCGAGGCGAGGTAGACGGCGAGGAAGCCGCTGCCGTGGGCGAGGGCGCCGGCCGCGTAGGCGGCGACGGCGATGGCCATCACGGCGATCGGGTACAGGCCGGAGGCGGGCAGGGCGACGTGCCTCAGGCCCCAGGAGCCGAACCAGCCGACCGCCAGCCCGACGGCCGCGCCGATGGCCAGTTCAAGGGCTATCTCGCCCAGCAGGACATACCAGTGCTCGACCGGACCGGCCGTGGAGAAGGCGACGACCAGGATGACGACGGGGGCGTCGTTGAATCCGGACTCCGCCTCCAGCATGCCCGTCACGCGCGCGGGCAGCGGGATCCTGCGCAGTACGGAGAAGACCGCCGCCGCGTCCGTCGAGGACACCACCGCACCGATGATCAGCGCCTGCCGCCACTGCAGGCCGACGAGGTAGTGCGCGCCCGCGGCCGTCACACCCACGCTCACCGCGACCCCGGCCAGCGCCAGCACCGAGGCGGCCGGCAGGACCGGTTTGATCTCCTTCCACTTCGTGCCGAGTCCGCCCTCGGCGAGGATCACGACCAGGGCGGCGTACCCGATGACCTGGGTCAGCGCGGCGCTGTTGAAGTGGATGTGCCCGACGCCGTCCTGGCCCATGAGGATGCCGATGCCCAGGTAGACGAGCAGGCTGGGCAGTCCGCTGCGCGAGGAGATCCGGACTGCTGCCACGGCGACGAGCAGGACGAGCGAGCAGACGAGCAGGAGCTGGTTGAGGTGGTGAACAGTCAGCGGCCGTTCCTTCCTGCGATCTTCCGGTTACTTCGTTACCTTACCTAACTCTTGACGATTTCTTGACGCTCGGCGAGGCAAGATCGATCGCCTGCCCCGGCTGGTTGCGGGCTCCGCGTCAAGTGCCACCGGGCCCTGCGCCTATGGTTGCTCCAGCGCTCAGTTAAAAGCACAGCCGAACCTGCCGCTCGCGTTAGGACAGCAAGGACAGCGATGCCCCCCAACACCACCGCCACAACGGGTCACAAGCCCGGCAAGTCCGGCAGGAAGAAGGGGCGCAAAGCCCGTCTTATCGTCCTCCTCCTGGTGCTGGCGGTCATCGGCGGCATCGGCGGGGGCGGTTACTGGTCCGTCAGCACCGTCCGGGCGTCGTTCCCCCAGACCAAGGGATCGATCACCCTGCAGGGCCTGTCGGGCCCCGTCGACGTCAAGCGCGACGGCTACGGCATCCCGCAGGTCTACGCCTCCTCCGACGCGGACCTGTTCATGGCGCAGGGCTTCGTCCAGGCGCAGGACCGCTTCTACGAGATGGACGTGCGCCGGCACATGACCTCCGGGCGCCTGTCGGAGATGTTCGGCAAGACCCAGGTCGACAACGACGCGTTCCTGCGCACCCTGGGCTGGGACCGCGTCGCCCAGCAGGAGTACGACACCAAGCTGTCCGCCTCGACGAAGAAGTACCTCCAGGCGTACGCCAAGGGCGTCAACGCCTACCTGGCGGGCAAGGACGGCAAGGACATCTCCCTGGAGTACGCGGCGCTGGGCTTCAGCAACGACTACAAGCCCGCGCAGTGGACGCCGGTCGACTCCGTCGCCTGGCTGAAGGCGATGGCCTGGGACCTGCGCGGCAACATGCAGGACGAGATCGACCGCGCCCTGATGACCAGCCGCCTGGGCCCCCAGCAGATCGCCGACCTCTACCCGCAGTACCCCTACGACCGCAACAAGGCGATCGTGCAGGAGGGCGGGTACGACGAGCTGACCCACTCCTTCGAGCAGGGCAGCGGCCGCGGCACGAGCGGCTCCGGCGGCGGCTCCGGCTCCAGCGGCTCGGGCAGCGGCACGAGCGGCTCCGGTACCTCGCTGAACGGCACGGGCACCGGCACCGGCACGGGAACCGGCACCTCGTCCGGCGCCGGCCTGCAGAGCCAGCTCGCGGGTCTGTACAAGGTCCTGGACGACGTCCCCACGGCCGTCGGCGTCAACGGCAACGGCATCGGCTCCAACTCCTGGGTCGTCGGCGGCGACCACACCATCACCGGCAAGCCGCTGCTCGCCAACGACCCGCACCTGTCGGCCTCGCTGCCGTCCGTCTGGTACCAGATGGGCCTGCACTGCCGCAGCGTCTCCAGCGCCTGCCGGTACGACGTCACCGGCTACACCTTCGCGGGCATGCCGGGCGTGGTCATCGGCCACAACAAGGACATCGCCTGGGGCATGACCAACTCCGGCGTCGACGTCACCGACCTGTACCTGGAGAAGGTCACCGGCGACGGCTACCTGTACGGCGGCAAGGTCAGGCCGTTCGTCACGCGCGAGGAGACCATCAAGGTCGCCGGCGGCGAGACCAAGAAGATCGTCGTGCGGCAGACGCAGGACGGCATGCCGCTGCTGTCCGACCGCGACGACGAACTGGTCAAGGTCGGCAAGAAGGCCACCGTCGACACCGCGGCGCCCGACCGCGGCGACGGTTACGCCATGGCGCTGAAGTGGACCGCCCTGCAGCCCGGCACCTCCATGGACGCCGTGTTCGCGATGGACAGGGCGACGGGCTGGAAGGAGTTCCGCGCCGCGGCGAAGCTGTTCGACGTGCCGTCGCAGAACCTGATCTACGCCGACAGCAAGGGTGCCAAGGGCGACATCGGCTACCAGCTCCCGGGCAAGATCCCCACGCGCGGCAAGGGCGACGGCTCGCTCCCGGCGCCGGGCTGGGACCCGAAGTACCGCTGGACCGGGTACATCGACTTCGACAAGCTGCCCTACGAGTACAACCCGGAGCGCGGCTACGTCGTCACCGCCAACCAGGCGGTGGTCGACGCGGACAAGTACCCCTACACGCTGACCACCGACTGGGGCTACGGCACCCGTAGCCAGCGCATCGCCGATCTGATCGAGTCCAAGATCAAGGGCGACGGCAAGATGTCCACCGACGACATGCGCCAGATGCAGCTGGACAACAGCAGCGAGGTCGCCAAGCTGCTCGTGCCGACGCTGCTGAAGATCGACGTCGGCGACAAGGACGTCCGCCAGGCGCAGGAGCTGCTGGAGGGCTGGGACTACACCCAGGACGCCGACTCGGCGGCCGCCGCGTACTTCAACTCCGTGTGGCGCAACGTCCTGAAGCTGGCCTTCGGCAACAAGCTGCCCAAGGAGCTGCGGGTCGAGGGCCAGTGCCTGTGGGTCGACCCGGTCAGCACCACCGGCCCCGTGGACGAGACCGACAAGGTGCGCGAGTGCGGTCAGCGCGACGCCGACCAGGCGCAGCCCGACGGCGGCGACCGCTGGTTCGAGGTCGTGCGCACCCTGATGGACAAGCCGGACAGCGACTGGTGGAAGGCGCCGAGGTCGGGCACGCGCCCCGCGGCGCACAACCGCGACGAGCTGTTCAAGCGGGCCATGATCGACGCCCGCTGGGAGCTGACCGCCAAGCTCGGCAAGGACATCGACACCTGGAGCTGGGGCCGGCTGCACCGCCTGTTCCTGAAGAACCAGACGCTCGGCACCGAGGGCCCCGGCATTCTCAAGTACGTCCTCAACCGCGGCCCGTACAAGCTCAGCGGCGGCGAGGCGGCGGTCAACGCCACCGGCTGGAACGCCGCCGGCGGCTACGGCGTCGTCTGGGTGCCGTCGATGCGGATGGTGGTCAACCTCGACAACCTCGACAAGTCGAAGTGGATCAACCTCTCCGGCGCCTCCGGTCACGCCTACAGCGCCCACTACACCGACCAGACGGACAAGTGGGCCAAGGGCGAACTGCTGCCGTGGTCGTTCTCGTCGGACGCGGTCGACAAGAGCACCAGCGACACGCTCGTCCTGCGGCCGTGACGGTGTGAGCAGCTCCGAAGGGCCCTCCACGCGCGCGTGGAGGGCCCTTCGGCGTGCCGCGGGGATCAGGGCGCGGAAAAGCGGCGCACCCCGGACGGGGTCACCACCGCGTGCACCGGCCGGTCGTGCGGCTCCTCGGGCACGCGCGTGACGACCTCCGTGTCGTACAGCAGCACCACCAGCGCCGGCCGCGCGCCCGCGCGCTCCAGCCGTGCGAGCACCCGGTCGTAGGACCCGCCGCCGCGCCCCAGGCGCATCCCGCGCGCGTCGACCGCGAGCCCCGGCAGCAGCACGACGTCGGCGGCGGTCACGGCCTGCGGGCCGAGCCGCTCGCCGGCGGGTTCCAACAGTGCCGTCTTTCCGCCGTGTTGCACGCGCGTGAGGGAGCCCTCGCCGGTGTACTCGCCCCAGTCCAGGTCGTTGTCGTCGAGCAGGGCGGGCAGCAGGACGCGCACGCCCCGCGCGTGCAGCGCGTCGAGCAGTGCGAGCGTGCCGGGTTCGGTGCCCACGGAGACGTACGCCGCGACCGTGCGCGCGTGCGCCAGCTCCGGCAGGCCCAGGGCGCGTTCGGCCAGGGCGGACGCGGCATTCATCACATCGGCCGGGGTCAGGGCGTTCCGCGCCGCCAGGAAACGCCGTCGAACGGCCCGCTTGACCGGCTCCATGACCGGCCCGATTTCGCCCACTTGTCGCTCCCGTACCGTTCTCTTCTGCTCATATGAGCACTCATGTCCGGGAGTCGCGGGCCGCGCCCCGCACACCGGTTAAGGTGGCGGGCATGACCCAGTCGCACCCCAGGATCAACAAGGCTGTCATCCCGGCGGCAGGCCTCGGCACCCGGTTTCTGCCGGCCACCAAGGCCACGCCCAAGGAGATGCTGCCGGTGGTCGACAAGCCGGCGATCCAGTATGTGGTCGAGGAGGCCGTCACCGCGGGCCTCGATGACGTCCTGATGATCACGGGCCGTAACAAGCGCCCGCTCGAGGACCACTTCGACCGCAACTACGAGCTCGAGTCCGCCCTCGCCGCGAAGGGCGACACGGAGCGGCTCGGCAGGGTGCAGGAGTCCCAGGACCTCGCGACGATGCACTACGTGCGTCAGGGCGACCCCAAGGGCCTCGGTCACGCCGTGCTGTGCGCGGCCCCGCACGTCGGCCAGGAGCCGTTCGCGGTGCTCCTCGGCGACGACCTGATCGACCCGCGCGACCCGCTGCTGCAGCGGATGATCGACGTCCAGGAGCAGCGCGGCGGCAGTGTGATCGCCCTCATGGAGGTCGCGCCCGAGCAGGTTCACCTCTACGGCTGCGCCGCCGTCGAGGCCACCGAGGACGGCGACGTCGTCAAGGTGACGGGCCTGGTCGAGAAGCCCGACCCGGCCGACGCCCCCTCGAACTACGCGATCATCGGCCGTTACGTGCTCGACCCGGGCATCTTCGACATACTCCGCAAGACCGAGCCGGGCCGCGGCGGCGAGATCCAGCTCACCGACGCCCTGCAGCAGCTCGCCGAGGACGAGAAGGCCGCCGGCCCCGTGCACGGCGTCGTTTTCAAGGGCCGTCGCTACGACACCGGCGACCGCGGCGACTTCCTGCGGGCCATTGTCAGACTCGCGTGCGAACGTGAGGACCTGGGCCCGGACTTCAGGGCCTGGCTCCGCCGTTACGTCACCGAGGAGATGTAGCCACCTTGAGCAGCGCCGCCTCCCGCACCCCGGGCCCCGACCACCTGTGGTCGGTGGACGAGCACCTGGAGGACGTCCTCACCACCGTGCGCCCCCTGGAGCCGATCGAGCTGCAGCTGCTCGACGCCCTGGGCTGCGTCCTGGTCGAGGACATCCCGGTGCCCGTGTCCCTGCCGCCGTTCGACAACAGCTCGATGGACGGCTACGCGGTGCGGGTCGCGGACGTGGCCGGCGCGAACGAGGAGTTCCCGGCGGTCCTGGAGGTCGTCGGGGACGTCGCCGCGGGCCAGGCCGACCTGCTCCACGTGGGTCCGGGCCAGGCCGCCCGCATCATGACCGGCGCCCCGCTGCCGCCCGGCGCCGAGGCCGTCGTACCCGTGGAGTGGACCGACGGCGGGCTCGGTGAGGGCCCCGTGACCGGCATGCGCGCCCGCGCGCTCGCCCCGGAGGGCGCCGAGGGGCACGTACGCGTGTACCGGCCCGCCGAGGCACGCGCGCACGTGCGCGCGGCCGGCAGCGACGTCCGGGCCGGCGACCGGGCCCTCGAGGCGGGCACCGTGCTCGGCCCGCCGCAGATCGCCCTGCTCGCCGCGATCGGCCGCGGCACGGTCCGCGTGCGCCCGCGCCCGCGCGTGGTCGTGATGTCCACCGGCAGCGAACTGATCCAGCCCGGCGAGCAGCTGGCGCCCGGCCAGATCTACGACTCCAACAGCTTCGCCCTCACCGCCGCCGCCCGCGAGGCCGGCGCCATCGCCTACCGGGTGGGCGCCGTCGCCGACGACGCCGAGACACTGCGCTCCACCATCGAGGACCAGCTGGTGCGCGCCGACCTCATGGTGACCACCGGCGGGGTGAGCGTCGGGGCGTACGACGTCGTCAAGGAGGCGCTGTCGCACGTCGGCGACGAGGACGAGGCGGGCGGCGGCGTGGAGTTCCGCAAGCTCGCCATGCAGCCCGGCAAGCCGCAGGGCTTCGGCTCCATCGGCCCCGACCACACGCCGCTGCTCGCGCTGCCGGGCAACCCGGTGTCGTCGTACGTCTCCTTCGAGCTGTTCGTGCGGCCTGCCATCCGCACTCTGATGGGGCTTCAGGACGTGCACCGGCCGAAGGCCACGGCGACGCTGTCCGCGCAGAAGCCGCTGACGTCCCCGAAGGGCCGCAGGCAGTTCCTGCGCGGCGTCCACACCGACGGCACGGTCACCCCGGTGGGCGGTGCCGGCTCGCACCTGATCGCGGCCCTCGCGCACGCCAACGCCCTGATCGTGGTGCCCGAGGACGTGGAGTCCGTCGCGCCCGGCAGCGAGGTCGAGGTCGTCCTGCTCGGCTGAGTGCTCCCGGCCCGAGGTACCGTGTCGCGCACAACACAGGCCCGCGCGCCGCACCGCGCCGGGCCCGGACCGGGAGCGCCACCACCATGACTGTGCCCAACCGGGGGGAGACCCCCGGACAGCCCGTGCAGGACCGCCTGACGCACATCGACGACGCGGGTGCCGCCCGCATGGTCGACGTGTCCGGCAAGGACGTCACCGCGCGCACCGCCCGCGCCAGCGGCCGCGTCCTCGTCTCGCCCCGCGTGGTCGAGCTGCTGCGCGGCGAGGGCGTCCCCAAGGGCGACGCCCTGGCCACCGCGCGGATCGCCGGGATCATGGGAGCCAAGCGGACCCCCGATCTGATCCCGCTGTGCCACCCGCTCGCGGTGTCCGGTGTGAAACTGGACCTGTCGGTCGCGGACGACGCCGTGGAGATCTGGGCCACGGTGAAGACGACGGATCGTACGGGCGTCGAGATGGAGGCCCTCACCGCGGTCTCCGTCGCCGCGCTCACCGTGATCGACATGGTCAAGGCGGTCGACAAGGGAGCGGTCATCACGGACGTGCGGGTGGAGCAGAAGACGGGCGGCAAGTCGGGCGACTGGAGCCGGTCATGAGCTATCGGGCGCTGGTCGTCACGGCCTCCAACCGGGCCGCCGCGGGTGTCTACGAGGACCGGGGCGGGCCGCTGATCGCGGACGGCCTGAAGCGCTTCGGCTTCGACGTCGACGGCCCGCGGGTGGTGCCCGACGGCGACCCGGTGCGCGACGCGCTGAGGGCGGCCGTCGAGGACGGTTACGACGTCGTCGTGACCACCGGCGGCACCGGGCTCTCGCCCACCGACCGCACGCCGGAGGCCACGCGCGCGGTGATCGACCACGAGGTGCCGGGCATCGCGGAGGCGATCCGCGCGTTCGGCCGGGACAAGGTGCCGACCGCGGCGCTGTCGCGCGGACTGGCCGGCGTGGCCGGGCGGACCCTGATCGTCAACCTGCCGGGGTCGACGGGCGGGGTGAGGGACGGTCTCGCCGTTCTGCAGCCGCTGCTGGTGCACGCCGTCGACCAGGTCCGCGGCGGCGACCACCCCAGACCCGACGCCGGAAGCGGGGGTGCGAGCTGAACGGCTCATCCTGGCCCGTGGTGCTGGCCGAGGGCGATGTCGTCCTGCGGCCCATCAGAATGCGCGATCAGAGCGCCTGGCGCGAGGTCAACCGGCGCAACCGGGACTGGCTCCGGCCTTGGGAGGCGACCATCCCGCCGCCCACGCCGACCGGGCCGGTCGCGCACCGGCCGACCTACCGCCAGATGGTGCGGCACCTGCGCCGCGAGGCGCGTGCGGGCCGGATGCTGCCGTTCGTCCTCGAGTACCAGGGCCGGCTGGTCGGGCAGTTGACGGTCGCCGGGATCACCTGGGGCTCGATGTGCTCGGGTCACGTCGGCTACTGGGTGGACGAGGCGGTGGCCGGCCGTGGCGTGATGCCGACGGCCGTGGCGCTCGCGGTCGACCACTGTTTCCGGAACGTGGGCCTGCACCGCATCGAGGTGTGCATTCGCCCCGAGAACGTGCCCAGCCGCCGGGTGGTGGAGAAACTCGGATTCCGCGAGGAGGGGCTGCGGCCCCGCTATCTGCACATCGACGGAGCCTGGCGCGACCATCTCGTCTTCGCGCTGACGGCCGAGGAAGTGCCGGAGGGCCTGCTCGCCCGCTGGCGGCGCAGCCGGGCGCAGAACGGCTCGTCGCACCGCCCGTAGGATCCCGGGAAATCACGGCTGGGCCGGGGAAAACCCGGCCGGCCGACGCGCGACCTGGGAAATTGAATATATGTTCGAAATTGATCGGCCTGTGACCGTCTCGGGACGGGGAATTCCGGGTCGAAGTGGCCCGCTGATCGCATCGGTCACAAAAAAAGTTCGAAATATCAGCCAGATCGTGCGACACACCGGCGCAATTGGCGGATGGCCTCAGGCAAACCCCTCTACCGTGTGAGATGTGAGCAGCAGCGGCCTCATCTACGCAGTCATCGTCGGGGCCTGGGCCGCCTACTTGGTGCCGATGTGGCTCCGTAGGCAGGACGAGCTGAACGAAGCCCGTCCGACGGAACGCTTCAGCACCGCCATCCGGTTGCTGTCCGGACGGGCGGGCATGGAGCGCCGGTACGCCAAGGACCTGCGGGCGCGCTCCGCCGACGAGGAGGAGCCCGACCTCGCCGCCCCGGACGCCGTCACCGACACGGTGGACGTCCGGGCCTTCGCCGTGCCTCCGACCCGCCGGCACACCCGGGCGGCGGACGAGGCGCAGGCGTACGAGTACGACGAACCGGAGCACGAGCCGGAGTACGAGTCGGAGCGTGACCCGGCGCACGAGCCCGCGCTCGCACCGGCGCACGGCCGGGTGCCGGAAGCCCGGCGCGAGCTCTCCGCTCAGGCGGCCGCCGCGCGCGCCCAGCGCACGAAGGCCCTCGCCCGTCGCCGGCGCACCACGGTGATGCTCTTCCTCGCCTTCACCCTCGGCGCGATCGTGGCCGCGGTCGGCGGGCTCGCGTTCCTGTGGGCGCCCGGCGTGCCCGCCCTCCTGCTCAGCGCGTACATCGTCTATCTGCGCCGGCAGGAGCGCCGCCGCTTCGCCTACCAGATGGACCGCCGCCGGGCCGAGGTCGCGGCGCAGCGACTGCGCGAACGCCAGCCGCGCCGGCGTACGCCCGTGGGCACCGGCGCGCCCACCGACGCAGAGGAGCCCGCCGAAGGCCACGGCACCGCCACCGACCCCGGACTGTCGGCGCTCGCCGCGGACCGGCGCGCGCTGGTGGAGCAGACCGACCACGCCGAGTGGGTCGACCAGCAGCGCGAGCGGCAGCAGCGGCCCGGCCACGGCGACAGCTGGGACCCGGTGCCGGTGCCCCTGCCGACGTACGTCACCGCGCCGGTCGCCCCGCGCGCCACGGCCGACGTCGACCTCGGCGCCCCGGACGCGTGGAGCTCGGCCCGTTCCAGCGCGGTCGCTCCGGAACTGCGGGACGAGCAACCGGCCGCGCAGGACGCGCCCACCGGCGCGGAGGACCGCCCGGCGGACGACGGCCGCAGCGACGCGCGCCGTGCGGCCTCCGCACGCCGGGCCCGCGAGCGCGGGCGCACGCCCCTCTTCGACCAGTACGAGGACGGGGAGCGGCCGCGCGCGGCCAACGAGTGACCCCGGCGCTCGCCCCGCCGGGAGCGGATTTCCGAGCACGCAGCGGGGGATGCTAAAGTTTCACTCGTTGCAAGGGCCTGTGGCGCAGTCCGGTAGCGCACCTCGTTCGCATCGAGGGGGCCAGGGGTTCAAATCCCCTCAGGTCCACGCAATGAGGGCCCCGGCGATCTTCGGATCGCCGGGGCCCTCGGCCATTCTCCCGGCCCGGTGGTCCCGCTCTTGTTCCTCAGCGGCGCAGTGCCGCCGCCGTCGTGACCGTCGAGGACACCACCGCCAGCAGCGCACACCCGGCCGTCGCCGCGCCCAGGGCCGGCCAGGGCAGCACGAGCGGCACCGGCGCAGACAACAGCCCCAGGGCGGCACCCGTACCGGCCCAGGTGACGAAGGTCACCAGCAGCCCGAGCAGGGCGCCCGCCGCCACCACCGTCAGCGACTCCAGGGCCGTCAGCCGCAGTATCTGCCCGCGCGTGGCGCCCGCCAGCCGCAGCGCCGTGAACTCAGCGGCCCGGCCGGACGTCGACATGGTCAGGGTGTTGGCGAGCGAGAGGCCCGTGTAGAGCAGGGCGATGCCGAGGACCAGGAAGAGACCGAGCCGGGTCGTCCCCGTCGCCACCGGCCGGGACGCGTGCAGCCACTGCGCGCGCGTGAGGACCCGTACGCCGTCCCCGGGGCGGACCGTCGCGCGCAGGGCCGTCGCGACAGCGGCCGCATCGGCGCCTGCGCGCACGCGGACGTCGAGTCGTTCCACCGGCGCGCCGGGGGCGTTGGCCGGGGTGAGCCACGCGCCGTTGTCGCCGGTGCCGGTGGCCAGGACGGCCGCGATCCGCAGCGTCCTGCGTGTGCCGTCGCCGAGCCAGACGGTGACGTGGCGGCCGACGGTGTGCTCGGCCCACTCCTCGTTGACGACGATCGACGCGTCGTCCAGGTCGGCGATCCGGCCGGCCGTCACCGGCAGCCGTACGGTCGCGGCCGGCGCAGGGGGATCGGCGGCGTGGGCGGAAGAGGTGACGAGCGCGACGCCGCCCTCCAGGGTGTGGACGGCCGTGCCGCGGACGGGACAGACGGTGGCGCCGGGAATCGACCGCAGCCGGTCCACCGTCGCCGTACCGATCCCGTCGGAGGCGTCTCCACGCGCGTGGCTCTCCGGCACCACCACGAAGTCCGCCACCGTCGCCCGGTCGGACTCCGCCGCCCGCGCCTGTTCCAGCGTCGCCGGGGTGCCGAGCAGACAGCCCGTCAGGGCCACCGTGGCCAGCACCGGCGCGGCGACGGCAGCCGTGCGGCGCAGGCTCGTCGCGGTGTTCTCACGGGCCAGCATCCCCAGGGCGCCCGGCAACCGGGCGGGCAGCCAGGCCAGCAGCCGCACCGACGGCCGCAGCAGCGCGGGGGAGAGCAGGGCGAGCGCGCCGATCAGCAGCAGCGGGCGGCTGACGTAGGTCTTGCGGTGCAGCAGGTCGCCCGGGTCGGTGAGCAGCGTGTGGGCGAGCGTCGCGGCGGCGGCGAGCAACAGGGCCGTACCGCACACGCGGCGCCCCCACGTCAGGGTGCGGCCGTCCACCGACGCCTCGCGCAGCGCCTGCGTCGGCGCGGTCCGGCCCGCGCGCCAGGCCGCGGCGGCCGCCCCGCTCAGCGCGACCAGCAGGCCCGTCCAGAAGGCCAGTTGATAGGGCCACGCATGCCAGGACAGGTCGGCGAGGCGGAACCAGCCGGGGGCCAGGCCGCCCTCGACCACGCGCGTGACGAGCAGCGGCGCGCCGTACGCGCCGAGCGCGCAGCCCGCCACCGAGGCCGCGATGCCCACGAGAAGCGCCTCCGCCAGCACCGTGCGCCGCACCTGACCCGGTGTCGCGCCCGCGGCGCGCAGCAGGCCGAACTCCCGGCTGCGCTGGGCGACCGTGAAGGCGAAGGTGGACGCCACGACGAGCACCGACACGAAGCCGCTGACCCCGCCCGCCGTGCCGAACAGGGCGTTCAGCGCCGTCAGCGCGCGGGCGTCGCGGCCGGGGTCCGGGTCCGCGAACCGCCGCGCGTCACCGGTCAGCACCCGCACGCCGTCCGCCGCGCCCACGGCCCGTCGTACGGCCACCGGGTCGGCGTCGGCGACCAGCTGCACGACGCCGGGGGCGAGACGAGCGGCACGCGCGTCGGTGAAGAACACCGGGTTCTCGGCGCCGAGGGCGTGGACCGTGCCGACCACCCGCAGCGTGCCGTGGTCGCTGCGCAGGCGCCGGCCCACGGCCGTCCAGCCGCCGGCCGCGACCACCTCGTCGGCGGCGCGGGGCGCCCGTCCGGCGTCCAGCCGGTACGGGGCGAAGCGGGCGACCGGCCACGGGTGGCCCACCAGATCGCCGGGGCCGCCGTCGACGCGTACGGCGAAGGAGCGGTCCTCGACGACGTCGCCGACCGTGCGCAGCGCGGCCACCGTGGCCGCCGGCAGCGTGCGGGGTGAGGTGAGCGGGCGGGTGCGCACGCCGGCTTCGGTCTCCACCCGCAGCGTGTCCTGGCCGCGGACCACGGCGGGCGCGGCGGCGAAGCGCTCCGGGCGGTGGCGCGGGGGATCGAGCGTGGCGTCGAGGGCGAGGCCCATCGCGGTGAGCAGCGTCGTGGCGAGGCACAGGGCGAGGAAGCTGCCGGCGAAGGACACCCGGCGGGCGCGCAGCGTGCGCACGGCGAGACTCAGCACGGGAACATCCCCGGCACACGTGCGTGCCGCGCACCCGCTTCGGCGTCCACACGTGCGTGCGGCGTGACGCCGTCGGCTTCCTCGCGTGCGTGCGGTGCGGCTGCGTCGGCGTCCGCCTCCAGGGCCGCCAGGTGCGCCGCGATGCCGCCCGCCGACGCCCCGCTCATCTCGCCGTGCACACGGCCGTCGACCAGGAAGACGACCCGGTCGGCATAGGAGGCGGCCACCGGGTCGTGCGTGACCATGACGACGGTCCGGCCCCGCGCGTCGACCATGCCGCGCAGCAACTGCAGCACCTCGCGGCTGGTGCGCGAGTCCAGCGCACCGGTCGGCTCGTCGCCGAAGAGGACCTCGGGAGCGGTGATCAGGGCGCGGGCCAGCGCGACCCGCTGCTGCTGCCCGCCGGACAGCTCCGACGGCCGGTGCCGGGCCCGCGCGCCGAGACCGACCTGCTCCAGCGCTTCACGCACGCGTGCCGCGCAGGGGCGGCGGCCGGCCAGCCGCAGCGGCAGCGCGACGTTCTGGGCCGCGGTCAGGGACGGCAGCAGGTTGAACGCCTGGAAGACGAACCCGATCCGCTCACGGCGCAGCAGCGTCAGCTTCCGCTCGCTCAGCCCGGTCAGTTCCGTCCCGCCGAGCCGGACCGAGCCCGAGGTGGGCCGGTCGAGTCCGGCGGCGCACTGCAGCAGCGTCGACTTGCCGGAGCCCGACGGGCCCATCACGGCGGTGAACGTGCCGTGCCGGAAAGCCAGCGACACCCCGTCCAGCGCCGTCACGCCGTCGTCCGAGGTGCCGTAACGCCGGCTCACGGCGGTCAGTTGGATAGCGTCGGTGGTCATCTGCCCTTCCGTCCCCACTCGTTGGAATCGCACAGGGACAAGCCAACCGGCGTCGGGCGCCCGGGTCGGTCGGGCGGGGGCGAGACTTGGGGTAGGGCCAGGCATACCCCCCGCCCACCCGCCGGACCGATGGCGGCGAGAGGCCCACCGCTCCTACCGTGGCCGGCATGCAACCGCGCACCCTCTGGCAGGCTCTGGGCCGCCCCCGCTATCTGCTGACGCCGTGGCCGTGGCGCGCCACCGCCTACCTGGTGTCCGGCGTGGCCCTCGGGGTCGCCGTGCTGGTGTCCCTGGTGACCCTGGTCGCGGTCGGCGGCGTACTGGCGCTCGTGCTGGTGGGGTTGCCGCTGCTCGCCGCCGTCGCGCTGGCCGGGCTGCCCGTGGCCGCCCTCGAACGGCACCGGCTGCGCCTGGTGGCCGACGGCCCGGTCCCGGGAGGGCACGCCGCGCCTGGCGAACCCGGGCTGCGCAGCTGGCTGACGACCCGGCTGCGGGAGCAGGCCACCTGGCGAGAACTCGGCCACGCGCTCTTGTGCGCGGCACTGCTGTGGCCGGCCGAGGCGCTGGTGGTGACCGTGGCGGTGCTCTTCCCGGTGGCGATGGCGGCGACCCCGCTGCTGATGGCGACGACCGGCGGCGGCCGGGAGGCGAAGGTGCTCAAGACGTGGACGGTGACCGGGTGGCCGGCCGCATGGGGCGTGGCCGTTCTCGGCGTGCTGCTGCTCGCGGCGGGCGCGTACGTCCTCGGCGCCGCGGCCGGGGCCCGGGCCGGGCTCACCCGGCTGCTGCTCGCGCCCCGCGAGCCGGAACTCGGCGCACGGGTGGCCGAACTGGCCCGCTCCCGCAGCCGGCTGGTCGACGCCTTCGAGGCCGAGCGGCGGCGTATCGAGCGCGACCTGCACGACGGGGCACAACAGCGGCTGGTGGCGCTGACGATGACGCTGGGCCTGGCCCGCCTGGACGCACCGCCCGGCCCGCTCGCCGAGCAGCTGGCCCGGGCGCACGACGAGGCGGGCGCCGTCCTCGCGGAACTGCGGGAGCTCATCCACGGCATCCACCCCAAGGTCCTCGCGGACTACGGCCTTCAGGCGGCCGTCACCGACGCCGCCGACCGCAGCCCGGTCCCCGTCGAGGTGCGCTTCGACCTGCCGGGACGGCTGCCGGGGGCGGTGGAGGCCGCCGCCTACTTCGTGGTGTGCGAGGCCCTCGCCAACGTCGCCCGGCACAGTGGTGCGAACCGCGCCGAGGTGCGCGGCGGGCACACCGGCGGACGGCTGACCGTCGAGGTGCACGACGACGGCCGGGGCGGCGCGGACGCGGCCCGCGGCAGCGGGCTGACCGGGCTCGGGGACCGGTTGTCAGTGGTCGATGGAAGACTTTCCGTGTCGAGTCCGCCGGGCGGAGGGACGGTGCTGCGCGCGCAGATTCCGTGCGCGGTGCGCCCGGCCGCCCAGGAGGGCGGGACGGCCGCGCGGGTCGCCACGGGGGAGCGACCCGGGTGAGGGGCGAGACGGACGGGGGATGTGATGGGTGAGACCAGGGGCGGGCGGTCGCTGCGGGTGGTGCTGGCCGAGGACAGCGTGCTGCTGCGGGACGGGCTGACCGCCCTGCTCACCCGGTTCGGGCACCGGGTCGCGGCGGCCGTCGCAGACGCGGACGCCCTGCTCGCCGCGGTCGCCGAGCACCAACCGGACGTGGTGGTCACCGACGTCCGGATGCCGCCGGGCCAGGCCGACGAGGGGCTGCGCGCGGCGGTCCGGCTGCGCACCGAGCGGCCGGGGCTGCCGGTGCTGGTGCTCAGCCAGTACGTGCAGCGGGCGTACGCCGCCGACCTGCTCGACTCGGGCGACGGCACCGGGGTCGGCTATCTGCTCAAGGACCGGGTGGGTCAGGTCGAGCAGTTCGTGAACGCCCTCGCCGAGGTCGCCGCCGGCGGCACGGTGGTCGATCCGGAGGTCGTACGGCAGCTGCTGCGCCGTCGCCGTGATCCGCTGGCGCGGCTCACCCCGCGCGAGCGGGAGGTGCTGGCGCTGGTCGCGGAGGGCAGGTCCAACGGCGCGATAGCCCGGCAGCTGGTCGTCTCCGAAGCGGCGGTCGGCAAACACATCGGCTCCATCCTCACCAAGCTGGACCTGCCGCCCGCCGAGGACGTGCACCGCCGGGTGCTGGCGGTGTTGGCGTTCCTGCGGGAGTGAGCGAGGACACAGGGCCCCCGGCCTGGCCGGCCGCTACAGCGCCTTGGCGAAGCAGCGGCTCTCCTCGTGGAAGCGGTAGTAGCCGAACTTCTCGCAGGGCTCGTAGCCGCAGGAGGTGTACAGGGCGATGGCCTCGGGCTGCTTGGTGCCGGTCTCCAGGACCATCCGGGAGCGCCCCGCCGCCCGGGCGTCCTCCTCCAGGGCGGCCAGCATCCGCCGGGCCAGCCCGCGACCGCGCACGTCGGCGACCACGTACATCCGCTTCAGCTCCGCGTCGCCGTCCCGGTTGCCCTCGTGGTTGGCGTCCTGCCGACGCCAGCCGCCGGTGGCGACGGGCCGCTCGTCGGCGTCGTACACGATGAAGTACACGCCGTTCGGCGGCTCGAAGTCGGCCGGGTCCAGCAGGGTGGCGTCGCCGCCGTCGCCGTAGCGCTCGTGGTACTCGGCCTGGACCTCGTCGTTGAGCTTGACGGCGTCGGGGTGGTCGAAGGGGACGCGACGTATAAACATGCTGGTTATCGTACTTCTATGCAGTAGGTGAGGTCTCGGGTTTTGAGGACCTCGACCAGTGTGCCGGTATCGTGCCGGGGTGCTGACTGTGACCACCGTGAACGTGAATGGGCTGCGGGCCGCCGCCAAGAAGGGCTTCGTCGAGTGGCTGGCCCGGACGGAGGCGGACGTCGTGTGCCTCCAGGAGGTGCGCGCCGAGCCGCATCAGCTGCCCGAGGAGGTCCGGGAGCCCGCGGGCTGGCACGTCGTGCACGCGCCGGCCGCCGCCAAGGGCCGCGCCGGCGTGTCCCTGTACACCCGCCGGGAGCCCGACCGGGTCCGCGTCGGGTTCGGGTCGTCGGAGTTCGACGGCAGCGGCCGGTACGCCGAGGCCGATCTGCCCGGGGTCACGGTCGCCTCCCTCTATCTGCCCTCCGGCGAGGTCGGCACCGAGCGGCAGGACGAGAAGATCCGCTTCATGGGCGAGTTCCTGGCGTATCTCAAGGAGTTGCGCGAGCGGGCCGCCGCCGACGGCCGCGAGGTGCTGGTCTGCGGCGACTGGAACATCGCCCACCAGCAGGCCGACCTGAAGAACTGGCGCGCCAACCAGAAGAACTCCGGCTTCCTGCCGGAGGAACGCGAGTGGCTGAGTCGCGTCCTCACCCCGGCCGAGGGTGGCTATGTGGACGTGGTCCGCGCCCTGCATCCGGACGTGGAGGGCCCTTACAGCTGGTGGTCGTACCGGGGGCGGGCCTTCGACAACGACAGCGGCTGGCGCATCGACTACCACGTCGCGACGCCGGGGCTTTCGGAGCGGGCGGTCAAGGGGTTCGTCGAGCGCGCCGCCACGCACGCCGAGCGCTGGTCGGACCACGCGCCGGTGACGGTCGTGTACGACCGCTGAGCCGCAGGCCCTAGTCCCGCTTGCTGATCCGCCGGTCCAGTGCCAACGACAGTTCCGCCTCCACCACACTGCGGGCCAGGGGGCGCAGGCGGTGCAGGCCGGCCTCGCCGGTGTGGCGCTGGATCAGGTCGGTGAAGAGTTCGGCGAGGGCGTCGGCGTGGTCGCGGACGCGGGCGCCGGCCGCCAAAACCTCGGCGAGCGGGATGCCCTCACGGACCAGGGCGGAGGAGACGTCCAGCAGGCGCCGGCTGATGTGGACGATCTCGTCGCCGTCGGTGCCGAGGTAGCCGAGGTCCATCGCGGCGGCCAGGTTCTCGGGGGTGACCTCGCCCTCGAAGCGGGCGGCGAGCTCCTCCGGGGTGAGGCGGACCGGTTCCTCCTCGGTGGGGGTGCCGACGCCGATCAGGTCGGCGACGTTGCGGCCCTGGTCGAGGGCCTCGGCGAGTTCCGCGATGCCGTTCAGGGTGTGGCCGCGTTCCAGCAGGGCGGCGATGGTGCGCAGGCGGGCCAGATGATGCTCGTCGTACCAGGCGATACGGCCCTCGCGGCGGGGCGGCGGGAGCAGCTTGCGCTCGCGGTAGAAGCGCAGGGTGCGCACCGTGATGCCGGCCAGCCGTGCCAGCTCCTCCATGCGGTATTCACGCTTCTCTGCCACGGGAGGAGCCTATGGTCTACCGCCGGTAACTTTCCTCGCCCACCCCCTACCCATCAGTACGCGGCTCCTCTACTCTCCCCATTGCGCCAGTGTTCACTGGCAGGGTCTGGCAGGGACCGGCAGGGTCCAACAGCGATGCGCGGAGGCTTCGGGATGGCCCACGAACACGAGCATGTACGGGTGGCGGTGATCGGGTCCGGATTCGGAGGGCTCGGCGCGGCCGTGCGGCTGCGCCGCGAGGGGATCACGGACTTCGTCGTCCTGGAGCGGGCGAGCAGCGTCGGCGGCACCTGGCGCGACAACAGCTACCCGGGGTGCGCCTGCGACGTCCCCTCCCACCTGTACTCCTTCTCCTTCGCCCCCAACCCCGACTGGCCGCGCACCTTCTCCGGGCAGGAGCACATCCGCGCCTACCTGGAACACGTGACGGACACCTTCCGGCTGCGCCCGCACCTCCGCTTCGACTCCGAGGTGAAGCGGATGACCTGGGACGGCGAGCAGTTGCGGTGGCGTATCGAGACCGCCTCCGGGGATCTCACCGCAGACGTCGTCGTCTCCGCCACCGGACCGCTGTCCGACCCGAAGATCCCGGACATCCCGGGTCTGGACACCTTCCCCGGCAAGGTCTTCCACTCCGCCCGCTGGGACCACGACTACGACCTCACCGGCAAGCGCGTCGCGATGATCGGCACCGGCGCCTCCGCCATCCAGATCGTGCCGTCCATCCAGCCGAAGGTCGGCCGGCTCACCCTCTTCCAGCGCACCCCGGCCTGGGTGATGCCCCGCGTCGACCGGGCCATCACCGGCGCCGAGCGGTGGCTGCACCAGCAGCTGCCGTTCACCACCAGGGCCCGCCGCGGGCTGCTGTGGGGCATCCGGGAGCTGCAGGTGCAGGCGTTCACCAAGCACCCGGACGAGCTCGGCTTCGTCGAGCAGCTCGCCAAGCGCAACATGGCCCGCGCCATCAAGGACCCGGCCCTGCGCGCCAAGCTCACCCCGGACTACCGCATCGGCTGCAAGCGGATCCTGCTCTCCAGCACCTACTATCCGGCGCTCGCGCAGCCCAACGTCGACGTCGTCGCCAGCGGGCTCAGTGAGGTCCGCGGGTCCACCGTCGTCGCCGCGGACGGCACGGAGACCGAGGTCGACGCGATCATCTTCGGCACCGGCTTCCACGTCACGGACATGCCGATCGCCGAGCGGGTGGTCGGCGCGGACGGGCGCACCCTCGCCGAGCACTGGAGCGGCGGCATGGAGGCCCTGCGCGGCGCCGCCGCCGCCGGGTTCCCGAACTGGATGACGATCATCGGGCCCAATACCGGCCTCGGGAACTCCTCGATGATCCTCATGATCGAGTCCCAGCTGAACTACCTGGCCGACTATCTGCGCCAGCTGAACGTCCTGGGGGTCCCCCCAGGCCCTCAAGGCACTGGGGGAGGCCGCGCCGCCCTCGACGCCCGCCCGAGCGCCGTGCACGCCTGGAACCGGCGGGTGCAGGAGCGGATGAAGCGCACGGTGTGGAACACGGGCGGCTGCACCAGCTGGTACCTGGACGCGAGCGGCCGCAACACGACCATCTGGCCAGGCACGACCAGCGAGTTCCGGCGGGCGACGCGACGGGTGGACCTCGCGGAGTACGTCGTCCTGCGGCCACCGGCGGCAACGGCCGCGCAGGACGAGAGCGCCGAGGCTTCCGCGCAGACCGGGGCCCCCGAGGCCACTCCGGCGACCGACGCCGCGGAGGTGACCGCGTGAGCCGCCCCGCCCACGTCACGTCCGGCCCCTACGCCCCGCCGAACCCCGCCCGCACCCTCACCGTCACCTCCGCCGACGGCGCCCGCCTCCACGTCGAGGTGCACGGACCCGACGGTGCCCCCGCCGTCGTCCTCGCCCACGGCTGGACCTGCTCGACGGCGTTCTGGGCGGCGCAGATCCGGGCGCTGTCCGCCGACCACCGTGTCATCGCCTACGACCAGCGCGGCCACGGCCGCAGCCCCGCGAGCGAGGCGTGCAGCACCGACGCCCTCGCCGACGACCTCGAAGCCGTACTCGAAGCGGCCCTCGCGCCCGGCGAGCGGGCGGTCGTCGCCGGGCACTCGATGGGCGGCATGACGGTGATGGCGGCGGCCGGCCGGACGACGTTCCGCGAGCACACGGCGGCCGTCCTGCTGTGCAGCACCGGCAGCTCCCGGCTGGTCGCCCAGTCCACCGTCGTACCGATCCGGGCCGGGCGCCTGCGGACCTGGCTGACCGGGCACGTCCTCGGCTCGCGGGCCCCGCTCGGCCCGGTCACGCCGCTCGCGCTGCGCATCCTCAAATACGCGACGATGGGCCCCGGTTCGGCCCCGCACATGGTGCGGGCGTGCGCGCACATCGTGCACGGCTGCCCGCGCAAGGCCCGCCACGCCTGGTCGCGGGTGCTGGACCTGCTCGACCTCGACCACGGCGTCGCGGAGTTGACGGTGCCCACCGAGGTCGTCGTGGGCACCGCCGACCGGCTCACCCCGCCGGTGCACGCCCGGGCCCTTGCCGCCGCGCTGCCCGACTGCGCCGGGCTCACCGAACTGCCCGGCATCGGCCACATGACCCCGATCGAGGCGCCCGAACTGGTCACCACCAGGATCCGGGAACTGGCCGCCGCCCACGTCACCGCACCCGCGAAGCTGGAGGAGAGCGCATGAGCAAGGTGAGCCTGGAGGGGCAGGTCGCGGTCGTCACCGGCGCCGCACGCGGGGTCGGTGAGCTGCTCGCCCGCAAGCTGTCCGTGCGCGGCGCGAAGGTCGCCCTGGTCGGTCTGGAGCCGCAGGCCCTGAAGGAGGTCTCCGAGCGGCTGCACAGCGAGAGCGCCTACTGGCACGCCGACGTCACCGACCACGAGGCGATGGCGCGGGTCGCGCAGGAGGTCAAGGAGCGGTTCGGCAAGGTCGACATCGTGGTCGCCAACGCCGGTGTGGCGACGGGCGGTCCGTTCGTCGACTCCGACCCGGACGCCTGGCGGCGGGTGATCGAGGTCAACCTGATCGGCTCGGCGGTCACCGCCCGCGCCTTCCTGCCGGTGCTGATGGAGAGCCGCGGCTATCTGCTCCAGGTCGCCTCGCTCGCCGCCATCACGCCCGCGCCGATGATGACGGCGTACTGCGCGTCCAAGTCGGGTGTGGAGGCGTACGCGCACAGCCTGCGCGCCGAAGTCGGCTACCGGGGTGTGCGGGTGGGCGTGGCCTACCTGTCGTGGACCGACACCGACATGGTGCGCGGCGCCGACAGCGACGAGGTGATGCGCGAGCTGCGGCAGCGGCTGCCGTGGCCGTCCAACAAGACCTACCCGCTGGGCCCGGCCGTGGACCGGATCGTCGCCGGGATCGAGCGCCGCTCGAGCCATGTGTACGGGCAGTGGTGGCTGCGCGGCATGCAGGGGGTGCGCGGCTGTCTGCCGGCTGTCATCGGCACGGTGGGGCAGCGGGAGATGCGGCGCTTCGGGGACCGGCTCCAGGGCATGCGTTCCGGCCTCGTCGGCGCAGGTGGGGCGGCCGATGAACAGGAGCGCAGCACGCTGCGTAACTGATCGACATGCGCAGGGTGACGGCCCGTGTGAATCTGGTCGAGGCCCCTCCGGGGGCGACTGAATCACCCACCACAGGAGTGAACCCACATGGGCATGAAGGACAAGTTCCAGGACCAGGCCGAGAAGCTGCAGGAGCAGGCCCGCCAGCGGGGCGAGCAGGCTCGCGAGAAGATGGGCGACCGCGGCTCGCAGCAGCAGCCCGGCAAGCCGCAGCGTGAGCGCGGCCGCCAGGGCATGGAGGACGCGGAGCAGGAGCTGGACGAGCGCTTCGACCGCGACGAGGACATGATCTGACCTCGGCCTGACCGGTACGGCGTGGGGTGCCCGGGATTCCTCGGGCACCCCACGTTCGTGTCCGCCCACCCGGTGGTCACTGCCGCGGCGGCAGCTTCGGCCGGGCCCGGTCGGGGACGTTGCGGTAGTCCGGCGGAGACGCCGGCGGGTGCGTGCGCAGCAGGTCCAGCGCCAACCGGACGGCGTCGTCGAGCTGGGCGTAGCGGCCCTCGGCCCAGTCCAGCGGGGTGCGCAGGGCCTCGACGTCGGGGATGACCCCGTGGTTCTCGACGGACCAGCCGTACGCGTCGAACCAGGCCGCGTTCATCGGTACGGTGATCACCGAGCCGTCGCCCAGGCGGTGCCGGCCGGTCATGCCGACCACGCCGCCCCAGGTGCGCTGGCCGACCACCGGCCCCAGCTTCAGCAGCTTGAACGCGGCCGTGATCATGTCGCCGTCCGAGGAGGTCGCCTCGTCGGCGAGCGCGACGATGGGCCCGCGCGGGGCGTTGGAGGCGTACGACACGGGCTGGGCGTTGCGGGTGAGGTCCCAGCCGAGGATCGTGCGGGTCAGCTTCTCCACGACCAGTTCGCTGATGTGGCCGCCGGCGTTGCCGCGCACGTCGACGATGAGCGCCGGCCGGGACATCTCCATGCGCAGGTCGCGGTTGAACTGGGCCCAGCCGGACCCGCCCATGTCGGGGATGTGCAGATAGCCGCACCGGCCGCCGCTCAGCTCGCGCACGACCTCGCGGCGCTTGGCCACCCAGTCCTGGTAGCGCAGGGGCCGTTCGTCGATCAGCGGGACGACGGCCACCCGCCGGGAGTGCGCCTCCGCGCCCTCTTCGCCCTCGGCGACGCTGAACGTCAGCTCCACGGTCGTCCCGCCCGCCCCCGCGAGCAGCGGAGACGGACCCGCCACCGGGTCCACCGGGCGGCCGTCGACGTGGGTGAGGGTGGCGCCCTCGCGGATGCCGGTGCCGGCGAGCGGGGAGCGGGCCTTGGAGTCGGAGGAGTCGCCGGGCAGGATGCGCTTGATCCGCCAGGTCCCGTCGCGGCACACGAAGTTGGCGCCCAGCAGGCCCTGCCAGCGCTGGTAGTGCGGCGGGCCCTCGTTGCGGCGGGCGGCGGTGACGTAGGCGTGCGAGGTGCCGAGTTCGCCGAGCACCTCGCGCAGCAGGTCGGCGAACTCGTCGGGGGAGGCGACCCGTTCGACCAGCGGGCGGTACTGCGCGAGCACCGCGTCCCAGTCGATGCCGCTCATGCCGGGGTCCCAGAAGTAGGCGCGGATGAGCCGGCCGGCCTCCTCGAAGGACTGGCGCCACTCGGCGGGCGGGTCGACCTCGTGCAGGATGCGCCGCAGGTCGATCCACACCGTCGAATCGCTGTCGCCGGGCTCGGTGGAGGGCACCGCGCGCAACTCGCCCTCGTCGACGACGACGAGCCGGGTGCCGTCACCGCTGACCGCGAAGTGGTCCAGGTGGCCGACGAGTTCGGTCTTCTTCGCCTTGGCGAGGTTGAAGTACTCCAGGGTGGGGCGGCCGGTGGTGTCGTCGGGGTTGACGAAGGTCTCGCCCAGCGCGCCGGAGATCGGCCAGCGCAGCCACACCAGACCGCCGCCGGCGACCGGGTACAGCGCCGAGTACTTGGAGGCGATCACCGGGAAGGGCACGACCCGGTTCGCCAGCCCCTCCACCTCGACGGTCACCTGCCCGTCGCCCTCGTCGTCCACCGGGTCCAGGCCCCCGGCGGCCGGCCGGCCCTCGGGGCTCAGCGCGAAGGGGGAGGGGGTGGCCGACGACAGCGGCACGAGGTAGGGGCGGCAGCCGAGCGGGAAGGACAGGTCGCCGGTGTGCACGTCGTAGACCGGGTCGAAGCCGCGCCAGGACAGGAAGGCGAGGTAGCGGCCGTCGCGGGTGAAGACCGGGTTCTCGTCCTCGAAGCGGCCGTTGGTGACGTCGACGATGTAGGTGTCCTTGATGCGGGCGAGTTTGATCTGCCGCAAGGACCGGCCGATTCCCGGATGGGACCACGTCAGCCACGCCCCGTCCGGGGAGAACGCCAGGTCCCGCACGGGCCCGTTGACGGACCGGATCAGCTCGGAGACCTCGCCGTCGGCCTCGTCGCCCGCGTCCAGGAGCAGCAGCCGTCCGTCGTGCGAGGCGATCGCGAGCCGCTCGCCGTCGGGGTCGGCGACCATCTCCAGCACCCGGCCCAGCGCGCCCGAGGCCAGCCGGCGCGGGGCGCGCTCGCCGGTCGTGCGCGGCAGGTAGGCGATCTCGATCGCGTCCTCGCCCTCGGCGTCGGTGACGTAGGCGACCTGTCCGCCGGAGCCGAGCATCTCCGGCAGCCGGATGCGCACGCCGGGGGTGTCGGCGATGGTGCGGGCGGGGCCGTCGCGGTGGGTGAGCCAGTACAGGCTGCCGCGCACCACGACGGCGCTCGCGCGGCCCGTCTCGTCCACGCTCAGCCCGTCCACGTGCTGCGCGGCCGGCACCTGGTACGGCCGCCGCCCGGTGCGCGGGCCGCTGAGGCGGACGTCGAGGCGGCGCGGCTCGGAGTCGGCCGAGAGGTCGTCGACGATCCACAGCTCGCCCGCGCACTGGTAGACGACCCGGCTGCCGTCGCTGGCGGCGTGGCGGGCGTAGAAGGCGTCGTGGTCGGTGTGGCGGCGCAGGTCGGAGCCGTCCTGGGCGCAGGAGTAGAGGTTGCCGACGCCTTCGTGGTCGGAGAGGAAGGCGATCCGGTCGCCGACGAACATCGGCGAGGCCAGGTGGCCGCCGATGCCGGCGAGCAGCCGGCGCCCGTGCAGCCACAGCCGGCCCATGGCGCCGCCCCGGTACCGCTTCCAGGACGCCGGTTCGTGCGGCGGGGTGCCGGTCAGCAGCAGCGACTTGCGCTCCCCGGCGAGGTCGGCGACCTGGACGTCGGTGACCGGACCCCAGGGCAGTTTGCGGCCCGGGTCGCCCTCGGTCGTCACCTTGTAGGCCCAGGTGAAGTAGGAGAACGGCTCGCCGTGCGAGGCGACCGCGAGGATGTCGCCGTCGGGGGTCCAGCCGGTCACCCGGGTGTCGGAGCTGCCCCAGTAGGTGAGCTGGCGGCTGGTGCCGCCGTCCACCGGTTCCAGGTGGATCTCCGGGTCGAGGGTGCGCCAGCTGGTGTAGGCGACGAGGCGGCCGTCGGGCGAGAAGCGGGGGTGGCCGGCCTTGGTGCGGTCGGCGGTCAGCCGCCAGGCGCGCTCCCGTCCGTCGAGCGGGGCCAGCCACAGATCGTCCTCGGCCACGAAGCACAGCAGATCGCCATGGAGGTGGGGCATGCGCAGATAGCTCACCTCCCCATGCTTTTCCGCAGGAGGAGCCCGGGCAACTTGTGACGCCGCCCTCTTCGGGACCTTTATACGGTCCTCACGATCGTGACCCACAACACGAACGAAACCGTTTCGTTTCGCTTGCGCCGTGCAGTACCTTGGACGTGTACGAAACCGTGTCGTTCAAGCAGGAGCAGGAGGGTGGTGACCGGGATGACCGAGGCCACGACGGCACGTCGCAGCCGTATCACCCCCGAGCGCGAGGCCGAGTTGTACGAGGCCGTGCTCGACCTGCTCCGCGAGGTCGGGTACGACGCCCTCACCATGGACGCCGTCGCCGCCCGCACCCGTTCCAGCAAGGCCACGCTCTACCGCCAGTGGGGCGGCAAGGCCGAACTGGTCGTGAAGGCCATCCGGCACACCAAGCACGGCCGGATCGACGAGATCGACACCGGCTCGCTCCGGGGCGACCTGCACGCCCTGGTGCGGCTCGAGGACGACTGCACCATCCAGCAGAACTCCGCGCTCATGCGGGGCGTCGCCATGGCGATGCACCACAACGCGGACCTGCGGGAGGCGTTCCGGGCCCAACTCGTCGAACCCGAGATGTCCGGCTTCCACCAGGTGATCCAGCGGGCGATCGACCGCGGCGAGGTCCGCGCGGACTGTCCCGCGCTCGACTTCCTGCTGCACATGATGGTCGGCGGCTTCGCCACCCGGGCGCTGCTCGACGACCAGCCGCCCACCCAGGCCTTCCTCACCTCGTACATCGACGCCGTGGTCCTCCCCGCCCTCGGCGTCTCCATCGCCTGACAGTCCCCTCCCAGCAAGCCCATTCCTGACGTCTCCGCTCACGTCGTCGGGCTGATCATCCCTGCCCTGAAACCACGACTTGACCGGGAGTACGCCCTCGTGGCCACGTTCCTCTACAAACTGGGCCGCCTCGCCTTCAGGCGACGGCACTTCGTCGCCCTGATCTGGGTGGCGCTGCTGACGCTCGCCGGCGTCGGCGCCGCCTCCGCGCCCGCGGCCGGCAGCACGTCCTTCTCGATACCCGGCACGGAGGCCCAGAAGGCCTTCGACCTGCTGGAACAGCGCTTCCCCGGGATGAGCGCCGACGGCGCCACCGCCCGGGTCGTCTTCAAGGCGCCCGCCGGGCACAAGATGACCGACGCCGCCACCAAGGCGAGTGTCGAGAAGACCGTGCAGGAGCTGTCCACCGGCTCCGAGGTCGCCTCCGTCGCCGACCCGTACCAGGGACACGCCGTCAGCAAGGACGGCACGATCGCGTACGCATCGGTGAAGTACAAGGTCTCCGGCATGGAGCTCCAGGACTCCTCCCGGGACGCCCTGAAGAGCGCCGCGCAGCACGCGCGGGACGCCGGGCTGACCGTGGAGATCGGCGGTGACGCGCTGTCCGCGGCGCCCGAGACCGGCGCCACCGAGGTCATCGGCATCGGCATCGCCGCCGTCGTCCTCGTCATCACCTTCGGCGCGCTGCTCGCGGCCGGGCTGCCGCTGCTCACCGCGATCGTCGGCGTCGGCATCGGCGTCTCCTCGATCAGCGCGCTGGCCAGCACCCTCGACCTCGGCTCCACCACCTCCACGCTCGCGTCGATGATCGGCCTCGCGGTCGGCATCGACTACGCCCTGTTCATCGTCTCCCGCTACCGCGCGGAACTCGCCGAGGGCCGCACCCGCGAGGACGCCGCCGGCCGGGCCGTCGGCACCGCGGGCTCCGCGGTCGTCTTCGCCGGCCTCACCGTCGTCATCGCCCTGGTCGGCCTGTCGGTCGTCAACATCCCGATGCTGACCAAGATGGGCATCGCCGCCGCGGGCACGGTCGCCATCGCCGTCCTCATCGCCCTGACGATGATCCCGGCGCTGCTCGGCTACGCCGGCCGCAGGATCAAGCCGGCCGGTCAGAAGAGCAAGCTGCTCGGCGGGGGCCGCGCCAAGGCCGCCGCCAAGGCCGCGTCCGGCAAGCCGAACATGGGCACCCGCTGGGCGAGCTTCGTCGTACGCCGCCCGGTCGCCGTCCTGCTCCTCGGCGTCGTCGGCCTCGGCGCGGCGGCCGTCCCGGCGGCCTCCCTGGAACTGGGCCTGCCCGACGACGGCTCCCAGCCTGTCTCCACGACCCAGCGGCGGGCGTACGACCTGCTGTCCGAAGGGTTCGGCCCCGGCTTCAACGGGCCGCTGATGGCCGTCGTCGACGGCAAGGACGCGGGCGCGCCGGGCACGGCCTTCGACAAGGTCGCCGCCGAGATCAAGGGCATGAAGGACGTCGCGGCGGTCGTCCAGAGCAAGCCGAACAAGGCCGGCGACACGGCCACGATCACGGTGATCCCGGCGTCCAAGCCCTCCTCCACGCAGACCGAGGACCTGGTCCACGCCATCCGCGACAAGGGCGCGGACATCACGTCCGACACCGGTGCCAAGGTGCTCGTCACCGGCTCCACGGCCATGAACATCGACGTCTCGCAGAAGCTGAACGACGCCCTCGTGCCGTATCTCGTACTGGTCGTGGGCCTGGCGTTCCTGCTGCTGATCGTGGTGTTCCGCTCGATCCTGGTCCCGCTGAAGGCGGCCCTCGGCTTCCTGCTGAGCGTGCTCGCGGCCCTCGGCGCCGTCGTCGCGGTCTTCCAGTGGGGCTGGCTGTCCGGCCTGATGGGCGTCGAGCAGACCGGCCCGGTCATGTCGATGATGCCGATCTTCATGGTCGGCGTGGTCTTCGGCCTGGCGATGGACTACGAGGTGTTCCTCGTGACCCGGATGCGTGAGGCGTACGTCCACGGGGAGAAGCCGAGCCAGGCCGTCGTGACCGGCTTCAAGTACGGCGCGCGGGTCGTCACCGCGGCCGCCGTCATCATGATCGCCGTGTTCTCCGGGTTCATCGGCTCCAGCGAGGCGATGGTCAAGATGATCGGCTTCGGCCTGGCCATCGCCGTCTTCTTCGACGCCTTCATCGTCCGCATGGCGCTCGTCCCGGCCGTCCTGGCGCTGCTGGGCAAGCGTGCCTGGTGGCTGCCGAAGTGGCTGGACCGCGCCCTGCCCAACGTCGACGTCGAGGGCGTGGGCCTGCGCACGGCGGGCGACGCCGGGCACGGGGACAAGGAGCTGGTGCACGCCTGACGCGCCGCGCCTGATCAGAGCCGCCGGTGAGGGTTCCGTGGGGACGGGGCGCCCTCACCGGCTTGTCTTCATTCTGTCCCGCACTGTCCCGGCTGTCCCGGTCGTTGTACGGGTACGGCTGCGTGACGGAGGTGTGCGATGAACGAGGGCGCGGACGAGGCGAGTTGGGACGTCGAACCGGGGGACGACATCGAACCCGTCGTCCAGGCGGTGGGCCGGCTGCTCAAGGTCTGCCGGGAGTCGGCGGGGATGAGCGCGGCGGAACTGGCCGAGACCATGGGCTACGGCGAGGACATGATCCGCAAGATCGAACGGGGGACGCGGATTCCCCGGCCGGAGTTCCTGGACCGTGCGGACACGCTGTTGAGGGCCCAGGGGCATCTGCGGGCGTTCATGGAGGACATGAGGAAGGCGCGGTATCCGAAGAAGGTGCGGGAGCTCGCCGACATGGAGGCGCGGGCGGTGGAGATGCTGCTGTACAGCAGCCACAACATCCACGGCCTGCTGCAGACGCCGGAGTACGCGAGGGCGCTGTACGAGATGCGGCAACCGGCCTTGTCCGAGAACGTGATCGAGCGCGAGTGCGCTGCGCGCATGGCCCGGAAGTCCGTCTTCGACCGCGCACCCGCCCCCGCGCTCAGCTTTGTCCAGGAACAGGTGACGCTGGAGCGCCCACTCGGGGGCAAGATGGTGCTGCGACGACAACTCGAACACCTGCTGGAGGTGGCCCAGTTGCGGAGCGTGTCCCTCCAGGTCATGCCGACCGATCGGGAGGAGCATGCCGGCGTTCCCGGTCTGATCGAGGTGCTGAAGTTCGCTGACGGCACGGCGATCGGGCGGTCCGAAGGCGCGTTCAACGGGCGCCCGGTCTCGAGCCCCAGGGATCTGCGGATCCTCGAACTGCGCTATGGCATGATCCGGGCGCAGGCTCTTACGCCGAGGGAGTCGCACACGTTCATCGAGCAAGCGCTGGGGAGACTATGAGCACCTCTGAACTCCACTGGTTCAAGAGCAGCTACAGCAGCAGCAACGAACCCGGCGAGTGCGTCGAGGTCGCCGGTACGTCCGTCGCGGTGCATGTGCGTGACTCCAAGACGCCGGACACGGCGCAGGTCGCCGTAGCTCCCCGGGCCTGGGCCGCCTTCCTGGGCGCGCTGAAGCAGCCGTAGGGGGCGAGCGCACCCCGTGACCCCGGTCGTCACCGCGGCCGTGCTGCTCGCCGCCGTCACGCACGCCGGGTGGAACGCCATCGCGCACCGCATCACCGACAAGCTGGTCGGGTTCACGCTCATCGCGGGCGGTGGAATGCTGATCGGGCTGGCGCTGATGCCGTTCACGGCGTTCCCGGCGGCCGCCGCCTGGCCGTGTCTGCTGGGCTCCGCGGTCATCCACGTCGCGTACTACGCGCTGCTGATGCGCTCCTTCCGGCTCGGGGACTTCGGGCTGGCCTATCCGATCGCCCGCGGGTCGGCGCCGCTGGTGGTGACCGTGCTCGCCGCCGTCTTCGCGCACGAGGTGCCGGACGGCTGGGCCGCCGCCGGGGTCGCCGTGTCCTGCGCGGGTCTGTCCGGGGTCGCCCTGTGGGGGATGCGCGGGCGCCGGCCGAACTGGGCGGCGATCGGCGCGGCGCTCGCCACCGGGCTCACCATCGCCGGTTACACGGTCGTCGACGGGCTCGGGGTGCGGGCCTCGGGATCCTCCCTCGGGTACATCGCCTGGCTGATGGCCGTCCAGGGCGTGGTGATCCCGGCGTACGCCGTGATGCGCTGGCGCGGGCGGACGGCGGCCGTGCTGCGGCCGTACGCCGTGCTCGGCCTGCTCGGTGCCGCGCTGTCCGTCTTCGCCTACGGGCTGGTGCTGTGGGCGCAGACGAAGGCGGACCTCGCGCCGGTCGCGGCCTTGCGCGAGTCGTCGATCATCGTGGGCGCGGCGATCGGCGCGCTGTTCTTCAAGGAGCGCTTCGGCGCGCCCAGGATCGCCGCGGCGGGTCTGCTGGTGGTCGGGATCGGGCTGATGCTGCACGCCGGGTAGGGCCGCGCCCGGCTGGATGCGTCCGGGCGTCGTGAGGAGGACCCTGGAAGCAGATGTCCCGGAGGTGATCATCATGACCATGCACACCACTGTGGGATGGCACGTGGAGCTGGAGTTCCTCGAGGACGACCAGCACACGCGCGCGGTGGCACTGGTGCGGCTGCCCGACGGCTCGGAAGTGCGGGCCCACGGCAGCGCCACCCGCCACCGCACGGACTCCCATCAGCCGCGCGTCGGGGAGGAGATCGCCGGTGCGCGGGCGCTGAACGAGCTGGCCATGCGGCTGCTGACGAAGGCGCACGACGAGATCGACGACGCGTCCGGCCGCACGTCGCACCCGATCCACGTGTGAGCCCCCGCGCCGGGGAGCGGCCGGTCAGGCGAGCGCGCCGCGCACCGCCCGCACCAGCGCCTGCGCCCTCGGGTCCGCCGTCACGCTCTGCCGGAACCCGTTGGTGACGTAGCCGAAGGCGATGCCCGAGGCGGGGTCGGCGAAGCCGAGGGCGCCCCCGCGGCCGGGGTGGCCGAAGGAGCCGTCGGCGAGCAGCGGCGAGGCGCTGCCGTGCAGCATGTAGCCGAGCCCGAAACGGGTGTTCACGACCAGCACCCGGTCCGGGCCTGCCGACTGCTCGCCGCGCGCCAGGTCCACCGTCTCCGGCGTGAACAGCCGCATCCCGCCGTCGACCTCGCCGATCAGCGAGGCGTAGACGCGGGCCAGGCCGTCAGCGGTGGCGATGCCGGTGGAGCCCGGCAGGGCGGCCGCGTGATAGGCGGGGTCGTTCTCGTCGGGCGCGGGGCTGATCGCGCCGAAGGCGCGCAGGGTCAACGATGCGGGGTCGGCGTAGGCGTCGGCGACCGCGCGCTTGGGGCGGGTCTTCAGCCCGCCCGCCTCGGGTGCCGTGACGCGCCCGACGCGGCCCACACGCGCGTGGGCGCTCTCCGGCAGCCCCAGCCAGAAGTCCGCGCGCACCGGTTCCGCGATCTCGCCCGCGATCCACTCGCCGATCGTCCGCCCGGTGACGCGCCGCACCAGCTCGCCCGTGAGCCAGCTGTAGGTGTGGGCGTGGTAGCCGTGCTCGGTGCCCGGCTCCCACACCGGCGTCTGCGCGGCGACGGCCGCCGCGGCGAGGTCCGGGTCGGCGGCCTCGGCCGGGGTCAGTGGGCGGTCCAGGACGGGGACGCCGGCCCGGTGCGCGAGCAGGTGCCGCACCAGGGTGCGCTCCTTGCCGGCGGCCTTGTACTCGGGCCAGTAGGCGCCGACCGGCGCGTCCAGGTCCAGCTCGCCGCGCTGGTGCAGCAGCAGGAGGACGGCCGCGGCGACGCCCTTGGTGGCCGAGCGCACGATCTGCGCGGTGCCCTTCTCCCAGGGCTCTGAGCCGTCGACGTCCCGGGTGCCGCCCCACAGGTCGACGACCTTGTGCCCGTCCCGGTAGACGGTCACCGCGGCGCCCTTCTCCCCGAGCGCCGTGAAGTTACGGGCGAACGCCTCCCTGACCGGCTCGAAGCCCTCGGCCACCGCTCCGTGCACGTCCACGTCCGCACTTCCCCTTCGAATCGCCTGCGACACAGCGGGTAACGCCGGTGGGCGACCTGCGATTCCTTTGCCCCGCACCCCGGTAAGGATCGTTATACCGATGTTGCCGGGGAGGGTGTCCGCGGGTGACGGCCCGCCGGGGCGTCAGGCGAGAGCCGCCCTCAGCTCCTCGCAGACCCGCTCCACTTCCGCCGTCCCGGGCAGGTGCCCGGCTCGCCCCATGGCCACCTGCAGCGCCGGCCCGAAGGCGTCGTACCGGCTCACGTCCTCCCCGCGCACGGGCTGCACGACGAAGTGCAGATGGCCGGGGACGCCGCCGGCGTGCGACCAGAGGCACACATAGACCTGTTCCGGGGCGACGACCTCGGTGACCGCGGCGCTCACCCGCTGCAGCAGGGGTCCCAGCTCGCCGGACTCCCGGGCGGTCAGCTCGGCGACATGGGTCACGTGCCGGGCCGGTTTGACCACGACGGTCCCCAGGCCGAGCGGGCCGACGCAGTGCTCGACCACCCAGCAGCCGCTGCGCAGCAGCGTGCCGCCCGGCAGGTGGGCCCTGCCGGTCATCAGGTCGCATGCCAGGCACCCGGCGTGCGGCGCCGCCTCAGCGGTCATCACCCCTCCTCGTGCGGACGTCCCCGGCGTGGCGCGTCACGCGCCCGTCGTCACCGAGCGCGGGTCGAAGCCGAAGGGCAGCTCCAGGCGGTGGGCGCGCATCAGCTCCTCGTCGGCGAGCAGCTCGGCCGTCCTGCCGTCCGCCGCGATCACGCCGTCGCTGAGGATCATCGAGCGCGGGCACAGCTCCAGGGCGTAAGGGAGGTCGTGGGTGACCATCAGCACCGTCACCTCCAGGGAGCGCAGGATGTCGGCCAGCTCCCGGCGGGAGGCGGGGTCGAGGTTGGAGGACGGCTCGTCCAGGACGAGGATCTCCGGCTCCATGGCGAGCACGGTCGCCACCGCGACCCGGCGGCGCTGACCGAAGGACAGATGGTGCGGCGGGCGGTCCTTGAAGGCGAGCATGCCGACCCGCTCCAGCGCCCGGTCCACCCGCTCCTCCAGCTCGGCGCCCTTCAGCCCGGCGGCGGCCGGCCCGAAGGCGACGTCCTCGCGGACCGTCGGCATGAACAGCTGGTCGTCGGGGTCCTGGAAGACGATGCCGACCTTGCGGCGGATCTGAGCCATGTTCCGCTTGCCGACGGGCAGTCCGGCGACCTTCACGGTGCCCGCCCCGCCGGACAGGATGCCGTTGAGGTGCAGCACGAGGGTCGTCTTGCCGGCGCCGTTCGGCCCGAGCAGCGCGACTCGCTCGCCGCGCGCGAGGGTGAAGTCCACGCCGAACAGGGCCTGGTGCCCGTCGGGGTACGCGAAGGCCAGTCCGGCCACGTCCAGTGAAGGTGTCACAGGAACCATCCCAGCAGACAGACGACCAGGGCCGAACAGGGGAGGGCGAGGGCGCGCCGCCACTGCGCCCGCGAGGCGGTCACCTCGTCGATCACCGGCATGGAACCGGCATATCCGCGGCTGACCATCGCCAGGTGGACGCGCTCGCCGCGCTCGTAGGAGCGGATGAACAGCGCGCCCGCCGACTTCGCCAGCACCCCCCAGTGCCGCACGCCGCTGGCCTCGAAGCCGCGGGACTCGCGGGCGATGCGCATGCGCCGCATCTCGTCGGTGATGACATCGCCGTAGCGGATCATGAAGGACGCGATCTGCACCAGCAGCGGCGGCAGCTTCAGGCGCTGCAGGCCGAGCAGCAGCTCGCGCAGCTCGGTCGTGGCGGCGAGCAGGACGGACGCGGCGACGCCGAGCGTGCCCTTGGCGAGCACGTTCCACGCCCCCCACAGGCCGTTGACGCTCAGCGACAGACCGAGGACGTCGACCCGCTCGCCCTCCGCCACGAACGGCATGAGCACCGCGAACGCGACGAACGGCACCTCGATCAGCAGCCGTTTCAACAGGAATCCCGCGCTCACGCGCGCCTGGTACGCGACCACGCCGAGCAGGACGGCGTACAGGGCGAACGCCCACATCGCCTCGCGCGGCGTCGAGACGACGACGACCACGAAGGCGAACGTGGCGGCCAGCTTGGTGTGCGGCGGCAGCGCGTGCACCGGCGTGTGCCCGTGCCGGTAGAGCCGGTGAGCGTGCCCGGCGCCCATGTCAGACGTTCTCCACGGTCGTCGACGCCGGCGACACGTCGTCGCTGCGGCGCCGGCGCACGGCCCAGAACACCGCGCTGCCCGCGACGACCGTCACACCCACCCCGATCACACCGGCGAGACCGCCGGACAGCCGGGCGTCGCTGATGTCCTTCACGCCGTAGCCGGCGAGCGGCGAGTCGTCGGAGGCGTGCGGCTCGGCCTTGTGGGCGATGCCCTGGTCGTGCGCGACCTTCTCCAGCCCGTCGGGGCTGGCGGAGGCGTAGAAGCTCACGAAACCGGCGCTGACGAGGGAGGTGACCAGTCCGGTGATCCACACCTTGCGCCGCGAGGTGCGCGCCGCGGCGGGCACGGTGACCGGTGTCGGGGCGTCCACCAGCTCCCCGTTCACCTTGAGCTTCAGCCGCCGCTGGAGCCCACGCGCCCCGTACACGAGGTCCGGGCGTACGGCGATGACGGCGGAGACGGTCAGCGCGGTGATCGCGGCCTCGCCGATGCCGATGAGGACGTGCACGCCGATCATCGCGGTGGCGACCTTGGTCAGGGATACGTCGGTGGTGCCGCCGAGGGCGTAGATCGCGGTGAAGGCGACCGCGGCGGCCGGCACCGACAGCAGCGCGGCGACGAAGGAGGCGACGGTGACCGAGCGGCGCCTGCGGGGCAGTACCTTCACCAGGCCGCGGAAGAGGGCGTAGGCGACGACGGTCGTGACGATCGCCATGTCGGTGATGTTCACGCCGAGCGCGGTCAGGCCGCCGTCGGCGAACAGGATGCCCTGCATGAGCAGGACGACCGACACGCACAGCACGCCGGTGCAGGGGCCGACGAGGATCGCGGCGAGTCCTCCGCCCAGCAGATGGCCGCTGGTGCCGGCCGCCACGGGGAAGTTCAGCATCTGCACCGCGAAGATGAACGCGGCGACCAGGCCGGCCAGCGGCGCGGTGCGTTCGTCCAGTTCACGGCGGGCGCCGCGCAGGCTCACGGCTATCGCGCCGGCGGCGACGACGCCGGTCGCGGCGGAGACCGGGGCGTTGATGAATCCGTCAGGTACGTGCACCGTTCGATGATAGTGGCTTAATGCGAACGACTTGCAAGAGCGAGTCACTGGTCGTCTCGGGGCGGTCACGTCAGATGTGAGATGGCGCTCAACAGGGCGTGAGCCGCCTCATGTGGGACATTGGTAAGGGAAGCGGATGTACAGCTTTCATATAGGTCACTGACTGTAAGGGGCCGTCCGATGTCCGTAGTCGAGCAGTACGCACGAGCCCACATCGTCACGGACACGGACGCCGCAGAGGACACGGCGATACCGGTGGTCCTGCGCTACGACCCCGAGGCCGACCCGCGCTCGGTGCGCGTCGGCCTGCCCGGCACCGATGAATGGACCTTCTCCCGCACCCTGCTCGAACAGGGACTGCGCGCCCCGGCCGGCACCGGCGAGGTCCGGGTGTGGCCGTGCGGGCGGGTCGGAGCCGTCGTGGAGTTCCACTCCGCGCGGGGCGTCTCCGTCGTCCAGTTCGAGACGAAGACGCTGCTCCGCTTCCTGCGGCGCACTTATCTGGCCACCGTCTGATTCCCCTCGGGGCCGCTGCCCGTGCGGTGGGGTGGGCGCTCAGCCCATCTTCAGCAGCGCCGCCACGATCGGCCCGGCCGTGTCACCGCCGTGACCGCCCGCCTGCACCACACCGGCCGCCGCCAGATCGCCCTTGTACGCCGTGAACCAGCCGTTCGGCTTGTCCTGGCCGTCGACCTCCGCCGAGCCCGTCTTGGCGCCGTAGTCCGGGCCGAGCCCGGACATCGCCTCGGCCGCCGTACCGGCCGCCGCCGTGTACCGCATCAGCTCCCGCAGCTGCGCCAGCGTCGACGGCGACAGGGTGCGCGAGGCGTGGGCGAGGCTGCGGCCGTCCACGTCCGGGGAGACCAGATAGGGCTGGTGGAAGGAGCCGGACCGCACGGTCGCCGCGACCGAGGCCATGTTCAGCGGATTCATCCGCACCCCGCCCTGGCCGATCAGCGAGGCCGCCTTCTGCGCCGCCGACTGCACCGGCACCGCACCGTCGAAGGACGGCACACCGAGCGACCAGTTGTTCATCGACAGACCGAACACCTGCTGCGCCTGCTTCGTCAGGTCGTCGTTGCTCAGCTTGGGCGCCTGGCTGATGAAGGCCGTGTTGCAGGAGCGGGCGAAGCTCGCCTTGAACGAGCCGTTCTTGATCTCGAACTCGTCGTCGTTCTGGAACTTCCAGCCGCCGTAGGAGAAGTACTTCGGACAGGGATGCTGCTTGTCCACGGCGGCCAGGCCCTTGTCGAGCAGCAGCGACGAGGTGATGATTTTCATCGTGGAGCCGGGCGCGAGCGAACCCTGCAGCGCGGTGTCGAACCCGTGGCCGTTGTTGGCGACGGCGAGGATCTCACCGGTCGAGGGGCGCAGCACGACCACCGAGGCCCGCGCACGCTTGGCCACCTGCTGCTCGGCCGCCGCCTGCAGCCGCGGGCTGAGTGTCGTCTTCACCGTGCCGGGCGTGCCCTTGCGCAGCTCCAGCAGTGTCTTGTCGGAGAGCTTCTTCGCCTTCGAGGCCTTGCCCCGCACGACCCGCAGCTCGATGCCGGCCTTGCCGCCGGCCTTCTTGCCGTACTTCTCGCGCAGCCCGTCCAGCACCGAGCCCAGCGACGGGTACTTCGCCGCGGTGATCTCGCCGCCCGCGCGGTCCAGCGCCTTCACCGGTGGCGTGCCCGACTCGCCGGTGACCAGGGTGTCGCCGTCCGACAGGCCGGGGTGGACGACGGAGGCGTGCCAGTCGACGTAGGGCTTGCCGTCCTCGGCGCGGCGCACCACGGTGAGCGCGCTGCTGTAGGCGAGCGGCTTGCTGACGCCCTGGTAGGACACCGTGCCCTTGACGGTGAACGGCACCTTGGCGCCCTGCGGCGCGCCCGCGCTCAGGGTGACGCCCTGGATGTGGGCGTCCTTGGTGTAGCCGGTCAGCAGGGCGGTCGCGGCCGCGGCGTCGGAGGTGGCGGCCGCCGCCTGGGGCAGACGGCCCTGCTGCCAGGACGTCAGGAAGGTCCGGGCGGTGGTGGTGACCTCGGCCGCGGACAGCGGACCGGTCTTCACGGCCTTCTTGTGGGCCGCCGCCTGCGTCGCCGTGTTGTCCTCCGCCGCCGCCCCGCCCCCGTACAGCGCGTACGCGCCGATCCCGGCGCCGCCGACGACCACGGCGATCATCCCGCCGACCACGGCGGGCCCGGTTCTGCGTCGCTCGGCGACGCGTCGTCTCTTGCCCACTGCTCCCTGTTCCTCCGCGCGTTGCCCAGGACGCCTCCAGGCCCCTGGTCCCCCTGCCCTCGTCGCCCTCACCCATCCCAACGACGGCGACCAGCCTAGAGTCCCGTCCTGCGCGGGTGACGTCAGCCGCCCACCCGTAGCACGCTTGCGACAATCGGCCCGGCCGCGTCGCCGCCGTGTCCGCCCTCCTGGGTCATCGCCGCCGCCGCGACATCGCCCCGGTAGCCGGTGAACCAGCTGTTGGACCTCGCCTGCCCGTCGACCTCCGCCGAGCCGGTCTTGGCGCCGATCCGGCCGCTCAGCCCGGCCATCGCGCGGGCGGCGGTGCCGCTGGTCGCGGTGCGGTTCATCATGGCGCGCAGCTGGCGGACGGTGTCCGGCGACAGGCCACGGGCGTGGGCCAGTTCACGGTCGTCCAGGCTCTGCGGCACGAGCACCGGCTGGTGGAAGGAGCCCGTCATCGCGGTCGCCGTGACGGAGGCCATGTTCAGCGGGCTCATCTGCACCTGGCCCTGGCCGATGAGGCCGGCCGCCTTGTCGGGGCCCTCCACGGCCGGGACGGAGCCGTCGAAGGAGGGGATGCCGGTCTGCCAGTCGTCCCGACCGAGGCCGAAGCGCTCGGTGGCCTCCTGGTTCAGCGACTCGTTCTTCAGCTGCTTCACGTACTTGATGAAGGCGGTGTTGCAGGAGCGGGCGAAGCTGTCCGCGAGCGTGGCCTCGGGCTGCGCCTTCATGCCCTTGAGGTTGTGGAAGGTCTGGCCCTCCCACAGGGCGTCGTCGGGGCAGGGCGCCGGTCCGTTCGCGGTGGTCAGACCGTTGTCGATGAGGGTGGCAGCGGTGACGATCTTCATCGTGGAGCCGGGCGCCAGCTTGCCGAGGAAGGCGGCGTTGAAGCCGTCGCCGCGGTGATTGGCGACGGCCAGCACCTCGCCGGTGCTCGCCTTGACCGCGACCACCGAGGACTCGGCGTAGTTGCGCACCGCCGTCTCGGCGGCGGCCTGCGCACGGGCGCTCAGCGTGGTCGCCAGCTTGCCCGCCCTGCCCTCGGCGAGCGTGAGGAGGGTGGTGTCGGCGGTGCCGGCGTCGGCGTGGTGGATGCTGAGCTCGACGCCCGGGGTGCCGCCCGCCCTGTCGCCGTACTTGGCGCGCAGTTCGTCCAGGATCGGGCCGAGCGAGGGGTACTTCTCCTTGGTCAGGACAGCGCCGTCGCGGTCCACCGCCTCGACCGGCGGTGCGGCCGCCTCGCCGGTGACCAGGAGGTCGTCCATGCCGGTGAGCTGTGGGTGCACCACGGACGGCTGCCAGTCCACCAGCGCCCGCCCGGTGGTCAGCCCGCGCACGACGGTGAGCCGGCTGCTGTAGTCCAGCGGCTTGCTCCTGCCGCCGAACGACACCGTTGCCTTCACCGTGAACGGCACGGTCGCGCCGCTCGCCGCACCCGGCGTGATCCGCACCCCGGTGATGTGGGCCGCCTGGCCGTAGGAGGTCAGCAGCGGCTCCGCCTTCCCCGTGTTGTTGGTGTACGACGCCGCCTCGGCCGCCCGCCCCTTCTCCCAGGCAGCGAAGAAGTTCCGCGTGGTCTCGCGCACCTCGTCACTGCTCGGCGGACCGCTCTTCACCGGCGCCGGGCCGCTCGTCCCGCTCCCGCCGGTGTCGCTGAGCGCCGAGACGACGTTGTAGGCCCCGTACCCCGCTCCGCCCACCATGGTGACCAGCACCGCGGTCACGATGCCGGCCTTCACCCCCGAACGCATCCCGCGTCCCTCCCCGTGTCTCCCCTTGGAGCCCTCGTCCACGCGTAATTGAACGTGTTCAAAGACCGTGTCGTCCCGCACTGTATGCGGACCGCGGGCCCGGTGGGGCGTCTGTTTCCAGAAGTTGTCCGAAGAGAGACGGGAAGCGCTCAGTCAATCCGTGTCATACCCACGTATCCAGCCACATCCGCGACCGCCACTGGTCGATCGGGATGGCCGTGCCGGTGAACAGGGGCCAGAAATAGATGAAGTTCCAGGCGATCAGGAGGACCAGGACGCCCGCGCTCGTCGCGCCCGCGACGCGGCGGGTGTCGCTCGCGCCGGGCGAGCCGACGATCGCGCCGAGCAGCATCGCCACCGCCAGGCACAGGAACGGCACGAAGACGACGGCGTAGAAGAGGAAGATCGTGCGCTCCTGGTACAGGAACCACGGCAGGTAGCCGGCCGCGACGCCGCAGGCGATCGCGCCCGCCCGCCAGTCGCGGCGGAAGAACCAGCGCCACAGCACGTACAGGAGCGCGAAGCAGGCCACCCACCACAGCAGCGGCGTGCCGATCGCCAGGACCTCCCGCGCGCACTTCTCGCCCGCGTCCGCCGGGCAGCCGTCCTTGCCGGGCGCCGGGGACTCGTAGAAGTACGACACCGGGCGGCCCAGGACGATCCAGCTCCAGGGATTGGACTGGTACGTGTGCGGCGAGTGCAGGTTGAGGTGGAACTCGTACACCTCGTGCTCGTAGTGCCACAGGCTGCGCCACCAGTCCGGGAACAGCCACGACCAGCTGCTGTGCCTGCCGTCGGTGGCGGCCCAGTTGCGGTAGTAGCCGCCCGTGCCGTCGGTGGGGGAGAGGATCCAGCCGAGCCAGGAGGCGAGGTAGGTGACGACCGCCACCGGCACCGTCGCCACGAACGCCAGCCCCAGATCGTGCTTGAACACGGCCGCGTACGGGTGGCGGGCGCCCGCCACCTTGCGGGAGCCGACGTCCCACAGCACCGTCATCACGCAGAACGCCACCAGCACGTACAGGCCGTTCCACTTGGTGCCGATCGCCAGGCCCAGCATCAGCCCGGCCAGCCAGCGCCAGGGGCGCAGGCCGAGACCCGTCGTGTCGGCGGTGTGCGCGTGCGGGCGCACCCGGCCGTCGGCGTCCACGGGCAGCGCCGCGGCCAGCCGCTCCCGCGCTCTGTCCCGGTCGACCACCAGGCAGCCGAACGCCGCCAGCACGAAGAACATCAGCACCCCGTCCAGCAGCGAGGTGCGGCTCATCACGAAGTGCAGCCCGTCCACGGCCATCAGCGCGCCCGCCAGGCAGCCGAGGAACGTGGAGCGGAACAGCCGGCGGCCGATCCGGCACAGCATCAGCACGCTGAGTGTGCCGAGCAGCGCCGTCATGAACCGCCAGCCGAACGGGTCGAAGCCGAAGATCAGCTCGCCGAGCCCGATGACGTACTTGCCGACCGGCGGATGCACGACGTAGGCGGGGTCCGTCGGGATCGGGACGTGGCCGTTCGCCGACAGGATCAGGTCGTTGGCGTTCTTGTCCCAGTTGACCTCGAAACCGCGGTGGACGAGCGCCCAGGCGTCCTTGGCGTAGTACGTCTCGTCGAATATCACCGCCTTCGGGCTGCCCAGGTTCCAGAACCGCATCACGCCCGCCATCAGCGTCACCAGCAGCGGACCGCCCCAGCCGGACCACCGGCGGATCCGGCCGGCCATCACCGGCGGTACGCCCAGCACCTGCCACAGCCGCGGGCTCGGCGCGGCGTACGGAGGCACCAGCCGGTCGTGTACGTCGGCGGTGGGCCGTTCCGCGTGGCCGAAACGGCGCAGCCGCTGCTGCCACGACGGCCGCTGGTCGTGCGGTGCCCGGTCCTGCCGGGTGTCCGTGGAGGACGCGGTACTGGTCACCGCGCCATCGTAGGGAACCGCGCTGTGTGAGTCCCGTGCATGGCCGGGATGCGGTCCCTCGCGGCGCGTCCTGGGAGGATGGGGGCGTGACTGGAACCCTTGTTTTGGCGGGCACCCCCATCGGCGACATCGCGGACGCCCCTCCCCGGCTCGCGGAGGAACTGTCCGGGGCGGACGTCGTCGCCGCCGAGGACACCCGTCGGCTCAGGCGCCTGACCCAGGCGCTCGGTGTGACGCCCAAGGGGCGCGTGGTGTCGTACTTCGAGGGCAACGAGTCCGCCCGCACACCGGAGCTGGTCGAGGAACTCGTGGGCGGCGCGCGGGTGCTGCTGGTCACCGACGCGGGCATGCCGTCCGTGTCCGACCCGGGCTACCGGCTGGTCGCCGCGGCCGTCGAGAAGGACATCAAGGTCACCGCCGTGCCCGGGCCGTCCGCCGTGCTGACCGCGCTGGCGCTCTCGGGGCTGCCGGTGGACCGGTTCTGCTTCGAGGGGTTCCTGCCGCGCAAGGCGGGGGAGCGGCTGTCCCGGTTGCGGGAGGTCGGCGAGGAGCGGCGCACGCTGGTGTACTTCGAGGCCCCCCACCGGCTCGACGACACCCTCGCCGCGATGGCCGAGGTGTTCGGTGCCGAGCGGCGCGCGGCCGTGTGCCGGGAGCTGACCAAGACCTACGAGGAGGTCAAGCGCGGCCCGCTCGGCGAACTGGCGGCGTGGGCGGCCGAGGGGGTGCGCGGGGAGATCACCGTCGTCGTGGAGGGGGCGCCCGAGCGGGGCGCGCAGGAGGTGAGCGCCGAGGAGCTGGTGCGCCGGGTGCGCGTGCGCGAGGAGGCCGGGGAGCGCCGTAAGGAGGCGATCGCGGCGGTCGCGGCCGAGGCCGGGCTGCCCAAGCGGCAGGTGTTCGACGCGGTGGTGGCGGCGAAGAACGCGGGGGCCGCCGGCGCCGGGGCGTGAACCCGTGGCGAGGGGGCGTATACCCCCTCTGAGCAGGGCGCATCTCGGCTGAGCGTGCGCCCCATGGCCGGGTAAACGGCCGTCACCGATGGCAAAGCCGAAACGGACCGAACGGGTCACTTTCGGCAAGGAAGCTCCAAATCGGGTCCAACACTCGACAGCACCCGTGCGTTCGCGGTCGCGGAAGCGTCCACTGGATGAAGGGACGCACCCGTCCCTGTTCAGCGGACAACAGGAGCCGGCATGAGTGAGATCACCGGGCAGCCCGGCCTGCGCGACGGCGCGACGGCCGTCGTCCACGAGTCGTACTCCTTCGCCTGCATGCGCTGCGGCACCGGCTGGGAGCAGGCGTACGAGATAGAGCACCACACCGACGCGGACGGCCACCAGTTCGTGCTGTACGTCACCGACGGACGCGTCGTGCCCTCGCCGCTGCAGCGGCCCCGGTGCCAGAACTGCGAGAGCCATGTGATCCGCATCATGCGGCCCGGACGCGTGGCCTCCGTCCGCGGCGCGCACGACATGCACCGGGTGCCGCCGGCCGGACCCGTGGAGGTCCCGCAGGTGCCCGCGGCGCACGGACCGGCCGCGCCGGACGTCACCGCCGAGCGACGGCACTGGCACCTGTCCGACCTTCTGCACGCCCTCCACCTCCACCGCAAGGCGAGCTGAGCGCACGCGACGCCCTCCACCGCGAGGCGAGCCGAGCGCACGCGACGCCGCGGCCGGACCGGACGGCATGCCCCTTTCGTAGGATCGGGGCATGCCTGCGAACGCCCCCGACCCGGCCGACCCGCGCGACAAGAACGCCGCGCCGCCCCTTCCGGAGCCCCTGCGGGTCCCCGTCGCCGACTCCCACACCCACCTCGACATGCAGTCCGGCACCGTGGCCGAGGCGCTCGCGAAGGCCGCCCGTGTGGGCGTGACCACGGTCGTCCAGGTCGGCTGCGACCTGGCCGGCTCCCGCTGGGCGGCCGAGGCGGCGGCACAGCACGACGCCGTCCACGCCACCGTCGCCCTGCACCCGAACGAAGCCCCGCGCATCGTCCACGGCGACCCCGACGGCTGGTCGAGGCAGGGCGCCCGCGCGGCCGGCGGTGACGCGGCGCTGGACGAGGCGCTCGCCGAGATCGACCGGCTGGCCGCGCTGCCGCAGGTCAAGGGGGTCGGCGAGACCGGCCTCGACTACTTCCGCACCGGGCCGGAGGGCAAGGCGGCGCAGGAGCGGTCCTTCCGCGCCCACATCGAGATCGCCAAGCGGCACGGCAAGACCCTCGTCATCCACGACCGCGACGCCCACGCGGACGTGCTGCGCGTGCTGAAGGAGGAGGGCGCCCCCGAGCGGACCGTCTTCCACTGCTACTCCGGTGACGCCGAGATGGCGCGGGTCTGCGCGAGCGCCGGCTACTTCATGTCGTTCGCCGGCAACGTGACCTTCAAGAACGCCCAGAACCTGCGCGACGCCCTCGCCGTGGCCCCGCTGGAGCTGGTCCTCGTGGAGACCGACGCGCCCTTCCTGACGCCGGTGCCCTACCGCGGCCGGCCCAACGCGCCCTACCTCGTGCCGGTCACCGTGCGCGCGATGGCCGCCGTACGCGGTATCTCGGAGGACGAGCTGGCGGGCGCCCTCGGCGCGAACACCGCCAGGGCCTTCGGTTACTGACCATCTGTTCGCCACCCTCCGTAGCCGCGCCGCTTTGGAGAGTGAGCGCGGCTCCGCTAGGTTCTGGGCCCGACCGGGACCCCTTCGGACCCAGGAGTGGCGGCGTGAACAAATCCCCGTACGCGCACCCGCAGTACTCGCCGTATCAGCCGCAGCCGCAGTGGGAGGACACGGAGCCCCAGCCGCCCCGGCAGGACGCCGGGGAACAGCCGCAGTGGCGGTACGCCGGGCCGCGACGGCCGTACCCGCCGCAGGACCCCGCCTTCGACCCCTGCACGGCCGAGACCCTGGGATACGGCGAGGCGTACGAGCCGCCTGCGGCGCCACCGCCCGTGTCCGCCCCCCGGACGGTGGCGCACCGCCCGGCCGCTCGCCGGCGCAGAACGCGGTACGCCGAGCGGGCGGACGGCTCCGTGCGCCGGCTGCTGCCGCAGGCCCTCGTCGTCGCCTTCCTCGCCGGCGGCACCGCCGCCTTCGTCGCCCAGGACAAGGCCGTCGAGCTGAGCGTCGACGGCGGCCGGCCGCGCACCCTGCACACCTTCGCCGACGACGTGACCGAGCTGCTCGCCCAGGAGGGCATCGAGGCCGGGGCGCACGACGTGGTCGCGCCCGGACGCGGCGCGCACCTGGAGAACGGCGACGAAATCGCCGTCCGCTACGCGCGCCCCGTGCGGCTCACGATCGACGGGCAGCCACGTGAGGTGTGGACGACCGCGCACACCGTCCAGGGGGCGCTGGAACAGCTCGGCGTGCGCGCGGAGGGCGCCTACCTGTCCATCGCGCGCTCCCAGCGCATCGGACGCGCCGGGCTCGCCCTCGACGTGCGCACCGAACGCGCCGTGACCGTCATGGCGGACGGGCAGACCCGCACCATCCGCACCAACGCGGCGACCGTGCGCGAGGCCGTCGAGCAGGCCGGCTTCACCCTGCGCGGCCAGGACACCACCTCCGTCGCGCCGGGCAGCTTCCCGCGCGACGGGCAGACCGTCACCGTGCTGCGGATCAGGGGCAGCAAGGAGGTGCGGGAGGAACTGATCCCGTTCCGGGAGCAGCGCACCCACGACCCGTCGCTCTTCCGGGGGACGGAGGTCGTCGAGCAGCAGGGACGCCCCGGCCTGCGCCGGGTGACGTACACCGTGCGGACCGTCAACGGCGTACGGCTCAAGCCGCGGCGCGAGCAGAGCGAGGTGGTGCGCCGGCCGCGCACCCAGATCGTGCGGGTGGGCACCAGGGCGCTGCCGGCCTCCGTCCAGGGCGCCGACCACCTGAACTGGCAGTCCCTCGCGGTCTGCGAGTCCGGTGGCCGGCCCGACGCCGTGGACCCTTCGGGGACGTACGGCGGCCTCTACCAGTTCGACACCCACACCTGGCACGCCCTCGGCGGCACCGGCCGCCCGCAGGACGCGCCCGCGGCCGAACAGACGTACCGGGCGAAGAAGCTGTACACCCGCAGCGGGGCGAGCTCCTGGCCGCACTGCGGGGCGCGGCTGCACGGCTGAGCGGCCCCGGCCGTCGCGCCCCGCGCGCCCCCGTACCCTTGTCACGTGAGCAGCCCCACCCCGGACGCCCTGCTGGGCCCCGCCGACATCCGTGAACTCGCGGGCGCCCTCGGCGTCCGTCCCACCAAGCAGCGGGGACAGAACTTCGTCATCGACGCCAACACGGTCCGCCGGATCGTCCGCACCGCCGGCGTCCGGCCCGACGACGTGGTCGTCGAGGTCGGCCCGGGGCTCGGCTCCCTCACCCTGGCGCTGCTGGAAGCCGCCGACCGGGTCACGGCCGTCGAGATCGACGACGTGCTCGCGGCCGCGCTGCCCGCGACGATCGCCGCCCGGATGCCGGAGCGCGCCGAGCGGTTCGCGCTGGTGCACTCCGACGCCATGCACGTCACCGAGCTGCCCGGCCCGCCGCCCACCGCGCTGGTCGCGAACCTGCCGTACAACGTGGCCGTGCCGGTCCTGCTGCACATGCTCGACACCTTCCCGAGCATCGAGCGCACCCTCGTCATGGTGCAGGCGGAGGTCGCCGACCGGCTCGCCGCGGGCCCCGGCTCCAAGGTGTACGGCGTGCCGTCCGTGAAGGCCAACTGGTACGCCGAGGTCAAGCGGGCCGGCGCCATCGGCCGCAATGTCTTCTGGCCCGCGCCGAACGTCGACAGCGGGCTGGTCTCGCTGGTCCGGCGCGCCGAGCCGATCAGGACGACGGCCTCCCGGCAGGAGGTCTTCGCGGTGGTCGACGCGGCCTTCGCCCAGCGCCGCAAGACGCTGCGCGCGGCGCTCGCCGGCTGGGCCGGGTCCGCGGCGGCCGCCGAGGCGGCCCTGGTGGCCGCGGGCGTCTCTCCGCAGGCGCGCGGGGAGGCGCTGACCGTCGAGGAGTTCGCGCGCATCGCCGAGGCTGGGTCATCGCGGGGAACGGCCCCCGCGCCGCCGAACGAGGAGTCCGTGCAGCAGTGAGCGTCACCGTCCGCGTCCCCGCCAAGGTCAACGTCCAGCTCGCCGTCGGCGCCGCCCGCCCCGACGGCTTCCACGACCTGGCCAACGTCTTCCTCGCCGTCGGCCTGTACGACGAGGTCACCGTCACCGAGGCCGACGAGCTGCGGGTGACCTGCGCGGGCCCGGACGCCGGGCAGGTCCCGCTGGACCGCACGAACCTCGCGGCCCGGGCGGCCGAGGTGCTCGCGGCGCGGTACGGCATCGAGCCGGCCGTCCATCTGCACATCGCCAAGGACATCCCCGTCGCCGGCGGCATGGCGGGCGGCAGCGCGGACGGCGCGGGCGCGCTGCTGGCCTGTGAGGCGCTGTGGAACACGGGTGCCACCCGTGAGGAGCTGCTGGGCATCTGCGCCGAGCTGGGCAGCGACGTGCCGTTCAGCCTGACCGGCGGTGCGGCGCTGGGCACCGGACGGGGCGAGAAGCTGGCGCCGCTGGGGGTCGGCGGCACCTTCCACTGGGTGTTCGCGATGGCCGGGCGCGGGCTGTCCACGCCGGCGGTCTTCCGCGAGTTCGACCGGCTGGCGCAGGGCCGGGACATTCCCGGGCCGGTGGCCTCGCAACAGGTCCTGGACGCCTTGGCGAAGGGCGACGCGGACGCGCTGGCCGCTGCCGTCACCAACGACCTTCAGCCGGCCGCGCTGTCCCTCTGCCCCGAACTGGCGGACACCCTGGAGGCCGGCCGGTCGGCGGGCGCGCTGACGGGGCTGGTGTCGGGGTCGGGCCCGACGACGGCGTTCCTGGTCCGGGACGGGGCGGCTGCCGAGAAGGTCGCGGAGGCCCTGCGCACGTCGGGCACGTGCCGGAGCGTACGCATGGCGTCGGGGCCGGTGGCCGGGGCGACGGTCATCGACTAGGCGCTGTCCCGCCTGTCCTGATTTAGCCTGATTTCGCTGTTTTTTGCTCTTGACGTCGAGAGATGTGGTGGGCACAGTGGGGACGTATACGACGTAAGCGTACATAGCTGGTGCAGCGTGCTTGCGTCGTCGAGAGCTCAACCGAGGAGGGCCTCGCGATGAGCGCACCAGACATCCCTGTTCCCCCGCCCGTCGGCGGCCGGAAGTGGTCCGGCGACGGCCCGGTGAAGCTCTCCGTCCTGATGGCGGCGTACAACGAGGAAAGAACGATCGCCGCAGCGGTCGATTCGGTCCTCTCGCGCGAGTATCCGTGCGAGATGGAACTGATCGTCGTCGACGACGGCAGCAGTGACCGCACTCCGCTCCTGCTGGCCCAGCACGCGCATCCCCTGGTGATCACCCACCGGCACCCCCGCAACCTCGGCAAAGGCGCCGCCCTGCTCACGGCCGGGAAGCTGGCCACAGGAACGCACATCCTTCCCTTCGACGCCGACCTGGAGTACTCGCCGGACGACATCCCACGGCTCGTGGAACCCGTCATCCAGGGGCGCTGCGACGTCGTCTACGGGGCGCGGCTGTTCGGGCAGAACACGGTCTACCAGTCCTACCGCTATGCCCTGGGAAACGAGCTGATGACGCTCGCGGCGAACGTCCTCTTCGACGCGCACCTGGCCGATCTGCACACCTGCCTGAAGCTGATTCCGCTGTCGCTCTTCCGCTCGCTGCACCTGCATGCGCGCGGCTTCGGACTGGACACCGAGATCACCGCGTGTCTGCTCCGCATCGGCGTCCGCCCCTTCGAGGTCCCGGTGAGCTACTACAGCCGGTCGCACGCCGAGGGCAAGAAGATCAGCTGGCACGACGCCGTCGACTGCTTCCGCATCATGGGCAAGGTCCGCTGCATGCGCAGGGAGCGTGTCGGGCCCAGCATCCCGCGGGCCCTGCCGCCCCGCCTCCCCGACTTCCCGGCCGAGCCGGGCCTCAACGGCCGGCGGGCCGTCGGCCGGCATGACGTCCGTGGACCGTCCCCGCGTTGATCGCCGGGGTGCGACGGCAGCTGAGCTCAGAAGGAGAAGGCGAGATGAGCTTCCTCGACAGCCTCAAGAAGCCGTCGCAGCAGGAAGCGGCGCCCACGGGCCAGGTGCGCCCGGAACGCCGGCGTCGCCGTCGCCCCGTCCTCATCACCCTGCTCGTCCTGATCGTCGCGGTGGTGGGCGTCCTGGTGACTCCAGCCGCACGCCGTGAGCTGCGCGAATCGTTCGCACGGCTGCCGAGCTCCTACACCGAGCTGTACTTCACCACGGCGCCGGCCGTCTCCCACGCCCAGGTCGTCGTCCCCGTCTCGGTCGTCCGCCACGGTGACAGCAAGGGGACCGACCGGCTCCGCGTGTGGCTGGAGTCGTCCACCGGTCGTACGACGGCGTCGGCCACAACCACGCTCACCGAGCGGCCGGGCGGTCGCATGTCGACCATCACGCGGCTTCCGCTGCGGCAGGGCGGCCAGGTCGTCCATGTCGCGCTCCTCGGACACCCCGAGTCGCTGCACTTCCGCCTGGGAGCCGGCAGCTCCGAGAACACCAAGGGCTCACCATGACCGCCGTCGGCATCTTGGCAGGACGCGCGGCAGCCCGCCGTGCGCTCCTCGGCTCCACCGCGCTCGCCACTCTCATCGAGCTGCTGCCCGGGGCTCCCACCGGGCTGCTGGCGTTCGCCGGTCTCTGGCTCCTCCTCGGCGCACCGACAGTGCTGTGGTACGCCATCGCCGCCCGGTTCGTGTCGACCAGGGACGGCCGGGTGCTTCTCGCCGTCGGCCTCAGCGTCCTCACCGCCATGGTCGTCGCCCTGCTGGTGAACACCGCCCTGCCGGCCGTCGGCATCGGACAGCCGCTCGCCCGCGTTCCCCTCGCGATCGCCTCCATGCTGGCCGTCGCCGTCCTCGCTCTCGCCGCGGATCCTCCCGCCGAGCGCCTGACCGACGGCCTCGCCCGGTGGCGCGAGGGGCATACCCGGAACCTGCCGCCGGGTCTCCTGCCGGTGTCGGCGCTCGGCGCCGTCACCCTCCTCCTGTCCGTCGCGGGCCCGATCCGGCTGAACAACCAGGCGGGTTCGGCCGTCAGCTTCACCGCGATGGTCGCCGGCGCGCTGCTGCTCGCCCTCCTGATGTGGCGGCGCCGCCGCTACTCGTCCTCCGTCATCGTCCTGGGCCTGTTCTGCGCGGCGGCGGGACTCCTTCTCCTCACCTCGCTGCGCGGCTGGTACGTCACCGGCCACGACATCCGGCACGAGTTCGAGATCTTCCAGCTGACGGCCGCCGGCAACCACTGGAACATCGCCGATTACCGCGACCCGTACAACGCCTGCATGAGCATCACCCTGCTGCCGACGTCGCTGGCCCGGCTGACGGGGATCTCCGGCATCTACGTCTTCAAGGTCCTGCTGCCCCTGCTGTTCGCCTTCACCCCGGCGCTGGTCTACCGTTCGGTGCGCAACGTCGCGCCGCAGATCGTCGCGCTGCTGTCGGCGGTCTTCTTCATCATGTTCCCGACGTTCTTCACGGACATGGTGTTCCTGGGCCGCCAGGAGATCGCCTTCCTGCTGCTCGGGTGCGCCATGGTGGTGCTGACCGACACCGGCCGCCCGGTGGCCGCCCGGCGGATCGCGTTCACGGTGCTGGCCCTCGGCATCGTCCTCTCCCACTACTCCACCACCTACATCATCGTGGTGACCTTGGTGATCGCGCTCGTCACCGACCTGCTGTGGCGGCTGGGCTCGCGGCTGAGGAGGCGAACACCGCGGGACGCCCGGCGAGCCTTCGTCACCTGGTGGATCGTCGTCGCGACAGCGGCCGCCGCGGCCATCTGGGCCGGCCCCGTCTCGCACACGGGCGGGCAACTGCAGACGACGGTCAGCACGACCGTGCACGATCTCCAGAGCGGGCAGCTGGGGAACCGGTCGTCCGACGTGTCCTACAGCCTGATCGGCGGGGCACGCGTGAGTCCCGCCCAGCGACTGAACGAGTACCGCACCTACGCCATGGAACTGAGGCGACAGGCCGGGCCGGGCGGTGCCCTGGTGCCGTTGAGCGTGGTCGACAGCTACCCCCTGACGGTCGTCCCCCAGCACCTCCAGCCGCTCACCCCGGCCGGCCACGCCCTCAAGGACACCGGTGTCGACGTGGCCGCGGCCAACAGCGGCTTCCGCGCGTTCATCGCGGGGCTTCTCCAACTGCTGCTGCTTCTCGGGTTCGTGACGACGGTGTGGGGGCGGCGCAAGGCGTTCCGCCCGACACGCGACCAGGTCACCCTGACCGTCGGAGCGGGCACCGTGATCGCCCTGCTCACCGTTCTGCCCCAGGTCTCCGTCGACTACGGCGTGCTGCGCGCCTTCCAGCAGGGTCTTGTCATCTTCGCCCCCTTCCTCGCGGCCGGGCTCGTGTGGATCTGCCGGTGGGCCGGGCGGCGGCGGGCCGCGCCGCTGGCGTGCGCGGTGACGCTGGTGCTCTTCCTCGACCTCGCCGGTGCCCTGCCGAAGCTCGTCGGCGGCTATCCGCCGGTGCTGAACCTGGACAACGCCGGCCAGTACTACGACAGCTACTACCCCCATCCCGAAGAGCGCGCCGCGCTCCAATGGCTGCTGCCCCGCGCCCAGGGACAGCCCGTGGACATCCAGTCGAAGATGCAGGCGGACCACGCTCCCTACACCCGGCTGCAACTGCGGCTGCGCAAGCACGCGGGGGACAGCATCTACCCGGCACTCGTCCAGAAGGACGCCTATGTCTTCCTCGGCTACACGACGGTCCGCAACGGCGAGGAATCCCTCTTCTACCGCGGCGACACGATCAACTACCACTATCCGATCGGCTTCCTGGACGCCACCAAGAACAGGGTCTACAGCAGCAACGGGGCGGCCATCTTCCGCTGACCCGCGACCCGTCGCGGCTCCCGGCGTACGGCACCCGAGGAGGTCCCCATGACAGCGCGCACCGTCCTGCTCGCGGCACCGCACACCGGGCCGGACTCCGGCGACGCGGCGCGCTATGTGGGGCAGCTCGCGCGCTTGCTGCGGACGCGGCACGGCTGCCGGGTGGTGATCGCCACGACCGCGCCCGAAGGGTGCGCGGCCGGGCGGTACGACGGCCCGGACGGTGTCCCGGTGTACCGCCTCCCGGCCACCGGGACGGTGCCGCCGGGGTACCTCTGGCGGCGCGGTGTGCGCCGTGTCATCGAGGCCGAGGCGGTCGATCTGGTCAACGCGCACACGTACGCGTCGGCTCCCCTCCTCGCCGACGCCGCCGCGCGCGCCTCGGGTGACCTGCCGTTCGTGCTGACGTGCCACCCGGGGACCACGCGCGAGGGGCAGGCGCCGTCCGGCCCGTGGCGCGCGAGGCACGCACGCACCGTGCTGGCCCGGACCGCACGCCGGGCGCAGGAGGTGGTGTGCTCGTCGGCCTTCACCGCCCTGGACCTGCCCGACCTCTTCCTGGGCCGCTCGACCACGATCTGCCCCGGCGCCGATCCGGAGTGGCTCCCCACGAGCCCGGTGCCGCACGCGCCGCCAGGGCCCCCGGACGTCACCGCCTCGCTCGGCGGCACGGTGTCACCGCGGGCGGTTCCGGAGCCGTCGTGGGAGTGTCAGTCGGACCGCACCGTCGAGGTGTTCGACCGAGCCGCGGACGGCGGCCGCGCGATCCACACGGTCGCCGTCGTGGCGCCCAACTACCTCCCGAAGATCGGCGGCGTCGAGAACTACGCCAGGCGCGTCGCCCACGCGGTCGCCGACGACCCCGCGATGCGGGCCGTCGTCATCACCGCGAGCCCGACCCGGTGGCGTACGTCGGTCGGGGCCGACCGCGAGGTGCCGGTCGTCCGCCTCGGGACGTGGGCGCGCCACCTCAACACCCCGGTCAGTCCGCTGTGGTTGTGGCAGGTGCCGCGCTGGCTGCGCCGTCTCGACGTGGACCTCGTCAACGCCCATGCCCCCGTCCCCGGTCTGGGGGATCTGGCGGTCGCCGTGTCCGGACGCCGCCCGTCCGTGCTGACGTACCACGCCGGCACGATGGTCCAGGGGCACAAGGACGTCGATGTGCTGGTCAACGCGTACGAACGGCATGTGCTGCCCCGGGTGTTCTCGTGGGCCCGCGTGCTCGTCGCCAGTTCACCCGTCTCGCTGGCCGCCGGCCGTCCGGGGGCCGTCGAGATCACGCCTGGTGTCGATGTGGACCGGTTCACGCCGGGTCCGCCAGCCTCCACGCGGCCCCGCACCGTCATCTATGTCGGGCGGCTGGACCGCGCGTCGCCGTGGAAGGGGGTCGATGTCCTGCTGCGGGCGTTCGCGGCCCTCGCCGATCTGCCCGACGTCCGGCTGCGCCTGGTGGGCGGCGGGGACGCCGTCCCCGACCACCTCGCGCACGCGCAGCGGCTCGGGATCGCCGACCGTGTCGAGTTCACCGGCGGACTCGTCGCGGACGCCCTCGTCGCCGCGATGCAGAGCGCGGCGGTGCTCGTGCTGCCCTCGCAGACCGAGCACGAGTCCTTCGGCATGGTGCTGGTCGAGGCGATGGCCTGCGGCACGCCCGTCGTGGGGTCCGACACGGGCGGCCCACGGCATGTGATCGTGCCGGGCGTGACCGGGCTGCTGTTCCCGCACGCCGACGCGGACGCGCTGGCCGCGGCCTGCCGACGACTGCTGAGGGACGGGCGGCTCGCCGACCGTATGGGCGCCGCCGGCCGCAGCTGCGTGGTCGAACGCTATGCCTGGCCCACGCTCACCGAACGCTACCTCCGGCTCTTTCGATCACTGCTCCCCACGGCACCGGCACCGGCGCCGGGAGTCGTACCGAGGAGCTCCTCGACACCGGCCCCGACGGGAAAGGCGATGCAGCGATGAACGACACCCGGGAGCATCGGTCCGATCGGGCTGCCGAGGCCGCCGACCGTACCCGCGGCGGCAAGCGCGGCCCGCTGCACACGGTCGCGGTGGTCGCCCCGTACTACCCGCCGCACATCGGTGGCTGCGAGAACTACGCCGCACACGTCGCCCGCGCGGTCGACGACGACCCGTCGATGCGGGCCATCGTGATCACCTCCAACACGACCGGGTGGCGCACGACATACGGCGTCGACGAGCGTGGGGTGCCGGTCATCCGGCTGGGAACGTGGGCACGCCTGTCCAACACACCGGTGAATCCGCTGTGGCCCCTGCAACTGCGCCGCTGGCTGCGCCTGCTCAAGGTCGATCTCGTCCACGCGCACGCGCCGGTGCCGGGCCTGGCGGATCTGGCGGTCGCCGTGTCCGGGCGGCGCCCGTCCGTGCTGACGTACCACGCCGGATCGATGAGCAAGGGCCGCAAGAACGTCGACGTGGTGATCCGCTGGTACGAACGGCACGTCCTGCCCCGGGTGTTCGCGCGCGCCCGTGCGCTCGTCGCCGTGTCACCGGTCTCGCTGGCCTTCGGCCGTCAGGGCGCCGTCGAGATCACGCCGGGTGTCGATGTGGACCGGTTCACGCCCGGGCCGCCGGCGTCGACGCGGCCGCGCACCGTCGTCTACGTGGGCAGGATGCTGCGCGCCTCCTCGGAGAAAGGGATCGACGTCCTGCTGCGGGCGTTCGTGTCCCTGGCCGACCTGCCCGACGCCCGGCTCAAGCTGGTGGGCGGCGGGAACGCCCTGCCCGATCACATCGCCCTGGCCGAGCGGCTCGGCATCGCCGACCGGGTCGAGTTCACCGGCGAGATCCCGGACGACGATCTCGTCGCAGCGCTGCAGAGCGCTGCCGTGCTCGTCCTGCCCTCACGGTCGGAGGTGGAGGGCTTCGGCATGGTGCTGGCCGAGGCGATGGCCTGCGGCACGCCCGTGGTTGGCTCCGACGTGGGCGGCATCCCCCACGTCATCGATCCGGATGTCACCGGGCTGCTGGTTCCGCCGGGGGACACCGAGGCTCTGGCCGCGGCCTGCCGGCGGCTGCTGCGGGACGGTGACCTCGCCGACCGGATGGGCGCGGCCGGGCGGCGGCGTGTGGTGGAACACTTCGCCTGGGCGAAACTGACCGACCGCTACCTCCAGCTCTTCCGGTCGCTGCTGGCCGAGGCACCCGCCTGTGGCGCAAAGGCCGGCGGAGCATGAGCACCGCCCGGGAGACCGAGGCCGACCGCGCACCCCGGGTGGCCGGTGCCGTACCGGGCGGCCGCCGCGAGGCGGTGCGGACGGTCGCCGTCGTCGCGCCCAACTACTGGCCGAAGATCGGTGGCGCGGAGAACTATGCGCGTCGCGTCGCCCACGCGGTCGCCGCCGACCCCGCCATGCGAGCCGTGGTCATCACCGCGAGCCCGGCCGGTTGGCGTACCTCGGTCGGACACGACGGCGGCGTACCCGTCATCCGGCTGGGGACGTGGTCGCGCCGGTTGGTGAACGCGCCGGTGAGTCCGCTGTGGCCGCTGCAGTTGCGCCGCTGGCTGCACCGGCTCGGCGTCGACGTCGTCAACGCGCACGCCCCGGTGCCCGGTCTGGGGGATCTGGCGGTCCTGTGGTCCGGCCGGCCGGCCGTCCTGACCTACCACGCCGGATCGATGATCAAGGGGCACCGGTTCCGCGACCGTCTTCTCGGCCTGTACGAGAGGCGGGTGCTGCCGCGCGTGTTCGCGCGGGCCCGTGCGCTCGTCGCCGTCTCACCCACCTCGCTGGCCGCGGGCCGTGCGGGTGCCGTCGAGATCACGCCGGGTGTCGACGTTGACCGGTTCACGCCGGGTCCGCCGGCATCGGCGCGGCCCCGCACGCTCGTCTATGTCGGCCGGATGGACCGCGCGTCGTCGTGGAAGGGTGTCGACGTCCTGCTCCGGGGTTTCGCGGAGCTGGCCGATCTGCCCGGCGTACGGCTCAGGCTCGTCGGCGACGGGGACGCCCTGTCCGATCATGTGGCGCTGGCCGAGCGGCTCGGCATCACCGACCGGGTGGAGTTCACCGGCGCGCTCACCGGGGATGCGCTGGTCGCGGCGGTGCAGCGCGCTGCCGTGCTCGTCCTGCCGTCGCTGACGGAGGCGGAGTGCCATCCGATGGTGCTGATCGAGGCGATGGCGTGCGGCACACCCGTGGTCGGCTCCGACGTGGGGGGCATCCCTCACGTCCTCACTCCGGATGTCACCGGGCTGCTGTTTCCGCCGGGGGACGCGCAGGCGTTGGCCGCGGCCTGCCGGCGGCTGCTGCGGGACGGCGCTCTCGCGGACCGTATGGGCGCGGCGGGCCGGCGGCGCGCCGTCGAACGCTATGCCTGGCCGCCCCTGACCGACCGCTATCTCGCACTCTTCCGGTCGCTCTGAGGCCCCCCGCACCGCACCGCGGCGCGGACGCCGGGTATCGGCCGCTCGAAGCCGGAGGCAGGTCCTTGACCATCCGGCAAAACATCACCAAGATGGACATATACGGTGTAAGCATACATAGTCAGCGCTCTTCGCCAGGTCTGGGAGCCCAGCATGCGCATACGTCCCGGCCCGCGACCGGACACTCCCGGTGACGCCACCACCCCGGCCCCGCCACCGTCACGCAGTGCCGGACCGGCCGCGCCGCAACCCGTCCGAGCGGCCCACATGACGCGTCGGGCCCTGCGCGCGGCCCGCTCCGTCGGGCGAGCCGTCGACCGATCCCGGTTCGGGTTCCTGGTGGCGTTCCCGATGCTCCAGCGGGAAGTGATGCGCACGGCACCGGCGGTGGACGTCCTCGCCGTGCTCGACGCGCTGCAGCGAGCCGACGTGCGGGGGTGGCTGGCGGGCGGCTGGGGCGTGGACGCCCTGCTGGGCCTGCAGACCCGGCGCCACCTCGACATCGACGTCGTGCTCGCCTGGGACGACGGCCTCGAGGAGAGGGCCAAGCGCGCCATGGCCGGCATCGGTTTCCGGCCGCTGAGCGACGAGGTCCACCCCGACGGCCGTCCGATGCCGGTGCGCTGGGTGATGGACGACGGGCTGGTCGTCGTCGACCTGCTGCCGGTCGACATCACCCGCTGGCCGTTCCGTGAACTGCCCCGCGGGCGCGAGAACGGCCGGCCCGCCACCGCGACGGCCGCCGCCCCGCCCGATCCCGCGTCCGAGGACCGCGGCACGATCGCCGGGCAACCGGTGCCGTGTCTGCCCCTCCGCCTCCAGCTGGCGATCCACCAGGGCTATCCGGTGCGCCCGTCGGACCGGCACGACGTCGCCCTGCTCGAAGAACTCCTCATGAAGCGAAGGGAAGCGCGATGAGCCGCGGTGCCCGCACACTGACCCGGAACCTGATGGGTGCCGCGATACGCGTCGTCCGGCCCGCGAGCATCCTGCTGGTCCCCGTCCCCGAGGCGGAGACCGCGCTGCGCACGTGGCGGGGCGAGGAGATGCTCCCCGGCGGAGTACCGGCCCACGTCACGGTGATGTACCCCTTCCTGCCCGCGCGCGCCATCGACGACCGGGCGGAGGCGCAACTGGCCCGGATCGCCGCCTCGGTCCCGCCGTTCGGTTTCCGGCTCACCGAGGTGGGGCGGTTCCCGGGCGTGCTGTACCTGCGGCCCGTGCCCGGGGAGCCGTTCGCGGACCTCGTCGACCTCGTGATGCGGCAGTGGCCCGGCTACGAGCCGTACGAGGGCCGGTTCGCCGAGTTCGTCCCGCACGTGACGATGGCCGAGGACGGCAGCGTCCACGGGGACACCGAGCGGCTCCGGCCGCTCCTGCCCATCGCCTGTCAGGCCAGGGAAGTGACCCTGATGACGGAGAGCGCACGAGGATGGCACACCAGAAGCCGTTTCCCGCTGTGCGGAACGGCGTAGCGACGATGCTCCACAAGGTCCCCGCCACACGGGCCCTGTCCGGCGGCAGGACGGCGGCGCGCCCGCCGGGCATGTTCGCCAACGTGGGGGCCATGGCCACGGGAAGGGTGGTGGCGTCGTCGCTCATCTGGATCGCGTCACTGATCATCGTCCGTTCCCTGTCACCCGTCGACTTCGGCAAGTTCACCTTCATCTTCAGCATCCTCGGGATGCTGAGCATCATCACGGACCTGCAGATCGGGCGGATAGCAGTGGTCCGCCTGTCCAGCGGACTGAACGACCCCGGCAGATTCGGCGGCAACTACGTCCTGCTGCGGCTGGCCCTCGGTGTCGTCGGCTACGCGCTGGCCGTGGGCTTCGTCGCCGCCGCCGGATACCCGGCGGACGTCGTCCGTGCGACCGCCGTCGCCGGAGTCGTCGTGGTGGTGGCGACACCCGCGAACGCCTACAACGCGGTGTTCGAGGCCAGGATGCGGCTGCGCCCCATCGCCTTCGCCACCGCGCTCGGAGCGGTCGGCCAGCTCGCGCTGACCGCGGCGATCGCGGCGGCCGGCGGGACCGTCCTGCTCTTCGCCATTCCCGTCGTCCTGTGCGAGTTGCTGGAGATCACCTCGAAGGCGACCGCCGCACACCGCGTCATGCCACTGCGCTACCGGATCGACCTGCCCGAGTGGTGGTCGCTGATCCGGGAGGCCGTGCCGCTGTCGATCGGAGCCGGCCTGATGCTGGTCTACTACCGCATCGACGCCGTGATGCTGACGAAGCTGGACTCCTTCACTGCCGCGGGCGCCTACGGGGTCGCGTACAAGTTCGTCGACCTGGCGCATTCCGCGTCCCTGTACGTCGGCATGGCCGTCCTGCCGCTGCTGGCGCGGACCTGGCCGCACCAGCCCGCGGCGTTCCGGGCGGCCACCGGGCGTGCCGCGTTCCTGTTGTCGGTACTGGGCGGCCTGCTGGTGTGCGAGTTCACCGTCTTCGCGGAATCGGTGATCCGCACGCTGTACGGCGCCCGGTACGCTCCGGCGGCCGATGCCGCCCGCCTCGTCGTGGCGTCCGAGTGCGTCGCCTTCTTCACCTTCCTGGCGTTCAACTGCCTGGTGGCGGCCGGACGGAACCGCCGCTACCCACTGGTCACCCTGCTCGGTCTGCTCGTCAACGTCGCGCTCAACCTCGTGGCCATACCCCGGTGGTCGTATCTCGGTGCGGCGGTCAGCACGCTGGTGACCGACGTCATGGTCTGCGTCCTGATGACGCTGCTGCTGCGCCGGATCCCGGGGATGCGTCCGCTGCCGACGCCGCCGTGGCTGCGCGTGCTGTGCGCCGCCCTGTGCGGGGCGGTCGTCGGCTGGTCCCTCGCCCGGTTCACGTTCTGGCCCCTGGCGGCGATCGTGACCGCCGTCGTCTACGCGGCGGTCCTGCGGGCGCTGCGGGCGCTGTGGCACAGGGACGGTGATCCCGGCGAACCCGGCGGCACACCCGCGTACCCATCAGGAACGGAGGACAAGTGATGAGAGTTCTCTTCATCAACGAGAATCTCGGCGGACACGCGACGATGCACCTGCATCTGCGGCAGGTGCTCCGCGAGGAGCATCCGGAGATCGAGGCGCAGTTCCTCGATGTGCCGCCGCCCTCACTGCTCCGGCTGGCGGTGGGCTCCCGACTGCCGTTCCTGGGCCGCTGGGACCTGGACCTGCAGCCGCTGCGGCTGCAGCTCGCCACGAGCGCCTGGGTCCGCAGCCGACTGCGGGGGCTGGAGGAGCGGTTCGACGTGATCCACGCCTACACGCAGAACACCATGCTGCTCAGCACCGCGACACTGCGCCGCAAGCCGTCGGTGGTGGGGCTGGACACGACCAACGCCCGCAACGCGTACATGCTGCCCTACCGGGAGCCGACCCGGTGGACCGAGCCCATGCTGCGCCCCACCCTGCACCTCGAGACGGCGGTCTTCCGGTCGGCGGGCGCGATCGTCGCGAAGACCGACTCGGCCGCGGCGTCGGTCCGCGACCAGTACGGCGTCAGGGACAGCCGCCTGCAGGTCGTCAGGCCCGGCATCATCCCGCACGCGGCCGACCCGCCCGCCGCTCCGGGGACACTGCGTCAAGACCTCCCGCGGATCGTCTTCGTCGGGGCGCAGATGGAACGCAAGGGCGGCAGCCAACTCGTCGCACTGCACCAGCGCCATCTCGCCGACCGCTGCGAACTGGTCGTGATCACCAGGGAACACGTTCCGCGAGGCCGCAATCTCACGGTCGTCAACGACATCCGTCCCGGCGACCCCCGGCTCTGGCGGATTCTGCGCTCGTCCGCGCTGTTCGCCTTCCCGAGCCGCATCGACGCGTTCTCCATCGCCGTCCTGGAGGCCATGGAGGCCGGACTGCCCGTCGTCGCCTGCGCGGTGAACGGGGTCCCGGAACTGGTGGCGGACGGCCGGACCGGCCTGCTGGTCGCACCCGGTGACGACGGCGGCCTGCTCGCGGCCCTGAGCGCACTGCTCGATGCCCCGGCCCGGCGCGCGAGCATGGGAGCGGCCGGCCGGGCCCGTCTGCTGAAGGACTTCGACGCCCGCCGCGAGGCGGCCGAGGAAGTGGCCGTTCTGCACGAGGTCGTGGCACGGCACCGGGCCGAGGGCGCCGCAGCCGGCCCCGCACACCGTCCCGCCGGCGGATCGCTGCGGCCGCCGCCCCCTCGCCGGGTGAGGACCTGACGAGGAGCCAGGTCCGGAAGGAGCACCGGCATGATCCGCATTCCCATCCTCAACTACCACTGCGTCGCGGACTACCCCGCGCCCTGGATCGCCGAGTACACGGTGACCCCCGGCGACTTCGAGAGGCATCTCGACGCGATCGCCGACGGCGGCCGGACCGTGGTGCCGGTCGCACGCCTCGCCGACGCCTCCCGCGGCCGCCGTGCCCTGCCCCGCAACCCCGTCGTCATCACCTTCGACGACGGCTTCGCCGACTTCGCGGACGTCGCCGTCCCCGCCCTGGCCGCGCGTGGCCTGCCGTGCACGTTCTTCGCGGCCACCGGCTCCCTGGAGGGCCGGCGCCGACGCGAGACCGTCTTCCCGCCGCATCCGATGGTCAGCTGGAGCAGGCTGCCCGAGCTGGAGGAACAGGGGGTGGAGATCGGGTCGCACTCCCACACCCACCGGGACCTCGATCTGGCCGACCCCCGGGTCGCGGCGGACGAGGTGGTGCACAGCAAGGAACTCCTCGAGGACGCCCTCGGACATGAGATCCGCTCCTTCGCCTACCCGTACGGTCACTTCACCCCGCGTCTTCGCCGGGAGGTCGCCGCGTGCGGATACGACTCGGCCTGCGCGGTGCGCGGCAGGCTGAGCCGCGTCGGGGACGACGTCTACGCCCTCGCCCGGCTGCCGCTGCTCGCGTCGACCACCGTCGAGGAGGTGAGCGCCTGGATGACCGGTCGCGGCGCGCGGGTCGCCTCGACACGGCCGGACACCCTCGGCATTCGCACCGACCGGCTGTACCGGCGCGTTCTGCGGATGCCGGTCCTGCCGGAGGACGCCCTCGCCGACCTGCCCGAGGACGCCCTCGCCGCCCACCACTAGCGCCGCCCCGGCGGGGACCGGCCCCGAGCGCCGGCCGCCCGGCCAGGGAGAACGACACGGAGAAGGACGTGCGTCATGGACGTCAGCGTGCACCACCCCGACGAACTGACCGTCGCGGACCGCGCGGCCTGGACGGCGCTGCAGTCGGCGGCGCAGCCCGGCGGCCGGCCCCAGATGGCGAACCCCTTCCTCTCGCCCGAGTTCACCCTGGCGGTCGGCCGCTGCAAGCGCGGGGTGCGTGTCGCCGTGGTCCGGGAGAAGGGCCCGTCCGGTGAGCCGGTGGCGTTCTTCCCGTACCAGCGCTATCCCGCCGGGCTGGGCCGCGCGGTCGCCTTCGGCATGTCCGACTGCCAGGGGCTCGTCCACCGGCCCGGTTTCCAGTGGGACGCGGACGAACTGCTGGCGGCCTGCGGCCTCACCCTGTGGGAATTCGACCATCTCACGGTCGGGCAGCATCCGTTCGAGCAGTCGGCCACGGGAAGCTTCGCCTCGCCCGTGATCGATGTGGCGGAGGGCTGGGACGCCTACCTGGCCCGGTTGCGCGCGAAGTCACCGACGTTCACCGGGACCACTCTGGCCAAGGAGCGCAAGCTCGGGCGGCACCACACCGACGTGCGCTATGTCCACGACGAGCGCGACCCGGCCGTCCTGCGTACGCTGATGGAGTGGAAGTCGGCGCAGTACCACCGCACGGGTCTCGCCGACCGCTTCGCGCGTCCCTGGATCACCCAGCTCGTGCAGCAGTTGTTCCAGACCCGCTCCGAGCCGTTCGCGGGCATCCTGTCCGTGCTTTACGCCGACGGAAGGCCGATCGCCGCGCACTTCGGGCTGCGCACCGAAAGGGTACTGGCCGTGTGGTTCCCCGCGTACGACCCGGCGTTCGCGAAGTACTCCCCGGGCCTGATCCACATGATGCACATGGTGCAGGCCGCGGCGCGGGACGGAATCGCGTACCTGGATCTGGGACGGGGCGACAGCCGGTACAAGGACTCCTTCAAAACGGATGAACTGAGGGTCTCGGAAGGAGTGGTGAGCCGCCGCCATCCCGTCGCCCTGGTCCTCGGGAAGAGCCATGCCCCGGTGCGGGCGCTGGCGGACGTCGTCTCCTCGCACGCGGAAGTGCTCGGGCGGGCCAACCGGCTGCTGAGGAGCGTGGGCATGCCCCGCGGGCCGGGAAAAACACCGTAATGCCGACGGCCCGGGCTTGCCGGCACGGCCTCGTGGCCTTCGTGACGGCGCTGATCATCTGCGCGGTCACGGCTCTGCTGCCCACGGCCTGTACAAGAGACGACCACAGGCCCCTGCGGCTCGGCATCGCGTACGGTCACCGCCTCATCGGGCTGTCCGACAAAGACCTGGGCGACGCCCTCGACGAGGCCGTCGACGTGGGGGCCCGCTGGGTCCGGGCCGACCTGCCGTGGGGGGACGTACAGCCCAGCTCACCGGATCAGTACCGATGGAGCCGGTTCGACCGTGTCGTCGCCGCGGCCGGCAAACGCCACCTCAGCCTGCTGCCCATCCTCGCCTACACACCGCCCTGGGCGCGGCAGCCGGGGTGCACCAGCGACAAATGCCGGCCTGCCGACCCCGCGGCGTTCGCGGCCTTCGCCGCGGCGGCCGCGGCACGCTACGCACCGTCCGGCATCCACACCTGGGAGATCTGGAACGAGCCGAACACAGGCGACTTCTGGAAGCCCCGGCCCGCCCCGGCCGCCTACACCATGCTGCTGCGGGCGACGAGCCGGGCGCTGCGGCACGAGGACCCCTCGGCGCAGGTGATCCTCGGCGGGCTCGCCGCGGCGCATTCGCAGGGCGGGAGCCTCTCACCGGCCGACTTCCTCGCGGCCGTGTCGGCCCGCGGCGGCAACCGGCTCGTCGACGCCGTCGGCTACCACCCGTACACCTACCCCTACCTCGCGAGCGACAGGACCCCGTGGGGAACCCCATGGGAGGACATCTCCGGCCTGGAGAGCGTGCTGTCCGCGCACGGCACACCCGGCATGCCCGTGTGGATCACCGAGTACGGAGCGCCCACCGACGGTCCCGGCCCCGCGTCGGACGGGCGGGCGGGGACGATCGACGAGACGACGCATGTGACCGAGCAGCGGCAGGCCGCGATCGCGGCGGACGCGGTGCGCACCGCTGCCGCCACCCCGCGCGTGCAGGCACTGTTCTGGTACTCCGACCGCGACCTCGGCACCGACCCGTCCTCGAGGGAGAACTTCTTCGGACTGCTCCGGGCCGACGGCAGTGCGAAGCCCGCTCTCGGCGCCTTCCGCCGGGCCATCGCCGCGCTCGAGCGGAAGTGATCGCCGCCGGCGCTCCGGCAAGGCCCTGAGCTGCGACGCTCCGGTCACCGACGCGCGCGCATTACGCTGGGAGGCTGATCCATCCCCCGGGCAGGAGTGAAATGGCCGTCAACCTGGTCAATGTCGAGAACGTCACAAAGGTGTACGGCACCCGTGCCCTGCTGGACGGTGTGTCGCTCGGCGTGTCCGAGGGGGACCGGATCGGCGTCGTCGGCCGCAACGGCGACGGGAAGACCACCCTGATCCGGATGCTCGCCAGGCTGGAGGAGGCCGACACCGGCCGCGTCACCCACTCCGGCGGCCTGCGCATCGGCGTGCTCACGCAGCACGACTCCCTCGACCCGGAGGCGACCGTCCGGCACGAGGTCATCGGCGACATGGCCGACCACGAGTGGGCCGGCAACGCCAAGGTCAGGGACGTGCTGACCGGACTGTTCGGCGGGCTGGACCTGCCCGGCTTCCCCAAGGGCCTCGACACCGTCATCGGACCGCTCTCCGGTGGCGAGCGGCGCCGTATCGCGCTGGCCAAGCTGCTCATCGAGGAGCAGGACCTGCTCGTCCTGGACGAGCCCACCAACCACCTCGACGTCGAGGGCATCGCCTGGCTGGCCCGGCATCTGCAGAACCGGCGCTCGGCGCTGGTGTGCGTCACGCACGACCGCTGGTTCCTCGACCAGGTCTGCACCCGGATGTGGGACGTGCAGCGCGGCGCCGTCTACGAGTACGAGGGCGGCTACTCCGACTACGTCTTCGCGCGGGCCGAGCGTGAGCGCATCGCCGCGACCGAGGAGGCCAAGCGGCAGAACCTGGTCCGCAAGGAGCTGGCCTGGCTGCGGCGCGGCGCGCCCGCACGCACGTCCAAGCCGCGTTTCCGGGTCGAGGCCGCCAACGAGCTGATCCAGGACGTGCCGCCGCCCCGCGACAGCAGCGAACTGATGAAGTTCGCCTCCTCCCGGCTCGGCAAGACCGTCTTCGACCTGGAGGACGTGACCGTCCAGGCCGGTCCCAAGGTGCTGCTCAAGCACGTCACCTGGCAGCTCGGCCCCGGCGACCGCATCGGCCTCGTCGGCGTCAACGGCGCCGGGAAGACCTCGCTGCTGCGCGCGATGGCCGACGCCGCCCGCACCGGCGGCGAGGCGCAGCCGGCCGGTGGCCGGGTCGCCGTCGGCCGGACCGTCAAGCTCGCCTACCTGTCCCAGGAGGTCGCCGAGCTGAATCCGAACACGCGGGTCCTGGAAGCCGTCCAGGAGATCCGCGAGCGCGTGGACCTCGGCAAGGGCCGCGAGATGACCGCCGGTCAGCTGTGCGAGACGTTCGGCTTCGGCAAGGAGAAGCAGTGGACTCCCGTCGGTGACCTCTCCGGTGGTGAGCGGCGCCGGCTGCAGCTGCTGCGGCTGCTGATGGACGAGCCCAACGTCCTCTTCCTCGACGAGCCCACCAACGACCTCGACATCGAGACCCTCACCCAGCTCGAGGACCTCCTCGACGGCTGGCCCGGCTCGATGATCGTCATCTCCCACGACCGGTTCTTCGTCGAGCGCACCACCGACCGCGTCTTCGCCCTGCTCGGCGACGGCGCCCTCAGAATGCTGCCGCGCGGCATCGACGAGTACCTGGAGCGGCGCCGGCGTATGGAGGAGGCGGTCGCCGCGCAGGTCACCGCGGCGGCGCCCAAGCCGGCCGGGACGGAGAAGAGCGCCGCCGACCAGCGCGTCGCGAAGAAGGAACTGCAGAAGATCGAGCGGCAGCTGGACAAGGTGTCCGAGCGGGAGACCAAGCTGCACGCCCAGATCGCCGAGAACGCCACGGACTTCGCGAAGGTGGCGGAACTCGACGCCGAACTGCGGGAGCTGGCCGGCCAGCGCGAGGAGCTGGAGCTGCGCTGGCTGGAACTGGCCGAGGACGCCTGACCGTTCGGCGCATGCGCCCCGCGCGCACGTCACGTGAAGGGGGCGTGAAGGCGCGTAACGAGGGCATCACGAGCCGGTCCTCCGTTGGGTACAGGCTCGGGCGCACACCGGTGGACGGTCGGCGGCGGGTGATAGAAAGGGCCGTCTGAGAACTGTCTGTCGAACGACTCTGGGTCCATCGCGTACCTCAGGGCGTGGGTGAAAATCAGTGAGGTAGGGGGAGACGCTGATGACTCAGCCGCCCAATCAGCCGCCGCCGGGCGGGTTCGGACCGCCGCAGGACCAGCCGCCGCAGCCCGGTGGCGGGTTCGGCGCTCCGCAGAGCCCGCCGCCCGGCGCACCGCAGACGCCGCCGCCTCCGCAGACCCCGCCGGCCGGCGCCCCGCAGCCGGGGTACGGCTACCCGCAGCAGCCCGGGCCCTACGGCCAGCCGAGCGGCCCGTACGCGGCTCCCAACACCCCGCCGGGGCCCGGTCCTTACGGCCAGCAGCCGGGACCGTACGGCCCGCCGCAGCAGCCCGGCCCCTACGGCCAGCCGCAGCCCGGCTACGGCTACCCGCAGCAGCCGCAGTTCCCCGGTGCGCCCGGCACTCCGCCGCCGCCCGGATCCCCCGGTGGTCGGAACCCGTTCAAGGGCAGGCCGCTCGCCGTCGTCGGCGCCGCCGTCGCCGCGCTGCTCGTCATCGGCGGCACGGTGTGGGCGGTCAGCGGCGACGGCGAGCCGAAGAAGAAGCCGGTCGCCCAGCAGAGCGACGACCCCAAGCCGACCGGATCCGAGAGCCCCACGGGCGACCGCGGCGGCGACGGCCCCGAGGACCTCAACGCCGGCCGCCAGCCCGGCGAGGCGAAGGTGCTGTGGTACCAGACGGCACCCGACGCGCCCAAGGGCGGCGCGGAGGCCCCCGGCCTGTGGATCACCGACAAGGTCACCGTCAAGGCCGCCTACAAGCAGGTCTTCGGCTACAACATCAGCGACGGCAAGCCCGCCTGGACCCCCATCACCTTCGCGTCGAAGATCTGCGCGGCCACTCGTGAGAAGACGGCCGACAACAAGATCGTCGTCGCGTACATGGACGGCACCAGCGAGCGCGCCAAGTGCAACCAGCTCCAGGAGATCGACCTCGCCACCGGCCAGAAGGGCTGGACCGGCTCGGTCGACGACGGCGCCCTGTTCGACAGCGCCCTCAACGTCGAGCTGACGATCGCCGGTGACACGCTGATGATCGGCCGCTCCCAGTCCGGCGTGGCCCTCGACGTGCACAGCGGCCACAAGCTGTTCGACAAGAAGCGCTACGGCTCCGCCTGCTTCCCCTCCGCCTTCGCCGGCAGCACGGCCAAGCTGGTCCAGGTCGCCAGCTGCGGCGCCATGACGTCCAACGAGCACGAGGAGCTCCAGGGCCTCAACCCCAAGACGGGGGCGGTGCTGTGGACCCAGCCGCTGGAGAAGGGCTGGGAGGTCAAGAAGGTCTTCTCGATGGACCCGCTGGTCGTCTACCTCACCAATGAGGACAAGAAGGTCTGGGACATGGTGGTCCTGCAGGCCGACGGCAAGCTGCGCACCCATGTCAACGTCAACGAGAAGTTCGACTTCCAGTGCGGCTGGAGCATCTTCCAGCGCGACCTGCAGGGCTGCCTCGGCACCGCCGCCGGCGGCGACACGCTGTACCTGCCCACCGACGCCACCACCGGCGCCAACGAGGTCGTCGCCATCAGCCTCGCCAACGGCAAGGAGAAGTGGCGCGTGAAGTCCCCGGCCGACGAGTCGATGCTGCCGATGCGCGTCGACGGCAACCAGCTCGTCGCCTACGTCCAGCCGTCGTACGACGCGGGCGGCCAGGTGGTGTCCGTGCCGACGGCGGGCACCGCGCACCAGCCGGCCACACTGCTGCAGATGCCCGCGTCCACCGCGGAGATCGAGAACGGCTTCTTCTCCAAGACCTACGACTGGGTCGACGGACGCTTCTACATCGCGACCACCCGGCTGGGCGGCGGCGATGACGCGAAGGAGAAGCTGATGCTCGCCTTCGGCAAGTGAGCCCGCAGCGGGGCCCGTCGCCGGGCCCCGCTGTCGTGTGCGCTTCTCTCCCAGTCCGCCCAGCCGACGACCAGGTCGTCCGACCCGAGGTACCCACGTCATGACCCAGCCGCCCCCGCCCCCGAACCAGCCCCCGCAGCAGGGAGGTGGCTTCGGCCCGCCGCAGGACCAGCAGCCCGCGCAGCCCCCGCAGCAGCAGGGCGGTTACGGCACGCCGCAGCCCGCCCAGCCGCCGGCCGCCCCACCGACCCCGCCGCAGACTCCGCCCGCCGCGCCGCAGACCCCCCCGGGTCCGGCCGCGGCGCCGAGCCTGAACAAGCCCCCGCAGCCGGCCCCCGGTTACGGCTACCCGCAGCAGCCGCAGGCCGCCGCGCCCACGCCCCCGGCTCCGCAGACGCCCCCGCCGCCGATGCCGGGTCAGCAGCCCGCGCCCGGTTACGGCTACCCGCAGCCCGGCCTGCCCCCGACGCCGCCCCAGCCGCAGCCCGGCTACGGCTACCCGGGCGGGCCGCAGACGCCGTACGGGCAGCAGCCCGGGTACGCCTACCCGCCGCAGACGGCGCCCCAGCCGCAGACCGCGCCGTCGTCCGGCGGCGGGCGCAAGGTCAACCCGCAGGTGGCGATCATCGTCGCCGCCGTCGTCGCGTGCGCGCTGATCATCGGCAGCGGTGTCTGGTACTCCCACTCCAAGGGCGGCAAGGACGAGACCGCCAGCTCCGCCGGTCCCACCGGCGGCGGCAAGGGCGGCGACACGCCCTCTGGCGGTGGCGGCAGCGAGAAGGTGCCGGACAACCCCGCCTCCCAGGTGCTGTTCCAGGTGCCCATGCCGCCGGTCACCGACGACAGCAGCGTCAGCGTGAACGGCTCCTGGCTCACCGACAAGGTGTACGCCAAGACCGGCGTCGCCGAGATCGTCGGCTACGACCCGGCCAAGGGCACCAAGCAGTGGTCGATCCCGCTTCCCGGCCCGGTGTGCACGGCCAGCAAGTACGCCTCCGCCGACGGCAAGGCGGCCGTCGTGTTCGAGCCCGCGATGCCGACCAAGGACAAGCCGTCCCACGGCTGCAGCCAGGTCGCCGGGATCGACCTGACGACCGGCAAGAAGCTGTGGACGCAGACCGCCAAGAACGGCGACGACCTGGCCACGTTCGACAACGTCACCCTCAGCGGCGGCACCGTCGCCGCGGGCGGCCTGGACGGCGGCGCCGCCTGGGACGCCACCTCCGGCAAGTCCCTGTGGGCCCCGAAGGCGGCCGACACCTGCGAGGACGCCGGGTACGGCGGCGGGGAGAAGCTCGTCGCGGTGCGCAAGTGCGGGTCGTACGACAACCCGGTGGTGCACATCCAGACCATCGACCCGAAGTCCGGGAAGGTGTTCTCCGACTACAAGATGTCCACGGGCATCGAAGACGCGGCCATCGTCTCCAGCAACCCGCTCGTCGTCGGCGCCGACGTCGGTGACACCGGCAACGGCAGCGGGGTGTCCGACATCTTCTCCATCGACAACGCCACCGGGCAGCTGAAGGCGCACATCTCCCTGTCCGGCGACGGATACACGGAGACCTGCGACACCCTCGACGAGGTGGAGAACTGCCACGGCCTGGTGGCCGGCAACGGCAAGCTGTACGTCTCCACCGCGGAGCACGAGGGCACCGGCGACCACGGCCGGACCAACGAGATCGTCGCCTTCGACCTGGCCACCGGCAAGCAGACCGGCCAGCGCGCCGACGCCGGCGACGGCTACACCTACACCCCGCTGCGCATGGACGGCTCCAACCTCATCGCGTACAAGCGGCCGCCGTACGACAAGGGCGGGCAGGTCGTCAGCATCGGGGGCGCCGGCTTCAAGGCGACGACGCTCCTGGAGAACCCGGCGACACGGTCGGTGCGGGACGTGGAGACCAGCATGCTCCCGGACCACGCGGAGATCATCTTCGCCGGTGGCCGGCTGTACATGGCGGACACCTTCGCCCGCAAGCCGATGGCGGGTGAGCGGGAGTACCTGGCGATCGGGTTCGGCACGCGGTGACGTCCGCCTGATCCGCGCGGTGTGGCCCCGCCCCTGTTCAGGGGGCGGGGCCACTTTTCGTCGCGTAGGGGGCGCGCGACGTCGTACAAGCGTGTAGCTTCCGGGAGCAATGGATCCGGGGGGCTGGGGGGTTCTCTTGGGAGTGCGGCTGATGGTGGTCGACGATCACCGACTGCACGCCGAGGCGCTGGCCTCGGCGCTGAAGCTGCGGGGGCACCGGGTGCTCGCCGCGACGGCGCCCGTCGCGGGAGCGGCGGAACTGGTGATCTCGCGGGCGCCGGAGGTGTGCCTGCTGGGAACGGCGGCGCCTGCGCAACCGGGGGTGTTCGACCCCGTGGCGCGCATCCGGCGGGAGCGGCCGCAGGTGGCCGTGCTGGTACTGGGCCCGGTGCCGAGCCCGCGCGGCATCGCGGCCGCGTTCGCGGCGGGGGCGTGCGGCTATGTACGGCACGACGAGCGGATCGAGGGCGTCGAGCGGGCCATCACGAAGGCGCGGACGGGGGAGGCGGCGGTGGCACCGGCCCTGCTGCAGCAGGCGTTCGCCGAACTGCTCAACCCCGCGGCCCAGCCGGACGACGAGGGCCAACGCCTGCTGTCGATCCTCACGCCGCGGGAAGTGGAGGTCCTGGTCCGGGTCGCGGACGGCGAGGACACGAGGGTGATCGCGGCGGGCATGGGCATCGCCCCGTCCACGGCCCGCACGCATGTGCAACGGGTCCTGATGAAGCTGGGGGTGGGCTCACGTCTCGAGGCGGCGGCCCTGGCGGCGCGGACGGGGCTGCTGGAGCGTGCGGCACCCGTCGAAACCGAGGGCTGACAGCCGACGGCACGGCAGCCCGCCGAGGGGCGCGGGGCTCTGCCTGATATGCGGCTTTGCCGCGTGGGCGCGACCGGCCACGACGAACCGGCACCAACGCACCCGCGCCCCAGCGGCGTTACTCCGCGGACTCGTCCGGCGTCGGAGGCGCCACAGGCCTCAGCTTCAGCCAGACCAGGAAGAACACCCCCAGGGCCAGCATCCCCAGCCCGGTCCAGAGGTTGATGTTCACCCCCTGCGCCTTGTCGATCGCCGCGTCGGAGTCCGTCAGCCCCGTGATCGTGACGATGACGCCGTACAGCACGAACAGCCCGCCGATGATCCGCCGGATGTCGAACAGCCGTGCCGCCGTAGCCGACTGCCCCTGCAGTTCGGTGACTTCACGCTGGACGTCCCGCTCGGAGTACTCACGGTGCTCGCGGTGGCCGGAATTCTCAGTCATGGTCTCTCACACTCCTTACGAGCAGGCCCTCAGAACGAGAACGGGATGTAGCAGACGGCGGCCAGTACGATGGCGCCCCAGCCCAGCAGCGCAGGCCGGCGGTACCACGCGTCGTCCCCGGCGGCGGGCGGCTCGGCCATTCCCGGGGACCGGGTGCCGTAGACCAGACCCTGGAGTTCCTCGGCCGGCTTGGGCTTGGTGAACAGGGTCACCGCCACCATCACCACCCCGCCCGCCACGAAGCCCGCGATCGCGGAGACGAAGTTGGCGCCCTGGTCGGAGGGGATGTCGATGACGCCCTGCTTGTAGATCCAGAAGTAGTTCAGCATCGCGACCGTCGTGCCGGCGATCAAACCCCAGAAGCCGGACTTGACCGACGCCCGCTTCCAGAACATGCCGATGATGAAGACGACGAACATGGGCACGTTGAAGAAGGAGAACAGCGTCTGCAGGTACGCCATGATGTTCGAGAACGACGAGGCGAGGAACGCCGTACCGATCGAGGCGAACACGCCGATCGCGGTGATGAGCCGGCCGAAGCGCACGTAGTAGGAGTCCTCGCGGTCCGTCACCACGTACTTGGCCCAGATGTCGGTGGTGAACACCGTGTTGAAGGACGACACGTTGGCCGCCATGCCGGCCATGAACGCGGCCAGCAGACCGGTGACCGCGATGCCGAGGACACCGTTGGGCAGCAACTGCTCCATCAGGTACGGGATGGCGTCGTTGTACTGCAGGTCCGAGCCGGACGTGCCGATCTTCGGCACGAGGACGGCGGCGACCAGGCCCGGGATCATCACCAGGAAGACGATGAAGATCTTCGGGAACGCGGCGATCAGCGGCGTGCGCTGGGCCGCCGAGAGGTTCTTCGCGGACAGGGCGCGCTGCACCTCGGCGAAGTTCGTCGTCCAGTAGCCGAAGGAGAGCACGAAGCCGAGGCCGAGCACGATCGTCAGCCAGTTGGCGCCCAGCGGGTTGGCGTGGCCGATGCCGGTGCCGCCCCAGGAGGTGAGGAAGTCACCGCCGTGGCTCTTGGTCAGGGAGTCGGACAGGCCGTCCCAGCCGCCGACCTTCCGCAGGCTGAGCACGGTGATCGGGATGAGGGCCGCGAGGATCACGAAGAACTGCAGCACCTCGTTGTAGATCGCCGAGGACAGGCCGCCGAGGGTGATGTAGGCGAGCACGAAGAAGCCGGCGACAACGATCGCCACCCACTGCGGCCAGCCGAGCAGGGCCTCGACGACGATCGCGAGGGCGTACAGGTTGACGCCGGCGATCAGGATGGCCGCGAGGGCGAACAGGATCGAACTCAGCAGATGGGCCCACTTGTCGAACCGCAGCAGCAGGAACTCGGGGACCGAGCGGACCTTGCTGCCGTAGTAGAAGGGCATCATCACCAGGCCGAGGAAGACCATGGCCGGGATGGCGCCGATCCAGTACCAGTGGGTGGTGTACACGCCGTACTGCGCGCTGTTGGCCGCCATGCCGAGGATCTCGGTGGCGCCGAGGTTGGCCGCGATGAACGCCAGTCCCGTCACCCACGCGGGCAGTGAGCGCCCGGACAGGAAGAAGTCGAGGCTCGTCTTCACCGACCGGCGGGCGGCGAAGCCGATGCCCAGCACGACCAGGAAGTAGATCGCGAGGATCGTGTAGTCGAGCCAGTTCGTGGGGAGCCGTAGCTCGGCGGCCAGATATGTGGCGGTTGTGGGGGTCTGCATTAAGCACTCGCTTCGTTGCGCGAACTGATCCTCAGCGGAACCTACGCGTCCGCGTTTAGAAAATGAACACTTCTGGTGATGGTCTTTGTTGGATTGTGATGTGCAAGGGCCTGGTGGGTTGTGACGTGTTATGTTTGATTGTGTTGAGTCAGAGCAGTGCTTCGGTCCCCCAGCAGGCGCTTGGGTGCGGACAGAGGGAGTCCGGCGTGAAGAAGACCTCGACCCGGCTGGCCGACGGTCGTGAGCTGATCTACTACGACCTGCGCGACGACATGGTGCGGGGCGCGGTCGACCGGCGCCCGCTGGAGCGGACCGTGACGACCTCCGAGATCCGCCACGACGCGCTGCTCGGCGACGCCGTGGCGATCGCCTCGCACCGCCAGGGCCGCACCTACCACCCCCCGGCCGACGAGTGCCCGCTGTGCCCGTCGGAGGGCGAGCGGCTCAGCGAGATCCCCGACTCCTCCTACGACGTCGTCGTCTTCGAGAACCGCTTCCCCTCCCTGGCCGGCGACTCCGGTCGCTGCGAGGTGGTCTGCTTCACCTCCGACCACCACTCCTCCTTCGCCGATCTGACCGAGGAACAGGTACGGCTGGTCCTGGACGCCTGGACCGACCGCACGTCGGAGCTGTCGCATCTGCCCTCCGTCGAGCAGGTGTTCTGTTTCGAGAACCGCGGTGCCGAGATCGGCGTCACCCTGGGCCACCCCCACGGGCAGATCTACGCCTACCCGTTCACCACTCCCCGCACCGCGCTGATGCTGCGCCAGGTGGCGGCGTACAAGGAGGCGAGTGGCGGCGAGAACCTCTTCGACGCCGTCGTGGAGCGGGAGCTGGCCGGCGAGCGGGTCGTGCTGGAGGGGGAGCACTGGGTGGCGTTCGTGCCGTACGCGGCGCACTGGCCGTACGAGGTGCACCTGTATCCGAAGCGGCGGGTGCCCGACCTGCTGGCGCTGGAGGAGGGGGCCCGCACAGAGTTCCCCCAGGTCTATCTGGAACTCTTGAGGCGCTTCGACCGGATCTTCGGAAGTGGTGAACCGCCCACGCCGTACATCGCCGCCTGGCACCAGGCGCCGTTCGGCCCGCTGGCGGAGCACGACGGCGTCACCCGTGACGACTACGCGCTCCACCTGGAGCTTTTCACCATTCGCCGTACGTCCGGCAAGCTGAAGTACCTCGCGGGCTCCGAATCCGGCATGAGCGTGTTCATCAACGACGTGCCTCCGGAGCGCGCGGCCGAGCGACTGCGAGAGGTAGCGAGTTCATGAGCGGTAAGTACCTGGTGACGGGCGGTGCGGGGTACGTCGGCAGCGTGGTGGCCCAGCATCTGCTGGAGGCCGGCCACGAGGTCGTCGTCCTCGACAACCTCTCCACGGGATTCCGGGAGGGCGTCCCGGCGGGCGCCGCCTTCGTCGAGGGCGACATCCGCGACGCCGCCAAGTGGCTGGACTCCTCCTTCGACGGCGTGCTGCACTTCGCCGCCTTCTCGCAGGTCGGCGAGTCGGTGGTGAAGCCGGAGAAGTACTGGGACAACAACGTCGGCGGCACCATGGCCCTGCTCGGCGCCATGCGCGAGGCGGGTGTGAAGAAGCTGGTCTTCTCCTCCACTGCCGCCACCTACGGCGAGCCGGAGCAGGTCCCGATCGTCGAGACCGCCCCGACGAAGCCCACCAACCCCTACGGCGCCTCCAAGCTGGCCGTCGACTTCATGATCTCCAGCGAGGCGACCGCGCACGGCCTGGGCGCGGTCTCCCTGCGCTACTTCAACGTCGCCGGCGCCTACGGCGCCTACGGCGAGCGTCACGACCCCGAGTCGCACCTCATCCCCCTGGTGCTCCAGGTCGCCCAGGGCCGCCGCGACGCGATCTCGATCTACGGCGAGGACTACCCGACGCCGGACGGCACCTGTGTGCGCGACTACATCCACGTCGCGGACCTGGCGGACGCCCATCTGCTGGCCCTGAAGGCCGCCCGGCCGGGTGAGCACCTGATCTGCAACCTCGGCAACGGCAACGGCTTCTCCGTCCGCGAGGTGATCGAGACCGTCCGCAAGGTGACCGGCCACCCGATCCCCGAGGTGGTCGCCCCGCGCCGGGGCGGCGACCCGGCGGTCCTGGTCGCCTCAGCGGACACCGCCCGCGAGCGCCTGGGCTGGCAGCCGCGCCGCGCGGACCTCGCCGGCATCGTCGCCGACGCGTGGGAGTTCGCGCAGAACCGCGCGAAGTAACGCACTTTCGAGCAGAAGGTACGAAAGGTCAGGGTCAGGGATGAGCGAGGCCGTCGCCGAGCGGTTCGAAGAGCTGTACGGAGCCGAGCCCGAAGGGGTGTGGGCGGCGCCGGGCCGCGTCAACCTCATCGGCGAGCACACCGACTACAACGACGGCTTCGTCATGCCGTTCGCGCTGCCGCACACCGCGGTCGCCGCGGTGAGCCGGCGCGAGGACGGCCGGCTGCGGCTGCACTCGGCGGACATCGAGGGCGGCGTCGTCGACCTGCGCGTCGACGATCTCGCCCCCGAGTCGGACAAGGGCTGGACGGCCTACCCGGCGGGCGTGGTGTGGGCGCTGCGCGAGGCCGGGCACCCGGTGACCGGCGCGGACGTCCACCTCGCCTCCACCGTCCCGGCGGGCGCGGGCCTGTCCTCCTCGGCGGCCCTGGAGGTCGTCGTCGCCCTGGCCCTGAACGACCTGTTCGGCCTCGGCCTGCGCGGCTGGCAGCTGGCCCGGCTGTGCCAGCGCGCCGAGAACGTCTACGTCGGCGCCCCGGTCGGCATCATGGACCAGACCGCGTCGGCCTGCTGCGAGGCCGGCCACGCCCTGTTCCTCGACACCCGCGACCTGTCCCAGCGGCAGATCCCCTTCGACCTCGCGGCCGAGGGCATGCGCCTGCTGGTCGTCGACACACAGGTCAAGCACGCGCACAGCGAGGGCGAGTACGGCAAGCGCCGCGCCGGCTGCGAGAAGGGCGCCGCGCTGCTCGGTGTCGACGCCCTGCGCGACGTGCCGTTCGACGGTCTGGACGAGGCGCTGGCCCGGCTGGGCGACGAGGAGGAGGTCCGCCGCCTGGTCCGGCACATCGTCACGGAGAACCACCGGGTTCAGCGGGTGGTGTCGCTGCTGGAGTCCGGCGACACCCGCGCCATCGGCCCGGTCCTCGTCGAGGGCCACGCCTCCCTGCGCGACGACTTCCGCATCTCCTGCCGCGAGCTGGACCTGGTCGTCGACACGGCGCTGGCCTCCGGCGCCCTCGGCGCCCGCATGACCGGCGGCGGCTTCGGCGGCTCGGCGATCGTCCTGGCCGAGATCTCCGCTGTGGAGACGATCACGAAGGCGGTCGAGGAAGCCTTCGCCACGGCGGGACTGACCGCCCCGCGCGTGTTCGAGGCGGTGCCCTCCGCGGGCGCGCGCCGGCTCATCTGAGCCGCTTCACCAGCGTGTACTCCGTGATCCCCGGCGGATAGTCGGGGATCACGCACACCACCTCGTAACCCTGCTTGGCGTAGAAACCGGGCGCCTGGAAGTCCCAGGTCTCCAGGCGTACGGCGGTGCAGGCACGGTCGGTGCGGGCGAGGCGCTCGGCCCGGGCGAGCAGGCGGGAGCCGAGGCCGGCGCCGCGGTGCCGCTCGTCCACCCACAGATGGTCGACGTGCAGCCAGCCGGCCCAGGTGCGCCCGACCAGGCCGCCCGCGAGATCACCGGCGTCGTCCAGTGCCCACAGATGCAGGGGGGCGTCCCGCTCGTCGGGGGTGCCGCGCAGGGCGCGCAGCACGGGGGAGGCCGCCGTGTTCGCCTCACGGAGGCGCGAGCGCAGCAGATGACGTCGCTCTTTGTCCACTCGTGCCTCAATACGGAACATGCGGCTCACCCTAAACGCTGGGATCCGCCAGTTCTGCAATTCTCCTTGCCCTGCCCGGCTGCGGCCCTACCCTGTGAACAGCACCGGTGGGGGCCGGTGCCGTTCAGGGGGCGAGTGACGTCGGGTACGGCGCTCCGCGGGGGGAAGCGGTCCGGTGCGGCGGCGGCCGTACGGTTCGCCCGGCCCCTCGGGCGCCGTATCCGTGCCGGTCGTCGTGGCGAGGCCAGTGGGGGTCATCCGTGGTGCGCATCCGAGTCCTGGTCGTCGACGACCACCGCATCTTCGCCGAGTCGCTCGCCGCGGCGCTGGCCGCCGAGCCGGACGTCGAGGTCGCCGCGGCCGGCAGCGGACCGGCCGCGCTGCGCTCGCTGGAGCGGGCGGCCGCCGAGGGCCGCCGCTTCGACGTGGCTCTCGTCGACGCCGACCTGGGCGCCCTGCCGCCCGCAGTGCGGCCCGCGCCGCACCTGCCGGAGGGCGGTGACGAGGGCGTCGTCGACGGGATCTCCCTGGTCGTGGGGGTGCGTACGGCGCAGCCGCAGGTGCGGATCGTGGTGCTCGCGGAGAAGGACGACCCGCGGCGCGCGGCGCTCGCCCTGCAGGCCGGGGCCTGCGGCTGGGTCGCCAAGGACTGCTCGCTGTCCCGGCTGCTGAGCGTGATCCGCGGGGTGCTGCGCGACGAGACGCATCTGCCGCCCGCCCTGCTGACCGGCGTCCTGCGAGAGTTGACGGCCGCGCGCAAGCACCGCACCGAGAGCGAGCGGCTGGTGGAGTCCCTCACCCCGCGCGAGCGGGAGGTGCTGCGCTGCATGGTCGCCGGGCTCGGCCGCAAGGCGGTCGCCGAGCGGCTGTTCCTCTCCCCGCACACCGTGCGCACCCATATGCAGAACGTGCTGGGCAAGCTCGGTGTGCACTCCACCCTCGCGGCCGTGGCGCTGGCCCGGCGGGCCGGCGTGGGACCGGCGGACCTGGTGGGCCCCTCAGCCGGGGATGTTGTCGAACGGGGCGGTCAACTGGCGTAGCAGCCCGGCCAGTTCGCCGCGCTGGGCACGGGAGAGCTCGGCGAGGATCGCCCGCTCCTGGTCCAGCAGCCCGGCCAGTGCCTGGTCGGCGCGGTCGCGGCCCTCGTCGGTCAGGCGCACCAGCACCCCGCGGCGGTCGCTCGGGTCGGGCAGCCGCTCGACCAGGCCCTTCTTGGCCAGGCGGTCGATCCGGTTGGTCATCGTCCCCGACGTCACCAGCGTCTGGGTCAGCAGCTGCCCGGGGGAGAGCTGATACGGGGCGCCCGCGCGGCGCAGGGCCGTCAGTACGTCGAACTCCCACGGCTCCAGACTGTGCTCGGCGAAGGCAAGACGGCGCGCCCGGTCCAGGTGCCGGGCCAGCCTGCTCACCCGGCTGAGCACCTCGAGCGGTTCCACGTCGAGGTCCGGACGCTCCCGGCGCCACGCTGCGACCAGCCGATCGACCTCGTCCTCCATGGCGATCAGTGTAGTGGTTGTGTCGACATTAAGTCTCTTGATGTCGTGTCTCTTGACATCAAGATAAATCGGCGAGGACAGTGAGTCCATGACCAAGCCGACCTGGGACCCGGCCCAGTACCTGCGCCACGCCGGGCACCGCGCCCGCCCCTTTACCGACCTGCTGGCCCGCATCCCCGGCCCGCCCGGCGACCGCCCCCGCATCGCCGACCTCGGCTGCGGCCCCGGCAATGTCACCGCCCTGCTCGCCGAGCGCTGGCCCACCGCCCACATCACCGGCTACGACAACGCACCCGAGATGCTGGACGCCGCCCACACCGGCCACGAGGGCCCGACCTCCGGCGGAGGCCACCTCGACTTCGCCCACGCCGACGTGCGCCACTGGACGCCCGCGGAGCCGTACGACGTGATCGTCTCCAACGCCACCCTCCAGTGGGTGCCGGACCACGCCGACCGCTTCCCCCACTGGATCGCCGCGCTGCGGCCCGGCGGCACCTTCGCCTTCCAGGTCCCCGACAACATCGACGCCCCCCTGCACGCCCTGATGCGCGACCTCGCCGACACCCCCCGCTGGCGCTCCCGCCTCGCCGGCGTCCTGCGCCGCACCGACTCCGTCCACACCCCCGGCGCCTACCTCGACCGCCTCGCCCGCCTCGGCTGCGCCACGGACGTGTGGCAGACGACGTATCTGCACGTCCTGCCGGGCGACGACCCGGTACTGGACTGGGTCAAGGGCACCGGCCTGCGCCCCGCGCTCACCGCCCTCGCCGACGACGCCGAGGCCCGCGACGCCTTCCTCACCGAGTACCGCGACCTGCTGCGCCAGGCTTACCCGAGCGCGCCCTACGGCACCGTGCTGCCCTTCCGCCGCCTGTTCGCCGTGGCCGTCAAGGGGACCTGAGGATGATCACCGCGTTCGACCACGTCCAGCTCGCCGCCCCGCCCGGCAGCGAGGACGCCCTGCGCGCCTACTACACCGGCGTCCTCGGCATGACCGAGATCCCCAAGCCGCCGGTGCTCGCGGCCCGCGGCGGCTGCTGGTTCCAGGCGGGCGCCGTCCAGCTCCACATGGGCGTCGAGGAAGACTTCCGCCCCGCCCGCAAGGCCCACCCCGGGCTGCGCGTCACCGGCATCGAGGCCTACGCCGCCCACCTCACCGTGTGCGGCACCGAGGTCACCTGGGACGACAACCTGCCAGGTCATCTCAGGTTCTACGCCGAGGACCCCGTCGGCAACCGCCTGGAGTTCCTCGAGCCCCGCGTTTGAATCGCGCCCGTCTGGTCACCCGTAGCGATGAGACGCCCCTCAGACTTGACTGGGAGTGATCAGCCGTGGCAGGCGAGCAGAAGGCCAAGGGCAAGAAGGAGCAGCTGAAGGGCAAGGCCAAGGAAGCGGTCGGCCGCACCGTCGGCAACGAGCGCATGACCGCGGAGGGCGAGGCCGACCAGATGAAGGGCGACGCCCGCCAGGCCAAGGAGAAGACGAAGGACGTCTTCAAGCACTGAGCCCACATCTTCAGGCAGTCCACATGAGTCGAGGGCCCCCGGCGGACTCCGCCGGGGGCCCTCGCGTGTCGTTCAGCTCTTGCGGTGACCTATCAGCCGCGGCTTCGGCTCCAGGCCGTCCAGCCCGTGCCAGGCGAGGTTCACCAGGTGCGCGGCGACCTCCGCCTTCTTCGGGCGGCGCACGTCAAGCCACCACTGGCCGGTCAGGGCCACCATGCCGACCAGCGCCTGCGCGTACAGCGGCGCCAGCTTCGCGTCGAAGCCGCGCGACTTGAACTCGCGGCCGAGGATGTCCTCCACCTGGGTGGCGATGTCCGAGATCAGCGAGGCGAAGGAGCCCGTCGACTGGGGGATGGGCGAGTCACGGACCAGGATGCGGAAACCGTCCGTGTACTCCTCGATGTAGTCCAGCAGCGCGAACGCCGCCTGCTCGCACAGCTCACGCGGATGGCCGGCCGTCAGCGAGCTGGTCACCATGTCCAGCAGCCGCCGCATCTCACGGTCCACGACGACCGCGTACAAGCCCTCCTTGCCGCCGAAATGCTCGTACACCACCGGCTTGGACACCCCGGCCTTCGCCGCGATCTCCTCCACCGACGTGCCCTCGAAGCCCTTTGCGGCAAACAGGGTCCGACCGATCTCCAGCAGCTGCTGGCGGCGCTCGGCACCGGTCATCCGGGTGCGACGCACACGCCGCGGCTTGTCATTGCTGGAGGTGCTGGAGTCGGTCGCCACGGCGTCCATCATGCCGCTTCGGCGCTCGCCTTCCGCCGCCGGGAGCGGTCATCGTCGCTGTTGCGACGGGAATCGATACGCGAGCGTGACGGCCAGCGCACGTCGTACGCCCAGCCCAGCATCTCGAACCAGCGGATGATCCGCGCCGAGGAGTCGATCTGGCCGCGCATCACACCGTGCCGCGCGGAGGTCGGGTCGGCGTGGTGCAGGTTGTGCCAGGACTCGCCGCACGACAGGATCGCCAGCCACCACACGTTGCCCGAACGGTCCCGCGACTTGAACGGCCGCTTGCCCACCGCGTGGCAGATCGAGTTGATCGACCAGGTGACGTGGTGCAGCAGCGCCACCCGGACGAGTGACCCCCAGAAGAACGCGGTGAACGCGCCCCACCAGGACATCGTCACGAGCCCGCCGATCACCGCCGGCAGCGCCAGGGACAGGGCCGTCCACAGCACGAACTGCCGGGAGATCGCGCGCAGCGTCGGGTCCTTGACCAGGTCCGGGGCGTACTTCTCCTGCGGGGTCTGCTCCTCGTCGAACATCCAGGCGATGTGTGCCCACCACAGGCCCTTCATCAGCGCCGGCACGGTCTCGCCGTACCGCCACGGCGAGTGCGGGTCACCTTCGGCGTCGGAGAACTTGTGGTGCCTGCGGTGGTCCGCCACCCAGCGCACCAGCGGACCCTCCACGGCCATCGACCCGGCGATCGCCAGCGCGATCTTCAGAGGGCGCTTCGCCTTGAAGGAACCGTGCGTGAAGTGCCGGTGGAAGCCGATCGTGATGCCGTGGCAGCCGAGGTAGTAGAAGAAGACCAGCAGGCCGAGATCCAGCCAGCTCACGCCCCATCCCCAGGCCAGCGGCACCGCTGCCAGCAGCGCGAGGAACGGAACAGTGATGAACAGCAGCAGCGCGATCTGCTCGATCGAACGCTTCTGCTCGCCGCCGAGGGTGGCGGGCGGTACGGGCGTGTCGTCCGGCGCCTTACGCGCGTCTGCGATCACATCGGAGGAGCTAGTGGTCATACGCGTCCCCTGTGGGGTCGAGGGTCTGGGCGGTGCCGAGCTGCGGAAACCGAGTCCCTTTCCTACGGTTCCGTAACCTACGGCATCGTAAGTATGGCAGCGTGTTGCCCTGCGGCAAGAGCCCATGGGCCTGCGCGTTCCGACCGCCACCTATCCTGGAGTCGGTCGGACAGCGCGGTCCGCTCTGAAGTTTTTTCCCGGACGTCCGGCACGCAATCGGTGCCCGTCGCTCGAGACGCTCGTCCGGGTTCCCCTCCCAGACGAGCTTCAACACTGCAAGGAGCCGCACCTGTGAGCAGTGCCGACGACCAGACCACCAGCACGAGCAGTGAGCTGCGCGCCGACATCCGCCGGCTGGGCGACCTCCTCGGCGAGACCCTCGTCCGCCAGGAAGGCCCCGAGCTGCTGGAGCTGGTGGAGAAGGTCCGCCGACTCACCCGCGAGGACGGTGACGCAGCCGCCGAACTGCTGCGGGGCACCGAACTGGAGACCGCGGCCAAGCTGGTCCGCGCCTTCTCCACGTACTTCCACCTCGCCAACGTCACCGAACAGGTCCACCGCGGCCGAGAACTGCGCGCCAGGCGCGCCGCCGAGGGCGGCCTGCTCTCCCGCACGGCCGACCGGCTCAAGGACGCCGACCCCGAGCACCTGCGCGAGACGGTCCAGCATCTGAACGTCCGCCCCGTGTTCACCGCGCACCCCACCGAGGCCGCGCGACGGTCCGTGCTCAACAAGCTCCGGCGGATCGCCGCCCTCCTCGAAGAGCCCGTGCTCGACTCCGACCGGCGCCGCCACGACACCCGGCTGGCCGAGAACATCGACCTCGTGTGGCAGACCGACGAACTGCGCGTCGTACGTCCCGAACCCGCCGACGAGGCCCGCAACGCCATCTACTACCTCGACGAACTGCACGCCGGCGCCGTCGGCGACGTCCTGGAGGACCTCAGCGCGGAACTCGAACGCGTCGGCGTCAAGCTCCCCGACGACACCCGCCCCGTCACCTTCGGCACCTGGATCGGCGGCGACCGCGACGGCAACCCCAACGTGACCCCCCAGGTCACCTGGGACGTGCTCATCCTCCAGCACGAGCACGGCATCAACGACGCCCTCGACATGATCGACGAGCTGCGCGGGCTGCTGTCCAACTCCGTCCGCTACACCGGCGCCACCGACGAGCTGCTCGACTCCCTCAAGGCCGACCTCGACCACCTCCCCGAGATCAGCCCGCGCTACAAGCGCCTCAACGCCGAGGAGCCCTACCGGCTCAAGGCCACCTGCATCCGGCAGAAGCTGGAGAACACCAAGCAGCGCCTGGCCGGCGGCACCCCCCACGAGAGCGGCCGCGACTACCTCGGCACCAGCGAACTCCTCGCCGACCTGCGCATCATCCAGAACTCCCTGCGCGCCCACCGCGGCGGCCTGTTCGCCGACGGCCGCCTCGCCCGCACCATCCGCACGCTGTCGGCCTTCGGCCTCCAGCTCGCGACCATGGACGTCCGCGAACACGCCGACGCCCACCACCACGCCCTCGGCCAGCTCTTCGACCGCCTCGGCGAGGAGTCCTGGCGCTACGCCGACATGCCGCGCGACTACCGCACCAGGCTCCTCGCCAAGGAGCTGCGCTCCAGAAGGCCGCTCGCGCCCAGCCCCGCCCCCGTCGACGCGGCCGGGGAGAAGACCCTCGGCGTCTTCCAGACCGTCAAGCGGGCCCTGGAGGTCTTCGGACCCGAGGTCATCGAGTCCTACATCATCTCCATGTGCCAGGGCGCCGACGACGTCTTCGCCGCCGCCGTCCTCGCCCGCGAAGCCGGACTGATCGACCTGCACGCCGGCTGGGCCAAGATCGGCATCGTGCCGCTGCTGGAGACCACCGACGAGCTGAAGGCCGCCGACACCATCCTGGAGGAGATGCTCTCCGACCCCTCCTACCGGCGCCTGGTCTCCCTGCGCGGCGACGTGCAGGAAGTCATGCTCGGCTACTCCGACTCCTCCAAGTTCGGCGGCATCACCACCTCCCAGTGGGAGATCCACCGCGCCCAGCGCCGCCTGCGCGACGTCGCCCACCGCTACGGCGTGCGGCTGCGCCTCTTCCACGGCCGCGGCGGCACCGTCGGCCGCGGCGGCGGCCCCTCCCACGACGCGATCCTCGCCCAGCCCTGGGGCACCCTGGAAGGCGAGATCAAGGTCACCGAGCAGGGCGAGGTCATCTCCGACAAGTACCTCATCCCCTCCCTCGCCCGGGAGAACCTGGAGCTGACGGTCGCGGCCACCCTGCAGGCCTCCGCCCTGCACACCGCCCCCCGCCAGTCCGACGAGGCACTCGCCCGCTGGGACGCCGCCATGGACGTCGTCTCCGACGCCGCCCACGGCGCCTACCGCCGCCTGGTCGAGGACCCCGACCTGCCGACGTACTTCCTCGCCTCCACGCCGGTCGACCAGCTCGCCGACCTGCACCTGGGCTCGCGGCCCTCCCGCCGCCCCGGCTCGGGCGTCTCGCTCGACGGACTGCGGGCCATCCCGTGGGTGTTCGGCTGGACCCAGTCCCGGCAGATCGTCCCCGGCTGGTTCGGCGTGGGATCCGGCCTCAAGGCACTGCGCGAGGCAGGGCTCGACACCGTGCTCGACGAGATGCACCAGCAGTGGCACTTCTTCCGCAACTTCATCTCCAACGTCGAGATGACCCTCGCGAAGACCGATCTGCGCATCGCCCAGCACTACGTCGACACCCTCGTCCCCGACGAGCTCAAGCACGTCTTCGACACCATCAAGGCCGAACACGAGCTGACCGTGGCCGAGGTGCTCCGCGTCACGGGCGAGAGGGAGCTCCTCGACGCCCAGCCCGTCCTGAAGCAGACGTTCGCCATCCGCGACGCCTACCTCGACCCGATCAGCTACCTCCAGGTCGCCCTGCTCAAGCGGCAGCGCGACACCGCCGCGGCCGACGAGCAGCCCGACCCGCTGCTCGCCCGGGCCCTGCTGCTCACCGTCAACGGTGTCGCGGCGGGCCTGCGCAACACCGGCTGACCCGCCTCCGCACAGCACACGACGGTGCCCCCGAGCCGCACGGCTCGGGGGCACCGCCCGTTCCCGCAGGCCAGGTCAGCCCCGGGCCGCCCTGCGGCGCCGCACGACGAGGAAACCGCCGCCGGCGACCAGCGCCGCCGCGACACCCGACAGCACACCCACCGGCGCGCTGTTCCCGGTCTCCGCCAGGTCACCCCCGGCCGCACCGCCCTGCGCCGACGGCGACGAGGACGCCGACGGGGCGGCGCCGGCGCCGGACGCGGACGCCGAGGGGGCAGGCCCACCGGCGGAGGCGGAGGCCGACGGAGACGCCGAGGCGGACGCCGACGCCGAGGCGGACGCCGACGCCGACGGCACCCCGCCGCCCTGCGACGGCGAGCAGTCCGTCCAGAACACCTTGTGCTTCGCCGCCTTGCTCTTCTCACCGGCGAACTTCCAGAACAGCTTGTAGTGCCCGTCCGGCAGCGACAGATCCTCCGTACGGCCATGACCCGCGCCGTCCAGAGCGATCGCACCGGACTTCACCGTGTCGCCCTTCACGTCGGCCGTCGGCGCCCAGGACTCGATGTGCCAGGACACCTGCTGGCCGCCGTCAAAACCGAAGGCGTCCAGATAGAACGTGCACACGTGGGGCTCGTTGCGGCGCAGCTCCTCGCCGGTCGAGGCATCGTGGATCTTGACCGTGCCGTTGTCGCCGGGCGCGGTCGCATGAGCGGCAGGCGCCGTGAACACGGCAGCCGCGGCGAGGGCGCACACGGCGCCGACGCGGGTGGGGGTACGCATGGGCAGTCCATCTTCGAGAAGCGAACGGGAAGATGTGGAGGGGGCGGCTCAGCTTCCTGCCGCCCCGCGCAGAAGGTCAATCACGAACACGCAACACTCGTAGTCTCCACAACCCGGCAAACGGCGATACCCACCGAAGCGTCACGAAACCCGCGCTCACACCGCCAGGAACGCCGCCGTCAGCAACGCGATCCCCGACCCCGCCAGCACCCACGCCGTCCGCATCCACCGCAGCCCGCCCGCCACGACCACCGACGCCAGCAGCAACGCACCGCCCAGCGGCACCCACGCGTACAGGATCCCGGCCGGCCCCGAGCGCACGACCTCGTCACTGCCCGGCTTCACCACCACCGCGTAGGTACTGCCCTCCCGCACCGCCACCGGGTCGCCGATCACCACGGTGCGCGGCGCCGACGAGCCCGCCGACGCCGGCGTGTACGGCCCGCTGCACGTGTCCTCACCGCACCGCGTCACCACGACCGTCCCGTGCTCACGCCCCTTGGTCAGCATCACGTGCTGCGCCGACCCCCAGGACGCCCACACCCCCGCGACCACGATCAGCGCCGCCACCGTGCTCATCGCGGCGAGCCGCCCGAGCCGCAGCGCGGCGAGCGAGACCTGGCGGGAGCGGACGGCGGTGGCAGGCATGGCCGGGATCATTGGCCATCCCCGTGCACCCGGTCAACTCACGTAAGGGACAAGTCAGGAGTTGTACGCGCTCTGCGCCCGCTCCAGGCCCTCCGTCACCAGACATTCCACCGCGTCCGCCGCCCGGTCCACCAAGTAGTCCAGCTCCTTGCGCTCCGCCGACGCGAAGTCCTTCAGCACGAAGTCCGCCACCTGCATACGCCCCGGCGGCCGCCCGATCCCGAACCGCACCCGGTGGTACTCCCGGCCCATGGCCTTGGTGATCGACTTCAGCCCGTTGTGGCCGTTGTCCCCGCCGCCCAGCTTCACCCGCAGCGTCCCGTAGTCGATGTCCAGCTCGTCGTGCACCGCGACCACGTTCGCCAACGGCACCTTGTAGAACTCCCGCAGCGCGTTCACCGGACCGCCCGACAGGTTCATGTACGACATCGGCTTCGCCAGCACCACCCGCCGGCCCGCCGGCCCGGGCGGACCGATCCGCCCCTCGACGACCTGCGCCTGCGCCTTGCCGGCCCGCTTGAACCGGCCGCCGATCCGCTCGGCCAGCAGATCCGCCACCATGAACCCCACGTTGTGCCGGTTCATCGCATACTCCGGACCGGGATTGCCCAGCCCCACGATCAGCCAGGGGGCGTCGGCGGATGTGGTCACGTCCGTGTCTCCTCACGTGCGACAGCCGCTGCTTCCCGGCCAGGGAAGCAGCGGCTGGAACAGCTACCGCTGTGGGCAGTGGTTCTGCAGGGCGATGGGGCCCCTCCCGCTCGAGCGAAGCCGAGAGCGGGGAGGGTGGGCACAGCCCGCAGCGCCGGGTGCGTGGGAACCAGCGGCACGGACGCTACGGCTGAACCGCCGGTCAGGCCTCGGCGGCCTCTTCGCCCTCGGCACCCTCGGTGGCCTCCTCGGCCTGGGCGGCCAGGACCTGGATGACGACCGCGTCGTCCTCGACGGCCAGCTTGGCGCCCTTGGGCAGGGTGATGTCCTTGGCGAGGATGGAAGCGCCGGCCGCCAGGCCCTCCACGGACACCGTCACGGCCTCGGGGATGTGCGTGGCCTCGGCCTCGACCGGCAGGGCGTTCAGCACGTGCTCGAGCAGGTTGCCGCCGGGGGCCAGCTCGCCCTCGGTCTGCACCGGGATCTCGACCGTGACCGTCTCGCCACGCTGGACCAGCTGCAGGTCCACGTGCTCCAGGAAGCCCTTCAGCGGGTCACGCTGCACGGACTTCGGGATCGCCAGCTCGGTGCGCTGACCGTCGATGTCCAGGGCGATCAGGACGTTCGGCGTACGCAGCGCCAGCAGCAGCTCGTGGCCCGGCAGCGTCAGGTGCAGCGGGTCGGAGCCGTGACCGTACAGAACACCGGGAACCTTGTTGTCGCGGCGGATACGACGCGCGGCACCCTTGCCGAACTCGGTGCGCGACTCGGCGGCGAGCTTGACCTCGGACATACTGATCACTCCTCGTAGGAAGCTTGAAAACGGACGGGGTCACCCGGCCAACGAACGGCCTGCTACGAAGAGCGCGTCGATTACGGACCGCCGCACCCACAGGAAATGAGTACGGCCTCCCTCGCCGAGCAACTGCAGCAGTCTACTCGGACCGGGAGGCCCTACCAAAAGGATCACATCGGGGCCCGGCCGACCTGTGCAGAACCCTTCCTGCACACCGCCCGCCGGACGCCCCCGAGCACTCCTACTGCTCGTCGAACAGGCTCGTCACCGAACCGTCCTCGAACACCTCACGCACCGCCGACGCGATCGTCGGCGCGATCGACAGCACCGTGATCTTGTCCAGATCGCGGTTCAGCTCACCCGGCGTCGGCAGCGTGTTCGTGAACACGAACTCACTCACCCGCGAGTTCTTCAGCCGGTCCGCCGCCGGACCCGACAGCACACCGTGCGTCGCCGTCACGATGACGTCCTCCGCACCGTGCGCGAACAGCGCGTCCGCAGCCGCACAGATCGTGCCACCGGTGTCGATCATGTCGTCCACCAGCACACAGACGCGGCCCTTGACCTCACCCACGACCTCGTGGACGGTCACCTGGTTCGCCACGTCCTTGTCACGCCGCTTGTGCACGATCGCCAGCGGCGCACCCAGACGGTCGCACCAGCGGTCCGCCACCCGCACCCGGCCGGCGTCCGGAGAGACCACCGTCAGCTTCGCCCGGTCGACCTTGCGGCCCACGTAGTCCGCCAGCAGCGGCAGTGCGAACAGGTGGTCGACAGGACCGTCGAAGAAGCCCTGGATCTGATCCGTGTGCAGATCCACCGTCAGGAGGCGGTCCGCACCCGCCGTCTTCATCAGGTCCGCGATCAGACGCGCCGAAATCGGTTCACGACCGCGGTGCTTCTTGTCCTGCCGCGCGTAACCGTAGAACGGCACGATGACCGTGATGGAGCGGGCCGACGCACGCTTCAGCGCGTCGATCATGATCAGCTGCTCCATGATCCACTTGTTGATCGGAGCCGTGTGGCTCTGGATCAGGAAGCAGTCCGCACCACGAGCAGACTCCTGATAACGGACATAGATCTCACCGTTCGCGAAGTCGAAGGCCTTCGTCGGGACGACCCCGACACCCAGCTGCTGGGCGACCTCCTCGGCAAGCTCGGGGTGGGCGCGGCCGGAGAAGAACATCATCTTCTTCTCGCCGGTCGTCTTGATCCCGGTCACAGCACTGTCTCCTCAGAGGTGTTCTCAGCTGGAAGTAGAGAGACCTCGCCGCTGGGGCGCGGCGGCAGGCCGTCTCAGCTGGTGGGGGTGCGGGTGTGTGCACTTATCACGGTACGCCGTCTTCGACGCACCTGTTCCCGGTCAGCCCTCGCTGCCCGGCTCCCGGGACGCCGCCTCGGCCGCCTTCGCCGCCGCGCTCCCAGGACGCTTACGCGCCACCCAACCCTCGATATTCCGCTGCTGGCCACGGGCCACAGCCAGCGAACCGGGCGGCACATCCTTGGTGATCACGGAGCCGGCCGCCGTATAGGCACCGTCCCCGACCGTGACAGGCGCCACAAACATGTTGTCCGAGCCGGTACGGCAGTGCGACCCGACCGTCGTGTGGTGCTTCTTCTCGCCGTCGTAGTTCACGAACACGCTCGCGGCACCGATGTTCGTGTACTCACCGATCGTCGCGTCACCGACGTAACTCAGGTGCGGGACCTTCGTCCCCTCACCGATCTCGGCGTTCTTCGTCTCCACGTACGTACCGATCTTGCCCTTACGGCCCAGGCGCGTACCCGGCCGCAGATACGCGAACGGACCCACGGACGCCTCCGGCCCGACCTCCGCCCCGTCCGACACGGTGTTGTCCACCCGCGCCCCCGCGCCGACCCGCGTGTCGTGCAGCCGGGAGTTCGGACCGACCTCCGCACCCTCCGCCAGGTGGGTCACACCGGTCAGCTGCGTCCCCGGATGCACGACGACGTCCTGCTCGAAGGTGACCGTCACGTCGACCCAGGTGCTCTCCGGGTCGATCACGGTGACCCCACCGAGCATGGCAGCGGTCAGCAGCCGCTCGTTGAGGATCCGGCGGGCCTGCGACAACTGCACCCGGTTGTTGATCCCGGCGATCTCCCGGTGATCCCCGGCGACGGAGGCACCGACCCGATGCCCGGCCTCGCGCAGGATGCCCAGCACATCGGTCAGGTACTCCTCACCCTGACTGTTGTCCGTGCGCACCTGCTTCAGCGCGTCCGCGAGCAGCGCCCCGTCGAACGCGAACACCCCGGAGTTGATCTCCCGGATCTCCCGCTGCGTCCGGGTGGCGTCCTTGTGCTCCACGATCGCCGTCACGGCACCGGAGTCGTCCCGCACGATCCGCCCGTACCCCGTCGCGTCCGGCATCTCGGCGGTCAGCACGGTCACGGCGTTGCCGTCGGCGGCATGCGTCGCGGCGAGCCGGCCGAGCGTGTCACCGGTCAGCAGGGGCGTGTCCCCGCACACCACGACCACGGTCCCCTCGACACCCCCGCCCAGCTCCTGCAACGCCATCCGTACGGCGTGCCCGGTGCCGTTCTGCTGCTCCTGCACGGCGGTGCGGACGCCGGGGGCGGTCTCGGCGAGGTGCGCGACGACCTTCTCACGCGCGTGCCCGACGACGACGACCAGGTTCTCGGGGTCCAACTGACGGGCGGAGGCCAGCACATGGCCGACGAGGCTGCGCCCGCAGATCTCGTGCAGCACCTTCGGTGTGGCCGACTTCATACGGGTGCCCTCACCCGCTGCGAGTACGACGACGGCGGCCGGGCGGATGACGCTCACGGGGGTGCCCTTCGGCTGGTGGTGGGGTGGGGGTGGACATCCGCAGGATACCGGGGCGTTTGGCGGGAGAAATGAGTGCGGGTCCTGACGGTGCTGTCAGGACCCGCGTGACTCCAGCTCCCCTGCCAGGACTCGAACCTGGAACAAATCATCCAAAGTGACCCGTGTTGCCAATTACACCACAGGGGAGGGTATAGGGCGCTAAGCGGACATTTCGCTGGTCCGTTGAGGTCGCGGCACCTACTATGCCGCACCACGCGCCTTCGATGCGACGGTACAAGTCGGCACTCTGCCGGACGGTGAGTGGATCGCGAGTTCATGCGCCCGGTGCTTCCGGGCTGTCGGCTTCGCCTGTTCGAGGGATCTCCGCCGGGGGTCGAAACTCGCCGGAAAAGCCCCGGGGGGCGCCCGTAGGCTGGAGGCATGACCAAGACGGGGGAAGAGCACGCGGCGGCCGGGGCCGGGCCGTGGTGGTGGGTGCGGTGGCGCTCCGCCGCGCTGGACTGGGGGCTCGCGGCGGTGTCCGCCGTCGAGTGTGCGGTGGAGGGGATTCCGTTCGCGCGGGACGCCGGGGTTCCGGTGTCCGTGGGGGTCGTGTTCGGGTTTCTCGCCGGGGCCGTGCTGCTCGTGCGCCGGCGCTGGCCGATCGCCGTCGTGCTGGTGTCCATCGCGGTCACGCCCGCGCAGATGGGTTTCCTCATGGGCGTGGTCGGGCTCTACACCCTCGCCGCCTCCGAGCTGCCGCGGCGGATCATCGCCTCACTGGCCGGGATGTCCCTGGTCGCGATGCTGATCGTGACGTTCGTGCGGTTGCGGCAGGCCGCGGACAGCGGTGACGTGGGGGCCTGGTTCGTGCCGTTCGCGTCCATCTGCATGGCGCTCGGGATGACGGCTCCGCCGGTGCTGCTGGGGTTGTACGTGGGGGCGCGGCGCAGGCTGATGGAGAGTCTGCGGGAGCGGGCGGATTCCCTGGAGCGTGAGCTGCAGTTGCTCGCGGAGCGTGCGGAGGAGCGCGCGGAGTGGGCGCGGGGCGAGGAGCGGACGCGGATCGCGCGGGAGATGCATGACGTCGTCGCGCATCGGGTGAGTCTGATGGTGGTGCACGCGGCTGCCCTGCAGGCCGTGGCGCGCAAGGACCCCGAGAAGGCCGTGAGGAACGCCGCGCTGGTGGGGGATATGGGGCGGCAGGCGCTGACCGAGTTGCGGGAGATGCTCGGGGTGCTGCGCAGTTCGGACGGTGGTGCGGACAGCAGGCGGGTGCCGGTGCCGCTCGCGGCTGTGGGGGTGGCCGCTGCCGCGGTGGCCTCCCGGGCCGCTGACAACGATGTGGTGGCCGACGGGCCGTGTCTGGCGGAGATCGAGGAGCTCGTCGGGCAGTCGGCGGCTGCCGGAATGGTGGTCGATCTGTCGGTCGAGGGCGAGGCGCGCTCGTGTGCCTCGGAGGTGGAGGCGACGGCGTACCGGGTGGTGCAGGAGGCGCTGACGAACGTCCACAAGCATGCGGCCGGTGCGAAGACGTACGTACGGCTGGCGTACCGGGGGGCGGAGATCGCGATGCAGGTGGAGAACGAGCCACCGCCGGAGGCGGGGTCGGCGTCGTCGGCGCGGTTGCCGTCGGGGGGCAATGGCCTGGTCGGGATGAAGGAGCGGGTGGTGGCGCTCGGCGGGGTGTTCGTGTCGGGGCCGACGGACGCGGGGGGTTTCCGGGTGTCGGCGGTGCTTCCGGCGCCGTAGCGCCGGCAGGGGTCAGCCGGTGGTGAGGCGGGCGGGCTGGGCGCCGGTGACGAGGGCGGTGAGGGCGTGGTCGATGTCGGGGCCGAGGTACCAGTCGCCGGTGTGGTCGAGGGCGTAGACGCGGCCCGAGGTGTCGATGGCGATGAGGGCCTGGGTGTCGGTTTCGGTGCCGAGGGGGCTGACGTCGGTGCCGAGGGCGCGGCCGAGGTCGCCGAGGGTGCGGGCCAGGTGGAGGCCGTGGAGGGGGTCGAGGTGGAGGGTGGCGGGGGCGATCTGGCGGCCGGGGCCGCCGGGGGTGACGGTGAGGCCGCCGAATTCGGCCCAGGCTTCGACGGCGGCGGGGAAGACGGTGTGGCGGTGGCCGGCGGGTGAGGTGTGTTCGCGCAGGGTGTCGGCCCAGATCTCGGCTTGTTTGATGTCCCAGCGTCCGGGTTGCCAGCCTGCGGCGCGCAGGGCGGCGTCGACGGGGACGGGGAAACGGGTGGTCGAGGTGCGGTCGGTGTGCATCTGCCCTGGTTCGTCGGTGGGGTGGTGTGCTGGCGTGGTCAGTCGTCGGCGGCGGGGTCGACGATGCGGACGCCGAAGTGGGCGCTGAGGGCGGTGCACGCGCGGCAGGGCGGGGCGAAGGTGCCGTGGAGGGGGTCGCCGTCCTCGCGGATGCGCCGGGCGGTGAGTTTGGCGTGTTTGAGGGCTTTGCGGGCTTCGCCGTTGGTCATGGGTTTGCGGGCGGCGCGTTTGCTGCGGGCGGCGTCGGCGGTGGTGAGGTGCCGGGAGATGAGGATGGTCTCGGCGCAGCGTCCGGTGAAGCGGTCGCGTTGAGTGCTGGTGAGGGTGTCGAGGAAGTCCTGGACGAGGGGGTGCAGGGCGGGGGGCTGGTCGCCGCGGGCGGCGGTGCCGGTGAGGGTGGCGCCGCGTACGGAGAGGGCGGCGGCGACGGTGGGGAGTATGCCGTCGCGGCGGTGGCGGAGGGCGGGCGGCAGGCCGGTGTCGGTGCTGCTCCAGCCGATGCGGGGGTCGCCCGTGGGGGCGGTGCCGGTGTGTGGGCCCGTCTGCGTGGCGTTCATGATCGTCTTAGCCTCCCGTGCATCCCCCGAAGGACTCAGAGTGCCAAATGGTGTGGTGAGTGCGGAAGCTGGGGCGGGATGACACGCCAGGGCCGGGGTGGCTGTGACGGTGCGGTGACAGCGTCGTGACGGCTGGTCACGGGAGGCGGAGGGGTCGCTGCCGGTGCGGGGTCGGTGCCGGTGACCGGGGTCGTCGTACCGCATAGGCTGTCGGCACCGCGATGGGCGCGGTCAGCGTGCCCAGGACCGTTGAGACAGTCGGATACGGGCCGTAGTGGACCAAGGGTGGTCATACGGGTCGTACAGAGTGCCGCAGGGGGCAACCGCCATGACGACAGGTCGGCTCGGGCAACAAGCCGCGCCGCCGAACGCGGCATACGCCGGGCAGGTCGTGCACTTCCCGGATCCGGTTCGGGCCGCTCGTCATCCCGGAGGGGTGCGGGTGGACGAACGGGGTTATCCCGACTTTTCGCCTTACGCCCGTGCGGCCGCGGAGATCGCGGAGCCGCCGGAGGGTTTCGGTGTCGACGAGTTGCGGCTGACGGACTATGTGTCGGCGAACGCGGCGCTTGCGGCGAGCGGGCATGAGCTGTGGGACACGGTGCCGAGTGTGGCGACGCCGCACGGGTGGACGTGGCATCACGTGGTGGGCTCGCGCCGCCTTGAGCTGATCCCGGTCGAGGTGAAGGCGCTGCTGCGGCACCACGGGGGGATCGCGACGTCGCTGGTGGACCAGGACAAGCGCGGTACGCGGCCGTTGCAGGAGACGCGGCCGGCGCACTTCGGGCTGCCGAAGTCGGGTGTGGCGGTGACGGAGCAGCAGGTGCAGGGGGTCGAGGAGGACCTGGGGTACCGGCTGCCGGGTGCGTATCGCTCGTTCTTGAAGGCGGCGGGCGGGTGCGCGCCGGTGGGGACGGCGCTGGACGCGGAATTGGGGCTGCTGGTGGACCAGCCGGTCTTCACGGTGCGGGACGAGGCGGCGGTCAACGACCTGGTGTACGTCAACAAGTGTCTGCGGGACCACCTGACGAAGGACTATCTGGGCGTCGGTTTCGTCCAGGGCGGTCTGCTGGCCGTGAAGGTGAAGGGGGAGCGGATCGGTTCGGTGTGGTTCTGCGCGTTCGACGACGCGCGGGACGTGGATCCTTCGTGGCCTCCGGCGGAGCGGGTGGAGCGGTTGCTGATGCCGTGCGGGGACGACTTCGACGCCTTCTTGTCCCGACTCGCGGGATCTCCGCCGGAGTTGGAGACCGTGGCGAATCTGATGGTGGACGGCGGGTTCGCGCGTGCCGTTCCGGTTTCTTCCGCGGGAGAGTGAGTTCGCGATGGTGACGTTCGCGCAGGCGCAGGAGCGCGCGGAGGAGTGGCTCAACGGGGAGGTGCCCGCGTACCAGCATCGTGAGGTGCGGGTGCGGGAGTTCGAGCTCGGGTTCGTGGTGTGGGGTGAGGACCGGGCGGACGGTCCGCGGTCGGACGGCGGCGGACAGCGGCTGGTGATCGCCCGGGACAGCGGGGAGGCCACGCTGTGGCCGGCGCTGCCGGTGGGCGAGGTGATCCGCCGCTATGAGGAAGAGTACGGGCGCGCGGGGACGGCGGCCGAACCGGCGCCGGCGCCGGCGGCCCGGGTGGACCTGAACCAGACGTCGTTCCTGCTGACGCCGCCGGAGTGGTTGCAGGAGGCGGCGGACAAGCTGGGTATTCCGGATCACCGCAGGGAGGGCTCGGGCGCGGCGGGCGGCTCGTACGGCTCCGGGGCGTCCGAGGGGGCCGGCGTGTCCGCTGTGCCCCCCGTGTCCGATACGCCCGGTGGTGCGGGCGCGTTGGCGCAGACGCAGGCCGGGGTGCCGGATACGCCGGGTGCGGCCGGGACGCCGGATGTGGCGCGGGTCGCCGAGACGCCGGGTGTGCCGGCGGGGGCCACGCCGTGGGCCGGTACGGACACCAACGCGGACGCCGGTGAGGACCGTTCGGTGCCGCTGCCGGAGACGGTGTTCGCGCCGCCGCTGAGCGACGCGGGGGAGGACCGGCCGCCGGTGGCCCTGCCGGAGGCCAAGACCGCGCTGATGTCCGGGGGCAGCGGGCTCCCGCGCACGAGGGTGGCCCCGGCGGTCACGGAGCCGGGCGCCTCGTCGCCGGGCAGCACGCCGCCTCCGCCGCCGGGTGCGTCGTCGTACGGCTACCCGCAGGGCCCGGGCGGACCGGCCACGCCTCCGCCCCCGCCGGGTGCCGCTCCGTCGTACGGCTACCCGCAGGGGGGCGGTACGCCGCCTCCGTCGCCGGGCGCCCCGTCGTACGGCTATCCGTCGGGGCCCGGGGCTCCGGCCGGTCCGGGTGGGCCCGCCACGCCGCCGCATGCCGGTGCCGGCGCGGGTGCGCCGTCGGTTCCGTCGAGCCCCGGTGACATCGCGGACGCCGCGACCAGCAAGGCGGCGCCGCCTCCGCGGCGTGGGCGGGGTGCGACCCCGCCGCCTCCGCCGGGTGCTCCCGGGGCTCCGGGCGCGCGGGCCGGCGCCGCGTCCGTGCCGCCGTCCGCGCCCGCGGCGGGCGGCTATGTGCCGACGCAGATGATGTCCTCGCTCGGCCCGGAGGGCCCGCAGCCGGCTCCGGCCGCGCCCGGCACGCCGAGCGCTCCCGGCACCCCGCAGCCCCCTGCCGCTCCGGGGACGCCCGGCGGCACCCCGCCGGGGGGTGTCCACCACGCGGCGACGATGTTCGCCGACCCGGGACGTCCGGGCGCCCCGCAGCCTCCGGGCGCTCCCGGCGCTCCGGGCGGTACGCCCCCCGGCGGTGTCCACCATGCGGCGACGATGTTCGCCGACCCGGGACGTCCGGGCGCCCCGCAGCCTCCCGGCGCGCCGGGTGTTCCGGGCGCGCCGGGTGTTCCGGGTGCGCCGACTCCGCCCGGTGCCCCCGGCGCGCATCCCTCGGCGGGTGGCGCGCGCGGTGCCGTGCACCATGCGGAGACCGTGCTGGCCGCGCCCCCGGTGGGCGGCCCCGGCGCACCTGTGCCGCCGCCCGCCCCGGGTCCCCCCGGCATGCCGCCCGGGGTGCCGCAGCCGATGCCGCCCGGTGCGATGCCCCCGCCGGCCGGCGGGCCCGTGCCCGGCTTCCCGCAGCCTGTCCCCGGTCAGCCGACCGTCGGCCCCGGCTACCAGGCCGTTCTGCGCTACCGGGCGCCGGACGGCTCGGAGCAGCAGCTGATCCGGCGTTCGGCGCCGGGCACTCCGCACCCGGAGTGGCAGATCTTCCACGAGCTGCGCGCCATGAACGTGCCGCCGGCCAACGTGCTGGAGCTGCACACGGAGCTGGAGTCGTGCGAGCTGCCGGGCGCGTACTGCGCGCGGATGATCCGGGAGCAGTGGCCTCAGGCGCGGATCACGTCGATCGCGCCGTACGGCACGGATCACGCGAGCCGGCAGCAGGGCATGCAGCAGCTGATCGCCCATCAGGGTGAGTTGCACCAGGTCGCGGACGGCCCGGCGCGTCCGGCGCCGGTGCGGGCGCCGCTGCAGCCGGTGCAGCCGGTGCCGCCGATCCCGCCGGAGGGCATCGCACAGGAGCTGGCGGTGGCGTTCGGACCGGGGATCTTCCGGTTCGAGCAGCAGGCGGTGTCCCGGCAGGGGGTGCCGCCGATCGTGGCGCACTCGCTGGTGGTGGCGGGTCTGCCGGTGGATGTGAGTCCGTTCTTCTGGGCGCAGGCCCAGCCGGGGCGGCCGGTGCCGACGCTGGCGGAGCTGGCGGCCGAGCGCGGGGTGCAGCCGGCGTCGGACGCGGGCTCGTACCTGGTGATGGGCACCGACTTCGGCAGGGCGCTGTGTGTGCAGTACGGCACCGCGCACATCGTGGCCGTGCCGGTGGAGGCGGGTCCGGGCGGGGCGCCGGTGCCGCCGCAGTTCGTGAACTCGGGGCTGCCGGAGTTTCAGCGGTGCCTTGCGCTGCTGGGGCGGATGTGGCGTCTTCGGTTCGGCCTGAACCAGGAGCAGGCGGGCCGCTGGACGGTCGACTTCCAGGCGCAGTTGGCGGCGCTGGACCCGGCGGCGCTGGCGTCGCCGGAGAGCTGGTGGTCGGTGCTGCTGGAGCAGATGTGGGACGGGTTGCTCTGACCTGTCGTCAGTGACCCGCGGCCTGGGGCCGAAGGGGCCGGTTCTGATCGAAAGATCGGGACCGGCCCCTTTCTTTTCCTCCGGTGACCGTGACGTTCGTCCGGAGTGTCGCGTTGTGAACATTTCTGCGCAATCCCTCAAGATGTGCGCCACATCATCATTTTTCGGGTCTGTTCGGCGGAGAGAGGTTCCGGGATGAGCAGCACATCGTCGACGCCGTACGGCTTCGTGACCGTCAAGGGGCGTGGCTACCGCCCCGAACAGGTCGACACCTTCGTCGCGGCGATCGCCGAGGACCGGGACGCCGCGTGGGAGCGGGCGGCCCGGCTCACGGTGCTCGCCAAGGAGATGGAGGGTGAGGCGCTGCGGCTGCGCGAGACGGTCGCCGCGCTCGAGCCGCAGACGTACGACGTTCTGGGCGAGCGCGCTCGGCGGCTGTTCCAGCTCGCGACCGAGGAGGCGGCGGCCGTGCGGGAGGGCGCGCGGCAGGCGGCGCAGGAGGAGGTGGCACGGGCCGAGGCGCACGCCGAGGAGGTGCTCGGGGCGGCGCGGGAAGAGGCGGAGGTGGTGCGCGAGGACGCCGACGAGCAGGCCCGGCAGCGCCTTCTCGCGGCCCGGGCCCAGGCCGGGGAGATCCGTGTGCTGGCCCGCCGCACGATGAAGTCCGCCCGTGGCGGGGAGCTGTCCGCGCTGCGCGAGCGACGGCAGCGGGCCGCCGGCCTGCTCGCCGAGCAGGAGCAGAGACACATCGAACGCTGGGAGCGGGCCGAGCGGGAGGCCGCCGAGCAGGCGGCGGCGCTGGACGCCCATCACGCGACCCTCATGGCGCGCGCCGAGGAGGCGCTGGAGGAGGCCCGCCAGGCGCTCGCCGACGCCGAGCCCGTGGGGCGCCGCTGCCAGGAGGTGGCCCGCGTGCGTGCCGCGGAACTGCTGGCCGAGGCCCGCCTGGAGGCGGAGCGCATCGCGCAGGAGACCGAACAGATCCTGCGTGAGCACGGGGAGCGCTGGGACGAGGTGTGCGCCCACATGGACCGTATGCGCGACAGCCTCAGCGACTTGACGGGCCGGCTCGTGGAGTAGGCCGCGGGCGGGCGCCCACGGGAGGCCGGGTGGGGCCGGGCCGGCGGGCGCCGCCCTTCACCTGTGTGATTGTCATGCACCGGGCGCCTGGGACGGGTATCGTTCCCCGGCCGCGTCGTGTCGCGGCACGTTCCGTCGACATCTCGCCCGGGGGGGGGCCTTCCATCATGTCCGCTGCCAACGAGCTGCGCCTGCGTCCACCGCTGCCCCAAGGTGCGCGACCGTCCTCGCACGGTCCGCTGATCGCCGCCGTGGCGGGGCTGGGCGCCGTCGCCCTGTGCGATCTGTTCAGCCTGTTCGCCGCCGTCCGGCTGCGTGGCCTGATCGAGGGCCGCGACGGCTTCCGCTTCGCCGACCGGCAGCGCCTGCTGGACGCCTACGACCTGTACGAGACGGCCGACCGGTGGCAGGTCCAGGCCTACCTGCCCTGTGCCGTCGCGTTCGTGGTGTGGTTCTTCCTGATGCGCCGGGCCACGGCCCCGCTGGGCCCGGACCGCTTCCGCAACGGTCCGGGCTGGGCGATCGGGGCCTGGGCGGTGCCGGTGGGCAACCTGTGGCTGCCGTACCAGGTCGCCATCGACATGTGGTACGCCGCCACACGGCTGCCGGCCGACGATGAGCCGTACCGGGCGGTCCGGACCTGGCCGGTGACCCTGTGGTGGAGCCTGTTCGTGTGCGGCATCCTCCTCGACCGGTTCTCCGCCACGCGATACCACGGGACCGAGAATCTGGCGGAGCTGCGGGACGCGGTCGGGCAGTACATGATCGGCGACGTGCTGAACGTCGCCGCCGCGGTCGCTGCCGTGTACTTCGCCGTCCAGCTGACGGCGATGCAGCGCCGTAAGGCGACCCGGGGCCGGCAGGCGGCCGCCTGAGGGTCCCTCACCCGCCCCGGCGCACCGCACCCGCCAGGATCCAGCCCTCCACGGCCTCGTACTGACGGCGCTGTTCCTGTGCCGTGCCGCGGCCGGACAGGAGCGTGCCGGCCCAGCCGAGGGCGAAGCCCAGGGGGATGGTCACCAGGCCGGTCGTGGTGAACGGGAACCAGTTGAAGTCCGCCTCGGGGAAGGCGGCCGCGGGCGAGCCGGAGACCAGGTTGGTGCCGGGCATCAGCAGCAGCACCGACAGGGTGCCGCCGATGAGGGTGGCGAGCACTCCGGCGCGGGTGTAGCGGCGCCAGAAGAGGCTGTACACCAGCGCCGGGGCGAGCGCGGAGGCGCCGATGCAGAAGGACAGGGTTACCAGCGGCTGCAGGCTGCGGTGCTGGACCTGGGCGGCGAGCAGGATCGCCGGGATGCCGACGCCGAGTGCGGACAGGCGGGCCAGCAGCATCTCGCGGCGCGGTGACATCTCCCGCACACGCGTGGCGAAGACGTCGTGCGCCAGGGAGTTGGCGCAGGCGAGGATCATCCCGGCGACCGAGGCGAGCACGGTCAGGAAGATCGCCGTGGTGACGGTCGTGAAGAGCAGGGTCTCGGCGTACGACACGTCCGCGCCGAACACCGCGCGTGAGCCCAGCAGATAGGCGGTGTTGCCGCGCGGGTCGGCCCCGGCGATCGCCGCACGGCCGAGCAGCGCGGTCGCGCCGACCCCGACGACCGTGACCACGGCCACGAACAGCACCACGCACGACACCGCCCAGGACATCGAGCGGCGCACCTGGCGGGCGCTGGAGGCGGTGTACATGCGCATGGTGATGTGCGGCAGGCACGCCCCGCCGAGGACGACCGTCAGCTCCGAGGTGATCATGTCGAGCCGGGGGCTCGCCCCGCCCGCGAACTCCAGCCCCGAGTTCAGGAAGGCCGGGCCCGCCCCGCTCTTGGCGGCCCCCGCGTCGAACAGCGCGCCCAGGTCCCAGCCGAATCGGTTCAGGACCAGTACGGCCACCACCGCGCCGGAGCCGAGCAGCATCACGATCTTCAGGATCTGGATCAGGGCGGTGCCCTTCATCCCGCCGATCGCCGCGTAGCTGATCATCAGCCCGCCCAGTCCGATGATCACGCCGGTCTTCAGCGCGTCACTGGAGAAGCCCAGGATGAACGCCAGCAGCTGCCCGGTGCCGGCGAGCTGCACCAGCATCAGCGGCAGCAGCGCGGCCAGGGTCACCAGGCTCGCAGTGACCCGCACCGCGCGGCCCGGCATACGGCGGGCGAGCGCGTCGCCCATGGTGAACCGGCCCGCGTTGCGCAGCGGTTCGGCCAGCAGGAACATCAGCAGCATCAGTGACAGCGCCGTGGCGAGGGCGAGGACGATGCCGTCGTAGCCGCACAGCGCGATCACGCCGCCGGTGCCGAGCACGCTCGCCGCGGAGATGTAGTCACCGGCGATGGCGAGGCCGTTGCGCAGCGGGGAGAGCGAGCCGTAGCCGGTGTAGAACTCGTCGAGGTCGTCGCCGTCGGGGCCGGTCATCACGCACAGCAGGAGCGTGACGGTGGCGACGGCCGTGAAGGCCAGCAGGGACATCGTCTGCGCGTTGCCGCTGAAGTCGGTCTTCACGCCGCCTCCCGCTCGGTGTCCATCTCGGCCTGCCGGCGGATGCGGTCCACGAGCGGGTCGACATGACGGCGGGCGGTGTGCTCGTAGATGGCCACCGCCAGCCAGGTGACGGGGAGCTGGACCAGGGCGAGCAGCAGTCCGGCGGGCAGGCCGCCGGTGACGGTGCGCGTCATGAACGAGGGCGCGAACGCCGACAGCAGGAGGAAGAGCGAGAAGTAGCCGAGCGCGGTCAGGGTGGCCGTGCGCCGCTGCCAGCGGTAGGCGCTGCGCAGTATCCGCAGGTCGCTGTGGCGGCCGAGGGGGCGGTGCGGGGTGTGCTGGGACGGCGGCGGGGCGGACCGCCGGGGGTGGGGGGTGTACGACGGGGGCGGGTCGTAGGACATCCCGGTGCTCCTTGCGCGGTTCGGGTCCGGGCAGCGGACCGCAGGGAGAGGGGTGAGCGGGGTTGAGCGGGGGCCGCACGCTACTAGCGCGTCGCCCGGAGCGCTGCCTTTTCGTCAAACTGGGCGGTCGGTATGCGATTTTTTCACGTGCTGTCACGGACCTGTGACAGGGAGTGGACACCTCCGCAGCCTCATGATCCGTAATGTGGTGGGCACAGCCACCCCGTTCGCAGCGGCCTCACCCGACCGAGCAGGCGGCATTCGGCTCTTCCTGAACCTCCCACCCGGCGCCCTTCGCGCCCCAGCTCCACAGGAGTCGTCATGCGCACCGCCCTCCGCACCGCCGTCGCCACCGTCGCCCTCCTCGGCGCGGTCGCGCTGCCCGCCTCCGCCGCTTTCGCGGCCGGCTCCCACGCCGTCACCCCCGCGTCGGCGCGGGCCGCCACTCCGGCCGGCGCCGACGCCCGGTACGACGGCTACAAGCTGTACGTCGCGCCGGGAACCCTCGCCGTCCTGCGCAACGTCCCCTCCGACGGCGGTCCGCAGGTCTGGCTGCGCGCGGTGTCCACCACCTGGCAGCAGACCGACGGCTGGGGCGGCCGCGTCCTCGCCCTGCTCGACCGGGGTCACACCACCGCCACCGTGGGCGGCCGCACCTACCGGCTCACCGGCGTCGCCCATGCCCGGCCGATGCTGGAGATCACGGCCCAGGGCGGCGTCGACAAGCACCTGCTGCCCGAGAAGGGCCAGGTCGGCACCCTCGTCCGCACGGTGAAGGCCGTCGACGGCTCCTACGTCAAGATCTACCGCATCGCCGACCGCGACTACCGCGGTGAGAACGTCTACCGCCAGGACTCCTTCGGCACGCTGCACGCCAAGGGCGCCACCGCCGGCGGCCAGCACAACGGCGTCTACTTCGCCCTCACCCCGGCCGGCCAGGCCTACAGCTGGACCGGCAACGTCAACGCCCAGAAGAAGACCGGCACCTACAAGCTGCCCAACGGCGTTCTCGCCAAGCTGTCCAAGAAGGGCAGCGTGTGGGCCGTCCAGCTGGTGCGGGCCGGCCACCCCGGCCCGGTGCGCTCCGTCCCGGACGGCAGCCCCGCCACGGCCGCGCAGGACGGCGACACGATCGTCGTGCTGAACGGCGACGGCACGTTCAGCAACCACGTCGTGGGTGCTGCCAAGCAGGCCCCGGGGGTCTACCTCGGCGCCTGACGGTGAACTGAACGGCAGACAGGCAGTGGCGACTTCGGCGGTCGCCGCTGCCTGCTTCGTTTCCCTGTGCGCGCTCAGTCCGTCAGGACCGGGAAGCGGCGCGGCGCGACGAACAGCAGCACCAGGAACGCCAGCGCCGCCGCGCACGCCGCGCCCACGTACACGGCGTGGACGGCGTCGGCGATGGCGTGCCGTACCGCCTCCGGTGCCCGGCCGGCCTCCCACGCGCGCGTGACGGAGTCCAGGTCGCCCGCGCCACCGAGGCGCGCGGCCAGCACACCGTTGGCGACCGCGCCGAAGAGGGAGGCGCCGATGGTCTGGCCGGTCTGCCGGCAGAACAGCACGGAGGCGGTGGTGGTGCCGCGTTCCGCCCAGCCCACGGTGGACTGCACGCCGACGATGAGCGGCAGCTGGAACAGACCGAGGGCCGCGCCGAGGGTCAGCATGAGCAGGGTCGGCTGCCAGGCGGCACCGGGATACGGCAGCAGCGGGAACGTCAGCAGGATCAGCGTGGCGGCGCCGATGCCGAGCATCGCGGTGTTGCGGAAGCCGATCCGCCGGTACACGTGCTGGCTGACGGCCGCCGAGATCGGCCAGGTCAGCGTCCACACGGAGAGCACGAACCCGGCGGCGACCGGGCCGAGCCCGAGCACCGACTGGGCGTAGGTGGGCAGGAAGACCGACGGGGCGACCATCAGCAGACCCAGTCCGCCGAGCGCGAGGTTGACCGCGGCGATGGTGCGCCGCCGCCACACCCAGCCGGGGATGATCGGCTCGGCGGCGCGGCGTTCGACGAGGACGACGACCACGGCGAGCGCGAGCCCGGCCGCGAACAGGGCGACCGACGGCGGCGACAGCCACGGCCAGGCCACGCCGCCCTGCACCAGCGCGGTCAGCAGCACACCGCCGCACGCGAAGACGGCGAGGGCGCCCGCCCAGTCGACACGCGCGCGTGGCCGCGTCTCGCGCTGCGGCTCGTGCAGATGACGGACGATCAGCCACAACGCCACCGCTCCGATGGGCAGGTTGATCAGGAAGATCCACCGCCAGTCGGCGTACGCGGCGAGCACGCCGCCCAGACCCGGTCCGGCGATCGCCGACACCGCCCACACCGTGGACAGCTTGGACTGGATCTTCGGGCGCTCCTTCAGGGGGTACAGATCGGCGGCGAGCGTCTGCACGGTGCCCTGCAGGGCGCCGCCGCCCAGGCCCTGCACGATGCGGAAGGCGATCAGGGCGCCCATGTTCCAGGCGAACGCGCACAGCAGGGAGCCGAGCAGGAACACCACGGCGCCGGCGACCAGAACGGGCTTGCGGCCGAAGGTGTCGGACAGCTTGCCGTACACCGGCAGCGTGACCGTCACGGCGAGCAGATAGCCGGAGAACAGCCAGGAGAAGACGGAGAAGCCGCCCAGGTCACCGACGATCTGCGGTACGGCGGTGGCGACGACGGTGGAGTCCAGGGCGGCCAGCGCCATCGCCAGCATCAGCGCCGCGACCACCGCCGCCCGTTGCCGGGTGCCCGGCCGCCGGACGACGCCGTCGCGTATCGCAGGTCTCGCAGTGTCCACCGGGTGCCCCTTCGCCGTGCCACGTGTCCGTGCCCCTTGCAGCTATCTGCCGGGGACAGCTTCCCACTTGACCCTCACGCAACGGGAGGGCGCAGCCTGGGTGCACCGGAGGGTGGAGAGGAACCCCTAGGGGCACTCCACCCGGCGGTGGAGGGCCCCTAGGGGTTCCTCCGCACTACGGCCCGGGGAGGGTTCGTCCCCCTGGAGGACGAGCGGGCGGGGCTGCCGTCCTTAGGCTGGCTTTACGCCGCTGGGGGGCGGCCGGCCGAACCGTCGGGGTGGGGTTTTCCCCCGCCCGAAGACGGGGTCCCACACCAGCGCGCGGCACCCCTGCCGCCCGCGAGACTCAATGCCGTAACCACACAGGACCGGACGCGACGTACCGGACACCTTTCGACTCTGCCGACCGACATAGGAGACATACCGTGACTTCGGCTGTGACCATTCCCAGGCACGGGGGCACTGGAGGGACAACGGCCGTTGCCGCGCGGGCGCGGCAGGTCGTCAAGGCGTACGGGGCGGGGGAGACCCGCGTCGTCGCGCTGGACCACGTCGACGTGGACATCGCCCGCGGGCAGTTCACCGCGATCATGGGCCCGTCGGGGTCCGGCAAGTCCACGCTGATGCACTGCCTCGCCGGGCTCGACACCGTGACGAGCGGCCAAATCCATCTCGACGAGACCGAGATCACCGGCCTGAAGGACAAGAAGCTCACCCAACTGCGCCGGGACCGCATCGGGTTCATCTTCCAGGCGTTCAACCTGCTGCCGACGCTCAGCGCGCTGGAGAACATCACGCTGCCGATGGACATCGCCGGCCGCAAGCCGGACCAGCAGTGGCTGGCGCGCGTGGTGGACACCGTCGGGCTCGCCGGGCGGCTCAAGCACCGGCCCAACCAGCTCTCCGGCGGTCAGCAGCAGCGCGTCGCCGTCGCGCGGGCGCTGGCGGCCCGGCCGGAGATCATCTTCGGTGACGAGCCGACCGGCAACCTCGACTCGCGTGCCGGGGCGGAAGTGCTCGGCTTCCTGCGGCGGTCGGTCACCGAGCTGGGGCAGACCATCGTGATGGTCACCCACGACCCGGTCGCCGCCTCGTACGCGGACCGGGTGCTGTACCTCGCCGACGGCCGCATCGTCGACGAGATGTACCAGCCGACCGCCGAGCAGGTCCTGGACCGCATGAAGGACTTCGACGCGCGAGGGCGTACCTCATGACCGTGCTGAAGACCTCCCTGCGCAACTTCTTCGCGCACAAGGGCCGCATGGCGCTGTCGGCGGTCGCCGTGCTGCTGTCGGTGGCGTTCGTGTGCGGGACGCTGGTGTTCACCGACACGATGAACACCACCTTCGACAAGCTGTTCGCCGCCACCTCCTCGGACGTCACCGTCACCGCCGAGAGCGCCTCGGACACCGGTGAGACGACCTCCGACAACGGCAAGCCGCCGGTCATGCCGGCCTTGGTGATCGACAAGGTGCGCCGCGTCCACGGCGTCAAGGCCGCCGAGGGCACGGTGTTCTCCACCTCGGTGACCGTCGTCGACGCCGACAAGGAGAACCTGTCACCGTCCTCCGGCGCCCCGACCATCGTCGGCAGCTGGAACGGCCAGGACGCCCGCACCATGAAGATCACCGAGGGCGCGGCGCCCCACGGACCCGGCCAGGTCATGGTCGACGAGGACACCGCCGGCAAGCACCACCTGAAGCTCGGCGACGAGATCGGCGTCATCAGCGCGATCGGCACGCACACCGCGAAGATCTCCGGCATCGCCGCCTTCCAGGTCACCAACCCCGGCGCCGCGATCTTCTACCTGGACACCAGGACCGCGCAGGACACCCTCGTCGGGCAGAGCGGCGTCTACACCAACGTCAACGTCACCGCCACGCCCGGAATCAGCGACGACCAGCTGAAGAAGGACGTCGTCGCCGGGCTCGGCGGCGGCTACAAGGTGCAGACCGCCAAGGAGGTAGCCGACGCCAACCAGAAGAGCGTCGCGAGCTTCCTCGACGTCATGAAGTACGCGATGCTCGGCTTCGCCGGGATCGCCTTCCTCGTCGGCATCTTCCTGATCATCAACACCTTCTCCATGCTGGTCGCCCAGCGCACCCGGGAGATCGGCCTGATGCGGGCCATCGGCTCCTCCCGCAAGCAGGTCAACCGCTCGGTGCTGATCGAGGCGCTGATGCTGGGCGTCGTCGGCTCGTTGCTCGGCGCGGCGGCGGGTGTGGGCATCGCCGTCGGGCTGATGAAGCTCATGGGCCAGATGGGCATGAACCTGTCCACCGACGACCTCACGGTCGCCTGGACCACGCCGGTGGCCGGCCTGGTGCTGGGCGTCGTGGTGACGGTCCTGGCCGCCTACGTCCCGGCCCGGCGCGCCGGGAAGATCTCGCCCATGGCCGCACTGCGCGACGCGGGCACCCCGGCCGACGTGAAGGCCGGCTGGGTGCGCGCTCTGCTGGGTCTGGTGCTGACGGGGGCCGGCGGGGCGAGCCTGTTCGTCGCGGCGAACGCGGACAAGGCGAGCGAGGGCTCGCTGTGGCTGGGGCTCGGCGTGGTGCTGAGCCTGATCGGATTCGTGGTCGTCGGCCCGCTGCTCGCCGGTGGCGTGGTCCGGGTCCTCGGCGCGGTCCTGCTGCGGGTCTTCGGGCCGGTCGGGCGGATGGCCGAGCGCAACGCGCTGCGCAACCCGCGGCGCACCGGGGCGACGGGCGCCGCGCTGATGATCGGGCTCGCGCTGGTCGCCTGCCTGTCGGTGGTCGGCTCCTCCATGGTCGCCTCCGCGACGGACGAACTGGACAAGAGCGTCGGCACGGACTTCATCGTCCAGTCCGACAGCGGGCAGCTGATCACTCCGCAGGCCGTCAAGGCGGCGAAGTCGGTGCAGGGTCTCGAGCGCGTCACCGAGTACAAGGTCCTCGACGCCACGCTGACCACGCCCGACGGGCGCACCACGAAGAAGGAGACCATCAACGCCGCCGACCCGGCCTACGCGCAGGACGTGCGCACCGAGACCGTCGCGGGCCGCCTCGCGGACGCCTACCGGCCCGACTCGATGTCCGTCTTCGAGGGCTTCGCCAAGGACCACGGCATCAAGCTCGGCTCCACGGTCGCGGTCGCCTTCAAGGACGGTACGACGGCCCGGCTCACGGTCCGCGCGATCACCAGCGACGACGTGGTGATCGACAAGGGCGCGATGTACGCGTCGATCGCGACGGTGACGAAGTACGTGCCGGCCGAGAAGATGCCGCTGGACATGCTGCTCTTCGCCACCGCCAAGGACGGGCAGCAGGAGAGCGCGTACAAGGCGCTCAAGGCGCAGCTGCACGACTACCCGCAGTACACCGTGCGCGACCAGACCGACTACAAGCAGGCGCTGAAGGACCAGATCGGGCAGCTGCTGAACATGATCTACGGGCTGCTGGCCCTGGCGATCGTGGTCGCGGTCCTGGGTGTCGTGAACACCCTGGCCCTGTCGGTGGTCGAGCGGACCCGGGAGATCGGCCTGATGCGGGCCATCGGCCTCTCGCGCCGGCAGCTGCGGCGCATGATCCGCCTCGAGTCGGTGGTGATCGCCCTCTTCGGCGCGCTGCTCGGCCTGGGGCTGGGCATGGGCTGGGGCGCGACGGCCCAGAAGCTGCTCGCCCTGGAGGGGCTGAAGGTTCTGGAGATTCCCTGGCCGACGATCACCGCGGTCTTCATCGGCTCGGCCTTCGTGGGCCTGTTCGCCGCCCTGGTCCCGGCGTTCCGGGCGGGCCGCATGAACGTCCTGAACGCCATCGCGACGGACTGACACAGACGGCCACCGTGGACGGGGGTCACGGGGGCGAGGCCCGGCGCCGGGAAGCCTTGGGGGGCTTCCCGGCGCCGTGGTGTGTCCGCCGACGGGGCCGCCTTCGCGCAGGGCACGGGGCGAGCGGGGTTGTCCACAGCCTCCGGCAGCCGCCGCGGACAAGTCGTACGCTGGACACCCCCGGCCGCATCTCGCGTCGGGCCTTTCGCGTTGCCCACCCTCGTCACCACGGGACGGAACAGCCCTCCATGAGCCTGCACGGTCTGCTCGACGCCGCCGTCAAGGACCCCGCCCTCGCGGAAGCGATCTCGGCCGCCACCGACGGCAACCGCATGCACCTCGACCTGGTGGGCCCGCCGGCCGCCCGCCCCTTCACGATCGCCGCGCTCGCCCGCGAGGCCGCCCGCCCCGTGCTCGCGGTGACAGCGACCGGGCGTGAAGCGGAGGACCTGGCGGCGGCGCTGCGCTCCCTGCTGCCGTCCGAGGGCGTCGTGGAGTACCCCTCCTGGGAGACCCTCCCGCACGAGCGGCTCAGCCCGCGCAGCGACACCGTCGGCCGTCGCCTCGCCGTCCTGCGCCGCCTCGCCCACCCCCGCCCCGACGACCCCGAGACCGGCCCGGTCTCCGTCGTCGTCGCCCCCGTGCGCTCGGTGCTGCAACCGCAGGTCAAGGGTCTCGGCGACCTCGAACCGGTGGCCCTGCGCACCGGCCGCAGCGCCGACCTCAACAGCGTCGTGGAGGCGCTCGCCGCGGCGGCGTACGCGCGCGTGGAGCTGGTGGAGAAGCGCGGCGAGTTCGCCGTGCGCGGCGGCATCCTGGACGTCTTCCCGCCCACCGAGGAACACCCCCTGCGCGTGGAGTTCTGGGGTGACGACGTCGAGGAGATCCGCTACTTCAAGGTCGCCGACCAGCGCTCCCTGGAGGTCGCCGAGCACGGCCTGTGGGCGCCGCCCTGCCGCGAGCTGCTGCTCACCGAGGACGTCCGCGCACGCGCGCGTGCCCTTGCCGAGGACCACCCGGAGCTGGGCGAACTCCTGAACAAGATCGCCGAGGGGATCGCGGTCGAGGGCATGGAGTCCCTCGCTCCGGTCCTCGTCGACGACATGGAGCTGCTGCTCGACGTGCTGCCCAAGGGCTCGATGGCCGTCGTCTGCGACCCCGAGCGGGTCCGTACGCGCGCCGCCGACCTGGTGGCCACCAGCCAGGAGTTCCTGCAGGCGTCCTGGGCCGCCACCGCCGGCGGCGGCGAGGCGCCCATCGACGTCGGCGCGGCCTCCCTGTGGTCCATCGCCGACGTCCGCGACCGGGCCCGCGAGCTGGACATGATGTGGTGGTCGGTGTCGCCGTTCGCCGCCGACGACGAGCTGGACGCCGGCACCCTCAAACTCGGCATGCACGCCCCCGAGGCCTACCGCGGCGACACCGCGCGGGCGCTCGCCGACACCAAGGGCTGGCTCGCCGACGGCTGGCGCACGGTGTACGTCACCGAAGGCCACGGCCCCGCCGCCCGTACGGTCGAGGTGCTCGGCGGGGAGGGCATCGCCGCCCGCCTCGACGCCGACCTCGGCGAGCTGTCCCCGTCCCTGGTGCACGTGGCGTGCGGCTCCATCGACAACGGCTTCGTCGACCCGGGCCTCAGGCTGGCGGTGCTCACCGAGACCGACCTGACCGGGCAGAAGGCCGCCGGCAAGGACGGCGCCCGCATGCCCGCGCGGCGCCGCAAGACGATCGACCCGCTCACCCTGGAGGCGGGCGACTACATCGTCCACGAGCAGCACGGCGTCGGCCGCTACATCGAGATGGTGCAGCGCACGGTGCAGGGCGCCACGCGCGAGTACCTGGTCGTGGAGTACGCGCCCGCCAAGCGCGGCCAGCCCGGCGACCGGCTGTACATCCCCACCGACCAGCTGGAGCAGATCACCAAGTACGTCGGCGGCGAGGCACCCACGCTGCACCGCCTGGGCGGCGCCGACTGGACCAAGACCAAGGCGCGCGCGAAGAAGGCCGTCAAGGAGATCGCCGCCGACCTGATCAAGCTCTACAGCGCCCGCATGGCCGCCCCCGGCCACGCCTTCGGCTCCGACACGCCCTGGCAGCGCGAGCTGGAGGACGCCTTCCCCTACGCGGAGACCCCGGACCAGCTCACCACGATCGCCGAGGTCAAGGAGGACATGGAGAAGACGGTCCCGATGGACCGCCTGATCTGCGGCGACGTCGGTTACGGCAAGACCGAGATCGCGGTGCGGGCCGCGTTCAAGGCGGTGCAGGACGGCAAGCAGGTCGCCGTCCTCGTACCGACGACGCTGCTGGTGCAGCAGCACTTCGGGACGTTCTCCGAGCGGTACGCGCAGTTCCCGGTGAACGTGCGGGCGCTCTCCCGCTTCCAGAGCGACACCGAGGCGAAGGCGACCCTGGAGAGCCTGAGGGACGGCTCGGTGGACATCGTCATCGGCACGCACCGGCTGTTCTCCTCCGAGACCAAGTTCAAGGACCTCGGTCTGGTCATCGTCGACGAGGAGCAGCGCTTCGGCGTCGAGCACAAGGAGCAGCTGAAGAAGCTGCGCGCCAACGTCGACGTGCTGACGATGTCCGCGACGCCGATCCCGCGCACCCTGGAGATGGCGGTCACCGGCATCCGCGAGATGTCGACGATCACCACGCCGCCGGAGGAGCGGCACCCGGTGCTCACCTTCGTCGGGCCGTACGAGGAGAAGCAGATCGGCGCGGCGATCCGGCGTGAGCTGCTGCGCGAGGGCCAGGTCTTCTACATCCACAACCGGGTGGAGTCCATCGACAAGGCGGCGGCGCGGCTGCGCGAGATCGTCCCCGAGGCGCGCATCGCCACCGCGCACGGCCAGATGTCGGAGTCGGCCCTGGAGCAGGTCGTCGTCGACTTCTGGGAGAAGAAGTTCGACGTGCTGGTCTCCACGACGATCGTCGAGTCCGGCATCGACATCGCCAACGCCAACACCCTGATCGTGGAGCGCAGCGACACCTTCGGCCTGTCCCAGCTGCACCAGCTGCGCGGCCGCGTCGGCCGTGGCCGGGAGCGCGGCTACGCCTACTTCCTGTACCCGCCGGAGAAGCCGCTGACGGAGACCGCGCACGAGCGCCTGGCGACCATCGCGCAGCACACCGAGATGGGCGCCGGCATGTACGTGGCGATGAAGGACCTGGAGATCCGCGGCGCGGGCAACCTGCTCGGCGGCGAGCAGTCCGGGCACATCGCGGGCGTCGGCTTCGACCTGTACGTGCGGATGGTCGGCGAGGCGGTCGCGGACTACCGCAGGCAGCTGGAGACGGGCGAGATCCAGGAAGAGGCGCCGCTGGAGGTCAAGATCGAGCTGCCGGTCGACGCGCACGTCCCGCACGACTACGCGCCCGGCGAGCGGCTGCGCCTGCAGGCCTACCGGTCGATCGCCTCGGCCAACAGCGAGGAGGACGTCCGGCACGTCCGCGAGGAACTCACCGACCGCTACGGCAAGCTGCCCGAGCCGGTGGAGAACCTGCTGCTGGTCGCCGGACTGCGGATGCTCGCGCGGGCCTGCGGGGTCGGCGAGATCGTGCTCCAGGGCACCAACATCCGGTTCGCGCCGGTGGAGTTGCGCGAGTCGCAGGAGCTGCGCCTGAAGCGCCTGTACCCCGGCAGCGTCATCAAGCCGGCCACGCACCAGGTGCTGGTCCCGCGCCCGAAGACGGCCAAGGTCGGCGGCAAGCCGCTGATCGGACGCGAACTGCTGGCGTGGGTGGGCGAGTTCCTGACGTCGGTGCTGGACTCGTAGGGGACGGTTCGCCGTTCCCCTGCGCGGGCCCGTTTCGGCCCGAGGCCGGGGGAACGGGCGAAGCCGCCCTCCGGATGCGCGATCCGTGGGCGGCTTCGGCCTCGGTCGGGGGCCTACTGCTGGTCGGGGCGGTCGCGGTCCATGCCGAGACGCTGCTCGGCCTGGCGCTGCGCGGCGTCGACCTGGTCCTCGTATTTCCCGCCAGTCTTGTCGTTGACCGTTTTTTCGCCGGCGTCGGACATCTGCTTGCCCTTGTCCTGCGCCTGCTTGTTCTGGCGGAACCTGTCCAAGAGGCCCATGCGGAAGCTCCTTCCGGTGAGAACTCCCTTCCGACGATACGCGGGGGATGAGCGGGATGCCCAAGTATGCGCGGATATGGTCTGAACCTCTGTGCGGTTACGGTGTGTACACAGGGGCCGTGCGGGAAGACTCGCGGGTGCGGGGTGGAACCGGTCGAGCAAGGGGAGGGACGCACCGTGAGGTGTGCGAGGGGCGGGGTCACGGTCGCCGCCGTGCTGCTGCTGGGCATCACCGGCTGCACGCCGCAGACGACGGGGTCATCGGGGCCGGAGCGGTCGGCCGCAGACGGGCACGCGGTCAGTCCGCTGGACAACCCCGACGGGACGAAACCCGGGCTGGCGCCCCTCACCGACGCGGCCGACCGCGCCGAGGCCAGGGCGCTCATCCAGAAGGTGGCGACCAAGGGGCGCGGTCCGAAGACCGGGTACGAGCGTGACAAGTTCGGCTACGCCTGGATGGACTCGGTCCCCGGTGACGTGCCCTACGCCCACAACGGCTGCGACACCCGCAACGACCTGCTCAAGCGCGACGGTCAGGACGTCCGCTTCCGCAAGGGCTCCAACTGTGTGGTCGTCTCCATGACGCTGCACGACCCCTACACCGGCAAGAGCATCGCGTGGACCAAGTCCCGTGCCACCACGGTGCAGATCGACCACGTCATGCCGCTGTCGTACGACTGGCAGATGGGCGCCTCGCGCTGGGCCAAGGACAAGCGGGAGGCCATCGCCAACGACCCGCTCAATCTGCTTCCGGTGGACGGGCCCGCCAACGGCGCCAAGAGCGACTCCGGCCCGGCGACCTGGCTGCCGCCGGACAAGCGGATCCGGTGCGCCTACGCGGTGCGCTTCGCACAGGTGTCGCTCAAGTACGCCCTGCCCGTGACCGCCGCCGACAAGCAGATGATGCTGCGTCAGTGCGACTGAGGGGCGCAGGCGACTGAGGGGGCGCAGGCATGAACCTGCGCCCCCTCGCCCCCCTCGGGCCGTCGGTCAGGAGGCCGGTGCCGTCTTGCGCAGCGACTCCACCAGGTGCGTCGTGAGCTTCTTCGCCGAGGCCGCGCCGTTCTCGGAGCCGGCGGTGGACATGACGGTGATGACCGACTTCCCGACCCGGCTGGCGATCAGCGTGGTGCCGTTCTCCCAGGTGGCGCTGGTGAGCGTGAGCGTGTAGGCCTCGTCGCCGAGCCCGTCCGCGGACTTGCCCTTCACCCGCACCTTGACGTGGTCGGCGGTGTCCGTGAACGTCGCGCACTCGGCCGCCACGCCGCGGATCCGCTGCATCACCGCCTGCGCGGTCGTGCCCTGGAAGGCGTCGATCTCCTGGGTCATCTCCTCGGTCCGGTCCTGGTTGGCGCGGTCGTCCTGGGCGAACGACACGCCGCCCTTGTAGCCGGTGACGTCGAGCCAGGCGGTGTTCTCCAGCTTGGTGCAGTCCGTCTTGGCCGTGTTCCGGCTGCTCGGCGCGAGGAAGTCGTCGCCGCTGTCCGTCGCTCCGTCGGCGACCGGGGTCAGCTCGGCCGGGAAGACCGACGCGGGGGCCAGCGCCTGCTTGAGCTGCGTGCCCGTGAGCAGACCGGCGTTGGGGTCCTGGGCCTTCGCCGGCGCGCCGGAGGCGGCGGCCGGCTTGCCGTCGGCCGTGTCCTGGCCGGACTGGCAGCCGGTCAGGACCGCGGCGGTCGCGGTGACCAGGCAGAGGGTGGTGGCGGCGAGAGCGGTGCGACGCATGGGGGTTCCTTGGTGGAGATGGTGAGTGCGGGTGGGGCCCGCGCAGTGCGGTCGGGCCCGGTGGATGAGCGCGGTCCCGGGTGGGGGCCGGGAGTCACGCCGGAGGGGCTTGAGGCCGGGGCGGCCGGTCAGCCGGTCTTCTTCCAGTCCTTGCAGCCGGCGGTCTTGAAGTAGGCGTCCGAGGCGCTGATGGTCACCACGGCCGAGCCGCTCACGTTGTTGTTCGCGATGATCGACTCGACGGAGTGGCCGGCGTCCTTGGTGCGCTCCCAGTAGCAGGAGTCGTCGGCGTTGCCGGTGGAGCGATAGGTGCCGGGAGCGATGTCGACGCCGACCTTGAACATGCCGCCGTCGCCCTTCATCGCGGAGGCGGGCGTGCCCTTGGCCCCCGCGCCGACCGCCTCCCAGTCGTGGCAGCCGGTGGACTTGAACAACTTGTCGCCGGGCTTGACCGTCACGTAGCTGGTGCCGGTGACGTTGTCGTTGGCCAGGATCGCATCGGTCTCGCCGGAGGCGTCCTTGGCCCGCTCCCAGTAACACATCCCCTCGGTGTTGCCGGTGGTGCGGTAGGTGCCGGGCTTGATGTCCGAGCCGACCTGGAAGTCGCCGTCGCCGTCGAACGCGGCCTTCTTCTCCTCGGCCGCCTCCGCCCCCGGCTTCCGCGCACCGGAGCCCTTGCCCCCCGCGCTCTGGCCGACGGAGGCCGACGACCCCTTGTCCTTGCTGCCGGAGCTGCCGGAACCGCCGTCGCCGCCGGCGTTCGCCGACACGGCACCGATGACGACGATCCCCACGACGGCGCCCAGCGCGACCTTGGCCTTCGTGCCCATGACTGTGTCCCCCCTCGGACGGTGTGACCGCCTCTTCTGAAGCGGCCGTTCGTTCGCGGGTCAATAAGAGCATGCACTGTGAACCGAGTCAACACGATTCACAGCAAGGGTTGAGTACACGACTGTTAAGCCTCGGATCTTGCGTTCGCCGGTATCCTCGGCGTCACAGGTGCGGCCGTACGGGGCGGTCGCACAGCGCGGACGAGGGGAGCGCGGCCCGTGCAGGACGAGGCGGCAGACCAGGCGGCGACGAGCAGGGCGGTCACGCGCGCGACGACGAAAGCGGCCGGCGGGGTCACCGCCAGCGGGACCAGCACTGCCACCGGCACCGGCACGACCTCCGGCACCGGCACGACCACCGGCACCGGCGCGGGAACCGCACCCGCCGCCGACAACGCCACCGAGGTGACCGCCGCCGGCATCGCGCGCCTCGCCGGCGTCGGCCGCGCCGCCGTCAGCAACTGGCGCCGCCGGCACGCCGACTTTCCCAAGCCCATCGGCGGCACCGAGACCAGCCCCTCCTTCGCGCTCGCCGAGGTCGAGGACTGGCTGCGCCGTCAGGGCAAGCTCGCCGAGGTCCCGCTGCGCGAACGCGTCTGGCAGCAGCTCGCCGGCCACCCCGAGGGCCCCGTAACCGCCCTGACCCACGCCGGCTGCGTCCTGCTCCTCATCCACGACCGCCCCACCGTCTGGCTGGACATCAGCGCCGGCTCCGACGAACGCCTGGCCGCGATGGCGCCGTCCGCCCTGGAGCAGGTCCTCGCCCCGCGCTTCGGCGGCCCGCACGCCCCCGCGCCCGCCGTGCACACCCCCACCGGCCCCCAACTGCTCCCGTCCGCCCCCTTGTTGCGCGGCGCCGCGGAACTCGCCGCCGAACTCGGTGCCCGGCAGACCTTCGAGTTCCTGCTCGGCCGGCACCTCGACGCCAACCCGCGCCAGTACACGCTCACCCCCGCCGAACTGGCCTCCCTCATGGCCGACCTGGCCGGCGGCGCCCGCACCGTCCTGGACCCGGCCTGCGGCACCGGCGCCCTGCTGCGCGCCGTCGCCCCATGCCCCGGGCAGGAGCTGTACGCCCAGGACAGCGCGCCCGACCTGGCCGCGCTCACCGCGCTCCGGCTCGCCCTGCACTCCCCGGCCGCCGTGCACGCCGCCGCCGGCGACACCCTGCGTGCCGACGCCCACCCGGCGGTGCGCGCCGACGCGGTGCTCTGCCACCCGCCGTTCAACGAACGCAACTGGGGCCACGACGAACTCGCCTACGACCCGCGCTGGGAGTACGGCTTCCCGGCCCGCGCCGAGTCCGAGCTGGCCTGGGTGCAGCACGCGCTGGCCCGCCTGCGCGACGGCGGCACCGCGGTGCTGCTGATGCCGCCCGCCACCGCCTCCCGCCGCTCCGGCCGCCGTATCCGCGCCGACCTGCTGCGGCGGGGCGCGCTGCGGGCCGTGATCGCCCTGCCGGTGGGCGCGGCACCGCCGTACAACATCCCGCTGCATCTGTGGCTGCTGCGACGGCCCGCCGGCGTGGCCGCGCAGCCCGAGGTGCTGCTCGCCGACGCCGGGCAGTTCGCGGGGGAGGGGCGCGGCGGGCCCGACTGGCAGGCCGTGCGCGAGGCGGTGCTGGACGCCTGGTCCGCCTTCGACCGCGCGGGCGGCTTCGAGGAACGGCCCGGTCTGGCCCGCTCCCTGCCCGTCATCGACCTCCTGGACGACGACGTCGACCTGGCGCCCGCCCGCCATCTGCCGCCCGCGGCGCCGGCCGACGGCACGGGGGCGCTCACGGTGGTGCGTGAACGCCTCGGCGAGACCCTGCGCCTGACCGGGGAGCTCACGCCGGCGCCCGTGGACGCGCCCCGGCGTGAGCGCTGGCCGCTCACCACCGTCGGGGAACTCGCCCGCGGCGGGGCCCTGGAGATGCGGACCGGCGGCAACGGCGGCCCCACGCGCGTGCGGGTGCTCACCGACCACGACGTGCTCGCCGGGACGGCACCGTCGGGCTCGCTGCCGGAGAGCGAGGAGGAGGCGGTGCTGACGCGGCCGGGCGACGTGGTGGTGCCGGTGGTCGGCGGCGGCGCGGTGGCGCGCGTCATCGACGAGACGACCCGGGACGCCGCCCTCGGCCGCAACCTCGTGCTGCTGCGCCCCGACCGGCAGGCGCTCGACCCGTGGTTCCTCGCCGGCTTCCTGCGCGGCACCGCCAACAACCGCCAGGCCAGCAGCTACGCCTCCACCGCCACCCGGCTCGACGTGCGCCGGCTGCACCTGCCCCGGCTGCCGCTGGAGGAACAGCGGCGCTACGGCGAGCGGTTCCGCGCCCTCGAGGAGTTCGAGCGGGCGCTCCGGCAGACGAGCCTGCTCGGTGAGCAGTTCGTGCGCGGGATGTACGACGGGCTGACGGACGGCACGGTCGCGCCGGAGTGATCAGTGTGACAACGGTTCGGTACAACCCGTGCCGTGTTGTCCGTGTCGGCCTATACGCTCTGACCCGGTACCACGTTCGTCCCCACCAGGCCTTCAGGAGCAGCCATGCAGGGCCACGGCTACGCCCCGCCTCCACCCCGTCGGCCCTCGACCGGGGTGCTGGTCCTGCTGCGCGTGATCTTCGTTGCGGTGGCGGTCCTCAGCATCGGATTCCTCGCGTGGGTGGCGCCGCTGCGTGCGGCGATCGTGACCCGCAAGCGGGGCGAGTGGTGGTTCTTCGGGGGGTCGGTGGCCGTCCTGGTCGTCTCCTTCAGCCTGCTCGCGACCGACGACACCGATGACTTCAGCACGCCCAAGGGCAGCGCCGGCATGGTCATCCTGCTGCTCAACATGGTGGCCTGCGTCGCCTACTACCTGTACGCCGACATACGTCATCACCGGCCCCACCCCGCCGGGTATGCCGTGCCCCCGGCGCCGGCTGTGAACTACGGCTACCCACAGTCCCCGTCGCCGTACGCGGCCACGCTCCCGCAGACGCCGGCGGCGCCCATGGTGACCCCCGTGCCCAGCATCCCCACCCCGCCGCCCCCGCACCGCCCCGCGCCGGCCCGGATCGAGCAGGTGCGGGCCGAACTCGACGAGCTCAGCGACTACCTGCGGCGCAGTGACGGCCACGAGGGTCACGGCGAGGGCGGAAGGTGACCGTGACGACGGGGCGGATGATCGCCGGCCGTTACGAACTGGCCTCCCTCCTCGGCCAGGGCGGCATGGGCCAGGTGTGGACGGCCTACGACCGCAGGCTCGACCGGCGCGTGGCGGTGAAGCTGCTGCGCCCCGACAAGGTGGCCGGTCAGGAGGCCGACGAGCTGCGCCGCCGGTTCCTGCGCGAGTGCCGGGTGACGGCGCAGGTCGACCACCCGGGCCTGGTGACCGTGCACGACGCGGGCAGCGAGGGCGAGGAGCTCTTCCTCGTCATGCAGTACGTCGACGGCGCCGACCTGTCGGACCACCTCGCCGAGCACGACCCCTACCCGTGGCCGTGGGCGGTCGCCGTGGCGGCGCAGCTGTGCGCCGTGCTGAGCGCCGTGCACGCGGTGCCGATCGTCCACCGCGACCTCAAGCCGCGCAACGTGATGGTCAAGCAGGACGGCACGGTCACCGTGCTCGACCTGGGCGTGGCCTCCGTGATGGACAGCGACACCACGCGCCTGACCCACACCGGCTCACCCATCGGCTCGCCCGCCTACATGGCCCCGGAGCAGGCGATGGGCGGCGCGGTCGGGCCGTACACCGACCTCTACGCGCTCGGTGTGCTGCTGCACGAACTGCTCAGCGGGAACGTCCCGTTCGCCGGTTCCACCGCGCTCGGCGTGCTGCACCGGCATCTGTACGAGCCGCCGGTGCCGGTGCGTCGGTTCCGCCCCGAAGTGCCCGAGGCGCTGGAGTCGCTGGTGCTGCGTCTGCTCGCCAAGGACCCGCTGCACCGGCCCGCGTCCGCGCAGGAGGTGTACGAGCAGCTGGTGCCGCTGCTGCCCGGGCGCGGCATACCGAGCGGAGCGCCGCTGGACCCCACGCGCCCCTTCCTGCGTCCGCACGCCCCTTGGCCGGACCGCGCCCGCACCCCCGCGCCGCAGCCGTCCCCCGCCGCCCATCCGCCCGCCGCGGGGAAACCCGATGTGGCCGCCGCCGTGGACGAGGTCAAGCGCCTGCTCGGGCAGGGCAGCATCACGCAGGCCGTCGACATCCTCGGTGCGATCCTGCCCGTCGCCGCCGGGGAACACGGCGAGCACTCCCCGGTCGTACGGACCCTGCGCAAGCAGTACGCCGCCACGCTCATGGACGACGGCCAGTACCGGCGTGCGCTGCCCGAACTGCGCCGCCTGGCCGACGAACGCGCCGCCGAGGCCGGAGTCTCCGACCCGCAGTCCCTGCGCTTCCGCTACGACGCCGCCCAGTGCCTGGAGCAGCTCGGCGAACCGGGGGCCGCGCTCGCCGAGTACCGCGCGCTGCTGCCGTACTACGAGAACCAGTACGTCTCCGGCGATCCCGCGCTCGCCCACGAGCTGCGCCGCCGCATCGGTCTGCTGCTGCTCGCCCTCGGCGACCGGCCCGCCGCGCACGACACGCTGATGCGCCTGCTGCACGACGTGGAACGGCTCCACGGCCCCGGGCACCCGCTGGCCGCGGACGTGCGCCGCACCCTGCAATGGCTGGGGCAGGTGCGGGGCTAGGCACGGCACGGGCTAACGTACGAGCCGCTCGTGGTTGTCGCGGACACCGAGCGGTCACATACATCGAAGGGGTGGGGTCAGCCGTGTCCAGCCATCGTCAGTCCAAGAAGCGCAGATACATCACCTGGGCGGTGGCGGGCGCCGCCGTCGTCGCCGGGGGCGGGATAGCCGCACAGCAGTCCATGGCGGCCACCACCTGGCCCGCCCAGAAGACGTACACCGGCCGGGCCTTCGACACCTGCACCGCGCCGTCGCTGAGCGCCATGAAGGCCTGGCGCGCCGACGGCTACTACGGCGGCGCCGCCGTCTACATCGGCGGCAAGAACCGCGGCTGCAGCCAGCCCAACCTCACCGCGTCCTGGGTGAAGTCGGTGAACGCCCAGGGCTGGAAGCTCGTCCCGCTCTACGTCGGCGCGCAGCCGCCCTGCCAGACCAGCCGCAACCCCGAGAAGCTGACCGCCGCCACGGCCGCCTCCCTCGGCGCGAGCGACGCGAGCGACGCAGTGACCAAGGCCGCGGCGCTCGGCATGAAGGCCGGCAGCGCGATCTACCTCGACATGGAGCCGTACGACATCACGAACAAGTCGTGCAACGACGCCGTGCTGACGTACGTGCGCGCGTTCACGAAGGGGCTGCGGGCCAAGACCTACCGGGCCGGTTTCTACGGTTTCAGCAGCTCCAGCGCCAAGGCGATCGCCACGGCCGCCAACAAGACGGACCTGCCGGGCAACCTCTGGTACGCGCTGTGGGACAAGAAGGAGACCACCACCGCGGACTGGCCGTGGGGCGTGTCGCAGTTCACCGACCACAGCCGTGGCCACCAGTACCTGGTGAACAGCAAGGAGACCCGGGGCGGTTACACGATCACCGTGGACCGCGACGCGTGGGACGCGCCGGTGGCCATCGTCGGCTGACGCTCTTCGCCAAGAGGGTGCGCGGCGGTGCCGGAAGTGGCGGTGAATCGTTGGTCGAATGGGTTGGCCTCAGCCTGCCCACTGCCTACCATCGATCACCGCAAGACCTTGTGCACCGTCGCACAATCTCCTCGGGAGGTTCCCCTTGCACCGCCGCCGTCGCACCGCGCTCCTGCTGTCCGCCGCGATCGTCGCAGCTCCCCTGCTCACCGCCTGCGGAAGTGACACGCATCCGGGTGCGGCGGCCGTCGTCGGCGGCCAGAAGATCACGGTCTCCCAGCTTCAGGACCGGGTGAACGAGGTCCGCGCGGCGCAGCGCGCGGCAGCCGGAGACCAGGCGAACTACGCGCGCGCGGTCTCCGGCTCCGGCAACCTCACGCGACAGACGCTGCACAGCATGGTCCTGGACCAGGTGCTGCACCGCGCAGCTCAGGACGCGCACGTCGCCGTCACCCCCCGCGACGTGCAGCAGCTGCGCGCGGGCGTGGAGCAGCAGCTCGGCGGGGCCAAGGCCCTGGAGACGACCTGGCTGCGCGAGTACGGCATCCCGCCGCAGCGCGTCGACGACAACCTGCGCCTGCAGGTCGAGGCACAGAAGCTGGCCGCGAAGCTGGGCACCGACACCAACCAGCCGGCGTTCTGGAAGGCCCTGTCCACGGCGTCGCAGGAACTGGGCGTCGACCTCAACCCGCGCTACGGCACCTGGGACGCCCAGAAGGTCGGCCGGGTGGACGCGAAGACCCCGTGGGTGAAGGACGTGACGGCGGCGTCACAGCAGCCGGCGTAACGGGACCTCCCGGCCGTCGGCGAGGTGTTCCACCCAAGGGGCGCGGGGGTGTTTTCGATATGCGGTTCCGCCGCGTGGGCGCGACCAGCCACAGACCGCCCGCACCCGCCCGCCCACAGACACCCCCCGAGCTGGTGGGCGGTACGTTCGAAGCGTGAACGCACCTCGCCCAGAGCACCCCGGCCGTATCGTCCTGCTCACCACCAGCCACAGAGTCGCCCCCGGCCTCCTCTCCTGGCCCGCCTGGAAGGCACTCCGCACGGCCGGCAGGGTGCTGTGCGCCGACGACGCCCACCCCCAGCTCCCCTACCTCCGTGACGCCGGCGTCGACGTCGAGGTGACCGCCGTGACCGCCGAGGAACTCCTCGCCGCCTGCGAAGGCGCCCGCACCGTCGTGGTCGTGGCGAGCGGCGAGGGCGAGCCGGCGCTGACCGACGGCCTCGCCCGGCTGGCCGGCTCCGGCCGCGTCACCATGCCGGAGCTGGAGCTGCTGCCCGCCTCCTACGACCTGCCCGGCGCCCGCCTGCTGGACCTCGTACAGGTCATGGACCGCATCCGCGTCGCCTGCCCGTGGTCCTCGCGGCAGACCCACGAGGGCCTGGCGAAGTACGCCATGGAGGAGGCGTACGAGCTGGTCGAGGCCATCGAGGACGGCGACCGCGACGAACTGCGCGAGGAGCTGGGCGACGTGCTGCTCCAGGTGGTCTTCCACGCCCGCATCGCCGAGGAGGACACCGACGCCCCCTTCTCGATCGACGACGTGGCCGGCGGCATCGTCGCCAAGCTCATCCACCGCCATCCGCATGTCTTCGGGGACGCCACCGCCACCACCCCGGAGGAGGTCAAGGCGCACTGGCTGCGCACCAAGGCGCAGGAGAAGCGGCGCGCCTCCGTCACCGAGGGCGTCCCGCTCCACCAGCCCGCCCTCTCCCTCGCCGCCAAGCTCGCCGCCCGCACCCGCACGGCCGGCCTGGACGTCGAGCTGCCGCAGGGCGACGGCATCGGCTACCAGCTGCTCGCGCTCGCCGCGCGCGCCGAGGCGGACGGCGTCGACCCGGAGACGTCGCTGCGCGCGGCGGCCCGCGCCTACCGGGACGCGATCCGCGAGGCCGAGGGCGTCGCCCCCGGCGCGCTCGCCGCGGCGCCCGCCGACCACCGCGACGCCGAGGCCCACCCGGATCCGGATACGGTCGAGGAGTGACCGAGCAGCTCCGCCCCGACGACACCGCTCCCGAACTCTTCACCTGGGAGTTCGCGGCCGACCCCTACCCCGCGTACGCCTGGCTGCGCGAGCACGCGCCCGTGCACCGCACCCGGCTGCCCAGCGGGGTGGAGGCCTGGCTGGTCACCCGGTACGCCGACGCCCGCCAAGCCCTCGCCGACCAGCGCCTGAGCAAGAACCCGGCGCACCACGACGAGCCGGCGCACGCCAAGGGCAAGACCGGCATCCCCGGGGAGCGCAAGGCGGAGCTGATGACGCACCTGCTCAATATCGACCCGCCGGACCACACCCGGCTGCGGCGCCTGGTCAGCAAGGCGTTCACGCCCCGCCGGGTCGCGGAGTTCGCGCCGCGCGTGCAGGAGCTGACCGACCACCTCATCGACCAGTTCGCGCACAAGGGCTCCGCCGACCTCATCCACGAGTTCGCCTTCCCGCTGCCCATCTACGCCATCTGCGACCTGCTCGGCGTCCCCCGTGAGGACCAGGACGACTTCCGGGACTGGGCGGGGATGATGATCCGGCACGGGGGAGGGCCGCGGGGCGGGGTCGCCCGGTCGGTGAAGAAGATGCGCGGCTACCTCGCCGAGCTGATCCACCGGAAGCGGCAGGCCCTGCCCGCCGAAGCCGCCCCCGGCGAGGATCTGATCTCCGGCCTGATCCGCGCCTCGGACCACGGCGAGCACCTCACCGAGAACGAGGCCGCGGCGATGGCGTTCATCCTGCTGTTCGCCGGCTTCGAGACGACCGTCAACCTCATCGGCAACGGCACCTACGCCCTGCTCACCCACCCCGGGCAGCGGCACCGGCTGCAGGACTCCCTCGCCAGGGGCGAACGCGCGCTGCTGGAGACCGGGGTGGAGGAACTCCTGCGCTTCGACGGCCCGGTGGAGATGGCGACCTGGCGGTTCGCCACCGAGCCGCTGAGCATCGGCGGGCAGGACATCGCCCCCGGTGACCCCGTCCTCGTCGTCCTGGCCGCCGCCGACCGCGATCCGGAGCGCTTCCCCGGGCCGGACGTGCTGGACCTCGCCCGCCGTGACAACCAGCACCTCGGCTACGGCCACGGCATCCACTACTGCCTGGGCGCCCCGCTGGCCCGCCTGGAGGGCCAGGCCGCCCTCGCCACCCTGCTCACCCGGCTGCCCGACCTCCAACTGGACGCGGAGCCAGACGACTTGCGCTGGCGTGGCGGTCTCATCATGCGGGGGCTGCGGCAGTTGCCGGTGGTGTTCACGCCCGAGGGCACACAGGAAAATGACACCTCTTCAACTTTGTGATCTTCACGTGATCTGCGCGGCATGAACTTGTGACTGACGATCGTCTGCCGATACGTTCACTCGTCAGCGTGACGCCGCTGCCTCAAGGCGTCGCGCTGGTCACTGCTGTCTTGCGAAAGGTCACCGCATGCTCTCCGGGAACGGTCGACACCGTCGCCCCCGTCAGGCTCCGGCACTCCTCGTCGCGGCCGGAGTGACCGGCTCCGCCATCGCCATCCCGCTGCTCGGCGCGGCGAGCGCCCACGCGGCCGACGGCACGACGTGGGACAAGGTGGCCGAGTGCGAGAGCGGCGGCCGCTGGAGCGACAACCCCGGAATCGGGCTGTACGGCGGTCTGCACCTGTCGCAGGAGGACTGGGAGGGCCACGGCGGCCTGGAGTACGCGGCCCGCCCCGACCTCGCCAGCCGCTCGCAGCAGATAGCCGTCGCCGAGAAGGTCCTCGCCGACCAGGGCGTCGGCCACTGGACGGTGTGCGGGCTGACGTCGGGCCTGTCCGCCGACACCTCCGCACCCGACATCGACACGGGTGTACCGGGCGACACGCCGGGCGGCGGCTCGGCCTCCACCGGCGCCACCGCCGGATCGGACTCCTCCGGCTCGGGCGGGTCCACTGGTTCACCCGACTCCTCCGGTTCGGCCGGTACCTCCGGATCCACCGATACCTCCGGATCATCCGGAATCTCCGGTTCGGTGGACTCGCCCGGCTTGCCCGACTCCTCCGGCACGCCCTCCGGTACGGCGGCCGGCACTCCCTCCACGGGCAGCCCCGCGCAGCCCTCTGACGGCCTGTCGTCCACCACCCCGTCCGCGGGCGGTGCCGGCGAGTCCGGCGCGTCCGGAAGTGCGGAGCACGGCACCTCGCAGCCGTCCGACAGCGCCTCCACCGGTGCCGCAAACAGCGACGATCCGGACAACCTGCGCCAGATCGTCGGGGATTCGGGGCTCGTCGACACCGGCGCCCTCGACGGCGGCGGCCGCCACCGAGGCGTCAGTGCACAGGAAGAAGTGACCGAAGCCGGCGCGACGCCCGTCTCGGGCCGGCACGCCTCGCGCTACACCGTGCGCGACGGGGACAGCCTCACGTCCATCGCCGACTCCCTTGGCGTCGCGGGCGGGTGGCGCGCGCTGTACGCGGAGAACCAGGACGCGATCGGTGCCGACCCGAGCCACATCGTGCCCGGTCAGACCCTGCTTGTCGGTGGCGAAACGGGCGAAAAGTAGCGGGAGTTGACGCCCTGTTTCGAGACTAATGTCCGCTTTGGTGAAAGTGTGGGATGAGTCTCAGAAGCCGTGATCGTCTTTGAAATTCGGCCGATCGCCTGTCTACGGTCATGACCGCTCGCCACCGCGAGCCCCGGCCGGCCGCAACGCCGAATCCTGCCAGCGGCCGCACGGGAACACTCGTCGCTTAACGCGCCGCAGGCAGGAGCGGGGGACCCAAGGTAAGCGCCGCGCCCGGCAGTTGAGCCGGAGCGGCTAGGGGTGAAGCCACACCTCCTCCAGGGGAGGGGTGGCCGGGCAACTCAACCGGCCCGAACCCGACAGCTCACCTCGCAGGCGTCGGTGAGGGGATCCACCATGCTGTTTTCCGGCAAGGGCAAGCACCGTCGTCCCTCCAAGGCCACCCGCGCCATCGCGATCGCCGGTGTCACCGGTGCCGCCGTCGCCGCTCCGCTGATGGCGGCCGGCAACGCCTCCGCCGCCACCACCTCCGAGTGGGACGCGGTCGCCCAGTGCGAGTCCGGCGGCAACTGGTCCATCAACACCGGCAACGGTTACTACGGCGGCCTGCAGTTCTCCGCCTCCACCTGGGCCGCGTACGGCGGTACCGCCTACGCCCCGCAGGCCAACGAGGCCAGCAAGGCGCAGCAGATCCAGGTGGCCGAGAAGGTCCTCGCCTCCCAGGGCAAGGGCGCCTGGCCGGTCTGCGGCACGGGCCTGTCGAGCACCCCCAACGACGGCGGCGCCTCCTCGAGCTCCTCCCAGAGCAGCGGCTCGTCCTCCCAGGGCACCACCACGACGCGCTCCACCGAGCAGCAGAGCGCCTCCCGCTCCAGTGAGCGCCCGGCGCAGTCGCAGAAGAAGCACAGCTCGAAGACCGTCACCACCCCGACCGGCAAGAAGGTCAAGAAGGGCGACGGCGAGTACAAGGTCGTCAAGGGCGACACCCTCAGCTCCATCGCCGAGAAGCACAAGGTCGCCGGCGGCTGGAAGAAGCTGTTCGACCTGAACAAGGACATCGTCGAGGACGCCAACCTGATCTACCCGGGCCAGCAGCTGCACCTGAAGTAAAGCGGCAGCCGGCAGGCCAAGGGCCGCTCCCCGTCCCCATGGGCTCCCCGCCCCGGTGCGTGTTCCCCCGTACGCACCGGGGCGGGTTTTGTCTGCCGCCGGTTCGGCGAATATTCGGCCAGAACGCCACCCCCCTTTGTTCCGACGGTGAACAATGGGTACGGTCTGTCTGTCCACGGGCCGGGCGGTCGGCTGGCCGATGGCCCCGGGGCGGTTAGGCTCTAGTCGCAAGGCTCACCAGCCCCGCACTTTCAGCGTCACATCCACGAAGGAGATGCTCGTGCCGTCCATCGACGTCGTCGTAGCCCGGGAAATCCTGGACTCCCGAGGCAACCCCACGGTCGAGGTCGAGGTCGGCCTCGACGACGGCAGCACCGGGCGTGCCGCCGTCCCGTCCGGCGCCTCGACGGGCGCCTTCGAGGCCATCGAGCTCCGTGACGGCGACGCCAGCCGTTACCAGGGCAAGGGTGTCGAGAAGGCCGTGCTGGCCGTCATCGAGCAGATCGGCCCGGAGCTGGTCGGCTACGACGCCACCGAGCAGCGTCTGATCGACCAGGCCATGTTCGACCTGGACGCCACCGACAACAAGGGCTCGCTGGGCGCCAACGCCATCCTCGGCGTCTCCCTCGCCGTCGCCCACGCCGCCTCCGAGGCCAGCGACCTGCCGCTGTTCCGCTACCTGGGCGGCCCGAACGCGCACCTGCTGCCGGTGCCGATGATGAACATCCTGAACGGCGGCTCGCACGCCGACTCCAACGTGGACATCCAGGAGTTCATGATCGCCCCGATCGGCGCGGAGTCCTTCTCCGAGGCCCTTCGCTGGGGCGCCGAGGTCTACCACACCCTGAAGAAGGTCCTGAAGTCCAAGGGCCTGGCCACCGGCCTCGGCGACGAGGGCGGCTTCGCCCCGAACCTCGGCTCCAACCGCGAGGCCCTCGACCTCATCCTCGAGGCGATCAAGGAGGCCGGCTACACCCCCGGCGAGCAGATCGCCCTCGCCCTCGACGTGGCCGCGTCCGAGTTCTACAAGGACGGCTCCTACGTCTTCGAGGGCAAGAACCGCTCCGCCGAGGAGATGACCGAGTACTACGCCGAGCTGGTCGAGGCGTACCCGCTGGTCTCCATCGAGGACCCGCTGTTCGAGGACGACTGGGAGGGCTGGAAGACCATCACCGCCAAGCTCGGTGACAAGGTCCAGCTCGTCGGTGACGATCTGTTCGTCACCAACCCCGAGCGCCTGGCCCGCGGCATCGAGGAGGGCGCCGCCAACGCCCTGCTGGTGAAGGTCAACCAGATCGGCTCGCTCACCGAGACCCTGGACGCCGTCGAGCTGGCCCAGCGCAACGGCTACAAGTGCATGATGTCCCACCGCTCCGGCGAGACCGAGGACGTCACCATCGCCGACCTCGCCGTCGCCACCAACTGCGGCCAGATCAAGACCGGTGCCCCGGCCCGCTCCGAGCGCGTCGCCAAGTACAACCAGCTGCTGCGCATCGAGGAGATCCTCGACGACGCCGCGGTGTACGCCGGCCGCAGCGCGTTCCCCCGCTTCCGGGGCGCGGTCTCCAAGGGCTGACCCATCCTGGCGTAAGGCTTAGCCAGTCGTACGTACGTCCCCGTACTCGGTCCCGTACCGTGTCCGGGGACGTACGCGCGTGTGAAAGGGGAGGCCGGCATGGCCGTGAAGGACCGGGACCGTTTCTCCACGGCGACCAGGATCCGGCTGCTCGGCGAGCAGACCGCGGCCCGCGTCTACCGTTCCCAGACCAAACGGCAGGCCCGCCGCTCCCGGCTCACCGGCCGCGCGGCACTGCTCGCGCTGGTGGTGTGCTCGCTGATCGTGGCGCTCGCCTATCCCATGCGCCAGTACGTCTCGCAACGCGCCGGGATCGCCGATCTGCAACGGCAGAAGCAGCAGGCCAGGCAGCGCGTGGAGCAGCTGCGCGACCTCAAGGCGCGCTGGCAGGACGACTCCTTCGCCGAGCAGCAGATCCGGCAGCGGCTGCACTATGTGATGCCGGGGGAGACCGGTTACGTCGTGGTCGACCCGGACGCCGCCAAGCAGGCGCACACCGAACTCGGCTCGGCGGACCGCCCCTGGTACTCCAACGTCTGGGACGGGGTCGACAAGGCCGACGCCTCCGACCAGTAATTCGACAAGAGAGAACTTCGTAGTGGAAACGCCCCCGCCGTCCACCCCGCGCACCGAGCCCACCGACGCGGATGTGGCTGCCTTCGAGCAGCAGCTGGGCCGGCCGCCGCGCGGGCTGCGCGCGATCGCCCACCGGTGCCCCTGCGGGCAGCCCGACGTCGTGGAGACCGCCCCGCGCCTGCCGGACGGCACGCCCTTCCCGACGCTGTACTACCTCACCTGCCCCCGGGCCTCCTCCGCGATCGGCACCCTGGAGGCCGAGGGCGTGATGAAGGAGATGACCGAGCGGCTGGGAACCGACCCGGAGCTGGCCGCCGCCTACCGCGCCGCGCACGAGGACTACATCCGGCGCCGCGACGAGATCGAGGAGCTGACCGGCTTCCCGAGCGCCGGCGGCATGCCGGACCGCGTGAAGTGCCTGCACGTGCTGGTCGCCCACTCGCTGGCCGCCGGACCGGGCGTCAACCCGCTCGGCGACGAGGCGATCGCGATGCTGCCCGAGTGGTGGCGCAAGGGCCCCTGCGTCACGCCGGCCGGCGAGGGCGCGGGCGCCGGGACCGAGGAGGACGCCAAGTGACCCGGGTCGCCGCCATCGACTGCGGTACGAACTCCATCCGTCTGCTGGTCGCCGACGTGGCCGTGCCCGACAGCGCCTCCGGCGCGGGGGCCACGGATGAACTCGTCGAGCTGGACCGCCGTATGACGATCGTGCGGCTCGGGCAGGGCGTCGACCGCACCGGGCGTCTCGCCCCCGAGGCGCTCGAGCGCACCTTCGCCGCCTGCCGGGAGTACGCGGAGATCATCAAGGAGCACGGCGCCGAGCGGCTGCGCTTCGTGGCCACGTCCGCCTCCCGGGACGCGGAGAACCGCGACGAGTTCGTGCGCGGTGTGCTGGACATCCTCGGCGTGGAGCCGGAGGTCATCACCGGCGACCAGGAGGCGGAGTTCTCCTTCACCGGCGCGACCAGGGAGCTGGCCGGGCACGAGCACCTGGAGCGGCCGTTCCTGGTGGTGGACATCGGCGGCGGCTCCACGGAGTTCGTCGTCGGCGAGGAACACGTGCGCGCGGCCCGCTCGGTGGACGTCGGCTGCGTACGGATGACGGAGCGTCACCTGGTGGCCGGCGGGGCGGTCACGGACCCGCCCACCGAGGAGCAGATCGCGGCCATGAGGGCCGACATCGAGGCCGCCCTGGACCTCGCCGAGCAGAGCGTTCCGCTGCGTCAGGCCCGCACGCTGGTCGGGCTCGCCGGGTCGGTGACGACCGTGTCGGCGATCGCCCAGGAGCTGCCCGAGTACGACTCGGCGCGCATCCACCACTCCCGGATCTCCCGGGACAAGGTCCGCGAGATCACCGAGTGGCTGCTGCACTCCACGCACGCCGAGCGCGCGGCGGTGCCGTCGATGCACCCGGGCCGGGTCGACGTGATCGCGGCGGGCTCCTTGGTGCTGTTGTCGATCATGGAGCGGACCGGCGCCGAAGAGGTCGTGGTGAGCGAGCACGACATCCTGGACGGCATCGCCTGGTCCCTGGTGTGACAGCCCTGCCGTGACGGCGGTGCACTGAGGTGCGGTGGGGCACTTACGAAAGGTATGCGCCCTTTGTTGCCAATGGTTCGTTTCACCCTTTTGGGGTGAGGTGAACCATGATCACCAGCGAGCAGATCCCGGCAGTCCCGGACCACCCGGTCCTCGGCGAGGACGGGAAGAAGATCGTCGACGGCGGCGGCCACCTCTCGGAGGACGAGGAGCACCGGCCCTACGACTACTGGTGGGTGCCGCGGGGACGGCCGACGCCGCGGGTGCGGCGGAACCGTGCGGCCGCCGGCATGCGCGGGGGCTCGGACGACGACGCGATGACGCGCTCGATGAGCGCATTGACGTGGGTATCGAGCGCCGTGAGACGGCCGGTCGTGGAGAGCGAGGCCGTACCGGTGGAGGGGGTGCGCAAGGAGCGCATCGAGAGCGCCGGGGAAACGGGCGAGGACCGCGGCGGCATGGGGCCGGGAGACCGGTAGGGATCCGGCCGCGGGAACCCCGGGGTGCCGGCGGACAACGACCCCCGGCACCCCGCTCCGGGGGCCCGCCGCAGAACGCGATAGACCCTGGTCAGCGTCCTCCCCTGAGCACCCGTGAACACGCCTGAGCGGGGTCGGCGAACGGTCCGATGGCGCCACGTCGGGAAAGTTCGTGAAGTTCTTCACAAGGAATTCCGTTCCGCAGGCCCCCCGAACGCCTTCGGATCACCCCTCCGGGGGCCGAACTCGCCTTTGAACATGTTCAGAAGGGGTGGATGACGCACCTTCGGATCACGCGTCCCGCAGGGCCTCACGGCTTGCTCACCGTGGCCTCCACCGCCCAGAGAGGCAGCTCACGCGGCATTGACAACGGGTTGTACCGGGCAACGGTTCCCGTCGCACGCCATGACCTGCGTCACGCGGGCCGCGGAGTGTAGCACAGGTGGTGTCGGACCTTGTGAAGGGGCGCACGAGCCACCCCCTCCATCCGGGTGGATACTCGATGCCATGAGCACCACGGAGCGTCCCAGGATCCTCGTAGTAGGCGGTGGGTACGTAGGCCTGTACGCAGCTCGACGCATTCTGAAGAAGATGCGTTACGGAGAGGCGACCGTCACGGTCGTCGACCCCCGGTCGTACATGACCTACCAGCCCTTCCTCCCCGAAACCGCCGCCGGCAGCATCTCCCCGCGCCACGTCGTCGTCCCGCTGCGACGTGTGCTTCCCAAGGCGGAGGTCCTCACCGGCCGGGTCACCACCATCGATCAGGACCGCAAGGTCGCCACGATCGCCCCGCTGGTCGGCGAGGCGTACGAGCTGCCCTTCGACTACCTGGTCATCGCGCTCGGCGCGGTCTCCCGCACCTTCCCGATCCCCGGCCTCGCCGAGCAGGGCATCGGTATGAAGGGCATCGAGGAGGCCATCGGCCTGCGCAACCACGTGCTGGAGCAGCTCGACAAGGCCGACTCCACGACCGACGAGGAGATCCGCCGCAAGGCGCTCACCTTCGTCTTCGTCGGTGGTGGCTTCGCCGGCGCCGAGACCATCGGCGAGGTCGAGGACATGGCCCGGGACGCGGCCAAGTACTACAACAACGTGTCCCGCGAGGACATGCGGTTCATCCTCGTCGACGCCGCCGACAAGATCCTGCCCGAGGTCGGCCCGAAGCTCGGCCAGTACGGCAAGGAGCACCTCGAGTCCCGCGGTGTCGAGGTCTACCTGTCCACCTCCATGGACTCGTGCGTCGACGGCCACGTGGTGCTGAAGAACGGCCTCGAGGTCGACGCCAACACCATCGTGTGGACCGCCGGCGTCAAGCCCAACCCGGTGCTGGCCCGTTACGGCCTGCCGCTGGGCCCGCGCGGTCACGTCGACTGTGCGCCCACGCTCCAGGTGCAGGGCACCGACTACATCTGGGCCGCCGGCGACAACGCCCAGGTCCCGGACCTGGTCGGCCGCAAGGCCGGCAACGAGAACGCCTGGTGCCCGCCGAACGCCCAGCACGCGCTGCGCCAGGCCCGGGTGCTCGGCGACAACGTCCTCTCCGGCCTGCGGGGCTTCCCGCAGAAGGAGTACAGCCACGCCAACAAGGGCGCGGTGGCGGGCCTCGGCCTGCACAAGGGCGTCGCGATGATCGTCATGGGCAAGATGAAGATCAAGCTCAAGGGCCGTCTCGCCTGGTACATGCACCGCGGCTACCACGGTCTGGCGATGCCGACCTGGAACCGCAAGATCCGGGTCTTCGCCGACTGGACGCTCGGCATGTTCCTCAAGCGCGAGGTCGTCTCCCTCGGCGCGCTGGAGTCCCCGCGCGAGGAGTTCTACGAGGCCGCCAAGCCGGCCCCGGCTCCCGCCTCGGCCGCCGTGAAGACCGGGGAGAAGGCCAAGGCCTCCTGACCCTCCCGGTCACCTGCTTCGACGCCCGAAGGGGCCGCCCGCCATCCGTGGTGCGGGCGGCCCCTTCGGCGTTCGTCCGGGCCATGGTCACCCTTTGTGATGACGTCGGTCGATCTCCGCGGCTACCGTGGACGGGAGGGCCGAGAATCCCGTCCATGGGAGGAATCATGACCGCCGAGCCCGTTGCCGAGCCGACCTCCGCGTCCGGCCGCCGCTGGCCGGTGCCGCCCCGGGACGGATACACCGTGGACGACCTGTTCACGTTGCCCGACCTCTGCGTCGTGCGCGCGCAGGCCGTCGTCGACGACCTGGCTACGAGCTCGACCCGGTGTCCAGGACGTACTCCCTGACCGGAACCCACCGCGACCAGCTCAAGCTGTCGGTGCCGTGCGACATCGGGATCGACATCACCCTCGAAACGCTGAGGGACCTCTGAACCGACCCCTCCGCCCGAGGGTTTGCCGAGACCTGACGCGCGTGGGGGACTGCGGCCGGGCCCCGTGAGTGTTTACGTGGTGACAGACATCCGGGATGACCGGTCACGGAGGTGTTGCACATGGCCGACGCCGCGCTGCGGCTCACGCGCCTGCTCGAGCAGTTGCTGGGAGTGCCGCTCCCGGTCCGTATCCGCGCCTGGGACGGCTCACAGGCCGGTCCCCCCGGCGCCCCGACGCTGATCGTGCGCAACCGTCGCGCGCTGCGCCGGCTGCTGTTCAAACCGGGCGAACTGGGCCTGGCCCGCGCCTGGGTGGCCGGTGACGTGGAGATCGAGGGCGACCTGTACGCCGCGCTGGATCTGCTCGCCGACCTGATCTGGGACCGCGGCGAGGACGCCAGAACCCTCGGCGAGGCCCTGCGCGATCCGACCGTACGCCAGGCCGTGCGCGGCCTGGTGAAGCTCGCGGGGCCGCCGCTGCCGCCCGCCCCGCCCGCCGAGGAGGTCCGCCGGCGCCGCGGCCATCTGCACACCCGCCGCACGGACAAGAAGGCCATCAGCCACCACTACGACGTCGGCAACGACTTCTACGAGCTGGTCCTCGGCCCGTCCATGGTGTACTCCTGCGCCTACTGGCCCGCCCCCGACGCGACGTTGGAGACCGCCCAGCGCGACAAGCTCGAACTGGTCTGCCGCAAGCTCGCCCTGAAGCCGGGTCAGCGGCTGCTCGACGTCGGCTGCGGCTGGGGCTCCATGGCGATCCACGCCGCCCGCGAGCACGGCGTGAGCGTCGTCGGCATCACGCTCTCCCACGAGCAGGCTGCCTACGCCCGCAAGCGGGCCGCCGACGAGGGCCTGACCGACAAGGTCGAGATCCGGGTGCAGGACTACCGGGACGTGCAGGACGGGCCCTACGACGCGATCTCCTCCATCGGCATGGCGGAGCACGTCGGCGCCGAGCGCTATCTGGAGTACGCGCAGAATCTGCACGCCCTGCTCAAGCCCGGCGGCCGGCTGCTCAACCACCAGATCGCCCGCCGTCCGCAGCGTGACGAGGGCGCGTACGACGTGGACGCCTTCATCGACGCCTATGTCTTCCCCGACGGCGAGCTGCAGCCCATCGGCATCACGGTCTCCCAGCTGGAGCGGGCCGGGTTCGAGGTGCGCGACGTGGAGTCCATCCGGGAGCACTACGCGCTCACCCTGCGCAGCTGGGTCGCCAACCTGGAAGCTCAGTGGGACCGCGCGGTCCGGCTGACCAGCCCCGGGCGGGCCCGCGTGTGGCGGCTGTACATGGCCGCCTCGGCCCTGTCCTTCGAACACAACCGCATCGGCGTCAACCAGGTCCTCGCCGTGAAGACCCCCGGCTCCGGCGCGTCCGGGATGCCGCTGCGCGCCCGCACCTGGAACTGACACGCCACAAGGGCCCCGCTCCCGGAAGGAAGCGGGGCCCGTCAGCGTCGTACCCGCTACTCCGCCTTGATGGCCTGCAGCATGTTCAGGCGGGCCGCGCGGCGGGCCGGCCACAGGGCCGCCAGGACGCCCACCAGGGCGGCTCCCGCCAGGAACAGCGCCATCCGCGCCCACGGCAGAACCAGCTCGTACGTCGGCATCTTGGTGCCGAGCAGCTCACCGGCCGCCCAGCCGAAGAACACGCCGAGGCCGATGCCGAGCACGCCGCCGAACAGGGAGATCACCAGGGACTCCAGGCGGACCATCCGCTTGATGCCCGAGCGGTCAAGGCCGATCGCGCGCAGCATGCCGATCTCCTGCGCCCGCTCGAAGACGCTCATCGCCAGGGTGTTGATGACTCCGAGCACCGCGACGATCACCGCCATGCCGAGCAGGCCGTAGAGCATGTTCAGCATCAGCGTGAAGATCTGCGCGATCTCGTCGGAGACGTCCTGCTTGTCCTGGATCCTGATCGCCGGGTTGTCGCCCAGCGCCTTCACCAGACGGTCCTTGGCCGTGCCCGACGCGCCGTCGGCGGTCTTCACCATGACCTGCATGTCACCGGCGTCGGCCGGCTGGTGCGGGGTGAGGGCGGCGGTGTCGAGCATGATCCCGCGGATCATGTCGTTGCCCTCGTACACCCCGGCGACCGTCAGCCGCTGCGCCTTGCCGTCCTCGTAGTGCACGGTGAAGCCGGAACCGGCGCGCCAGCCGTGCGAGGTCGCGGTGTCCTTGTCGACGACGACCTTGTCGCCGCCGACGGCGAAGGAGCCGTCGTCGGTCTTCAGATTCGTGAGCTTGCCGATCGCGGCGCCGTCGACGCCGGTCAGGTACTCGGTCTGCCCGTCGATGCGCGAGGGCGCGTTGCGCAGCGGGCTGACGTCCGTGACGCCCTCGGTCGTGCGCAGCTTCTTCTCGACGGCCGGGGAGAGTTCGTTGCCGTTCGCCATGGAGACGACGTAGTCGGCGCGGATCGCGGCCGAGGCCATCTTGTCGATGGACGTCTGCAGGCTGCCCGCCATCACCGTCAGGCCGGTGATCAGGGTGAGCCCGATCATCAGCGCGGAGGCCGTGGCGGCGGTACGGCGCGGGTTGCGCACCGAGTTCTGCCGCGCGAGCCGGCCCGACACCCCGAAGGCGCGCAGCACCGGTGCCGCGGCCGCGATCAGCGGGCGGGACAGCAGCGGGGTGAGCACGAACACGCCGGTGATCAGCAGCACCGCGCCGAGGCCCATGGGCGCCTGGGCGGCGTCGGCGTCCATCGAAGTGGCGGCGAGCACCACCGCGACGCCGGCCGCGGCGAACAGGGCGCCGATGGTGTTGCGCAGCACCAGAGACTTGGTGGTCGCCTTGGCGTGCACGCTGCTCATCGCCGCCACCGGGGGGATCTTCGCGGCGCGCCGGGCGGGCAGCCAGGCGGCCAGCATCGTCACCAGGACGCCGACGACGAGCGCGGTGACGACGGTGGTGGGGGAGATCACCAGCGGGCCGTCCGGGACGGTCGCGTCGAAGGTGCCCATCAGGGACCTGAGTCCGGCGCCGATGCCGATGCCCGCGACCAGGCCGGCCACACCGGCCACCGCGCCGACCACCAGCGCCTCGATCAGCACCGAGCGCGTGACCTGCCGGCGGGAGGCGCCGACGGCGCGCAGCAGCGCGAGTTCCTTCGTGCGCTGGGCGACCAGCATGGTGAAGGTGTTGGCGATGATGAAGGTGCCGACGAACAGGGCGATGCCGGCGAAGACCAGCAGCGCCTGCTGCATCCCGCCCATCTGCGCGGAGATCATCTGTGCCTGGTCGTCGGCGAGCTGCTCGCCGGTGGTGGTCTCCACGGCGTCCTTCGGCAGCGCCTTGTCCAGCGCGGCCCGCAGCGCGGCCTGGGAGGTGCCGGGCGCGGCCTTGACGTCGATCTCGTCGTAGGTGCCCGCCTTGCCGAACAGCCGCTGCGCGGTCGCCGTGTCGAACAGGGCCAGGCTGCCGCCGGCGGCGACGTTGCCGTCGTCGGTGGTGAAGATGCCGGTGATGGCCGGGGTCAGCACGGGGCCGTCGACCGAGATGCGCACGGTGTCGCCGACTTCGTAGCCGGCCCGCTCGGCGGTCTTCTCATCGATGAGGACCTGGTTCGTGCCGGTGGGCGCGTGGCCCTCGACGAGCGGGTAGCGCGGGTCCTTGGCGCCCCAGTAGTTGCCGCCCTCGGAGCGGAAGCCGCCGCCGATGAGCTTGCCGTGCCGGTCGGCGATGGCGGTGAAGCCCTGGACGACACCGATCGCCGAGGAAGCGCCGGGCACCTTGGCGCTGGTGTCCAGCTGAGCCTGGGTCAGCTCGGCCCGCTTGCTGACGGTGTTTCCGGTGTCGGCGCGGGAGTGGGGCCGCACGGCGACGTCGACGTGGTCGAAGCCCTTGGCGGAGCTCTTCTCGTAGGCGCCGGAGATGGTGTTGGTGAAGACGAGGGTGCCGGAGACGAACGCGACGCCGAGCATCACGGCGAGCACGGTCATCAGCAGACGGGCCTTGTGCGCGAGGACGTTGCGCAGCGCGGTGCGGAACATCAGCTGGTGCGGCCCTTCGCGTCGAACTGCTTCAGGAAGTCGAGGACCGCGTCGGCCGTGGGGCGGATCATCTCGTCGACGATGCGGCCGTCGGCGAGGAAGACGACGCGGTCCGCGTAGGCGGCGGCGACCGGGTCGTGGGTGACCATCACGACGGTCTGGCCCAGCTCCCGCACGGAGTTGCGCAGGAAGCCGAGCACCTCGGCGCCGGAGCGGGAGTCGAGGTTTCCGGTCGGCTCGTCACCGAAGATGATGTCCGGCTTGGAGGCGAGCGCGCGGGCGACGGCGACGCGCTGCTGCTGGCCGCCGGAGAGCTGCGAGGGCCGGTGCCCGAGCCGGTCCGCCAGGCCGACCATCCCGATCACCGCGTCCAGCCACTGCCGGTCGGGCTTGCGGCCCGCGATGTCCATCGGCAGCGTGATGTTCTCCAGCGCGGTCAGGGTCGGCAGCAGGTTGAACGCCTGGAAGATGAAGCCGATCTTGTCGCGGCGCAGCTTGGTCAGCTGCTTGTCCTTCAGGGAGCCCAGCTCGGTGTCGCCGATGCGCACGGAGCCGGAGGAGAAGGTGTCCAGACCCGCGACGCAGTGCATCAGGGTGGACTTGCCGGAGCCCGAGGGGCCCATGATGGCGGTGAACTGGGCCTGGTGGAAGTCGACCGAGACCCGGTCGAGGGCGACCACCTGGGTCTCGCCCTGGCCGTAGATCTTCGACAGGTCCGTGGCGCGTGCGGCCACGGCGGCACTGGTCCGGCCGGCGACGGATGTGGTGGTCACGGGAAGGCTCTCCTCACGGAAACGACGATGTTCGAGGGACGTGTTCCATCGTTGCGGCGCCTTGACCCCCTGTAGTCACCCGCTGTTCCGGTTCCCGGGGCCGACTGGGGTCGGACGCCGGGCGGCCGTGTCATACCTGGGGATGACGGCCGTCCCTGAGAATGCGGGGTGGGGGCGATGGTGAGAACCGGTGGCGCACCCTCGTTCGGAGGGTGAAATTCCGTCATTTCGCGTACGCGGCAGAGCGCCGCACGCAAGGCTGCTGGCAAGTGCGGACGGCCTGTTCCGGTGGCTGATGCTCCCTCAGACGTCAATAAAATAAGACAACATCGGATCACCCGACCGCTGTTCGGGGGACGTCTCCCGATAGGGTCAGGAGTCTCGATGCGGAGCCCATGGCCTGCCCGGATGGTGGAATGCAGACACGGCGAGCTTAAACCTCGCTGCCCCTTCGCGGGCGTGCCGGTTCAAGTCCGGCTCCGGGCACCTCCGACCCTCGGCCGTCGGCCGCACCCTTCCCGATGCGTCACCGCGCACCCGTTGACAGCGGGTGACGACGGGCGCAGACTCACGCCCGAAAGTCAGTGAAGAAAACTTCACCACGCGAACGGGCCGCTCGGCGGGCCGTGTCGCCCACGCGAAGGGGAACGCCCGATGCGCACCACCGTCGGCATCATCGGCGCCGGTCCGGCCGGCCTCGTCCTGGCCCGGCTGCTTCACACCGCCGGCATCGACTCGGTCGTCCTGGAGAGCCGCGACCGCGCCTATGTCGAACAGCGCCAGCGCGCCGGGATCCTGGAACAGGGCACCGTGGACGTCCTGCGCGCGGCCGGCGCCGCCGAGCGCATGGACCGCGAGGGCCTGCGCCACGACGGCATCGAGCTGCGCTTCGACAAGAAGCGTCACCGCGTCGACTTCCCGGCCCTGACCGGCGGGAAGTCGGTGATGGTCTACGCCCAGACCGAGGTGTGCAAGGACCTCATCGCGCTCCAGCTCAAGGAGGGCGGCCCGCTGCTGTTCGAGGCCGAGGCCCTCGCCGTGGAGGACGCCGGCACCGACCGGCCCCGCGTGCGGTTCCGGTACGAGGGCCACGAGGACGTCCTCGCGTGCGACTACGTCGTCGGCTGTGACGGTTTCTGGGGCGTGGCGCGCAAGGCGATCCCCACCGCGCTGTCCCGCGTCTTCGAGCGGACGTACCCCTTCGGCTGGCTCGGCGTCCTCGCCGACGTCGCCCCCTCGCACGACGAACTGGTCTACGCCCGCCACGACCGCGGCTTCGCCCTGCTCTCGATGCGCTCCCCGTCCGTCTCCCGCCTCTACCTCCAGGTGCCCGCGGACACCGACGCGGAGTCCTGGAGTGACCAGGCGATCTGGGACGAGCTGGAGCGCCGCTTCGAGACCGCCGACGACTGGCGCCTTCGGCGCGGCCCGGTCACCCAGAAGTCCGTCACGCCGATGCGCTCCTTCGTCCACGAGCCCATGCGGTACGGCCGCCTCTTCCTCGCGGGGGACGCCGCGCACATCGTGCCGCCCACCGGCGCCAAGGGCCTGAACCTCGCCGTCGGTGACGTCGTCACCTTCGCCCGCGCCCTGGTCCACGAGCGCGAGACGGGCTCCCCCGACCTGCTCGACTCCTACGCGCAGACCTGCCTGCGCCGGGTGTGGCAGGCCGAGCGCTTTTCCTACGACATGACGACCCTGCTGCACCGCGCCCCCGGCGCCACCCCCTTCGACGACCGCCTCCAGCTCGCCCGCCTGGAGCGCATCGCCGGCCACCGCGCCGCCGAGACCGACCTCGCCGAGGCCTACACCGGTTTCCCGCTCGACTGAGCCCCGGACGCGAGTGGATCTCCGGCCGATTCCGGACGTGTACCGGCTTGGTGATGAATCGATCCCGCCGGTGGCGGGAATCACGCCGACGCGTAGCGTGTTGCGCAGCACAGGGCGGGAAAGATCCTTCCCAGGTATTAGGGTCGATCCTTTGCCTTTCCATTACTCTTGAGCCAAGGCCACGCTCGATGGCCATGGAGGAGTGAGATGAGGAGCAGTAACCCGGTCTTCTCGCGACGGGGGTTCAGCCGCGACAACGGCTACGCGGGCTTCAACACCGCACCGCAGGCCGGGTACGCCCAGGGCAACCCCTACGCCCAGGGCGGCCAGTACGCCCAGGGCGGCACCCCCTACGCGCAGAACCCGTACGCGACCAACCCGTACGCCCAGCAGGACACGCAGTACGGCGCCCCGCAGGCCCCGGCCACCACCGGCCGGATGACGATGGACGACGTCGTCACGCGCTCGGCCACCACGCTCGGCGTGGTCGTCCTCGGCGCGATCCTCGCCTGGGCCGTCCTGCCGGTCTCGCCCGGTTCCTACGGCCTCGCCGTCGGCTCGGCGCTGGTCGCCTTCGTCCTGGCGATGGTGCAGAGCTTCAAGCGCACCCCGTCGCCCGCGCTGATCCTGGGCTACGCCGCGTTCGAGGGCATCTTCCTCGGCGTGATCAGCGAGATGTACAACAGCGCGTGGAGCGGCGCCCCGTTCCAGGCGGTGCTCGGCACCATGGCGGTCTCCGGCGCCACGCTGCTCGTCTACAAGGCCGGCTGGATCCGCGTCACGGCCCGCTACGCCCGCATCGGCATGGCCATCGCCATCGCGTTCGTGGTGGTCATGGCGGTCAACCTGCTGCTGGTGGCGTTCGGCGTCGCCGGGGACGGCGGTCTGCGCAGCATGGGCCCGCTGGGCGCGGTCGTGGGCATCATCGCGATCCTGATCGGCGCGTTCTTCCTGACCCTCGACTTCAAGCAGATCGAGGACGGCATCGCCTACGGCGCACCGCGCAACGAGGCGTGGCTGGCCGCGTTCGGTCTCACCATGACCCTGGTGTGGATCTACCTGGAGATGCTGCGTCTGGTGGCGATCTTCAGCAGCAACGACTGACGCGGGCCGGCGGTTGCCGGCCCCCCGTCGGGAAGGGCCCCGGGACGAGCGTCCCGGGGCCCTTCGGCGTTTGTCGGCGGGTGCGCGCGACGCTCCTTCGCGGGAGGCGGAGCGGTCAGCGCAGCTTCCGCGCGGCCCTCCTCAGTTCGTACTCATGGATGATCGCCTTGGCGTGGCCGTACGCGAGATTGTGCTCGTGCCGCAGCCAGCTGACCTTCTCCTCGAAACGGAGGGCCGGGCCTTCTTCGACGGTGCGCAGCCAGTCGGCGATCTCACGACCGGTGCAGTGGGGGATGCGGGCGAGAATGTTGCGGTGGGTCTCCTCGGAGAGGACATGGGACATCGGCGCCTCCGGACGCATGGGATGTAAGCCGGTCCTTCAGGTCACCGTGCCTGAGTGTTCGCTCGTTGGCAACAGTCCCGAGCGGGCGCGTAGGCTCACGGCGTGGTGGATACGACGTCTCTGACCCGAGCTGTTGATCACTTCGCCGATCGGTTGCGGGCAGCACCGCAGTCCCGACTGCAACGGGGGGCTGCCGCGGAGGCGCTGGGGCTGGCCAGAGAGCTGGCCCGGTGGGCGCAGGATCTTGAGTCGCCGGGGGGCGTGGTGCGGGAGATGCCCGACGCGGGGATGTTCGCGGTGGCCGATCAGGTGACCGTCGCGGGACGGGATCTCGCGGTGGTGCTCACCGATCAGGCCGACGTCGACGAGGCGGTGCGGTGGGTGGAGGAGGCGCAGAAGAGGGCGGGGGTCTGAGGTCTCGTCGGCGGGCGCGGGTCGACTTCGGCCGGTCGCGCCGTTCCCCGCGCCCCTTGCGGGCGCCCCGTACCCCGTCCTTACAGGCTCGCTATGACCCGGTCCGCCAGGATGTAGACGTTGTCCTCGCCGCAGGCGAACGTCAGGGTGTACGCGCCCGAGATGCCGGAGCCGCCGAGCAGGTACGGGGTGTCGCCGGCGCGCAGGGCGGCCGCCAGACGGTCCGCGGTGTCGCGGTGGCCCGGGGTCATGCACAGCGTGGTGCCGTCGGCGAAGACGTAGACGTCGAGCGTGCCGAGCGGGCCGGGGCGGACGTCGGTCAGCTGGACGCGGTCCGCGGCCAGTTCCTCCAGGATGGAGACCGTGCGCTCATGGTCGTTCACGACCGGTGACTGCATCGGTACGAAGTCCGGGTGCGAGGGGTGTCGGCGGCGGGCCGCGGCCAGCTCGGGGGACTCGCCCGAGAACTCGTCGGCCTCCGGGCCGTGCTCGGTCACCGGCTCCAGGCCCACGAAGTCGGCCTGGCGGGGCAGGAACAGCTCACCGTCGGCCAGGCCCAGCAACGAGGGCGTGTCGGAGGCGTCGCGGGCCTCCTGGGCCGCCCAGAACGCCCGTGCCTCGGCGAGTTCACGCTCGCGCTCCTCGGCGAGGGCGTCGGCCACGGCGGCGCGTATCTCGTCCGCGTCGGCCGCGGCGCGCGCCGCGGGCAGCAGCCCGTGGGTCGCGGAGTGGTTCACGGCCAGCTGAGTCTGCAGGGCCGTCACCTGCCTGCGCAGCAGGACGAGGGTGCGCAGGACGGCGAGGCCCACGGCGCCCGTGGCGGCCGTGGTGACCAGCAACGCGATCGGCATGGCGCTCACTGACGTACTCCCAGGTTCAAAGTCGACCCCCGACTTCCTACATCAGCTTGAAGGGTGGACCATCAAGTTGTCAGTGCGTAACGTCACGAAACGGACAGGGTGTTGTGTCGTCGGTGGCTGGTGTGACCACGATGACCTGCGAGTTTCCCCTGGGTGAGGGATATAGGTCACATCATGGGGGAGATTGGATCACAAAACGGCCCGGAGCCGCGTGAGTTCGCGGACTCCGGGCCAAGGGCTCACACAAGGTGTCCCGCCGGTTACACAGGGGTCAGCTGAGGCGCTCGATGACCATCGCCATGCCCTGGCCGCCGCCGACGCACATCGTCTCCAGGCCGAACTGCTTGTCGTGCCACTGCAGGGAGTTGATGAGCGTGCCGGTGATGCGGGCGCCGGTCATGCCGAAGGGGTGGCCGACGGCGATGGCACCGCCGTTGACGTTCAGCTTGTCCAGGTCGATGCCGAGGTCCTGGTAGGACGGGATCACCTGGGCGGCGAACGCCTCGTTGATCTCGACCAGATCGATGTCGCCGATGGTCAGGCCGGCGCGCTGCAGCGCCTGCTTGCTCGCCTCGACCGGGCCGAGGCCCATGATCTCCGGGGACAGGCCGGAGACGCCGGTGGAGACGATCCGGGCGAGCGGGGTCAGGCCCAGTTCGCGGGCCTTGGTGTCCGACATGATGACGAGCGCGGCGGCGCCGTCGTTCAGCGGGCAGCAGTTGGCGGCGGTGACCATGCCGTCGGGGCGGAAGACCGGCTTCAGGCCCTGGACGGCCTCCAGGGTGACGCCGGCGCGGGGGCCGTCGTCCTTGGAGACGACCGTGCCGTCCGGGAGGGCGACCGGGGTGATCTCGCGCTCCCAGAAGCCGTTCTTGATGGCTTCCTCGGCGAGGTTCTGCGAGCGGACGCCGAACTCGTCCATCTCCTGGCGGCTGACGCCCTTCCAGCGGGCGAGGTTCTCGGCGGTCTGGCCCATCGCGATGTACGCGTCGGGCAGCAGGCCGTCCTCACGCGGGTCGTGCCAGGTCGTGCCCTCCTGCTGGGCGACCTCGGCGGTGCGCGCCTCGGCCTCGGCGAAGAGCGGGTTGTGCGTGTCCGGGAGGCTGTCGGAGTTGCCCTTGGTGAACCGGGAGACCATCTCGACGCCGGCCGAGATGAAGACGTCGCCCTCGCCGGCCTTGATGGCGTGCAGGGCCATGCGGGAGGTCTGCAGCGACGAGGAGCAGTAGCGGGTGACCGTACAGCCGGGCAGGTGGTCCATGCCCATCTGCACGGCGACGACACGGCCGAGGTTGTTGCCCTGCTCGCCGCCGGGGAGGCCGCAGCCGAGCATGAGGTCGTCGATGTCCTTCGGGTCCAGCTCGGGGACCTTGGCGAGGGCCGCCTGGATGATGGTGGCGGTCAGGTCGTCCGGGCGCAGGTCCTTCAGGGAGCCCTTGAAGGCGCGGCCGATGGGGGAGCGGGCGGTCGAGACGATGACGGCTTCGGGCATCACGGCTCCATGGGCTTGCGGGGGTCGAGCGGACTTCCTGGGAAGTTACCCCTCCGTATGGTTCAGGTCACGGGCGGCGAGGTGTGACCTTGGCCGCAACTTTCTAAGCGCTTGCTTTTGTCTGGTCGGCGGCTGGGCGGAAGGGGCGCGGGGGGTGCCGGGATCATCTTTCGTCCGCGGGTGAGTGGGCGGCTGGTCGCGCAGCTCCCCGCGCCCCTAGGGGGGGTGCAGCGCCGTCGGGCATGCGGGCCTCCCCCAAGCTCTTCGAGCAGGGGGCCCCGGGGGACCCCCAGGGCGGCACGGGTGGGCGCGGGCGGCGCAACCACCCCCGGCCCACCTCAGCGCCGGGTACCCCTCAAGGCGACGGTGCCGCAGCCGGCTCCGTTTCCGGGACCCGGCGCCGGCGGCGGCGCTTCAGCAGGGCCCAGGGGCCCCGTGCCGCTGCCACCTCGGTGCCGGCCTCCGACGCCGCTTCCGCCGCCGCCTTCGCGACCGGCAGGAAGCCCTCGCGGCGGCTGACGTCCGGCCGCTCCTCCTCCGCCGGCCACAGCCCCAGCGTCGCGCAGACGGTCGGCAGCACCGCCATCGCGGCGGTGGCGTACCCCTCGGCGGAGGGGTGGTAGCTGTCGGGGCCGAACAGCTCACGCGGGTTCGCCGCGAACTCCGGGCCCAGCAGATCGCCCAGCGACACCGTACGGCCGCCCTGTTCCACCGCCCCGATCGTCTGCGCCGCCGCCAGCTGCCGCGAGGCGCGCCGGGCCAGCCAGCGCAGGGGCTGCTGCACCGGCTCGATGGTGCCGAGATCAGGGCACGTGCCGACCACCACCTCCGCGCCGGCGGTGCGCAGCCGCCGTACCGCCGTCGACAGGTGGCGCACCGAGCGGGTCGGTGGCATCCGGTGGGTGACGTCGTTCGCGCCGATCATGATCACGCAGATGTCGGGGAGCAGACCGGGGTCCGCCAGGGCCAGGCTCACCTGGCGCTCCAGGTCGTCGGAGCGGGCGCCGGGCAGGGCGACGTTGCGCAGCTGCACCGGGCGTTCGGCGACCGCCGCGAGCCCGGACGCCAGCAGCGCGCCCGGTGTCTGCCCGGCCCGGTGGACGCCCTGCCCGGCGGCCGTGGAGTCGCCCAGCATCAGCAGCCGCAGCGGGGGTTCACCCGGGGTGTCGTAGGACAGGCCGTACAGGCCCTCGGCGTTCGGCACATGGTTGGTGGTGCCGTTGCTCACCTGACGGCGGGCCATCTGCGCCTCGGCCACCAGCAGACCGACCAGTGCCGCGCCCGCCAGTCCGATCCCGCCACCGCCGTAGGCGGCGCCCGCCGCGATGCGACGGGCCACCCGCGCCCTCGACATGCTCGTCATGCGTCGCCGCCACCTCCTCGAACCGCCCTCACCCACTCCATGCCCCGTACGGACCGTCGCCCAATCTCAACGAAGAGTGAACGCCCGTCACGGACGCGCGGCAGGCCGCGGGCCCCGTCGCGCGATTCCCGCCGTCCGCCGTGAATCCGGCGACAGGGCCTAGGCTGGCGGAACCACTACGACCACATCTTTTGCAGCATCCGGAGACAACGGTGCAATTCCACGACTCGATGATCAGCCTCGTCGGCAACACCCCGCTGGTGCGGCTCAACAGCGTGACCAAGGGCATCAGGGCGACCGTCCTTGCCAAGGTGGAGTACTTCAACCCGGGCGGGTCGGTGAAGGACCGCATCGCCCTGCGCATGATCGAGGCGGCCGAGCAGAGCGGCGAGCTCAAGCCGGGCGGCACGATCGTCGAGCCGACCAGCGGCAACACGGGCGTCGGGCTCGCCATCGTGGCCCAGCAGAAGGGCTACAAGTGCATCTTCGTGTGCCCCGACAAGGTGAGCACCGACAAGATCAACGTGCTGCGGGCCTACGGCGCGGAGGTCGTCGTGTGCCCGACCGCCGTGGCGCCTGAGCACCCCGACTCCTACTACAACGTCTCCGACCGGCTCGTGCGGGAGACGCCGGGGGCCTGGAAGCCCGACCAGTACTCCAACCCCAACAACCCGCTCTCCCACTACCACTCCACCGGCCCCGAGCTGTGGGAGCAGACCGAGGGGAAGATCACCCACTTCGTGGCGGGCGTCGGCACCGGCGGCACCATCTCCGGCACCGGGCGCTACCTGAAGGAGGCCAGCGACGGCCGGGTGAAGGTCGTCGGCGCCGACCCCGAGGGGTCCGTCTACTCCGGCGGCTCCGGCCGGCCGTATCTCGTCGAGGGCGTCGGTGAGGACTTCTGGCCGACCGCCTACGACCGTGACGTCGCCGACGAGATCGTCGCCGTGTCCGACAAGGACTCCTTCCAGATGACCCGCCGCCTCGCCAAGGAGGAGGGCCTCCTCGTCGGCGGTTCCTGCGGCATGGCGGTCGTCGCCGCGCTGGAGGTGGCCGAGCGGCTCACCGAGGACGACGTCGTCGTCGTCCTGCTGCCGGACAGCGGGCGCGGCTACCTCAGCAAGATCTTCAACGACGAGTGGATGGCCGACTACGGCTTCCTGGAGGACGAGGGGCCGAGCGCCCGCGTCGCCGACGTGCTCAACGACAAGGAGCACGGCGCCATCCCGTCCCTGGTGCACATGCACCCCGAGGAGACCGTCGGACAGGCCATCGAGGTGCTGCGCGAGTACGGCGTCTCGCAGATGCCGGTGGTCAAGCCGGGCGCCGGCCACCCGGACGTGATGGCCGCCGAGGTCGTCGGCTCCGTGGTCGAACGCGAGCTGCTGGACGCCCTGTTCAGCAAGCGGGCCTCGCTGGAGGACCCGCTGGAGAAGCACATGTCGGCGCCGCTGCCGCAGGTCGGCTCCGGCGAGCCGGTCGCGGACCTGATGGCCGTGCTCGGCAAGGCCGACGCGGCGATCGTCCTGGTCGAGGGCAAGCCGACCGGGGTCGTCTCCCGGCAGGACCTGCTGGCCTTCCTCGCCAAGGGCTGAACGAGACGGTGAACCCGGGGTGAACCGCCGCTTGCGGCGGCGAACTCGCGGTGACCTGGGCCGATCGGGCTGACGCGGAAGTGGTACGAGGGCGTCACGTCCGCGCAGCACCGGCTTAACACGCGCCCGGCACAGTGGTGGATGTCGGCAGGGGGAACGGGAGCGGCTCCCCGTCCCTCGCCGGCGGCGTAACGGCGTCACGGACCTCCGGAGCGGCTCCCGGACCTCCCATGGACGCCACGGACGCAGGAGCCCGGTCCTGACCCGGCCCGCGTCCCCGCGCGGGGACCGCCGTCGTCCCGCCCCCCGGCAACGGGGGTGCGGCGGTCCCCGCGCACAACTTCCCCCGGCGCGTCACCATTTCGCCGCGTACGGTGTTTCCGCCCCGCCCGGGATGTTTCCGTCCCGGCGCACGATGCTTCCGTCCCCGCGCATGACGTTTTCGGAACGGATCCGCGACTCTTCCGTGCCCATTACCCGTCGGCCGGTGTCGGTGCCGGGTGAGAGGATCACCGGCATGGCCCTTCCCCAGCCCGACGACCTCGCCACGCTCGTCCTGCGCACCGACTTCACCGACGACACCGCCTGGGACGCCCTGTGCACGGCGCTCGACTCCGCCGACGGCGCGAGCCGCGTCAGCGACCCCCGGTTCTCCGGGGCGAGCGTCCAGGCGCTGCTCGACGAGGAGCTGGCGGCCGAGGAGGACGAGCGGATCTGCGAGGTGTTCCTCGCCGACGCCACCACCCTCACCGATCCCGAACTTCCGCTGCTCGCCGTCGACCTCCACGACGAGCCCGGCCGCACCTTCCGGGTCCCGGTGCGCTGGTACCCGGAGCTCGCCGCCAACCTCTCTATCGCCAACCTCGACTTCGCCGACTACGCCGACGCGGCCGACCCCTCAGGCACGTTCCGTGGCTTCGGGGACGGCTGAGGTCCAACTGCCCAGCAGCGCCAGGCGTTCGGCCGTCTCCGAGCCCGGCTCGGGCGTGTAGACGACGATCGTCAGGTCCGGGTCCCCGGGCAGGGACAGGGTCTCGTACGGCAGGGTGAGCAGACCCGTGACCGGATGGTGGATCTTCTTCACGCCCCGCGCGCACTCCGCGACCTCGTGATCGGCCCACAGCCGGCGGAAGTCCTCGCTCTTGACGGAGAGTTCACCGACCAGCGCGCACAGCTCGGGGTCGTCCGCGTGCAGCCCGGCGCTCAGCCGCAGATGCGCCACGGTCTGCGCGGCGACCGCGTGCCACTCCGGGTACAGCTCGCGGCCGGCCGGGTCGAGGAAGACCTGCCGCGGGACGCAGCGCTCCTCGGGGGCCATGCGGCTGAAGCCGTTCAGGGCGTCACCGAGGGCGTTCCAGGCCAGTACCTCCATCCGCTGGTTCACGATGAAGGCGGGGCTGCGTTCCATGCCGTCCAGCAGCAGCTGTACGCCACGGCGCACGCGCGGCGCGGCCGGCCGGACGGCGGTGCGCCGGTCGCGCGGGCGGGCGAGCGTGCGCAGATAGGCGTGTTCGGTCTCGTCCAGGCGCAGCACCCGCGCGACGGCGTCGAGCACCGCGTCGCTCACTCCCCCGGACTTCGTCCGGGAGGTGCCCCCACTGCCGCGGCCCTGTTCCAGCCGGATGTAGTAGTCGACGCTCACCCCGGCGAGCTGTGCCACCTCCTCGCGGCGCAGACCGGGCACGCGGCGCCGGCCGTGCGTGGGCAGCCCCACCTCCTCCGGCTGGATGCGGGCGCGGCGCGAGCGCAGGAAGTCACCGATGTCGGCAGTGTTCCGGTCCCCGGTCATGACCCCGATCCTAGGCGCGCGGGGCCGTCGGGAACCTGGTACTGGCAGACCCAGGAAAAGCGCAGCCCTGGGTGGGGCGGGCGTGGGCCGCCACAGTGATCACGTGCCGTCGGGGAGACGCCCCGGCCGCGGATCACGAGGAGCACCACATGTCGTACGAGAACCTTTCCGGCCGTACCGCCGTCGTCACCGGGGCCGCCAGCGGGATCGGGCGGGCCGTCGCCGCGCTGCTGGCCGCGCGGGGCGCGCGGGTCGCGCTGCTGGCCCGGCGCGGGGACCGGCTGGAGACGGTCGTGGAGAAGATCCGCGCCGACGGGGGTGAGGCCCTCGCCGTCGTCGCCGACGTCACCGACGAGGAGTCCGTGGCGCGCGCCGCCGACGCCGTGCGCGCCGCTTACGGCCGGGTCGACCTGGTCGTGAACAACGCGGGCGTCATGCTGCCCGGACCCATCGACGAGGGCCGGACCGACGAGTGGCAGCGCATGCTCGACACCAACGTCACCGGGGTGCTGCGGGTGATCCGCGCCTTCACCGGCGACCTGGTCGCCGCGGCCGCCGAGGGCGGCGCGGCGGACCTGGTGAACATCTCCTCCATCGGCGCGCACGTCCCCTTCCCCAACTACGCCGTCTACGGCGCCACCAAGGCCGCGGTCACCTATCTCTCGCAGTCCCTGCGCACCGAGTTCGGGCCGCGCGACGTGCGGGTGACCAACATCGAGCCGGGGCTGACGGACACCGAGCTGAAGGATCACGTCGGCAACGGTGAGCTGGCCACGCAGCTGGACGGCATGTTCGAGGCGCTCGGCGGGCTGGCGGCCGAGGAGGTCGCCGACGTCGTCGCCTACGTCACCAGCCGCGCCCGGCACATCAACCTCCGCCAGATCATGGTGCTGCCGACCCGGCAGGCGTGAGGCGACGCGGCGTCCTCACTCCTGCCAGTCGGAGTCCCGCTCGGCACGGCGGCGGCCGAACAGGGCGGCGTTCGAGCGGGCGGCCTGGACCAGGTTGACGCCGACGATGCCCGCCCAGGCGACGACCAGGCCGCTCAGCCCCGCCTGGGTCACCGCGATCGCGGACAGCGGGATGGCGAGCACGAGGGAGATGATCCCGAAGCCGAACCGCTCCGCCCAGGAGTCCGAGGCCGGCGTGGACCGGGCGCCGCGCGCCTGCGCCATCTGCTGCTCGGCCAGCTGCCGGCGCACCCGGCGGTCCACGACCGCGTCGACCCGCTGGTCGACCTTCTCCAGGAAGGAGTCGACCAGCGCCGACTCGTACTCCTCACCCAGCTCCCTGCGGGCGTGCAGGGTGGCGTCGAGTTCCTTCTTCAGCTCCGTGTCGTGGGCGTCCATCACCGTCTCCCGTCCCGTGGTCCGGCGTCCACGCTAGGGAGTGCGGGCCGCCTCCGCACTGGGGACAACCCCCGTGTTGTTCCGGGGGTCCGCCGGGCGCCGGGAGATCAGCAGGAAGAGCACGGCCGGGACGACCAGACCGACGATCCAGGAGATGTCGGCACCGCCGAGCGGCTCGACCAGCGGGCCGGTGTAGAAGCCGGTGGCCAGGAACGGCAGCTGCGCCAGCAGTCCCACCCCGTACACGGCGAGGGTTCCCCGGCGCCAGGCGCCGTAGCGGCCCCGGGCGTCGAACAGGGCGGGGATGTCGTAGCGCTCCCGGGAGACCAGGTAGTAGTCGGCGAGGTTGATCGCCGACCACGGGGTGAAGAAGGTCAGCAGGAACAGCAGGAAGTCCTTGAAGGACGACAGGAAGCTGTCCTTGCCGGCAAGGGCCACCGCGGTGCCCGCCACCATGATCAGCGCGATGTAGGCGGCCCGGCCGCGCCGCGACAGCACCGCCTTGCCGCTGAAGCCGCTGACACTGGTCACCATCGACATGAAGCCGCCGTAGGTGTTGAGCACGTTGACGGTGAGCTTGCCGAGTGCGATGACGAAGTAGAAGAAGGAGGCCACGAGGCCGGTGCCGCCGAGCGCGACGACATAGCCGACCTGGCCGTCCAGGAACTTCTCGCCCGCCGTCGCAGCGACCAGCACCCCGAACGTCATCGACCACTGGCTGCCCAGCGCCGAGCCGGACAGGGTCCACCAGAAGGTGGCCTTCGTGGAGGTCGTGCGCGGCAGATAGCGGGAGTAGTCCGCCACGTACGGGCCGAACGCCAGCTGCCAGGACGCCGACAGGGACATCGCCAGCAGGAACATCGGCAGCGAGAAGTGCGCGTCGTGCAGCAGGGCCGTCACATCGGCGCGGTCCAGCAGCCGGATGCCGAGGTAGACGAAGGCGAGCGCGCAGACCGCGCTCGCGATACGCCCCAGGGTGTGGATGACCCGGTAGCCGACGGTCGCCATGACCGCGGTGACCAGGGCGAACACGATGATGCCGGTGGTGTCGCCGGTGTGCGTCAGCTCGCCCACCGCCTGCCCGGCGAGCACGCTGCCGGAGGCGAAGAAGCCGATGTACATCACGATCACCAGCAGCAGCGGAACCACCGCGCCGCGCACCCCGAACTGGGCCCGCGACTGGATCATCTGCGGCAGGCCCAGCTTCGGGCCCTGCGCGGAGTGCAGCGCCATCACCGCGCCGCCGAGCAGGTTGCCGAGCAGCAGGCCCACGACGGACCACACGACGTCCCCGCCGAAGACGACCGCGAGGGCGCCGGTGACGACGGCGGTGATCTGCAGGTTGGCGCCGAGCCAGAGGGTGAACTGGCTGAAGGCGGTGCCGTGCCGCTCCTCGTCCGGTACGACGTCGATGGAACGCAGTTCGACGAGTTGAGCCATGCGTACTCCCCGGTCGGTCTGTATAACCGTATGCAGGGTTCACGTAGACTGAATAAATTGTCAATGCCTCGGCGCTGTACTCTCCCGGGGCGGCGAGGACAACTGGAGGGGGAGTACGTCATGAGCGTGACCGACAGCCCGGCGAGCCGGTTGCAGGCCCTCTTCGAGGGGCACCGTCTCACGCCGACCCAGCGGCGCATCGCGCACAGCATGGTCCGCCGCGCCGCCGACGTGCCCTTCCTGTCCAGCGTGGAGCTGGCCGAGCTGGCCGGGGTCAGCCAGCCGTCGGTGACCCGCTTCGCGGTCGCCCTCGGCTTCGACGGCTACCCGGCGCTGCGGCGGCACCTGCGCGAGGTCGTCCCCGCCGAACCGGCCGCGGACTCCGCGTCGTACAACGAGTACCAGCAGGCCGTCGAGGCCGAGATCGAGAACCTCCGGCACCTCGCCGACCTGCTCGCCGACCCGCGCCCGGTGCACAAAGCCGGTCGCGTCCTCGCCGCCTCCCGGCCCCTGCTGGTGCTGGGCCTGCGCGCGGCCGCCTCCCAGGCGTACGGCTTCTCCTACTTCGCCGCCAAGGTCCACCCGGACGTCCGGCTGCTCAACGAGGGCGGCACGATGATCCACGACCGCGTGGACGCCGCCGTGCGCGCCGGCGCCACGGCCCTGCTGTGCTTCGCGCTGCCGCGCCACCCGCGTGAGGTCATCGAGTCCCTGGAGTACGCCAAGGAGGCCGGACTGACCGTGGTCACGGTCGCCGACTCCGCGTTCGCGCCGGTCGCCAAGGTCTCCGACCTGCTGCTGCCCGCCGCCGTCGGCACCGGACTCGCCTTCGACACCGCCTGCGCGCCGATGCTGCTCGGGCGGGTGCTGCTGGAGGCGATCGCCGACGAACTGCCGGACGCGCAGGCCCGCCTGGAGGACTTCGACGCCAAGGCTGCCGCGCGCGGGCTGTTCGTGGAGTGACAGCCGGACACCTCCGGTGTTCTCAGATTCGTCTCAGGTTCTGCCGCTAACTTTCCCGACGGCTTCATGGACGGCTTGATGGACACGTGACACGGGAGGCTGACGTGGCGCGCGGTGGACAGGGACTTGCGCGGGTCGCCGTCGTCGTACGGGCGGGGGCGGCACCGCTGTGGTGGCTCGGACTGGTCGCGGCCGGGATCGGGGTGGTGCCGCAGGGGCTGACCGGGCGCCGGATCGGCGTGTTCGCGGGGGCGGCGCTGTATCTGCTCGCCGCGGCCGCGGTGGCGCTCGCCCGCCGTGGGCGGTACGCCGCCCTTGCCCGCGGGGCCGCCCGCGCGGGCAAGTACGACATCCTTCAGGACCGCGCGGTGACCGCGCGCGCCTGGCGCCGGGGGCACCGCTGGTGGCTGCTGTTCGCCTTCGCCGCCGCCCTCGCCTCCGCGTTCGCCGTGCCGGTGGCCGGCGGGCTGCTGCTCGCCGGGTGCGGCACCGGGCTGTGGCTGAAGGCCGCGTGGCTCGGGCGACGGGAGCGGGCCGGGGAGGCGCTGCTGTGGGTGCGCGTCGACTGGCTCGACGGGCGCCGCGGGCGTCCCGCCGGCCCGGCGGTCAGGGCCTGGCGCGGCACGGGTATCGCGGCGGGCGACGCGGCCCCGGGCGGGGCCCGCCGCCGCCCCGCGGCGCTGGTCTGACCGGGTGTCTGTCAGACCTCGAGCTCCTGCTCGATCTTCTTCAGCTGGTGGCGGGCCATCGCCAGGTTGGCCCGCTTGGCGTCCAGGACCAGGTAGAGGAAGAGCCCGTTGCCGCTGCGGCCGCTCAGCAGGCGGATCAGGTGGTACTGGTCGGTGAGCGTGATCAGGATGTCCTCGATCTCCGTTTTGAGGCCGAGCATCTCCATGGTGCGCATCTTGGCGCGGATCACGTCGGTGTTGCCGGCGGCGGCGACGTTGAGGTCGAACGTCTTGCTGCCGCCCATCGTGCCCAGTGCCATGCCGCTGGTGTAGTCGACCAGGGCGACGCCGGTCGCGCCTTCGATCGAGGCGAGGGCTTCCTTCAGCGCGGTCTCAGTGGTGGCCATGACGGTGATTGCCTTTCAGCTGTCGGTGGTGCGCGCCCCCACTGCCCTGACGGGCAGCGGACGCGCGGTTTCCTGGGGTGGGATCGAGGGACGGGCGGGCGCCTGTGCCAGCGCCTCGTGGGCGTCGACCAGCTCGCCGATGCGGGCGCCGGCGCGGCGGCCCTCCAGATGGAGCCGGCCGACGTTGACGCGGTCCTCGGTGAGCAGGGTCAGCACGGCGGTGCGGCCCGCGGCATAGGTCGCGACGTAGCCCTGCGCGCCGCGGATCAGCAGTTCGCGGAACTCGCCCCGGCCGGTCGCGTCGGTCATCCGGATCGCGACCGCGAGCGTGGTGGCGGTGAGCGCGGACAGGCCGTCCGGCTCGACGCCGGGGGCGTCGTGGGCGAGGACCAGGCCGTCGCGCCCGGCGGCGATCGCACCGGTGAGCTGGGGGAGGCGGGCGCGCAGCCGGTGGAGCTCGGCGAGGATCTCTGGCTCGGCCGCCATCAGGTGTCTCCTCTCGGTGAGTGAGGTGGGTGTGTCGGTGGGGGGCTCGGCACGGGGGCGCGGCCGGTCAAAGGGCCTCCAGCGCATCCCTGACCCTCTTCAGCAAGGCGATGTGGGGATCGAAGTCGTCGGGCAGGGCGGCCGACGGCTGAGCGGCCGCGGCCGCGGGCGGTGGGTGCGGGCGCGGCGTCGCGAGCAGTCCCGCGGCGGCCAGCCGGCGCACCTCCACCAGCGTGGGAAACGACCGCCGGCCCTGCGCCAGCGCGATGTCCGGGGCCGTGCGCACCCCGTCGACCAGGGCCAGGACGGCCGCCTGGCGGGCGGTGACCGCCGGTGCCGCGACCAGGTCGGTGCGCGTCAGCGGTGCGCTGTCGGTGAGCGGATCGGGCCACAGCCGGTGCAGCACCTCCCGCCGGCGCAGCACCTCCCGCTCCACGGCGGCGACCGGCACCGCCGGCAGCGCGCCGCCGGGTTGCGCCTCGGCCGCGTAGTGGAAGCGGCCCGGGCTGCTGCTCGGCGCGAGGGCGAAGTACGCGGCGTCGTACAGCGCTTGCAGGTGGCAGATCTCCATCCCGGCCCAGGACAGGTGCCCGGCGTCCACCAGCAGCCGCGCGGTGCCCTCCGGATCACCCGCCGCGCCGGCCGCCGCCCACCACTGCTCGGCGCTGAGCGCGCCCTGCGCGGTGAGCAGCGCGCCCGGGCCCGGGGCGTACGGACTCTCGGCGTGCACCACCAGACCGTCGGTGAGGTACAGGGTGCCGCCCTCACGGACCAGGACGCCGGTGGCGCGCTCGGCGGCGAGCCGGTTCAGCATCGGGGACACCCCGCCCGCCGGCTCGCGCAGCGCCTTGTCCCGCACCGGCAGCGGGGGAGGGGCCTCGACCACGGTCATCCCAGCACCAGCCGCCCGGCCATCTCGCCCAGCCGGATGCGGGCCAGGGCGAGATTGCCGTCGGCGCGGCCCAGCCACAGGTGCAGCACCGCACCGCTGTCGAACGGCGCCGGGACGAACCGCAGCAGGTGGTAGCCGTCCCGATTGCTGACGATCACGTCCTCCACCGGCGGGTCGGCGTCGTCCGGCCCGCCGCCGGAGGTGTCCTCGGCGGCGAAGGCCGGCTGTTCGGCCGCCAGCCGGGCCAGCTCCGCCACCTCCGCGGCGGCCGCCTCGGGATCGCCGCCGGGGAACTCCCCGACGACGCCCAGCGCCAGCCCGCTGGTCCAGTCGACCAGGGCCGCGCCGCGCGCGCCGGGCAGCCGCATGGCCTCCAGCAAGCACTCGTCGATTCCGGGCACGTCGCTCCCCTCCGCCTCGGGTCCGGGCGAGTGACGACGACACTACGCACCGTTCGGAGGGCCGGTGAGGCTTCTGGCATTTTCCAGCGGAACATGCTGAGCGCGGACTAGTGTGGGTCAACTGAGCACATGTTCGGGTCTGTTGGCCCGTTCGGGGAGGGGTGCTCACCCGCGCTTGGAAGCGGGAAGGGTGGTGAGCGCCCCGGCGTGCGCCCCGCCGGACTCGGCGACGATCTCGGTGAGGGTCTGCGGCTCCCGCGCGACCGCGAAGGTCACGCCGCCTTCCCCGTCCGGTGCGAAGCCGTAGATGCCGGGCCGTGCGAGCGAGTTGTAGGCGTAGTGGTGCGCGAAGTAGTACGCGCCCGTGTCCAGCGCCGCGGCGTGGTCCCCCTGCTGCAGCAGCGGCAGTGCCTGCTCGCGGGCCAGCAGGTCCCCCGCGAAGCACGCCGGCCCCGCCACGTCCTGCACCACGGCCGGCCCCTCCTTGGGGCGTCCCTTCGCGTCGTACGCGGCGATCCTGAGCGGCCAGGCGCCCGGCGCGTACACCGTGCGCGTGGCCACCTGCACGCCCGCGTGCGTGACCGCCACCGCCCGACCGCCCGCGCTCTTGGCGTACTCCACCCGCGCCACCACCGTGCCGTGCTTGGCCAGCAGCGACCGGCCGAACTCGGTGACCAGCCCGTACCTCCCGTCGAACAGCCCCGGCACGGTCTCCCGCAGCAGCCGCGCGTACTGTGCGTACGTCGGCGTCGTCGCGTCGGAGGCGAAGTTCACCGGCAGTCCGCCACCGAGGTCGAGGGTGTCGATCCGGCGCCGCCCGGCCCGCGCGTTGATCTCCTCCGCGAGCTCGTAGGTCTGCGTCACGCCCTGGGCCATCAGGGACAGCGGGATGCCCTGCGACCCGGTGTGCGCGTGCAGCCGGGTCAGCCACGGCCGCTCCAGATACGCCCGCACCACCCACTCCCGGGCGCCCTCGTCGCGCAGTGCCACGCCGAACTTCGAGGTGGCCGTCGCGGTCGACAGCGCCTCGATGGAACCGCCGCCGACCTGCGGGTTCACCCGGATGCCGAGGGGTGATGCGCTGGAGGTGGTCCGCATCAGGGCATCCAGCCGGTCCAGCTCCTGCGGGTTGTCGGCGTTGACCGCGACGCCCAGCGCCAGCGCCTCGCGCAGCTCGGCCGGCGTCTTGGCCGGCGAGTCCAGCACCGTCGCCGCGGCCGGCACCCCGGCCGCCCGCGCCAGCGCCAGCTCACCCGGGCTCGCCACCTCGGCGCCGATGCCCTCCTCCCACAGCAGCCGCATCACCGGCACCAGCGGGGTCGCCTTCACCGCGAAGGCGTGCAGCACCGGTGTGCCCGGCGCGGCCACCGCCTCGAACGCCGCCCGCAGCGCTGCCGCCGACTCCCGGATGCCGGTCACGTCGAGCAGTCCGACCAGCGGCGCGTCGGGACCCAGCAGGCCCTGCTCCACCGCGGCCCGCACCGCCTCGTCCCGCCGCGCCGCGCGCTGGTGCGCCTCGGTGTCGATGTCGTGCTCCACGAATCGCCCCTCCTGTCGCCCCTGTGTCTGTGCCTGCCGTGCCGCCTTGCCCGCATCCAGCCAAACACCCGCAGCGCGCGGACGCGGCCGCTCCACCGTGTTGACTAGTTCTATTCAGGAAGCCAGGATGTGAATAGTCGTAGTAACAGCAGGAGGCAGACGATGTCGGGACCCCGCCCCGTACGAGCACCCCGCGGCACCGAGCTCAGCGCGCAGGGCTGGCAGCAGGAAGCCGCGCTGCGGATGCTGCAGAACAACCTCGACCCCGAGGTCGCCGAGCACCCCGACAAGCTCGTCGTCTACGGCGGCACCGGCAAGGCCGCCCGTGACTGGCGCTCCTTCGACGCGATGGTCCGCACCCTGCAGGGCCTCAAGGCGGACGAGACCATGCTGGTCCAGTCCGGCCGCCCGGTCGGCGTCATGCAGACCCACGAGTGGGCGCCGCGTGTCCTCATCGCCAACTCCAACCTGGTCGGCGACTGGGCCAACTGGGAGGAGTTCCGCCGCCTGGAGGCCCTCGGCCTGACCATGTACGGCCAGATGACCGCCGGCTCCTGGATCTACATCGGCACCCAGGGCATCCTCCAGGGGACCTACGAGACCTTCGCCGCCGTCGCCGCGAAGAAGTTCAACGGCACCCTGGCCGGGACCATCACCCTCACCGCCGGCCTCGGCGGCATGGGTGGCGCCCAGCCCCTCGCCGTGACGATGAACGACGGCGTGGCCATCTGCATCGACTGCGACCCGCGCGCCATCGACCGCCGCATCGAGCACCGCTACCTCGACGTCAGGGCCGACTCCCTCGACCACGCCCTGCAGCTCGCCACCGAGGCCCGCGACCAGCGCAAGCCGCTGTCCATCGGCGTCCTCGGCAACGCCGCCGAGCTGGTCCCGCAGCTGCTCGCGATGGGCGCCCCCATCGACATCGTCACCGACCAGACCTCCGCCCACGACCCGCTGGCCTACCTGCCCGTCGGCATCGCCTTCGAGGACATGGCCGACGCCGCTGCCAAGGACCCGGCCGGCTTCACCACCCGCGCCCGCGAGTCCATGGCGCGGCACGTCGAGGCGATGGTCGGCTTCCTGGACGCGGGCGCCGAGGTCTTCGACTACGGCAACTCCATCCGCGGCGAGGCCCAGCTCGCGGGCTACGACCGCGCCTTCGCCTTCCCCGGCTTCGTCCCCGCCTACATCCGTCCCCTGTTCTGCGAGGGCAAGGGCCCCTTCCGCTGGGCCGCCCTGTCCGGCGACCCCGCCGACATCGCCAAGACGGACAAGGCGATCCTCGACCTGTTCCCGCAGAACGAGTCCCTGGCCCGCTGGATCAAGATGGCCGGTGAGCGGGTCCACTTCCAGGGCCTGCCCGCCCGCATCTGCTGGCTCGGCTACGGCGAGCGCGACAAGGCCGGTGAGCGCTTCAACGACATGGTCGCCTCCGGGGAACTGGCCGCGCCGATCGTCATCGGCCGCGACCACCTCGACTGCGGCTCCGTCGCCTCCCCCTACCGCGAGACCGAGGCCATGCTCGACGGCTCCGACGCCATCGCCGACTGGCCGCTGCTCAACGCCATGGTCAACGTGGCCTCCGGCGCCTCCTGGGTGTCCCTGCACCACGGCGGCGGCGTCGGCATGGGCCGCTCCATCCACGCCGGCCAGGTCACCGTCGCCGACGGCACCCCGCTGGCCGGCGAGAAGATCCGCCGGGTGCTGACCAACGACCCCGGCATGGGCGTCATCCGGCACGTCGACGCCGGCTACGACATCGCCGAGTCCGTCGCGGCCGAGCGCGGGGTGCGGGTGCCGATGCGTGAGGGTGACGGGGCGTGAGCTTCCACAGCATGTGGGCGGAGTTGCTGCCGATCGGCCGTGACTCCGCCTCCGGCGGCTACCGGCGCTACGCCTGGACCGGCGCCGACGCCGACTGCCGGGGCTGGTTCCGGCAGCAGGCCGAGGACCGCGGGCTCACCTACGAGGTGGACCGCAACGGCAACCAGTGGGCCTGGCTCGGCGACCCGCACGCCGGGGACGCTGTCGTCACCGGCTCCCACCTGGACTCCGTACCGGACGGCGGCGCCTTCGACGGCCCCCTCGGGGTGGTGTCCTCCTTCGCCGCCCTGGACGAACTGCGCGAGCGGGGAGCGGAGTTCACCAAGCCGCTGGCCCTGGTCAACTTCGGCGACGAGGAGGGCGCCCGCTTCGGCCTCGCCTGCGTCGGCTCCCGGCTCACCGCCGGGCAGCTCACCCGCGAGCAGGCCCACCGCCTCACCGACGGCGACGGCGTCACCCTGGCCAAGGCCATGGAAGCCGCCGGCCACGACCCCGACGCCATCGGAGCGGACCCCGAACGGCTCGCCCGCATCGGCGCCTTCGTCGAACTGCACGTCGAGCAGGGCCGCGCCCTCGACCTGACCGGGGACGCCGTCGGCGTGGCCAGCGCCATCTGGCCGCACGGCCGCTGGCGGTTCGACTTCCGCGGCGAGGCCAACCACGCCGGCACCACCCGGCTGGTGGACCGGCGCGACCCGATGCTGCCCTACGCCCAGACCGTCCTCGCCGCCCGCCGCGAGGCCGAACTCGCCGGTGTCGTGGCCACTTTCGGCAAGATCGCCGTCGAGCCCAACGGCGTCAACGCGATCCCCTCCCTGGTGCGCGGCTGGCTCGACTCCCGCGCCCCCGCCCAGGGCACCCTCGACACCGTGCTCGCCGGCATCGAGAAGGCGGCCCGGGAGTACGCCGACGCCCACGGCATCGACCTGGACGTGGTCCGCGAGTCCTTCACGCCCGTCGTCGAGTTCGACCACGCCCTGCGCGACGAACTCGCCCGCCTCCTGGGCCACGACGGCGAGCTCACCGTGCCCGTCCTCGGAACGGGCGCGGGACACGACGCCGGGATCCTGTCCGGGAGCATCCCGACCGCCATGCTGTTCGTACGCAACCCCACGGGCGTCTCGCACTCCCCGGCCGAGTCCGCCGCCGAGGACGACTGCCTGGCCGGAGTGCACGCCCTCGCCGACGTACTGGAAGGACTGGCCTGCCGGTGACCCACGGGACGTACTGGCTCGAACACGCCTGGCTCGGCACCCATGTCGAGCCGGACGTCGCCCTCGACATCACGGGCGGCCGCATCGCCGCCGTCCGCACCGGCGTCACCGCCCCGCCGCCCGGCGCCGAGGTGCTGCGCGGACTGACCCTGCCCGGACTGGCCAACGCGCACAGCCACGCCTTCCACCGGGCCCTGCGCGGCACCGTCCAGGTCGGCTCGGGCACCTTCTGGACCTGGCGCGAGGTGATGTACTCCGTCGCCGACCGGCTCACCCCCGACAGCTACCACGCGCTCGCCCGCGCGGTGTACGCCGAGATGGCGCTGGCCGGCATCACCGCCGTCGGCGAGTTCCACTACGTCCACCACGCGCCCGGCGGCACCCCCTACGCCGACCCCAACGCGATGGGCGAGGCGCTGATCGCGGCCGCCGCCGAGGCCGGCATCCGCATCACCCTTCTGGACACCTGCTACCTGTCAGCCGGTTTCGGCGCCGCGCCCGACGCCCACCAGTTGCGCTTCTCCGACGGCACCGCCGCGGCCTGGGCCGAACGCTCTTCACTTCTCAAGGAACGCGATCACGCACGGATCGGAGCGGCGATCCACTCGGTGCGGGCCGTGCCCGCCGAACAGCTGGCCACCGTCGCCGCCTGGGCCGAGGAGCGGCGGGCCCCGCTGCATGTGCACCTCTCGGAGCAGACCGCCGAGAACGACGCCTGCCTTCAGGCACACGGCTGCACCCCCACCCGGCTCCTCGCCGACCACGGCGTGCTCGGCCCGCGCACCACCGGCGTGCACAACACCCACCTCACCGACGAGGACATCGCGCTGCTCGGCGGCTCCTCCACCGGCACCTGCATGTGCCCCACCACCGAACGCGACCTGGCCGACGGCATCGGACCCGCCGTCGCCCTGCAGCGCGCCGGCTCCCCGCTCTCCCTCGGCTCCGACAGCCACGCCGTCGTCGACCTGCTCGAAGAGGCCCGCGCGATGGAGCTGAACGAGCGGCTGCGCACCCGCACCCGCGGCCACTGGACGGCCGCCGCCCTGCTGCGCGCCGCCACCGCCGACGGCCACGCCTCCCTCGGCTGGTCCGACGCGGGCACCCTCGCCCCCGGCGCCCTCGCCGACTTCACGACGATCGCGCTGGACTCGGTCAGGACTGCGGGACCGCTGCCCCGGCTCGGCGCCGAGACGGCCGTATTCGCCGCGACGGCAGCGGACGTACGGCACACGGTCGTGGGCGGCCGGCACGTCGTGCGCGACGGTCACCACTCACTCGTACCGGACGTGCCGCAGGCACTCGCGAGCGCCGTCGAAGCCCTGCGCGGCTGACCCGGCAGTCCCCCGACCAGGCCCACCACGAGGACACCATGAGCACCGTCATCACCAACATCGCCGCGCTGGTCACCAACGACCCCTCCCTCGGTGACGGCTCCCCCCTCGGTCTGATCCAGGACGCGGCCGTCGTCGTCGACGGCGACCGCGTCGCCTGGATCGGTACGTCAAGCAAAGCACCCGCCACTGACAACCGGGTCGACGTCGGCGGCCGGGCGGTGCTCCCGGGCTTCGTCGACTCCCACTCCCATCTGGTCTTCGCGGGCGACCGCACGGCGGAGTTCAACGCCCGTATGTCAGGCCGCTCCTACAGCGCCGGCGGCATCCGCACCACGGTCGCCGCCACCCGCGCCGCGAGCGACGCGGAACTCGAGGCCAACCTCACCCGTTACCTCGCCGAGGCCCTGCGCCAGGGCACCACGACCCTCGAGACCAAGTCCGGCTACGGCCTGACCGTCGAGGACGAGGCCCGCGCCCTGCGCATCGCCGCACGCCACACCGACGAGGTCACCTACCTCGGCGCGCACATCGTCTCCCCGGACCACGCCGACGACCCGGCCGCCTACGTCGACCTGGTCACCGGCGCGATGCTGGACGCCTGCGCGCCGTACGCCCGCTGGATCGACGTCTTCTGCGAGAAGGGCGCCTTCGACGGCGACCAGGCCCGCGCGATCCTCACCGCCGGCAAGGCCAGGGGCCTGCTCCCGCGCATCCACGCCAACCAGCTCTCCCACGGCCCCGGCGTGCAGCTCGCCGTCGAACTCGACGCGGCCAGCGCCGACCACTGCACCCACCTCACGGACGCCGACGTCGACGCCCTCGCCAACAGCTCCACGGTCGCCACGCTGCTGCCCGGGGCCGAGTTCTCCACCCGCGCCGAGTGGCCCGACGCGCGCCGGCTGCTCGACGCCGGCGCCACGGTCGCCCTGTCCACGGACTGCAACCCGGGCTCGTCCTTCACCTCCTCGGTGCCCTTCTGCATCGCGCTCGCCGTCCGGGACATGGGCATGACCCCCGACGAGGCGGTGTGGTCGGCCACCGCGGGCGGCGCGGCCGCCCTGCGCCGCGACGACATCGGCCGCCTCACTCCGGGCGCCTATGCCGATCTCGCCGTCCTCGACGCGCCCAGCCACGTCCACCTGGCGTACCGGCCGGGTGTCCCGCTGGTCACGGAGGTCTGGCGCCGCGGCACGCGCGTGGCCTGAGCGGGCCGGCGCGGCAGCGGGCCGTGCGGCGTCAGCGCGCGCCGGCCCGCCACCGCTGGCGGGCGCTCCCGTCGAGGCGGTCCAGGGACAACCCGTCGCCGCCCCACTCCGGGGTGAGGGCACTGCCGAGGTCGATCACCGGGCGGATCGCCCCGTCGCCGTCCACCACGAACCGCAGATTGTCCCCGTTGCGCCCGTACAGGGAACCGCACTCCCAGATCCCGACCCCGCGGTCCACGTCGCCGCGGCTGTCCAGGCAGAAGCCGGGATCGGCGTACGACTGCAGCGCGCCGCGCTCGTCGTCGTAGCGCCAGCGCTGGGTGGGGGAGGAGTCGCACGGGGCGGTGACGACGTCGTTGCCCTCCTCGAATGCGCCGTCGCGCACGTCCAGGCACAGGCCCGACGCCGCGTTCACCACCTGCGCGTACGTGCCGCCCGGCGGCCGCGGCGCGGGAGGGGGCGGGGCGGGAGGCCGCCGGGTGGGAGCCGGCTTCGGCGCGGTGTGCGTGGACGACGGCGCGGCGGACGGTGACGTCGAAGGGGAGGGCGAGGGGGACGCCGACGTGCGGGACGGCGAGGGCGACGCCGGGACGGTCGTCGTGGCCGTCACCGTCACCGGCGGGGCGATCGTCGGGGTCGTGACCGCGCTCGCCCGGTCCTGGGCGGGCTGCTCGGCGGGCTCCAGCAGCAGCACCAGCAAGGGGACCAGCGCGACGCCGAGCGCGGCCGAGGCGAGCGCGACCCGGCGGGCGGGCCGCCAGGCCGGCTGTTCGGGCAGGAGAAGCGGACCGGTGTCGGCAGCCTCCCGCCGTAGATACGCGGTGCCGCCCCACGCCAGCAGTCCCTCGGCCAGCACCGCGGCGGGCGTGTCGTACAGCGCGGTCAGCTCCTCGCGGGCGGCCGTGCAGGAGGCGCAGTGCGTCATGTGGGCCCGCAGATCGGCGCTGTCGCGGGGGCCGTCGGGCCGTACCGACTCCTCGATCAGACGGCGGAAGTCACCGCAGTCCGGGTCGGGCGAGGCGGCCAGGCGCTGCCGCAGGCAGGCCTGGGCCAGCGTCTTCAGCGCGGGGCCGGTGCCGTGGGCGACGTCCGCGGGGCTCACGCCGACGAGGGCGGCGGTGCGCTGGGCCGTCTCCCCTTCCAGTACGCCGTACCAGATCAGGCCCTGGGCGCGCGGGGGCAGGGAGCGGAAGGCGGGGAGCATCGCGGGGGCCGGCCCGTGCGGGCCGGCGCTGCTCATCACGAGCAGAAAAGAGGGGTCGAGGCCGCCCGCGCGCTCGTCGGCGGACCAGGCGCCAGCGAGCTGGACGGTGAGCAGCAGCAGATGGTGCCGCCACGGTACGGCGGGGTCGATCCCGCGTGCGACCTCACGGGCCGCGTGCGCGAACGCCTCCGCCGCCAGTTGCCGGGCCGCCGCGTCACCGGCGGCACACAGGCGCGCGTAGTCCAGGACGCGGCTCAGGTGGCGGCGGCGCAGCTCCTGCAGGGCGGGGTAGGCGGTCGCGGTCCCCGTGCGCAGCAACTCCGTCAGACGTGCGTCGGACGCATCCGCGTACCACTCCGCCTCCGCACGGGCCATCCGCCGCCTCCTCGCGCACGTGTCCCCCGGCATACCGTCCGGTTGGGGGGTGACCGTAGTGCATGGGGCAGGCGCAGGGGACCCGGGGAGCGGAAGTTTCCCCGGGTAACCCCTGTGAACGCCGTGGAAGGTCCTGTCAGTCCTCGACGGTGAGGCCCTTGCGCAGCCGCACCAGCGTGCGCGACAGCAGGCGCGAGACGTGCATCTGGGAGATGCCGAGCTCCTCGCCGATCTCCGACTGGGTCAGGCCGGCGACGAACCGCAGGGAGAGGATCTGCCGGTCGCGCGGCGCGAGCTCGGCGATCAGCGGCTTCAGCGACTCGACGTACTCGATGCCCTCGAGCCCGTGGTCCTCGTAGCCGATACGGTCCGCGAGCGCTCCCTCGGCGTCGTCGTCCTCCGGCTGGGCGTCCAGCGAGGAGGCGGTGTACGCGTTGGACGCGGCCATGCCCTCGACGACCTCGTCGTTGCTCAGGCCGAGGCGCTCGGCCAGCTCCGCGACCGTCGGGGCGCGGTCCAGCTTCTGGGCCAGCTCGTCACCGGCCTTGGCGAGGTCCAGGCGCAGCTCCTGCAGCCGGCGCGGGACGCGCACGGACCAGGACGTGTCGCGGAAGAAACGCTTGATCTCCCCGATGATGGTTGGCATCGCGAAGGTCGGGAACTCGACGCCCCGGGACAGTTCGAAGCGGTCGATCGCCTTGATCAGGCCGATGGTGCCGACCTGGATGATGTCCTCCATCGGCTCACTGCGGGAGCGGAAACGGGAGGCGGCGAACTTGACGAGCGCGAGGTTCAGCTCGACGAGGGTGTTGCGCACGTACGAGAACTCGTACGTGCCTTCTTCGAGGGACTCGAGCCGCTCGAACAGAGTCTTGGACAGGGCCCGCGCGTCGACGGGACCCACCTCGTCGTAAGGGGGGATGTCCGGGAGTCCGGAAAGGATGTCCTCCGGAGGGGGTGTCGACGTCGTCGTCCGGGTATGCGAGGCGTCGAGCCGGGGTGACATGAAGTCCTCCATCGTTCTCGGCATATGGCTGCCGAAGCCAGTACGTGCACTGCGGTGTGCGGCGCCTCCAAAGCCGGCCGTGTCGGTTACGGGTTCCTACTAGGCCTACCCGCTCGCAGGGAACGATCGCAAGTGCGTTTCGTTCGGGTATGTCCGTTTGTGTGCGGTTGTTCGGGTGTCGGGTCCCGTGGAGAAGGCGTAGTGTTCGAGGTCGTCAGTCAGCAGCCACGACCTCGGGAGTAACACGGCATGGACCGCGGGACGGTCGGCAGCGCACAGTCGGGCCGGCTTCTGGTGGAGGTGCGGGAAGAGGGCTCCAGTGCCGTCGTGACGGCGGCGGGTGAACTCGACCACCACACCGCCGAACTGCTGCGCGAGCCCCTTGAGGACTGCCTCGGCAAGGGCTTCAGCAAGCTCGTCGTCGACTGCTCGCGCCTGGAGTTCTGCGACTCCACGGGCCTCAACGTACTGCTCGGCGCCCGCCTGAAGGCGGAGGCCGCCGGGGGTGGGGTGCATCTCGCCGGGATGCAGCCGGTGGTGGCCCGTGTGTTCGAGATCACAGGCGCTGAGGCGGTCTTCACCGTGCACGACTCGGTCGAGGACGCCCTCGCAGGTGACAGCGGTTCCGGACCGCCGGGCGCCGCCGACTGACCTGGCCGCCCGTGGGATGCCGTCCGGGCCGCGCGCCGAGGTATGTGTACGTCACACCCGCCGCGCCGAACCGGGGGGTGTTCCGTCCGCCGGGTCGGGCAGGAGACATCCTGAACCTGTCGAGCCATCGACGGAACCATCCCCCGTCGAGCCACGTAGTGAGTCGTGAACCGAAGTCTTGAATCCTGAACTGGTGAATCGGTGAGGTGAAGCGCTGATGAGCACCACCCGGCCTTGTTCGCCGGGCGACCGCGGCCCGGAGCCCAGCGGCGCTTCCGGGGCGTCGGCGGGCCGTCAGGTCCGCACGCTGAGCTTCGACGACCAAAGCGGTGTCGTTCCGCTCGCCCGCGATTTCGCCCGTCAGGCGCTGTACGCGTGGGGGTGGCTGCCGGCCGACTCCGCGGATCAGCGGGCCGCGGCCGAGGATGTGCTGCTCGTCGTGTCCGAGCTGGTCACGAACGCGTGCCTGCACGCGGAGGGGCCGGACCGGATGGAACTCACCTGCGACAACAAGGTGATCCGCATCGAGGTGGCCGACCGCGGCACGGGCCAGCCGGCCCCCCGCACCCCCCACCGCGCCGGACGCCCCGGCGGCCACGGCATGTTCATCGTCCAGCGCCTGTGCCTGGACTGGGGCGTCGTACGACTCCCGGGCCTCACCGGCAAGAGAGTCTGGGCAGAACTGGGCGCGCCGGCGTAACCGGTATCCCTCCCGACGGCACCGTTTGGGCTCCGCCCGGCGTTGCGCAGCCGCCGTTGGCTGCGCGCCCCGGCGTTTCGTGCTGCCCGGCGTTGTGCGGACCGCTGTGGGTGCGCAGCCCGGCGCGACGGGGTGCCGCTGCGCCCACCCGTGCCGCCCTGGGGGTCCCCCTGCTCGAAGAGCTTGGGGGAGGCACGACTGCCGCAGCCATGCCAGCCGTTGGCGCGCGCCACGACGCACCGCGACGGGCCGCCGCAGGCATCAAAGAGGCGTGGGGAACTGCGCGAGCAACCGCCCACCCACCCGCAGACGAACACGCGGAAACGCCGAAGGCCGCCGCACCCCCATAGGGATACGACGGCCCCGCGCGGGCAACGTCAGCGAACGTCCCCCATCAGCGCCTTCACCTTGCGCCGGTACATGTACACCGCGAACCCGGCCAGCGCCGCGAGAACCGCCTCGCCGAGCACCGCGCCCTTGCCGCTGAGGTCGACCCCGGCGATCGCCGGGTTGGACAGCAGCGAGGTGATCGAGTCACCCGCGGTGACCGCGAGGAACCACACGCCCATCATCTGGCTGGCGTACTTCGCCGGCGCCATCTTCGTGGTGACCGACAGGCCGACCGGCGAGATGCACAGCTCACCGACCGTCTGGATCAGGTAGATCCCGACCAGCCACATCGGCGTGACCTTGGTGCCGTCGGACGCCATGCCCAGCGGCAGCAGGAAGAAGAAGAACGACACACCGATGAAGAACAGCCCCGCCGCGAACTTCGTGACCGTGCTGGGCTCCTGGCCCTTGCGGTTCAGCCACAGCCAGAACCAGGCGATGACCGGCGCCAGCGCCATGATGAACACCGGGTTCAGCGACTGGTACCAGGACGACGGGAAGCTGAAGCCGAGCAGCGAGTCAGCGGCCTTGGTCTCACCGAAGGCCTGGACCGTGGAGCCACCCTGGTCGTAGATCATCCAGAACGCGGCGGCCGCGACGAAGAACCAGATGTACCCGGTCATCTTCGACTGCTCGACGGTCGACAGCTCCTTGTCCCGCTTGATGCGCAGCAGCACACCCGCCGGGATGACCAGACCGATGACGGTGAGCGGGATCATCGCCCAGTTCAGCGTGAAGTGGCCGGTGAAGCCGACGACGCCGTAGAAGACGGCCGCGATGGCCAGCCACATCAGGCCCTTGCGCAGCCACGTGGCGCGCTCCTCGGCCGCGAGCGGCTTCGGGACGACGTTGCTCTCCGGGCTGAGGTTGCGCGTGCCGAGCAGGAAGGCGGCGAGACCGATGGCCATGCCGACGGCGGCCAGGCCGAAGCCCAGGTGCCAGTTCACTTCCTGGCCGACCGTGCCGATGATCAGCGGCGCGAAGAAGGCACCCATGTTGATGCCCATGTAGAAGATCGTGAAGCCACCGTCACGGCGCGGGTCGTCCGGACCGTCGTACAGGTGGCCGACCATCGTGGAGATGTTGGCCTTCAGCAGACCGGAACCGAGCGCCACCAGCGCGAGACCCGCGAAGAACGGCGCCTGGCCGCCGGGCAGCGCCAGGACGAGGTGACCGGCCATGATCGTGACCGCCGCGATGGTCACCGTCTTGCGGGGGCCCCAGACGCGGTCGCCGAGCCAGCCGCCGGGCATGGCGAGCAGGTACACCATCGACAGGTAGACGGAGTAGATCGCCGTCGTCGTGGCCAGGTCCATGCCCAGGCCACCGCCCATGCTGCCCTTCTTGGCGTCGGGGCCGCCGGAGAGCAGGTAGACGACGAGCAGAGCCCTCATGCCGTAGAAGCTGAATCGCTCCCACATCTCGGTCATGAAGAGAGTGGCCAGTCCGCGGGGGTGGCCGAAGAAGGTCTTCTCGGAACCGGGGGTGCCCGGTTGGACCGAGGCCTTCGTCAGGCTGGACGCCATGGTCGTTCCTTGCTGGTCGGGACGCGCGGTTGGGATCCCCCTTGCTCGGCGACGCCGAGCTCGGGGGAGTTGCGCGCCCGGTGGGGGGCAGGCCGGCACCGGCACGTCGGCCCGCCCACCCACCACGCCCAGGGGGAGTCCGCTCCGGATCGCGGAGCGGGGGACGGCGACCACCGGGATCCACGCCTCTGCGCGCGTCGTAGCGCTCGAGGCCCGGCCACAGGTCATTCCTTTCAAGGCCGGCCGCAGCCGACCCGCACACAAAGAAGACCTTCAGCGTCATTGCTCGCCAAAGGTCCCCGCGGTGCTACAGGCGTTGATTCACCATACGGCAGGACACCGCCCGGTATGGAAGGACTTGAGACGCGGATCACAGATGGCCGAGGAACCGCAAGCCCCGTCTCGGCAGTCGATACCAGGATGGCATCCGCCGGCCCGGGCGGCGGCACGGGGTCCGGCTGTCCGCGGAGAGCCCGAGGCGGCCGGTGTCCGGGTTGTCCGAAGGTAAGAGCCCCCTGTGGCGATCTCACCTCGGGCGTTGCACCAGGCGGACTACCATCACCTCATGACCCGTGTACTGCTCGCCGAGGACGACGCGTCCATCTCGGAGCCGCTGGCCCGCGCACTGCGCCGGGAAGGGTACGAGGTCGAGGTGCGCGAGGACGGACCCACCGCGCTCGACGCCGGGATGCAGGGCGGCGTCGATCTGGTCGTGCTGGACCTCGGGCTGCCCGGCATGGACGGCCTGGAGGTCGCGCGCAGACTGCGCGCCGACGGCCACACCGTGCCGATCCTGATCCTCACCGCGCGCGCCGACGAGGTCGACACGGTCGTCGGCCTGGACGCGGGCGCCGACGACTACGTCACCAAGCCGTTCCGCCTCGCCGAGCTGCTCGCCCGGGTCCGCGCCCTGCTGCGGCGCGGCGCCGCGGAGCCGCAGCAGCCGCCCGCCACCCACGGCGTGCGCATCGACGTGGAGTCGCACCGCGCGTGGATGGGCGACGAGGAGCTGCAGCTCACGGCGAAGGAGTTCGACCTGCTGCGGGTCCTGGTGCGCGACGCGGGCCGGGTCGTCACGCGTGACCAGCTGATGCGCGAGGTCTGGGACACCACGTGGTGGTCCTCCACCAAGACCCTCGACATGCACATCTCCTGGCTGCGCAAGAAGCTCGGCGACGACGCGGCGAACCCGCGGTACATCGCGACGGTTCGGGGCGTCGGCTTCCGCTTCGAGAAGAGCTGAGCCGGGCTCGGCGGCAGCCGAGCCGGAGCCGGACCGCACCAGGCACGTTCAGGACAAGAGGACATGCGCCGTCGACTGATCCAGTCCACCCTCGCCGTGGTGCTCGTCGTGATCGCCGTCTTCGGCGTGTCCCTCGTGATCGTCGAGACGCGGACGATCAGCAACACCGCGCAGGAGCGGGTGGACTCCGAGGCGCTGCGGCTGGCCAGTGTGGTGGACAGCCGGCTGCTGAGCTCGGCGGGCGTCACCCCGGAGATCCTTCAGGTTCCGGGCATGCAGGACCGTTATGCCGTGGTCCGCATCCCCGGGCGGGCGCCGATCGAGGTCGGCACCAAGCCCGAGGGCGATGTCATCCGCTCCAAGGAGCACCAGGGCGAGGAGGGCGAGACCGTCGTCGTGGAGGAGCCGCGCTCCACGGTGACCCGGGAGGTCGGCCGGACCTTGCTGATCATCGGGCTGGTCGCGCTGCTGGCGGTGGTGGCCGCGGTGCTGCTGGCGATCCGCCAGGCCAACCGGCTCGCCTCTCCGCTGACCGACCTGGCCGAGACCGCCGAGCGGCTCGGCTCCGGCGACCCGCGCCCGCGGCACAAGCGGTACTCCGTGCCCGAGCTGGACCGGGTCGCCGATGTGCTGGACTCCTCCGCCGAACGCATCGCCCGGATGCTCACCGCCGAGCGGCGGCTGGCCGCGGACGCCTCCCACCAGCTGCGTACGCCGCTGACCGCGCTGTCGATGCGGCTGGAGGAGATCACCCTCACCGACGACCTGGACACGGTGAAGGAGGAGGCGAACGTCGCGCTGACCCAGGTCGAGCGCCTGACGGACGTGGTCGAGCGGCTGCTGACGAACTCCCGGGACCCGCGCACCGGCTCCGCCGTCGCCTTCGACCTGGACGAGGTCATCCAGCAGCAGGTCGCCGAGTGGCGCCCCGCCTACCGCAGCGCCGGCAGGGCGATCGTCAGCTCCGGCAAGCGGCATCTGCGGGCGGTGGGCACGCCGGGCGCGGTGGCGCAGGTGCTGGCGGCGCTGATCGAGAACTCGCTGATGCACGGCGGCGGCACGGTCGCGCTGCGCACGCGGGTCACCGGCAACCAGGCGGTGATCGAGGTGACGGACGAGGGTCCCGGTGTTCCGCCGGAGCTGGGCGCGCGCATCTTCGAGCGCACGATCAGTGGTCGCAACTCCACCGGCATCGGCCTGGCCGTCGCCCGCGACCTCGCGGAGGCCGACGGCGGCCGTCTGGAGATGCTGCAGGCGGCCCCACCGGTCTTCGGCTTGTTCCTCTCCCGCAGCCAGCCCGTCAAGAAGCCGACCCCCGACGAGGAGCCGACGGTCCGCTGACCGGTGACGTACCGGCAGGGTCAGACCCGCCGGCGCTGACCGGTGACGTCCCGGGCGGGGGTCAGACCCGCTGGCGGGGACGCGGCGGCGGCCCGGCCTGTTCCAGGAGGGCCTGCGCGTCCGCGACCGCCTCGCCGGCCGGAAGGGCGCGGAACACCCAGGTGCGGTAGGACCAAAAGCGGAACAGGGTCGCGACGCCGATGCCGAGGAACTTGAAGATGTTGCTCTGCAGCGGGGTGTCCCAGCCGAAACCGTAGGTCGCCGCGTACAGCACACCGTTCTCGATCACCAGGCCGACCAGGCTGAACAGCAGGAACAGGGTCAGTTCCCTGGTGCGCCCGTTCTTGTCGGCGTCGCGGTAGGTGAAGTAACGGAAGCCGACGTAGTTGAAGACGATCGACACCGCCGTCGCGATGACGCTGGCCCGGACCACCTGCAGATCGGTCACATGCCGTACGACGTTGAACACGCCCAGATTGACGAGCACGCCCGCGCCGCCGACGGCGCCGAACTTGGCGATCTCGCGGACGAGCCGTTGAAGTCCTGAGGTACCGCTTCCCATGGTCGAGCAGGCCCCCAGTCGTTACGGTTTCGTCAACCCAGCCATGCTAACCACCCCTAACGGCGGATGCCTGCCGAGTACCCGAGGAGGCCGGTGTGAGGCCTGACGCACCGGTGAGGGCCCGGGTGGGAGGCGCCCGATCCGGCCGCCGTCCGGTGGCCGATACCCTAGGGGTGTGACGTTCCCGGTAGTCGGCATGGTCGGCGGGGGCCAGCTGGCTCGTATGACACACGAGTCGGGCATCCCGCTGGGCATCAGGTTCAAGCTCCTCAGTGACACCCCTCAGGATTCCGCGGCGCAGGTCGTGAGCGATGTCGTCATCGGCGACTATCGCGACCTCGACACGCTGCGCGAGTTCGCGCGCGGGTGCGATGTGATCACCTTCGATCACGAACATGTACCCACCGAGCACCTCAGGGCCCTGGAGGCGGACGGCATTCCCGTGCGCCCGGGCCCCGACGCGCTGGTGCATGCCCAGGACAAGGGGGTGATGCGCGCCAGGCTCGACGCGATCGGCATCCCCTGCCCACGGCACAGGATCGTCAGCGATCCGCAGGACGTGGCGGCCTTCGCGGCCGAGGGCGACGGTTTCCCCGTCGTCCTGAAGACCGTCCGCGGTGGCTACGACGGCAAGGGCGTGTGGGTCGTCGACAGCGTCGAGGAGGCGGAGGATCCCTTCAAGGCGGGCGTCCCCGTCCTCGCCGAGGAGAAGGTCGACTACGTCCGCGAGCTGGCCGCCAACGTCGTGCGCTCCCCGCACGGCCAGGCCGTCGCCTACCCGGTGGTCGAGTCGCGGCAGGTGAACGGCGTGTGCGACACCGTCATAGCCCCGGCGCCCGACCTCGACGAGGATCTGGCGCTGAAGGCCGAGGAGATGGCGCTGACCATCGCCAAGGAACTCGGTGTCGTCGGCCACCTCGCCGTCGAGCTGTTCCAGACCCGTGACGGCCGCATCCTCGTCAACGAGCTGGCGATGCGCCCGCACAATTCCGGCCACTGGTCCATGGACGGCGCGATCACCTCGCAGTTCGCCAACCACGTCCGCGCCGTGCTGGACCTCCCTCTCGGCGACCCGCGCCCGCGTGCCAAGTGGACGGTGATGGTCAACGTCCTCGGCGGCGACTACCCGGACATGTACTCGGCGTACCTGCACTGCATGGCCCGCGACCCGCAGCTGAAGATCCACATGTACGGCAAGGACGTGAAGCCCGGCCGCAAGGTCGGCCACGTGAACACCTACGGCGACGACCTGGACGACGTGCTGGAGCGCGCCCGTCACGCTGCCGGCTACCTGAGAGGCACCATCACCGAATGAGCCCTGTTGTTGGCATCGTCATGGGGTCGGACAGCGACTGGCCCGTCATGGAGGCCGCCGCGAAGGCCCTCGACGAGTTCGAGATCGCCTACGAGGTCGACGTCGTCTCCGCGCACCGCATGCCCCGCGAGATGGTCGCGTACGGCGAGCACGCCGCCGACCGCGGCCTGAAGGTGATCATCGCCGGTGCGGGCGGCGCCGCCCACCTGCCGGGCATGCTCGCCTCGGTCACCCCGCTGCCGGTCATCGGTGTCCCGGTGCCGCTGAAGTACCTCGACGGCATGGACTCCCTGCTGTCGATCGTGCAGATGCCCGCCGGGGTGCCGGTCGCCACGGTCTCCGTCGGCGGTGCCCGCAACGCCGGTCTGCTGGCCGCCCGCATCCTCGCCGCGCACGACGAGGAGCTGCTGGGCCGGATGCGCGACTTCCAGCAGGACCTCAACGACCAGGCCACCGAGAAGGGCAAGCGCCTGCGCACCAAGGTCGAGGGAAGCAACGGCTTCGGTTTCGGGAAGTGACGTCATGACGTCCCTGGAGACAGCCCGCGACCTCCTCGCCGAGTTCCCGGTCGTCGACGGCCACAACGACCTGCCGTGGGCGCTGCGCGAGCAGGTCCGCTACGACCTCGACGCCCGCGACATCGCCGTCGACCAGTCCGCCCACCTGCACACCGACCTCGCCCGCCTGCGTGCGGGCGGTGTCGGCGCGCAGTACTGGTCGGTGTACGTCCGCTCCGACCTGCCGGACGCGGTGCCGGCCACGCTGGAGCAGATCGACTGCGTACGGCGGCTGGTCGACCGCCACCCCGCCGAGCTGCGCCTGGCGACGACGGCGGCCGATCTTGAGGCGGCGCGCGGTGAGGGCCGTATCGCCTCGCTGATGGGCGCGGAGGGCGGGCACTCCATCGCCAACTCGCTCGGCACCCTGCGTGGCCTGTACGCGCTCGGGGTGCGGTACATGACGCTCACCCACAACGACAACGTGGACTGGGCGGACTCCGCGACCGACGAGCCGAGGGCGGGCGGCCTGACGGCCTTCGGCCGCGAGGTGGTGCGGGAGATGAACCGGCTGGGCATGCTCGTCGACCTCTCCCATGTGGCGGCGACGACCATGCGGGACGCGCTGGACGCCACCGAGGCGCCGGTGATCTTCTCGCACTCGTCCTCGCGGGCGGTGTGCGACCACCCGCGCAACATCCCCGACGACGTCCTGGAGCGCCTCCCGGCCAACGGTGGCGTGGCGATGGTGACGTTCGTGCCGAAGTTCGTGCTCCAGGCGGCGGTGGACTGGACGGCCGCCGCCGACGAGAACATGCGCGCGCACGGGCTGCACCACCTGGACACCAGCCCCGAGGCGATGAAGATCCACCGCGCCTTCGAGGAGCGCAACCCGCGCCCGGTCGCCACGGTCGCGACCGTCGCCGACCACCTGGACCACATGCGCGAGGTGGCCGGCATCGACCATCTCGGCATCGGCGGCGACTACGACGGCACGGCGTTCACCCCCGAGGGCCTCGGCGACGTCTCCGGCTACCCGAACCTGATCGCCGAACTGCTCGACCGCGGCTGGTCCAGGTCCGACCTGGCCAAGCTGACCTGGCGGAACGCGGTCCGGGTGCTGGGCGCGGCGGAAGACGTGGCCCGCGGCCTTCAGGCGACCCGCGCGCCGTCCCACGCGACGATCGAGTCACTGGACGGCTGAGCCGGGCCGGACAGGGTGGGGTAGTCGGTGTAGCCGTCCGCCCCGCCCACGTACATCAGGTACCGGTCCCGGACCTCGTTGAGCGGGGCGCCCCGGCGCAGCCGCTCGACCAGGTCCGGGTTGGCGAGGAACGGGCGGCCGAGCGCGACGAGGTCCGCACCGGCGTCCAGCAGCCGCTCGCTCGCCCGCGTGACCTCCTCGGTCGTCACCGCTGTCAGCCGCGGGTTGGCGATCAGCGTGCCCGGCCAGTCGGCGCGGATCCGCCGGAACACGGGGGAGTCGGGGTCGGCGTACACGACCGCCGGGCCGCGGCCGCGAAGTCGGCGACGGTGGTCTCGATGTCCTCGCCGGTCATCTCGCGCGGTGTGACGGCCGGCTGGTGCCCGTCGCTGGTGAAGACGGTGTCCGGCAGCGGCACGGGGGAGGGCGCCACGGGGTGCAGACCGCTGGTCGCAGGGTGGCCGACCCGCCCGCCGTGCTGGATCTGCAGGAACATCCGCCCGCCCGCGGCACGCACCGTGTCCGTCACCCGCCGCCAGCCGGCCGCGTGCGCGTCGGTGTGGATCGCGCCGATGTTGGGGTAGGTCCGGCCGACCGCGCTGGGCGTGGCCGCCTCGGCGACGATCAGCCCCGCGGAGGCGCGCTGGGCGTAGTAGACGGCCATCAGCTCGGAGGGGGTGCCGTCGTCCTGCGCACGGTTGCGGGTCATCGGGGCCATGACGAGCTTGTTGGGGAGCGTGAGGGAGCCGATCCGGCCGGAGGCGAGGAGAGCCGTTGTGTTCGTCATGTCCGTACGCTAGAACCTGACACGCATGTCAGATTCAAGTCCCGCGGGGGTGGACATGCGGATCGGTGAACTGGCCCGGCGCACCGGTGTCAGCGAGCGCTCGCTGCGCTACTACGAGAAGCAGGGGCTGCTCGCCCCGGACCGCACCGCGGGCGGACACCGGGACTATCCGGAGGCGGCCGTGGACCGGGTCATCCGGATCCAGGAGCTGTTCGCGGCCGGGCTGTGCAGCGCGAAGATCGCCCAGCTGCTGCCCTGCATGCGCGACAGCGACGGCGGCCCCTCCGCCGTCGCCACACCGAAGCTGGTGCGGGACCTCACCGCCGAACGCGAGCGCATCGACCGCATGATCCGCGACCTGGTCCGCTCCCGCGACACCCTGGACGAGGTCATCGACACGGCCGCGCGAGGCTGACCGGCGTACCCCCGAACGCCCCGTCCACCAGGAAGGGCCTCCCGCTCCGTGCAAGCGTGACGGTACTGCCGTTCTGCCGCCGATCACGACGTACGGAGACCGTCATGGCCGACCTCCAGGACGAACTGCACGACACGACCGAGATCGGCGGCCTGCCTGTCGACGACCCCGTCGACGACCCCTTTCCCCAGGCGTACGCCGCCGCGCTGGACGCCGTCGACCGGGTGCGCACGCTGCTCGCCGAGCACCCCGTCGCCGACGGCTACAGTGCGCTGCCCTGGGCCCTGCGCAAGCTGTCCTGGTACGACCTCGAACTGGGCGACAGCTCCGTCGACACGGACGTGCCCCGGCTGCGCGAGGGGCACGTCGGTGCCCTGTTGTGGTCCCTGCACCTGCCGGGGGAGCCGGCCCCCGGCAGGGCGCTCGTCAGCACGCTGGAGCAGCTCGACCTGATCCGCTCCGTCGTCCGCGGCCACCCCGAGGGCCTGCGGCTGGCCCGCACCGCCGGGCAGGTCATCGACGCCCGCAACTGCGGCCGGGTCGCCGTGATCCCCGGCCCGGCCCCGGCCGCCGCCCTCGGTGACTCCGTCGCCATCCTGCGCGTGCTGCACTCCCTCGGCGTCCGCGTCGTCACCCTGGCCGGCACCAGCTGGGCCAGCGAGGCGGGCCTGAGCCGGTTCGGCGAGGAGGTCGTCCGCGAGATGAACCGGCTCGGCGTGCTCGCCGACCTCTCCGGCGCCTCCGACGCGACCATCGCCCGCGCCCTCACGCTGTCCCGTACGCCGGTGCTGTGCACCCGCTCCGGTGCCCGCGCCCTGTGCCCGCACCCCGACAACCTGCCCGACGAGCTGCTCGGCGGGCTCGGCGCGGCCAAGGGGCTGTGCATGGTGCCGCTGGCGGCCGACCAGACCGGGCCGAGGCTGAAGGACGTCGCCGACCACCTCGACCACGTCCGCAACCTCGCCGGCCCGGACTGCGTCGCCCTGGCCGGCACGTACGACTCCGGCGCGGACCACCCGCAGGACCTCGCCGACCCCTCCTGCTACCCCCGGCTCATCGCCGAACTGCTTCGCCGCGGCTGGCCGGAGGCCGATCTCGCCCTGCTGACCTGGGGCAACGTCCAGCGCGTGCTGCGCAGCGCCGACTTCGCCGCGCGGACCGCACAGGAGCGCCGGGGGCCGTCGGCGGCGACGATCGGGGAGCTGGACGGGTAGGCGGATCCGCAGCGGCCACGTGCGGGGTCAGTCCCCGGGGATCACACACAGGCAGAAGGGGTGGCCTGCCGGGTCGGCGTAGACCCGGAAGTCCTCGTCGCCCTCCTCCCGCTTCAGCAGCCGCGCTCCCAGGTTCAGGACCCGCTTCTCCACCTGGTCGACCTCGTCCCAGGTGGCCCCGGCGTCCAGGTCCAGGTGGAACTGCTGGGCGTTGCGGTCGGAGCGCGGCCACTCCGGCGGGGTGTGGCCCTCCGAGCGCTGGAACGCCAGCCGGGGCCCGTCGGGCACCTGGAGCACGACCCAGTCGGCGTCCTCGCTCTCGGGTTCGCCGCCGACGATCTCGGCGTAGAAGCGGGCCAGTGCCCGCGGGTCGGGACAGTCGACGACGACGGAACGCACACGTGCCACACGGGGCATGGAGAGACCTCCCTGGTCGGTGGTGCCTTCAGCAGGCGCACAGGCAGAACGGGTGCCCGGCCGGATCGGCGTAAACCCGGAAGGTGCGCGCCCGGTCCTCGGTGTCCAGCGGCCGCGCGCCCAGCTCCAGCACGGCCTTCTCGGCCGCGTCCAGGTCCGGCACGGTCAGGTCCAGGTGGAACTGCTGCGAGTGGTCGGCGGACGGCCACCGCGGCGGGACGAAACCGGGCGCTTCCTGGAACGCCAGCTGCTGCCCGCCCGGCAGCTTCAGGTCCACCCACTCGCCCTGGTCCTCGATGGCGCCGCCCAGCACGGCGGCGTAGAAGCCGGCCAGGGCGCGGGGATCGGGGCAGTCCAGAACGACGACTCCCAGTTCGGCGACGGCCATGACGTCCTCCTCGGCATCGGTGACGTTACCCGGCAGGGTTACCCGTAGAGGCGGGTAACCGGTAACGGTTACTGCATGCTCCCGCATTGGGGGTAACGTCGCAAGCATGAGTGGGAGATCGGTCGCGCCCGGAGGACTCGCCCTGGTGGAGTCCCTGGTCAACACCCTGGACCTGGAATCGGGCGGCGACACGCTCGACACCGCCGAGGGCCGGGCGCGCTTCGGACTCACCGAGGACGACCTGCCGCGCGCCCGCGAACTGCGTGAGTCCCTGCGCGCGACCCTCCTCGCCCACGCCGGGCACCCCCCGCACCGCGAGGTCACCCCGCTCGGCGAGCTGCTCGCCGCCGCCCCGCTGCTGGTCGCCGTGGACGAGGGCGACGGCTCGGCCCGTCTCGCCCCGGCCGACTCCGGCCCGCTGCTCTCCCTGATCGCCTCCGCCGTCGCCGAGGCCCTCGTCGCGGGCACCTGGGACCGCCTCAAGGCGTGCGAGTCCGCCACCTGCCACTGGGCGTACTACGACCGCAGCCCCGCCGGACGCGGGCGCTGGTGCTCGATGCAGCTGTGCGGGGCACGCGCGAAGATGCGGCGCTACCGGGCGAAGGGGGCGTGAGCGGGCGCCGTGGTGGTGCAGAATGCGACAGACGCCGGTTCGGCCGACTGAGCCTCGGCCGAACCGGCGTCCTCGACACGCCTGCGGATGCGTCTCTGCGGATGCGTCTGCCGGCGTCTACGCCGTGGGGCGGCCCATCGCCCGGTACGTCCAGCCCGCCCGTCGCCACAGCTCGGGGTCGAGGGCGTTGCGGCCGTCCAGGATCAGCCGGTCCGCCGCGACCGAGCCGAGCTCGGCCGGGTCCAGCTCCCGGAACTCCTTCCACTCCGTGAGGTGCAGCACCACGTCAGCGCCGCGCACGGCGTCCAGCGCGGTGTCGGCGTACCCCAGGGTGGGGAAGATCCGGCGGGCGTTGTCCATGCCCTTCGGGTCGTAGACGGTCACCTGGCCGCCCTGGAGGTGGATCTGCCCGGCGACATTGAGCGCCGGCGAGTCACGGACGTCGTCCGAGTCGGGCTTGAAGGTGGCGCCGAGCACCGCGACCCGCTTGCCCAGGAAGGGGCCGCCGCCCAGTGCCTGCCGGGCCAGTTCCACCATCTGCCCGCGCTGGCGCATGTTGATCGAGTCGATCTCGCGCAGGAACGTCAGCGCCTGGTCCGCGCCCAGCTCACCGGCGCGCGCCATGAACGCCCGGATGTCCTTGGGCAGGCAGCCACCGCCGAAGCCGATCCCGGCGCGCAGGAACTTCCGCCCGATCCGGTCGTCGTACCCGATCGCCTCGGCCAGCTTCGCCACGTCGCCGCCCGCGGCCTCGCACACCTCGGCCATGGCGTTGATGAAGGAGATCTTGGTGGCCAGGAAGGAGTTCGCTGAGGTCTTCACCAGCTCGGCGGTCGGGAAGTCGGTGACCACGAACGGCGAACCCTCGGAGACCGGCGTGGCGTACACCTCGCGCAGCAGCTTCTCCGCGCGCTCGCTGCGCACACCGACCACGATCCGGTCCGGGTGCAGGGTGTCCTGCACGGCGAAGCCCTCGCGCAGGAACTCCGGGTTCCAGGCCAGCTCGGCGTCCCCGCTGGCCGGCGCGTGCTCGACGAGGTAGGAGGCGAGACGGTCGGCGGAACCGACGGGCACGGTCGACTTGCCGACGACGAGGGCGGGACCGCGCAGATGCGGGGCGAGCGAGGCGATCGCGGAGTCGACGTAACTCATGTCACAGGCGTACTCGCCGTGTCGCTGCGGGGTGTTCACGCACAGGAAGTGCACCTCGCCGAACGCGCCGACCTCGGCCCAGTCCTGGGTGAAGCGCAGCCGCCCGGAGGATCCCTCGATCCCGGCGACGTGCTTGCGCAGCAGGTCCTCGAGTCCCGGCTCGTACATCGGGACCTCGCCCCGCTGGAGCTTGTCGATCTTCTCCGGGACGACGTCGAGGCCGAGCACCTCGAATCCCAGTTCCGCCATGGCCGCCGCGTGCGTGGCGCCGAGATAACCGGTGCCGATCACGGTGATCTTGAGGGCCATGCGTGCTCCCGGGTCGAGGTCGTTCGGTGCGCGTGCCGAGCATAGCCGGGGCGCGCCCATGGCCCTCACCGGGCGGTTTTCCCTCTGTCGTCCAGGTCACGTACCCATGGGGCGTCCAGAGCTCTAAAATTTGAGTTACTTAACGGTAATTAGCGTTGGTATCGCGTCGGTATCACTGCATCTTGGAGCGTGAGAGACCTTGGCCGGATCGGCTGACTTCGACCTGTACCGCCCGTCCGAGGAGCACGACATGCTCCGCGACGCCGTCCGCGCGCTGGCCGAGGCGAAGATCGCGCCCCACGCCGCCGCGGTGGACGAGGAAGCGCGCTTCCCGCAGGAGGCGCACGACGCGCTCGTGGCCAACGACCTGCACGCGGTGCACGTACCCGAGAGCTACGGCGGCGCGGGCGCCGACGCGCTCGCGACGGTCATCGTGATCGAGGAGGTGGCCCGCGTCTGCGCGTCCTCCTCGCTGATCCCGGCCGTGAACAAGCTGGGCTCGCTGCCGGTGATCCTGTCCGGCTCCGAGGAGCTGAAGAAGAAGTACATGACCCCGCTTGCCAAGGGCGACGGCATGTTCTCCTACTGCCTCTCCGAGCCGGACGCGGGCTCGGACGCGGCCGGCATGAAGACGCGCGCGGTCCGTGACGGAGACCACTGGATCCTCAACGGCGTGAAGCGCTGGATCACCAACGCGGGCGTGTCGGAGTACTACACGGTGATGGCGGTCACGGACCCCGCCAAGCGCTCGAAGGGCATCTCCGCGTTCGTCGTCGAGAAGTCCGACGAGGGTGTCTCCTTCGGCGCGCCGGAGAAGAAGCTCGGCATCAAGGGCTCGCCGACCCGTGAGGTCTACCTCGACAACGTCCGCATCCCCGCCGACCGCATGATCGGCGAGGAGGGCACGGGCTTCATGACGGCCATGAAGACCCTGGACCACACCCGCATCACCATCGCCGCGCAGGCCCTCGGCATCGCCCAGGGCGCGCTGGACTACGCCAAGGGCTACGTCCAGGAGCGCAAGCAGTTCGGCAAGCCGATCGCCGACTTCCAGGGCATCCAGTTCATGCTGGCCGACATGGCGATGAAGATCTCCGCCGCCCGCGCCCTGACCTACCAGGCCGCCGCGGCCTCCGAGCGCGGCGACGCCGACCTCACCTACCTGGGCGCTGCCGCCAAGTGCTTCGCCTCGGACGTGGCGATGGAGGTCACCACGGACGCGGTCCAGCTCCTCGGCGGCTACGGCTACACCCGTGACTACCCGGTGGAGCGCATGATGCGCGACGCCAAGATCACCCAGATCTACGAGGGCACCAACCAGGTCCAGCGCATCGTGATGGCCCGCAACCTGCCGTAACGCTCCACACAGAACGCTGACGTGACGACCCCTGGCGCACCGTGCGCCGGGGGCCGCTGCGTTTTTCAGTCCTCGAAGCCCTCCGCCGCGCGGCGCTCGCGCAGGTCCATGATCGCTCGGCGGCGGGCCAGGCGGTGGGTGCGGCGGATCTGGGCCTCCTGGTAGCGGCGCTTGTCCCGTTCCGTCTCCGGGATCACCGGGGGGACCGAGCGCGGCTTGCCGTCGGCGTCGACCGCGGCGAAGACCAGGTAGGCCGAGCCGACCTGGGTGGGAGGCGTGGACTCGTTCCAGCGTTCGGCAAGGACGCGCACGCCGACCTCCATCGAGGTCCGGCCGGTCCAGTTGACCTGCGCCTTCACATGGACCAGGTCACCGACCCGGACCGGCTCCAGGAACGCCATCTCGTCCATGGACGCGGTGACCGCGGGCCCGCCCGAGTGGCGGCCGGCGACCGCGCCCGCGGCGTCGTCGACCAGCTTCATGATCACGCCACCGTGCACCGTACCCAGGAGGTTGGTGTCGGCGTGGGTCATGATGTGGCTCAGCGTGGTGCGGGAGGCCGACGTCGGCTTGCCCGGGATCTCCGGAGTGTCCGTGTCTGCGGCGGGGGCCTGGTCTGTCATGGCGTCCACCTTATGCCGAGCTGACATCCGAGGGATTTGTGTCAGCTTCGCAACAGCGCTGACCTTATTTTCCGACGGCCCTTGTAAGGCATACCGTCCGGCCCGGCACACTGGGGCGCATGAATGACTGGCCCGAGGGATGGTCCGACGACAACCGCGGCACCCGCTACGGACGCGGCAGCTCCGGCGCGACGCCGGAGGGTGCCCGCGTCATGCGGCAGGTGCGCCGGCCCGCGCCGGGCGCCCGCCCGGGCCCGTCCGCGCCGCAGTACGGAGCGGTGCCGCCGCAGCCGTCGTACGTCGACGGCGGCGAGGCCCCCGGCGGCTACGACGACGGGTACGACTCCGGCTACAACACCGGCCACGTCTACGGCAGCCCCGCCGGCCGCGGCCCCGCGGGCCCGGGCGGTGGTGGGCCGAGACCCGCTCCGAACTGGCGCCGCCGGATCAAGTGGACGGCGATCACGCTCGCCACCGTGCTTGTGGTCACCACCGTCGGCACGTACTTCTGGGCCGACTCCAAGCTGCGCCGCGAGGTCGACCTGTCCAAGGTCATCGACCGGCCCTCCTCCGGCGAGGGAACGAACTACCTGATCGTCGGTTCGGACAGCCGTGAGGGCATGTCCAAGGAGGACAAGAAGAAGCTGCACACCGGGTCCGCCGAGGGCAAGCGCACGGACTCGATGATGATCCTGCACGTCGGCAGCAGCGGCGACACGCTGATCTCGCTGCCCCGTGACTCCGACGTGGAGATCCCCTCCTACAAGGGGTCCCAGTCCGGCAAGACCTACCCGGCCACGGGCCGGCACACCAAGCTCAACGCCGCCTACGCCGAGGACGGCCCCGAGCTGCTGGTGCGGACCGTCGAGTACAACACCGGCCTGCACATCGACCACTACGTGGAGATCGGCTTCGCCGGCTTCGCGAACATCGTCGACGCGGTGGGCGGTGTCGAGATCACCATCGACAAGCCGTTCAAGGACAAGTACTCGGGCGCCGACTTCCAGGCCGGCAAGCAGACCCTCAACGGCGAGCAGGCCCTCGCCTTCGTCCGTACCCGGCACGCCTTCGCCGCCTCCGACCTGGAGCGCACGAAGAACCAGCAGAAGTTCCTCGCCGCCCTGGCCCACCAGGTCGCCACCCCGTCCACGGTCCTCAACCCGTTCAAGCTCTACCCGACGATGGGCGCGGGCCTGGACTCCCTGATCGTCGACAAGGACATGGGTCTGTACGACCTGGGTTCGATGTTCTTCGCGATGAAGGGCGTCAACGGCGGCGACGGCACGTCCATGAACATGCCGATCTCGGGCTCCCGCGGCGGCAACCTCGTCTGGGACAAGGCCAAGGTGAAAACCCTGGTCAACGAACTGAACAACGACGAGAAGGTCACGGTCGCGGGCAACTGACCCCGTTCACCCGGTCCGACGCGATACGCCCCCGCCCCGCTCCCCGCACGGGAGAGCGTGGCGACGACACCGCCGAGAACGCCGAGGTCGCCGCCACGCAGGGCACCCCCGTGGGGTGCCCTGGGGTGTCACATCGTGGCGCCCGCCATCGTCCGGCACATCTCGGCGCAGTGGCGACAGGACTCGGCGCAGCGCATCATCTGCGCGTCGTCCGGCATGCTCATACACGCCTCGGCGCACATGTCGCACGCGCGGGCGCACATCGCGCACATCTCGGCCGACAGCGGCGAGCGCCGCATCATCATGTCGGCGCACATCCGCGTCATCTCCGAGCAGTCCATGAGCGCCCGCATGACCTGCATCTGGGCCGGCCCGCCCATCTGCAGGCACGAGCTCATGGTCTCCTCGCACACGGTGTGGCAGGACATGCACGCCTCGACGCAGTCCTGCATCTCCTTGCTCATGGGGGTCGCGGCGGACTCGGTCATGGCTCCTCCTGGGGGTGCGAGGGGCCCCGGGGACGGGGCCCCGTGCGTGTCCTTCCGTCGTACGCCTCCCAGGGCCCCGCGTCCATCGGAGGTCCCTACGACACCCCGGCCCCGCCCTACGCGCAGCCCACCTCGTTGCCCCGCACCACCGACGTCTGCGCCTGCCCCGGCTGTTCGGCGCGCACCGTGCGGACCTGGCGGAAATCAGTGCCGGCGATCACCTTCATCAGCGGACCCCGGCCGGGCGCCGGGCGCAGCAGGCTGCCGGGCAGCGCGGCGGCCAGCGACCGGGCGGAGCGGTCCCAGCGCGGGTCGTACAGGATGACCGTGCGGCCTGTGGCGGACTGGGGCGCGGTGCCGGGCGTGCCGGTGGTGCGGAAGCCGGCCGCCGCGAGGGCGGCGTCGACGCGGCGGCCGAGGCCGGACGTCGTGGTGCCGTTCTCCACCTGCACCCGGATCTGCTGCGGGGCGACCTCGACCAGCACCGGGGCCGCGCCGCGCGGCCGCTGCACGGAGAGCGGCTTGTCCTCGCGCAGCGCCTCGAACAGCTTCGCGGCCTTCGCGTCGTCCCACTTCAGCGTCGAGCCGATGCCCTTGACCTGGTAGCCCAGCTGCCCGACGGGGACCGTGGTGAACTCCGAGGACGACGGCGAGAAGGTGCGCATCGCGCGGCCCAGGTCCAGCAGCTCCTCCGCGCCGAAGCCCTTGTCCGCCCGCACCGAGCCGAGCACCGCCCGGGTCACGTCGCGGAACTTCAGCGGGTTCAGCAGCAACCCGGAGGATGTCGCCCGGTCCACCAGCGAGGCCAGGAAACGCTGCTGGCGCTTCATCCGGCCGAGGTCCGAGGCGCCGTCGATGTGCCGGGAGCGCACGTACTGCAGGGCCTGGCCGCCGGTGAGGGTGTGTGCGCCGGCCGGCAGGTCGAGGCCGGTGTAGGAGTCCTTCAGCGGCTCGGCGGTGCAGATCCGCACGCCGCCCAGCTCGTCGACGGTCTTCATGAAACTGGTGAAGTCGACCTCCAGATAGTGGTCGATCTTCACATGGGTCATCTGCTCGACCGTGCGCACGGTCAGCTGCGGCCCGCCCTCCGCGTACGCCGCGTTCAGCTTGATCGGGTGCCCGCTGTGCCGCTCGCCGGTGGTGGCGTCGGCGTGCTCGGGCGTCTCGGCGTAGGAGTCGCGGGGGAGGCTGACCACGCTGGCCCGGTCCCGGTCCTCCGAGATGTGCACGATCATGATCGTGTCGGTGCAGTGGCAGGGCGCGCCGCCGAGGTGGTACTTCTTGCGCTCCTCCGGCGTGATCTTGTCGCGGCCGTCGGTGCCGACCAGCAGCACGTTCATGCCGTGGCCCGCGCGGGGCCGGTTCTTCATGTCCTTGAAGGGGTCCACCCGCGCGATGTCCGCGTCCAGGCTGGAGATCACGGCGTGCCCGATCCCCGCGGAGGCGAGGACGACGACGGACAGCGTCGTCACCGCCCGCATGGCCCAGCGCGGCCTGCGGCGCCCGACGGGCTGCCGGGGCCTGCGGGGCGGCTGCGGGCGGCGCTGCGGCCGGGACGAGGTGGAGCGGGGCGGCGTGGACAAGAAGGACACCTCCGGACGAGGCCGTACGCGGGATCCGTGAGCACGGTAGGTCCATACGATCTGCAGCCCGGTCACCCGCTCACGTGGCGCGCAAAGGTGTCCCCCGTTCGCGGTAACGTGAGCACCGATGAACGCCAAGTCCGACGTGCAGCTCCCCGCCGTGTCCGTGATCATGCCCGTCCTCAACGAGGAGCGGCATCTGCGCGGGGCCGTCCAAGCGATCCTCGCGCAGGAGTACGCCGGCGAGATGGAGGTCGTGATCGCCCTCGGTCCGTCGACGGACCGCACGGACGAGATCGCCGCCGAGCTCGTCGCGGACCACCCCCGCGTGCACACCGTGCCCAACCCGACGGGCCGTACGCCCGCCGCCCTCAACGCGGCGATCAAAGCGTCCCGGCATCCGATCGTGGTCCGCGTCGACGGGCACGGCATGCTCTCGCCGAACTACATCGCCACCGCCGTACGGCTGCTTCAGGAGACCGGCGCGCAGAACGTCGGCGGCATCATGCACGCCGAGGGCGAGAACGACTGGGAGCACGCCGTCGCCGCCGCGATGACCTCGAAGATCGGCGTGGGTAACGCCGCCTTCCACACCGGAGGCGAGGCCGGCCCCGCCGAGACCGTCTACCTCGGGGTCTTCCGCCGCGAGGCGCTGGAGCAACAGGGCGGCTACAACGAGGAGTTCATCCGCGCCCAGGACTGGGAGCTGAACTTCCGCATCCGTGAGGCGGGCGGCCTGATCTGGTTCTCGCCCGAGCTGCGGGTGTCGTACCGGCCGCGTCCCTCGGTGCGCGCGCTCGCCAAGCAGTACAAGGACTACGGCCGTTGGCGGCACGTCGTGGCCCGCTACCACGCCGGCTCGATCAACCTGCGCTACCTCGCCCCGCCGACGGCGGTGTGCGCCATCGCCGCCGGCGTCGTGGTCGGGGCGGTGCTGACGCCGTGGGGCTTCGTCGTCCCGGGCGGCTATCTCGCGGCGATCGCCGCCGGGTCGCTGCCGGCCGGCAAGGGGCTGCCGCTCAAGGCGCGGCTGCAGATCCCCCTCGCGCTCGCCACCATGCACATGTCGTGGGGCTGGGGCTTCCTGACCAGCCCGAGGTCGCTGGCGAAGCGGGTCATCGCCTCCCGCCGCCCGGCGGTGCTCAGCGGCGAACCGCAGCGCTGAGCACCACCCGGGGACCCGGCCTCACCAGGTGAAGGCCGGGTTCACGTGCATGCACTGGCTGTCGTCGGACGCGTTCATCGCCTGCGCCGAATCCGGCGTCTTCCCGTCGTCCTTCGGCGCCTGATACGCCGTACCCGTGCGCCAGTCCGCGCCCACCACGAGCGTGATGCCGGACACGTCGGTGGACTTCTGCACCGCGCTCGCCGGGAGGCCCAGCACCTGCGCGACCCGGCGGGCGTCGCCCTCCAGATCGGCACTCGGGTAGCGCACGACCGTGCTCTCCTCGGACGTGGCCGCGGAGGAGTCCGCGAGGGCCCCGGTGAAGCCCTTGTCCTTCAGCAGCCCCGCCACCGTGGACGCCCGGCCGCGCGCCGGACCGAGGTCGTCGGTGCGGGTGCCGTTCAGCACCTGGACGGCGATCTCTCCATCCGGCGCAGCCTGGTCCGCCGTCGCCTGAACACTCGGCGCGGCGGCGGGCTTCTGGGTGTCCTTGCCGTCGAGGGCCACGTCGTCGCGGACCATGCGGAACAGCTTCGCCGCGTCCGAGGTGGGCTCCACCCGGGCGCCGACATAGCGGTTGGGCATCGTCGTCATGGTGATCCGGTCGGTGGGCACCTTCCGCAGCTCGACCGCCAGGTCGTACATCCTCTTGATGGTGCCCAGCCCGTCGTCGACCGTGATGGCCTTCGTGGCCGCCTCGGCGAGGGCGCGCAGGGCGCCCGGGTTGCCGAGGGTGGCGTTCTGGCGCAGCTGACGCACCATCGCGTTCATGTACATGTGCTGGGCCTTGGCACGGGCGAGGTCACTGCCGTCCTCGAAGCCGTAGCGGGTGCGCAGCCACTGCAGGGCCTGCTCGCCCTTGACCGGGGTGGTGCCCTCGGGGAGCCTCAGGCCGGAGCCGTGACCGTCCGGGGTGTGGGAGTAGACGTTGGCGTCCACGCACACCGGGACACCGCCGACGGCGTCCGCCATGCGCACCACACCGGCGAAGTCGATCATCATGAAGTGGTCGATGTGGATGTCGGTGAGCTTCTCCCAGGTCGCCACCGTGCAGCCCGGTCCGCCACGGCCGAGGGTGGTGTTCGTCATCACCCGGCCGGTGGTGGCCGGGTAGACCGTGCCGTCGGGGTCGGTGCACTTGGGCAGCTGCAGCAGCGTGTCGCGCGGCATGCTGACGACCGACATGTTGGAGCGGTCGGCGGAGACGTGGACGAGCATCTGGACGTCCGCGAGCGGGAGGCCGCCGAAGGTCTCCTTCGCGCCGCCAAGTTCCTGGTTCTCCTTGGTGTCCCGGGCGTCCGAGCCGATCAGCAGGATGTTCAGCGGCTTCTGCCCGGCCGCGTTGGCCGTCGGCACACTCGCCCGGTCCTTGGCGTCGCCGAGGTTGAGGTAGTCCTTCTTGATGTTGTCGTTCAGGTGCCGGTAGTAGAGGTAACCGGCGCCCGCGCTGGAGAGCAGGAGCAGCGCGAGGGCCGTCGCGGTCCAGCGCAGGGCTCGCCGCCGCCGGCCCGGGCGGGCGACGGTATGTCTCTCCTCCGGTACGGCGGATCCGGGCTCCCGCGCGTCCTCGTCTGTCTCCCGCGCGCCGTCGTCCGGCTCCCGCGCGTCCTCGTCGGGATCCGGTCGCCGACGCTCACGTATGTCCGTGAGCGTGCCGTCCCCCTGCACGTCGTTCTGTGTCACTTCCCCGTCCTCCCCACCCCTGGGCCGAGCACCCGACCGGCCCCCCTCGGCCGGTTTCCGCCACATCATCGTGCAGTCGGGTAAGAGTTCTCTGTGTGTCACCGGCGCGTGCCGGCCCACCGTCGAGGCCGCGCGCTACCAGCGGTACGGCTTGTACACGTCCATGCACTTGGCGCTGTCGGAGCCGCTCAGCGCGTCCGCGTCCGCGGGCAGGTCCCCGGCCTCCGGCGGCGCCTGCACCGGATACGTCGTGCCGGTGCGCCAGTCCGCGCCGACGACGACGGTGACGCCGGAGACGTCCGTGGACTTCTTCACCGCGCTCAGCGGGATCCCCAGCGCCCTGGCGACCTGCTGGGCGTCGCCCTCCAGATCGGCGGTCGGATAGCGGACCACGGTGGCGGACTCGGCGACCGGTGGCGCGCTGTCCTTCGCCGCGCGCACGAAGCCCTTGTCCACGAGCGCCTGCGCGATCGTACCCGCCCGGCCACGGACCGCGGCCTGCGCGCCGGACCGGGTGCCGTTGCGCACGACGACACCGATCTGCGCGTCCGGCGCGGCGGGATCTGCGGACGTCTTCTCAGGGGCCGCCGGCTTCCCGGCGCCGCTCTGCGGGCCCTTCTTGTCGAAGGGCACGTCCTCGCGGATCATCTGCCAGATCTTCTCCGCCCCGTCCCCGGCCGGGAGCAGGTGCTCCGAGTTCTGCGTGTCCTGCACCGTGGGCAGCGTCGTCATGGTGATGCGGTCCGGCGGCACCGTCTTGAGCTGCATACCGAGGTCGTACAGCTTCTTGACCGTGCCGATCTCCTCCGACACCTGCAACGACTTGGTCGCCGCCTCGGCCAGGTCCATCAGCCGGCCGGTGTCGGTGAAGACGTTCTGCTCCCGCAGCGTGCGGATCATCGAGTTCATGTACATGTGCTGGGCGCGGGCGCGCAGCGGGTCGCTGCCCCAGGCGTGCCGGGTGCGCAGCCACTGCAGGGCCTGGACGCCCTTCACCTTGTGCCGGCCGGCCGTCAGCTTCAGTCCCGAGCCGCCCTTCTGGGCCGGCAGCGGGCGGTCCCAGACGTTCTGGCTGACGCACACCTCGACCCCGCCGATCGCGTCCGCCATGCGCACCACACCGGCGAAGTCGATCATCATCCAGTGGTCTATGTAGACACCGGTGAGGTTCTGCCAGGTGGCGAGCGTGCAGCCGGGGCCGCCGCGGGCCAGCGACTCGTTGATGATCGTGTTCGTCGCCGGGAACTGCCGGCCGGTCTTCGGGTCGGTGCACTTGGGGATCTGGACGCGGGTGTCACGCGGAATGCTCACCACGGACGCGCTCTCCCGGTCCGCGGAGAGATGGATCAGCATCTGCACATCGCCCAGCGGCGGGTTGCCGCGGTTGTCCCGGCCGCCGCCGAGCGCGACGTTCGCGTCGGAGTTACGACTGTCGGAGCCGATCAGCAGGATGTTCAGCGGGGTCTGCCCGGCGGCGTTCGGATCGGCCTTGCGGGCCTTGGAGTCGCCGCTGCTGCGCTCACCGCTGCGGAGGTTGCCGTTGAGGTGCTCGTAGTAGAGGTAACCGGCGCAGGCCGTGCCGAGTATCGCCACCGCCAGCACGGTCGCCGACCAGCGCAGCATGCGCCGTCCGGGCCGTCTGCGTCCCGTGCCGTGGCCGCCGCCGGAGCCGCTTTCCGCGGTCCCGGTCCGCGGGGTCAGGGACATCGTGTCCTCGACCGCCGGCACCTCCCCCCTGACGCCGCTGCGCGCCACAGCTGCCCTCCCCACCCTCGTCGGTCATCGAACGGGCCTGTCCGCCCCGTCCGGTCGATCGAACGGGGCACGTGTCAGCCCGTCCGGTCAGTCGAACGGGCCTGTCGCCCGCCCTGTTAGACGTACGACAGGCCCGTTCGGTGGCCCTGCTGGGCTCAACTCGCGCACTGAACCTTGTCGGCCGTGGACTGGTTGTCCACCTCCGGCGCCTTCGCCGGTGCCGTCAGGGACACCCCCGCGCCCTTGAAGTCCTTGCCCAGGGTCAGCGTCATCGTCGGCAGGCCCTGGGCGTTGGTGACGCTCCGGCCCGGCTTGAGCGCCGAGCCCGGCAGGCCCATCAGCGCGGCCAGCTTGCGGGCCTGGGCCGCCTGGTCGGGGGCGTACTCCAGGGTCGTCTTCGCCGCCACGGCGGGCGCGTTGCCGGCGTTCTCCGACTTCAGCACGCCCTGGTCGTTCTGCAACCAGTTCAGCGTCTGCGAGGCGGAGCCGGCCTGCGCACCGCCGTTGAGGATGCGCACCCGCACCTCGTCGGCGGGAGCCTGCGGGCCCTGCAGCCGGGCCGCCTCGGCGTCCTTGGCGGCCTTCTCCTTCTCCTTCACCGCGGTGAAGGAGACGTCGTTCTTGATGGCGTCGAAGACCGCCGGCGCCTTGTTGGGGTCCGGGACCACCGTCGCGTGCACCTTCTCGGTGGGGTTGTCGACCACCGGCAGGGTGAGGAAGGTGATGTTCTTCGTCGGGACCTTCTTCAGCTCCAGGGCGACGTCCTTGAGGGTGGAGACGTCACCGATGCCGGTGTCGACGGTGAGCGCCTTGGTCGCCGCGTTCGCCAGCTTGTACAGCTTGGTCGGGTTGGTCAGTGTGTCGCTGGAGGACATCTTGCGGGCCAGCGAGCCGAGGAACTGCTGCTGCACCTTGATGCGGTCCAGGTCGCCCGCGTTGCCGAAGCTGTGCCGGGTGCGGACGAAGGCGAGGGCCTGCTCGCCCTCGATCTTGCTCTCGCCCGCGGGCAGTTTGAGGTGCGACTTCGGGTCGTCGACAGCGTGCTTGAGGCACACGTCGACGCCGCCGACCGCGCTCGACAGCGTCTTGACCGCGTTGAAGTCCGCCATCATGAAGTGGTCGACGTGGATGCCGGTGACCGCCTGAACCGTGCGCATCGTGCAGCCGGGGTCACGGCCGTCCTGGCCGAGGCTGGTGTTGAAACGGACGCGCTCCGTGCCGGAGATGACCCTCTCGGAGCCGTCGGACTGCTTGGTCGGGCAGTCCGGGACGTCGACGATCATGTCGCGCGGGATGCTCATCGCGGTCGCGTTCGTCCGGTCCTTGGCCACGTGCAGCAGGATGTTGGTGTCGGCGTGGCCGACGCTGCCCTTGTCGCCGTAGCCCTCGTTGCCCTTGCCGGTGCGCTTGTCCGTGCCGATGATCAGGATGTTGAAGGCCTCGTCCTTGCTGAAGCCCTTCGAACCGGCGTCACCGACGTCGGTGGTGCTGACGTTGCCCTCGAGATGCTTGATGAAGAGATAGCCCGCGGTGCCGACGACGAGCAGCAGGAACGCCATCGTCCCGCCGGTCCAGATCAGGGCCTTCTTCGCCTTCGACTTCTTCTTCGCCGGGCGCCGTCCGCGCCGGCCCGGCACCGGCTCCGGCGGAGCGCCGCGGCGCCGGCGGGGTGACGGGACGTCACGTTCCGGGGTGTCCCGCCCGGGCCCCGAAGACGTGCGGGTACGGGAGCGCGCCGCGGTGTCCGGTGCCGCGGCGCGCGCTGCGTCGGATGCCGGGGCGCCGCCCGCGCGGCCCCCCTGCGGGGTGCGGGGTCTGCGAGGCGAGGGAACTCCCGACTGCGGCGCGACCGTCGACTGCGCTGCGGAAGGGGTCAGTCGCAGTTCGTATTCGCCGGTGCTCGGATTGAGCACCCACTGGTCTGCGGGATCGATGTTCTCCGCCCGCCCACGGCCTTGCGCGTCCACGGTTGCTCGAATCCTCCGTCGGGGCCACGCCGCGCCTTCCCCCTCGAGGCGCTCCGGTCTCGGTCTCACAGTGCACGACCTGCACGACCCCAGGACGGACCTCGTGGTTGGGTGCACCGGATCGCTCACCCTATCCGCACCGTTCGGCATCGGGCGACGGCGGTGACACATTCCACTTCCCTACAAGCGGGCAATTGCCTCATTTCCCGGAACGGGAGTTCGCCGCTTTGGCGATCGCTTTACTCGCAGGTGTCATGGGCGGCATGGGCGGCGGTGTTCCCGCGGAATGTGGGATCGGGGGAGGCGGGGCCGGGGGAGGGGGAGCCGGTGGGGGAGTCGGACGGCTTTTCGCCGCGCGTTCCGGACGGGGTGTAGTCGGAGGGGGCGTTCTCGGTGACACTCGCGGCGACTTGTACCGGCTTGTCCCTGCGCAGGAGGGCGAACAGCCTTTCCGCCTCGGGCTCCACCAGTTGGTCGCGATTGGCGTTGTAGACGTACGACTCCCGTGGAACGGTCAAGAATTGGACGTGTTCGGTGGGGATGTCACGCAGTCCGCGCACAAGTTGGTACAAACCGCGCAGATTCGCCAGGGCGGGGTCGGTGGTGAGCGAGGACGTCGCCGCGTCCAGCACGGGGTAGAGCTTCACCGGATTCAGCAGTACGCCGTTGCCGCGGACCTTGTTGACGAGCGCCGCGAGGAATCGCTGCTGCCGGTCCATGCGGTCGGTGTCGCTGCCGTCGCCCAGGGACTTGCGGGCGCGGACGTAGCCGAGGGCCTGCTCGCCGTTCAGGGTGACGCGGCCGGCGGGGAGGTGAAGCTTGGCCGCCGTGTCGTGGATGGGCCGGGTCAGGCAGATCTGCACGCCGTCGACGGCGTCCACCATCTCCTTGAAGCCGCTGAAGTCGATGACGACGTGGTGGTCGACGCGGACGCCGGTCAGCTTTTCCACCGTGCGGATGGTGCAGGCGGAGCCGCCCGTTTGGAAGGCCTGGTTGAACATGGCGAACGTGGGTTCGCTGCGGGTGCCTCCGGCGGTGTCTTTGCCGGTGCCGGTGCCGGTGCCGGTGCCGTCTCGGCGTAGGCAGGCGGGGATGTCCACCATGAGGTCGCGGGGGAGGGAGACGGCGGTGGCGCTGTGCCTGCCGGTGGATAGGTGCAGCAGGATCGTGGTGTCGGAGCGCTCGGTGCCGGAGTCGTGGCCGTACCGGTCGTTGCCCGTGCCGGCGCGGGAGTCGGAGCCGATGAGAAGGATGTTCTGCGCGTCCTTGCTCAGGGCGGTGGGGCGCTCCTTTTCGTACCGGGCGAGTTCGCGGGCGGCGGCCTCGTCGGCGGTGATGTTGCCGTCGAGCTTGGCGTAGAGGACGGCGACGGTGACGGCGGCGGCGAGGAGGACGGCGGTGAGGCCGACGCCGGTGCGCAGTGCCCAGCGGCGGCGGGTGATGGGCGTCACGTTGCTGCCACCCCCCTTTGTGTCGTTGCTCCTGCTTACGACGATGCCGTGGGTGGGTGCTTGGGGGTGGGGGGTGGTGGGCCGAATGGGGGACGGTGCGGGTGTCGTTGTGGTTGCTCGCGCCGTTCCCCGCGCCCCTTATATGCCTGCGGCGGCCCGTTGCGGTGGGTGCGGGGCTGGTGTCGCGCCTTCGGGTCGTTGTGGGTCGGGGCCGGGGTGGGGGTGTCCGTCCTCGGTCCGGCCGCCCGTTTCCGACGGGGCGCCCCTGCCCGGTGCCGGCCGTGCGGGCGGACACCCCCCACCCCGTCCCCTTCCCGCCGAGGGCGGGTGCACCGACGCCGTGGCGCGTGCCATCGACTGGCATAGCTGCGGTCAGCCGTGACGTCGGGGTCGGGTCAGCGTGCCGTAGAAGACACCCGTTCCGTGTCGATCCGCTTCGCCAGCTCTTCCTCCCCGAGCAGGGAAAGGTTCCGGCACAGCACCACCGAGCCGCCGGAGGCGAGCGGTGCGTACAGGCCCGCGCTCAGGCCCTCCCACGTGTCGTAGGGCAGGCCGGACAGCAGCCGGGACCCCGGTCCCGTCAGGCCCAGCCCCGCCGCGTCCCCGACTGCCCGCTCCACGATCTCCGCGCCCGTCAGCTCCGCCCCCGCCACGATCAGCGCCGGCTCCTCCGGATCCACCGGCGCGTACGGCACGAAGCGGTCGGCGAAGGTCGGCACGTCGACGGCGTAGTCGGCGTATCCCTCCGGGGGAGCCGGGACGAAACGCCGGCCCAGGGGGGCGAGGGACAGGGCGTAGCGGTCGCCGCTGCATGCCAGGCCCCGTTCGAACTCGCCAGGGCCGGCCACGACGAAGTCCGCCCGTGCCGGGTCGCCGTCCACGTCCGCGACGACTCCGACCGAGGCGCACGCGAGCAGCCACACCGCCGTCTGCCAGTGGGCGGGCAGCAGGAGGGCGACCCGGTCGCCGGGCTCGGCGGACCACCCGTCCTGGAGGAGGTTCGCGGTCTTGGCCACCCAATTGGCGAAAGTGGCCACGGACAATTCGACACGTTCGCCCGTGGCGTCGTCGTAGAAGGTCACCAGCGGGCGCGCGGCATCCGCGGCCAGCGCGGAACTCAGCAGGTCGGCAGGGGTGCGATCGGTGGCGTTCACCCGCATCAGCGTACGCGCGTCCCCTCCCGCGCACCCCTCGCCGCCCCGGCCCCGAGGCGTGCCGTGCGCCACCGGTTTGGCGCAACGGCAGCCGACGGCCCGTCAATTCCCCGATGGACAGATATGTCTGACTATGTCCAGGATCGTTGGCATGCGTGGATTGCTTGCTTCTTCGATCGGCGTCACATGCGCAGCCGCACTCGCCCTTCCGCTGACCCCGCCCGCCGCGGCGGCCCCGGCACCGGCCGGGGCCCCGGCGGCCGCCGAGATCCCGGGCAGCACCGCGTCGCTGCCCCTCGTCCCGCTCGGCAGTGACCGAGCCCCCGGCTCCGCCCTGCAAGGCGTGCCCCGCCGCGACACCGGGCACTTCTCCCTCGTCGGCGTCGTCTGGGACGACCCGGACGCCGTGCTGAACGGTCGTGTGCAGGTCCGCACCCGCACCTCCGGCAGCCACACCTGGTCCGACTGGCAGGACCTCGACACGCACAACGCCGACCACGGCGCGGACCCCGGCACCACCGAACGCACCTCCGGCCATGTCCACGGTGCCACCGCCCCGCTGTGGGTGGGCGACTCCGACGGCGTCGAGGTCCGGGTACGGGCCGAGACCGTCTCCAGCAGCCACGTCGAGGAGACCGGACGCGGCGTCAGGAACGTCACCGTCACCTCCTCCCCGCTGCCCGGCGGAATGCGCCTGGAGCTGGTCGACCCCGGCCGTGACTCCGTCCCGCACCGGCACGCCCCGGTCGCCGCCCCCCGCCCCGGCGCCCTCGACGAGCAGGAGGAGAGCGAGGACACCACCGAGGTACGGGAGGTCGCCGACGCCAACACCGGCCTGACCGGTGTGGCCCCGGGCGCCGCCGAGATCCCGGCCCTCGACCGCACCGGGACCGAGCAGGAGATGACCACTCTGCGCGGCGCCGAGATGAGCCAGCAGGAGCGCGCGAAGCCGTACATCGGACCGCGCCCGCGTATCGTCACCCGGGCCGGCTGGGGTGCGGACGAGAACCTGCGCGAGAGGGGCTTCGTGTACACGAAGTCGGTGAAGGCGGCCTTCGTGCACCACACGGCCACCGGCAACAACTACACCTGCGCCCAGGCCCCGTCGGTCATCCGCGGCATCTACCGCTACCACGTCAAGAGCATGGGCTGGCGGGACATCGGCTACAACTTCCTCGTCGACAAGTGCGGCACCATCTACGAGGGCCGGGCCGGCGGCGTGGCCAAGCCGGTCCTCGGTGCCCACACCCTCGGGTTCAACTCCAACAGCATGGGTGTCGCCGTCATCGGCTCCTTCGGCTCCACCAAGCCCGCGTCGGCCGCGGTGACGGCCGTCGCCCGGCTGGCGGCCTGGAAGCTCGGTCTGTACGGGATGAATCCGACCGCCAAGACATACCTGAAGTCCGGCGGTGGCAACCTCTACGCCAAGGGCGCGAGCGTTCGCCTGAACGTGATCTCCGGTCACCGCGACGGCTTTGCCACCGACTGCCCGGGCAAGCAGCTCTACGGCAAGCTCGGCACGGCCCGTTCAAAGGCGGCGGGCTACCAGGGGCGCTGAGGCCGGGACATACACTGGCCGATCGAAAGACAGTTCGGCCGGTCCCGGCAGGAAGCAGAGACGACAGGTGACAGAAGCGATCCTTCTGGTCGGCGGCAAGGGAACCCGGCTGCGCCCGCTCACGGTCCACACCCCCAAGCCCATGGTCCCGGCGGCAGGCGTGCCGTTCCTCACCCACCAGCTGGCGCGCGCGAGAGCGGCGGGCGTGGAGCACATCGTCCTCGCCACGTCGTATCTGGCGGAGGTGTTCGAGCCGTACTTCGGCGACGGCTCGTCGCTGGGACTGCACCTGGAGTACGTCACGGAGGAGGAGCCCCTCGGCACGGGCGGCGCGATCCGCAACGTGGCCTCGCGGCTCCACTCCGGCCCCGACGATCCCGTCCTCATCTTCAACGGCGACATCCTGACCGGGCTGGACATCCCGGCCCTGGTCCGCACCCACGAGACGACGGGCGCGGACGTCTCCCTGCACCTGACGAAGGTCACGGACCCGCGCGCCTACGGTCTCGTCCCCACGGACGACACCGGCCGGGTCCTGGCCTTCCTGGAGAAGCCGCAGACGCCGGAGGAGATCGTCACCGACCAGATCAACGCCGGTGCGTACGTCTTCCGCCGCTCGGTCATCGACACGATCCCGGCGGGCCGGCCGGTGTCGGTGGAGCGCGAGACGTTCCCCGACCTGCTCGCGGCCGGCGCCCACCTCCAGGGCATGGTCGACTCCACGTACTGGCTCGACCTCGGCACCCCCGCCGCGTTCGTCCGGGGCTCGGCGGACCTGGTGCTGGGACGGGCCCCGTCCCCGGCCGTCCCCGGCCGCTGCGGCGACCGTCTCGTTCTCCCCACGGCCACGGTCGCCCCCGACGCCAAGCTCACCGGCGGCACGGTCGTCGGCGAGGGCGCCTTCATAGCGGAGGGCGCCCGCATCTTCGGCAGCACGATCCTGCCGGGCGCCGTCGTCGAACCGGGCGCGGTCATCACCGACTCCCTCGTCGGCGCCCGCGCCCGCGTCGGCGAACGCACGGTCCTGACGGGCGCGGTGATCGGCGACGGCGCGATCGTCGGCCCCGACAACGAACTCCGCGAGGGCGTACGGGTGTGGTGCGACGCCCACATCCCGGCGGGAGCGGTGCGCTTCTCTTCCGACCAGTAACAGCTGCCGGTGCGTCGTCTGCGGGTAGGTGGGGGCTGGTCGCGCAGTTCCCCGCGCCCCTGGGTCGGCTGCGGTCACCCGGCCCCACAACTGCAACACCGGGCAGCTCGACGTACCGCCGCCTACAGCCCCCGAATGTCCCCCACAGGGAAGCGAGGCGCACGCCGCGCCGGTACCCGCCCGCTCAGCAGGATCAGCCGCGCCGCCCGATGCCGCTGCCCGGCATACGGCTCCAGCAGGCGCAGCATCTCCGAGTCATCGGCATGCCGGTCCCCCGCCAGCGCCCACCCGACGATCCCCGGCAGATGCAGATCCCCCACGGTCACCGCGTCCGCCGCTCCATGACTGCGCTGCACGGTCTCCGCCGATGTCCACGGACCGATCCCCGGCACCAGCTCCAGCCGGGCCTGCGCCGCCGCCGGAGGCATCCGCGTCGCCTCCTCCAGCCGCGCGGCGACCCGCACGGCCCGCAGGATCGTCGACGCCCTCTTGTCGTCGACCCCGGCGCGGTGCCACTCCCAGGAGGGGATCAGCGCCCAGTCCCGCGCGGAGGGCATGACGTGCATCCGTGCGGGCGCGGGACCCGGCGCAGGTTCGCCGAACCGCCGTACCAGCAGCCGCCACGCCCGGTACGCCTCGACCGTCGTGACCTTCTGTTCCAGTACCGATGGAATCAACGACTCCAGCACCAGCCCGGTGCGCCCGAGCCGCAGTCCGGGCCGCCGGTGCCGGGCCAGCGCCACGATCTTGTGGCGGGGCGCGAAGGCCGACGGATCGTCCTCGGCGCCGCACAGCCGCGGCAGCTGCTCCAGCAGCCACTCGGCCCCGGGCCCCCACGCGTCCCCGCGCACCACCCCGCCTCGCACGGTCACGCGCAGCGTCCCCGGCCCGCCCGGCGTCCGGCTGGTCCGCCACACGGACCCGTCGGGCATCGCCCGGAAGGTCGGGTCGCCGGGCCCGCGCCGCAGCGGACCGAGGACGAGGCCGAGGTCGAGCGGCCCGTCCGGGGTCCAGGTCCGCACCCGCCCGGGCGCCGGCGCCGGCCGCGGCACCGCCCCCAGGGGTACGACGACCTCGCCGCCGCGCATGGTCGTGCGCGTCGGGCGGGGGGCGAACCGTCCAGCCACGATCGAGGTCCCGGGGTGAGGAGGGAAGGAAGACGTTACGAGCCTACGGTCAGCGCACCTCGATGAAGCTCCCCGCGGCCCGCTCCGGCCGCGGCCGCGGCTCCTCGGCCGGGTGGCCGACGGCCACCGCGCCCATCGGGTCCCAGTGCGCGGGCAGGTCCAGCACCTCCCGGACGACGTCCCGGCAGAACATCGTCGAGGACACCCACGCCGATCCGAGCCGCTCCCCGGCCAGCGCGACGAGGAGGTTCTGCACACCGGCGCCTGCGGCGACGACGAACATCTCCCGCTCGGCCGCGTCCCGCCGCTCGTCGCCGTAGGTGTGGGAGCCGTCCATCACGAGGCAGGGGACGACCAGATAGGGGGCGTTGCGCAGGACGTCGCCGCGGCGCACCCGCTTGGCGATGGACTCCTCGCTCTTGCCGTCGCCTAGCAGGTCCGCGATCCACGCGTCGCGCATCGCGTCCAGCAGTCGGGTGCGGGACTCCGGCGACTCCAGCAGGACGAAGCGCCAGGGCGTGGTGTGGTGCGGCGCCGGAGCCGTCACCGCGGCCGCCACCGCTCTGCGGACCGCCCCCGGGTCGACGGGTTCGTCGGTGAACGCCCGTACCGTGCGGCGCTGGGTGACCGCCTGCCGGATCGCCTCGGAGGTGCCGAGGCGGAACATGTCGTCGCGCGCGCCGCGCACCAGGGCCCGGGCCCCGTCCGTGTCGTCGTCCGCCACCACCTGGGGCAGTCCGCGCACGACGGCCACCGGCAGCCCGGCGGCCTTGCCCTTGACCAGGTCGCCGGCGGCGGCCAGCTCGTCCGCGGTCGCCACGACGGTCGCGCTGAGCGGGTTGCCGTACGCGTCCGTGCCGCCGCGCAGATCGTCCAGCACGCGCACTCCGGCGGCGCCGATCGCGACGTCCGTGAGCCCCGCCCGCCAGGGCCGCCCGAAGGTGTCGGTGACGACGACGCCGACGCTGACGCCGAGCGTGTCGCGCAGGCCGGAGCGGATCGCGCGGGCGGAGGCGTCCGGGTCCTCGGGGAGCAGCAGCACCGTGCCCGCGGGGGTGTTCGACGCGTCCACCCCGGCCGCGGCCATGACCAGGCCCTGCCGGTTCTCCACGATGCGCAGGGCGCCACGCCGGGCCACCACCCGGACCGTCTCCGCGTCGATCGCGGCCTCCCGGTCGGCGGCCTCGGTGATCCGCCCCTCCGCCTTGGAGACGATCTTGGACGTCACCAGGACGACGTCCCCGTCGGCCAGGCCCGGCTCGGCGGCGGCGATCAGCTTGGCGAGGTCGTCACCGGGCCGGACCTCGGGGATGCCGGGCAGTGCCCACACCCGGTAGCCCTCTTCGGGCGCCGCGCTCATCGCGCCCGCACCTCCTCCGCCAGGTCCAGCGCCTCGCGGGCCATCTGCGCGGTGGCGTCGAGGTCCGTCATCATCAGCGGTACGGCCCTGCAGCGGATGCCGGCGGCCTCGACCTGCTCGACCGCGCCCGCGTCGACGGTGTCGACGAGCCAGCCGTCCAGCAGCCCGGAGCCGTAGTGCTCGGCGACCGCGGTGGCGGTGGACTCGACGCCGACCGCCGCGAGCACCTTGTCCGCCATCCCGCGCACGGGCGCGTCCCCGACGATCGGGGACAGGCCCACCACCGGCACGCCCGCGTCGGCGATGGCCTCGCGGATGCCGGGCACGGCGAGGATGGTGCCGACGGAGACGACGGGGTTGGACGGCGGGAAGAGGACGACGTCCGCCTCGGCGATGGCCTCCAGCACGCCCGGCGCCGGCTTGGCCTGCTCGGCGCCGACCGGAACGACGGCCGCGGCCGGGACCGACGCGCGCAGCTTCACCCAGTACTCCTGGAAGTGGATCGCCTTGCGCTCGCCGTCGATCTCGACGGCCACGTGGGTCTCGACCCGGTCGTCGGTCATCGGGATCAGCTTCACGCCCGGCTGCCAGCGGTCGCACAGCGCCTCGGTGACCGCGCTGAGCGGATAGCCGGCGCCGATCATCTGCGTCCGCACGATGTGTGTGGCGAAGTCCCGGTCGCCGAGCCCGAACCACTCGGGCCCGACGCCGTAGGCGGCGAGCTCCTCCTTGAGGTGGAAGGTCTCGTCGGCTCTTCCCCAGCCCTGCTCCTCGTTGATGCCGCCGCCGAGCGTGTACATCACCGTGTCGAGGTCCGGGCAGACCTTCAGCCCGAAGAGGTGGATGTCGTCGCCGGTGTTGCCGATGACCGTGATGTCCGCGTCCGGCGCGGCCTGCTTCAGACCGCGCAGGAAACGGGCACCGCCGATGCCGCCTGCCAGAACCACAATGCGCATGCGCCAAGTCTGGCAGGCCGGTACGACAACGCGTCAGACGGTCACGGAACGCGGTCGTTCGCGTGCCTCGCAGTGGGGGGCGGTGTGCATCGGCATCTCGGTCAGGCCCGGGAAGTACACGTGCAGGCTGACCGCCGGCTCGAGGGTGTCGTTGACGACCTCGTGCGCGTAGCCCGGGGCGAAGACGCGCTGGGCGCCGGAGGCCAACGCGCGCGTGCCGCGTTCGGTGCGCTCGGTCAGGGTGCCGTCCAGCACGGTCAGCACACCGGAGGAGGGGCCGTGGTCGTGCCGTCCGCTGCCCTGTCCGGGCACCCACGACAGCAGCCAGACCTCGTATCCGGGGCCGGTGCGCAGCCGGTGGTACCAGCGGGTGGTGGCGTCGTACCGGACCAGGTGCTCCCACCGGGCGCGGTCGGCGGCGATCGAGCGGGCCAGGCCGACGAAGTCGGCGACGGTGGCCGGGTGCTCACGCGGGGGCTGCAGCAGATGCGGGACTTCGAGGAGGTCACCGGCGATCTGGAGGTCGCTGTCGCTGTTCATGGGGTGGGGGGTTCCTTGGCGAAGGGTGCGGAACGGGTGCCCCGTGGGAGAGGGCGGGGAGGGAACGGCGGCCCGGGGACGGAGTCCCGGCGGGCAGCTGGAGCTACGGTCGGCTCAACAGCTGGGACAGCAACAGCTACAGCGAACGCGCGCAGCACCGAGGGACCCGGCGGCGCGGGTCGTCACGGATGCCAAGTTCGCGAGCATGCCCACAAGGACAGCGGTTCACACCTTCACTGTCAACTCGACGACCGGTATGTGGGACAAGCTTCACCTCATCCGGTGCATGTGTGAGGTGAAAGGTTTGCTCACCCGTTCACCGGGACACATGCGGCACATCCGGGTGCGCAAGCCGCGTTGTGATCTCGTGATCCGACTGTGATCTTGTTCGCTTCGTCGAGCACACAGGAACGGGATCGAACGCACGGGCGTCTTTCTCCGTACAGGCCCTGCGAGGGGCCCTTGGGGCGGAAGGCGGCCTTCCGGGTCCCGTCGGTGTGTCAAGGTTTATGGCGATTTGAACACTTTCCGCACCGCCTTGGTTCCGCAGAGTGAATAAGGGGCCCAATAGCAGATCTCGGCTTGACTCGCCCGGAGCAGCACACTTGTAATTTCACTCGTGTCGTTCAGCCGAAATCGGTAACGGCTACAGCACGGGGACGCGGAAAGACAGACGAGGGGCGCACATGACCGAGACGGTGCAGCAACTGCTGGTCGACGACGCGGGCGAGGAACTCGGCTGGCAGGAGCGCGCGCTGTGCGCCCAGACCGACCCCGAGTCCTTCTTCCCCGAGAAGGGCGGCTCCACGAGAGAGGCCAAGAAGGTCTGCCTCGCGTGCGAAGTCCGCTCCGAGTGCCTGGAGTACGCCCTCGCCAACGACGAACGGTTCGGCATCTGGGGCGGCCTGTCCGAGCGGGAGCGCCGACGGCTGAAGAAGGCCGCCGTGTGACCGCCGTATGACCGGCTACTGACCGAACAACCGCGGACTGTTCCGCACAAACGTGTCGAACGGCCCGTCGCGGGTGGGTTGTCCACAGGCGGCGGGCCGCGGTCGTGCCCAGCCGATAGTGTGGTCGCTCGTCCGAGACGCCCCACCGCCCGCAGGCGGCACGGGCGTCCACCGCAGTCCACCGAACCGGGGCCCGTACCTCGATGACCGTGCACAGCCACACCGCAGCCCAGCAAGACGGGGCTGCGACACCTGAGTTCCCGCGTCACGTGGTGACCGCGGTCCTCGTCTCCCACGACGGCGCCCGCTGGCTGCCCGACGCGCTCGCCGGGCTGCTCGGCCAGGAGCGCCCCGTGCAGTACGCCGTCGCCGCCGACACCGGCAGCGCCGACGCCTCCGCCGAGCTGGTCACGGCCGCCCTCGGGGCCGACCGCGTGCTCCACCTGGCCCGCCGCACCGGCTTCGGCCAGGCCGTCGAGGAGGCCACCCGCACCGCCCCGCACCTCACCCCCGAGGAACTGCCCTACCTCAAGCGGCCCAGCGGCTGGGACCCCGTCACGCGCACGTGGCGCGACGACGCCTACGACCTGCCCGACCTGCCGCACGGGGAACCCGTCCAGTGGCTGTGGCTGCTGCACGACGACTGCGCCCCCGAACCCGACGCGCTCGCCGAGCTGCTGCGCGTCGTCGACCGCGAACTGGAGCTCGGCCGCGACGACGTGGCCGTCGTCGGCCCCAAGCTGCGCGGCTGGTACGACCGGCGCCAGCTGCTCGAGGTCGGCGTCTCCATCGCCAACTCCGGCCGCCGCTGGACCGGCCTGGACCGCCGCGAACAGGACCAGGGCCAGCACGACCACGTGCGTGACGTGCTGTCGGTGTCCAGCGCCGGCATGCTCGTCCGCCGTGACGTCTTCGAGCAGCTCGGCGGCTTCGACCGCCGCCTGCCCCTCATGCGCGACGACGTCGACCTGTGCTGGCGCGCGCACGCCGCCGGCCACCGCGTCCTGATCGCCCCCGAAGCCGTCGTGCGGCACGCCGAGGCCGCCTCCCGCGAGCGCCGCGCCGTCGACTGCGCCGGCCGCACCACCGCCTCCCCGCACAAGGTCGACAAGGCCGGTGCCGTCTACACCCTCCTCGTCAACGCCCGCACCGCCGTGCTGCCCTGGATCGTGCTGCGCATCATCCTCGGCACCCTGCTGCGCACCGTCGCCTACCTCGTCGGCAAGGTCCCCGGACAGGCCGTCGACGAGATCCGCGGCCTGCTGGGCACCCTGCTGCGGCCCGAGCGGATCATCGCCGGCCGGCGCAGGCGCGGACGCCCCGCGGTCGACAAGGGCGAACTACGGCCCTTGTTCCCGCCACCCGGAGCAACCGTGCGGGCCACCTTCGAACAGGTCGCGGGCAACCTTTCCGGCGGCTCCGACCAGGAGACCTCCTCGGTCGGCCGGCACGGCGGCGCCGTCGAGTCCGGCCCCGGCGGAGACGACGCCGACTTCCTTGAGATCGAGCAGTTCGCGCGCCTGAAGCGCATCGCCCGCAAACCGGGCCCGGTGCTCTTCCTGGTGCTGCTGGCCGTCTCCCTGGTCGCCTGCCGCAACCTGCTCGGCGGCGGCGCCCTCGCCGGCGGCGCGCTGCTGCCCGCCCCCGCCGACGCCTCCGAGCTGTGGTCCCGCTACCTCGACGCCTGGCACCCGGTCGGCGCCGGCGGCGACCCCTCCGCGCCGCCCTACCTGGCGATCGTCGCACTGCTGGCGTCGGTGCTGTTCGGCTCGACCGGCCTGGCCGTCACCGTCCTGCTGGTCTGCTCCGTCCCGCTGGCCGGCTTCACCGCGTACTTCGCCTCCCGCCCGCTCGTCGAGTCCCGGCTCCTGCGCGCCTGGGCGGCCATCGCGTACGCCTTCCTGCCCGCCGCCACCGGCGCCCTGGCCGGCGGCCGCATCGGCACTGCCGTCCTCGCCGTCCTGCTGCCGCTGATCGCCCGCGCGGGCATCGCCGCAAGCGGCCTCGCGAACCCCTCCGGCGCACGGGGCAGTTGGCGTGCCACTTGGGCCTACGCCCTGCTGCTGACCCTGACCACGGCGTTCACGCCGATCGTGTGGCCCCTCGCGCTGATCCTCGGCCTCGCGGTCCTGGCCCTGCGCCGCGGCGACCCCATCGCCCAGGGCCTGCGCTTCCTGGCCCAGCTGGGCACCCCGCTGCTGGTCCTCGCGCCCTGGTCGCTGTCCCTGCTGCCGTTCGGCTTCTTCACCGAGGCCGGCCTGGACTACGGCCCGTCCTCCGCCACCGCGCTCGACCTGCTCGGCGCGAGCCCGGGCGGCCCCGGCACCGTCGACGGGCTGATGCTCATCGGCATCGTGCTGGCCGCGCTCGCCGCCCTGATGCGCTCCGAGCGCCAGCGGGGCATCTGGACCGCCTGGGCCGTCGCCCTCGTCGCCCTCGTCTTCGCCGTCCTGTCCAACAGCTCCACCTGGGCCGGCCCCGCCACCCTCGTCTACGGCCTCGCCCTCCTCGCCGCCGCCGTCGTCGGCGCCGACGGGGCACGCACGCGCGTGGCCGAGCAGAGCTTCGGCTGGCGCCAGCCGGTCGCTGCCCTGATCGCCTTCGCGTCCGCCGCGGGCCCGCTGCTCGTCGCCGTCGGCTGGATGATCGGCGGCGCCGACGGGCCGCTCGAGCGCCGCGACCCGGTGCAGGTGCCCGCGTTCGTCGCCGAGGAGAGCAACACCCGCGACCAGGCCCGCACCCTCGTCCTGGACAGCGACTCCGCCGCCCATGTGAGCTACATGCTGGTCCGCGGCTCCGGCGCCCGCCTCGGTGACGCCGAACTCGCCGCCGCCGACGGCGAGGACGACCGGCTCGGCAAGACCGTCGCCAACCTCGTGGCCGGCTCCGGCGCCGACCAGGCCGACCAGCTCGGCGCGTTCGCGGTGCGCTACGTCCTCGTCCACAAGGGCGCGCCCCGCGACGTCACCCGCGTCCTGGACGCCACCCCCGGCCTGAGCCGGCTCAGCGAGCAGAACGGCAGCGGGCTGTGGCGGGTGGACCGCGAGGTCTCCCGCGCCGCCGTCGTCCCCGCCTCCGGCACCGGCGCACCCCAGCCCGTCGCGGCCGGCCCCGTGGAGATCCACACCACGGTCCCGGCCGGCCAGGGCACGCGCGTGCTGCGCCTGGCCGACGCCGCCGCCGACGGCTGGAGCGCCACCCTGGACGGCAAGCCGCTCAAGGCCACCACCGTCGGCGGCTGGGCGCAGGGCTTCGAACTGCCCGCCTCGGGCGGAAAGCTCGACGTCGTCTACGACGACCCGTTCGGCCACACCGCCTGGCTGTGGGCCCAGGGCGCCCTCGCCGTCGTCCTCGTCGTCCTCGCCCTGCCCGGGCGGCGCCGCGACGTCGACGACGACCTGCCCGAGGAGCCCGTGATCCCGGCCCAGCCGGTCGCCGGCGAGGGCCGCCGCGCCCGCCGCCTGCGCGCCCAGGCCGAGGCGGAGGCAGCGGCCGGGGAGGAGCAGCCCGTACCCGTTCCCACCGAGCAGCCCCCCGTGCCCGTCCCGCAGCAGCAGTCCTACGACCAGTGGGACACACCCGCCCCGGCCGTCGCCGAATACGGCGGCTACGACCCGTACCAGGCAGGCGGGCAGCCGTACCCGGCGGGCGGCGGCCACGAGCAGGCGTATCCGGCCGACGCCTACCAGGCCGGCGGCTACGACCCCTACGGCTACGGCGGCCAGAGCCCGGCCGATGCCTACGAACCGACGGCCTATCAGCAGCCGTACGACCAGGGGTACGACGCGACGGCGTACGGCCAGGCACAGCCGCAACCGCACGACGGCGGCCATGAGCGCCCCGACGGGAGCCAGCAGTGAACCGCACGACCCTGTCCCTGATCGCCGGCGCGACCGCGCTCGCCGCGGTGACCGGCTTCGCCGCCCTCAGCTCCCCGGACGCCTCCGGCGCGGACACCGCCAAGGCCGCCGCCCAGCGGCCCGTGGAGCGCACCACGCTGCTCTGCCCGGCACCCAGCCAGTCCGACCTCGCCGACACGGCGTACACGTCCTTCACGCCCGTCACCCAGGGCGTGTCGGGCACCGGCTCGGCCGAACTCAAGGCCGCCGCCGAGCAGTCGGCGAACGGCGCGAGCGGCAAGGACAAGAAGGGCAAGAAGGCGTCCGCGAAGAGCGGCACACCCGGCCTCACGCCCAAGCAGCCCGGCACCCCCGCCACCGCAGAGGCCTCCGGCGCGGACGCGCCCGCGCTGATCGGCACCGCCCAGGGCACGTTCGCGCCCGGCTGGACCGTCCAGCAGACCACCGAGGTCGCCGCCGGTAACGGGCGCGGCCTGCAGGGCGTCGACTGCACGGCCCCCGACACCGAGTTCTGGTTCCCGGGCGCCAGCACCGCCGCCGACCGCACCGACTACGTGCATCTGACCAACCCCGACGACTCCGCCGCCGTCGCCGACATCGAGCTGTACGGCAAGGACGGCGCGGTGAAGTCGACGGTCGGCGAGGGCATCACCGTCCCGCCGCACGCCGGCGAGCCGATCCTGCTCTCCACGCTCACCGACGACCGGCAGGACAACCTCACCGTCCACGTCACCGTCCGCAGCGGCCGGGTCGGCGCCGCCGTCCAGGCCCTCGACCAGAAGCTCGGCGGCGACTGGCTGCCCGCTGCCGCCGATCCGGCACCGAGCCTGGTGCTGCCCGGCATCCCCAAGGACGCGGTGTCCGTCCGCCTGGTCGCCTTCACGCCCGGTGGCTCCGATGCCGACCTGAAAGTGCGCCTCGCCTCACCCGCGGGACTGATCACCCCGGCCGGCAACGAGACGCTCCACGTGAAGTCCGGCATGACCAGCGTCCTCGACCTCGGCGACGTCACCCGCGGCGAGGCCGGATCGCTCGTGCTGACGCCGACGGACCGTGCCGTGCCGGTGGTGGCCGCGCTACGGGTCGTCCGCGGCAAGGGCGACCAGCAGGAGACGGCGTTCATCCCGGCGACCGCGGCCGTGGGCACCCGCGCGACGGTCGCCGACAACAGCGCCAAGGGCACCACGCTCTCCCTCACCGCGCCGACGGCGAGCGCCCAGGTCAAGGTGACGGCTTCGGCCGGCAGCCAGGGCGGCGCGGCGGCCACCCAGACGTACACGATCAAGGCGGGCACCACGCAGGACGTGCAGATCCCCGTCCCCAGCGGTCTGAAGGGGACGTACGCGCTGACGGTCGAGCAGGTCTCGGGCGGTCCCGTCTACGCCTCCCGCATGCTCGCGGCGACGGAGGACGGCGTTCCGGCCTTCACGATCCAGACCCTGCCGAACGACCGCGGCACGGTGGCGGTACCCGAGGCGGACGAGGACCTGGCGGTACTGCAGAAGTAGGGCGGCGGCGCAGGCGGGGCCGGACGCTCGTACGGCGCCCGGCTCAGTCCTCGCGGCAGCCGCGAGCCACCGTTGCGGCGTCGGGCTCAGTCCTCGCGGCAGCCAAGATCCGCCGTTGCTGCGTCCGGCTCAGTCCTCGCCGTAGCGGGGGTCCACCGTCTCCGGGGTCAGCCCGAGCAGCTCGGCGACTTGTTCCACGACGATCTCGTGCACCAGCGCCGCCCGCTCGTCGCGTCCCTTGGTGCGGATCTCCACCGGCCGCCGGTACACGACCACGCGCGCCCGCCGGCCGTCACGCGCCGGGATGATCCCGCCCAGCGGCACGGCCTCGTCGTTCCACGGCTGCCCCGGGCCGTCCAGCCGCGGCACCTCCAGCACGAGGAAATCGATGTCGGCGAGCTGCGGCCAGTGCCGCTCGAGACGGTCCACGGAGTCCTGCACCAGGTCCGCGAACACCTCGGCGCGGCTCGCCGCGAGCGGCACCTGCGGCGGCGCGATCGGCCCGCGCATCCCCCGGCCGTGGCGATCACGGCGGCGGGGCCCGGGGCCCGTGGCACGGGGCGGTACGGCGTTGTCCATCACTGGTGCAGCGTAGTCCTCGGCGCCCTCGCTCGCCCGACCTGCGGGTGACGGTTCGGCCACGGGGAGTCGGCGGTGCGTGACACGTCGCAGGCTGACCATTCCAGCCAACTTCGGCTCGTTTCCGCATCTCTACGTGACCGCGGACCTCGATCCGATTGGTGGTGTTTGTACGGAGAAATGACTGGATCGCCATCCGACGCACGCCGGGAAGAGGGGCGTCGGCGCAGGTCAGCGAGGTCCCTCTGGAAGGGTGTGTGGGACGTTTCACAGCACGACACGGGGGAGTGACCTGGTGGAGAGTCGTCGCGGCCCGCTCAAGAGTGCGGTACCGTCCAACATCGTGAGCCCTGTACGTCGCTGTTCGCGCACCGCCTGCGGCCGACCCGCCGTCGCGACGCTGACGTACGTCTACGCCGACTCGACCGCGGTCCTCGGCCCGCTCGCCACCTACGCCGAACCCCACTGCTACGACCTGTGCGCCGAGCATTCCGAGCGCCTCACCGCCCCGCGCGGCTGGGAAGTCGTACGCCTGCTGGACGGCTCCGCCCCCGCGCGGCCCAGCGGAGACGATTTGGAAGCCCTTGCCAACGCGGTCCGCGAGGCGGCCCGTCCGCAGAAGCGGGCGGCCGGCGCCGGCGGCGGGGCACGCTCGGCGGACCCGATGGAGGTCGCCCGCCGCGGCCATCTGCGGGTCCTGCGCTCCCCCGACAACTGAGCCGCACGGCACTCGCCCCGTCGTCCCGGGATCTCCCGCTTGACCTGAGGTTACGGCTTGCCGTCCACTCGGTGTCCGCCCCTTCCGCGGCCGCTACGTGCGGGTAGGTTGGGGCGACCGACGGGGACGTTCAGGAGGAAGTGACCGTGGCTGGTGATCTGTCGCAGCTCGTGAAGGCGTACGACGTGCGCGGGGTGGTTCCGGACCAGTGGGACGAGTCGCTGGCCGAACTGTTCGGCATGGCCTTCGCCCAGGTGACCGGCGCCGACGCGATCGTCGTTGGGCACGACATGCGGCCCTCCTCGCCCGGCCTGTCCCGCGCCTTCGCGCGCGGCGCCGCGGCACGCGGCGTGGACGTCACCGAGATCGGCCTGTGCTCCACGGACCAGCTGTACTACGCCTCCGGCGCGCTGGACCTGCCCGGCGCGATGTTCACCGCCTCGCACAACCCGGCCCAGTACAACGGCATCAAGATGTGCCGGGCGGGCGCCGCGCCCGTCGGCCAGGACACGGGGCTGGCCGAGATCCGCGCGCTGGTCGAGCAGTGGAGCGTCTCGGGTGCCCCGGCGCCGGCCGCGAAGCCGGGAACCCTGGGTGTGCGTGAGACGTTGGAGGATTACGCGGCCCATCTGAAGTCGCTGGTCGACCTCACCTCCATCCGGCCCCTGAAGGTCGTCGTCGACGCGGGCAACGGCATGGGCGGCCACACCGTGCCCACCGTGCTGGACGGCCTGCCCGTGCAGCTGGTCCCGATGTACTTCGAGCTGGACGGCACCTTCCCCAACCACGAGGCCAATCCCCTGGACCCGGCCAACCTCGTCGACCTTCAGCTGCGGGTGCGCGAGGAGGGTGCCGACCTCGGCCTCGCCTTCGACGGCGACGCCGACCGCTGCTTCGTCGTCGACGAGCGGGGGGAGCCGGTGTCGCCGTCGGCCATCACCGCGCTGGTCGCCTCGCGGGAACTGGCGCGCAACGGCGGCAAGGGCATGATCATCCACAACCTGATCACCTCCTGGTCGGTGCCGGAGGTCGTCGCCGAGCACGGGGGCACGCCGGTGCGCACCCGTGTCGGCCACTCCTTCATCAAGGCGGAGATGGCGCGTACGGGGGCGATCTTCGGCGGCGAGCACTCCGCGCACTACTACTTCCGGGACTTCTGGAACGCGGACACGGGGATGCTGGCGGCGCTGCACGTCCTCGCGGCCCTCGGGGAACAGGACGGTCCGCTGTCGGCCCTGGTGGCCCAGTACGACCGGTACGTCGGCTCCGGGGAGATCAACTCCACCGTCGCCGACCAGGGGGCCCGCGTCGCGGCGATCCGCGCGGCGTACGAAGGGCGCGAGGACGTGACCCTGGACACGCTCGACGGCCTCACGGTGAGCGCCGCCGACTGGTGGTTCAACGTCCGCCCGTCCAACACGGAACCGCTGCTGCGGCTGAACGCGGAGGCGCGTGACGGGGGGCTGATGGCGAAGGTGCGGGACGAGGTGCTGGGGATCATCCGGGGGTGACGGTGCCTGCGGCGCGGGGGCGTGTTTCGGGTGCGGGTGCGTTGTGGTTGCTCGCGCCCACGCGGCGGAGCCGCATGTCGAATACAGCCCCGCGCCCCTTTTTGTGCCTGCGGCGGCCCGTTGCGTTGCGGTGGGTGGCTGGTGTTCGCCTACGGTGCGTTGTGGGTCGGGGACGGGGTGGGGGGTGCCCGTCGTCGCTGCCCGTCGGGCGCGGCGCGTGCGCGCACAGCTGCGGGCGGTCGCCCTGCCGACGTAGCTGCGGGCAGTCGGGAGGCACCCCGCCAGCGCCGGTGAGCGTCATCCACCCCCGGCCGGCCACCGCACCGGACACCGGTGAAACGCCGGGCGCGCAGCCCAACCGCAGATCACCGTGCACGCCGGGCGCGCAGCCCGACAGCGGTCACCGTGGCGTCGGTGGGGCAACTGGACGGCGTTGTCCACAGCCCACCGCACAGGGTCCTTCCCGGCGGTACGCTGACCAGGCACAACCCCAGACTCCGCCGTATCCGAAGGGACAGCCCATGCCGCTCGAAGCCGGCCTCCTGGAGATCCTCGCCTGCCCAGCCTGCCACGCCCCCCTCGAGGAGCAGGACACCGAGCTGATCTGCACCGGTCAGGACTGCGGCCTGGCTTACCCGGTCCGCGACGGCATCCCCGTGCTGCTCGTCGACGAGGCCCGCCGCCCGGCGTAACACCGCCGCGAAAGCCCGCGCACGACGACACGGCGATCGGAGACTGCCGCCATGCTCGACGAATCGCTGCTCGACACGCCGGAGGCCCTGGCCGAGGCCGACCGCCGCGCCCTGCTGCGCGGCGCCGCCGAGGCCGGCGCCCGCGTCCGCACCGCGGCCCGGCACGCCGCGGAGGCCGGCATCAACGGGCTCAAACCCGACGGCCGCCCCCGCGCCGTGCTCATCGCCGGCCCCGGCGCCGCCGCCACCCACGCCGCCGACCTGCTGGGCACCCTCGCCGGCCCCGGCAGCCCCGTCATCCGGCTCGCTCCCACCGGCGTCGCCCCCGCCGCGGGCGCGCTGCGCTGGGAGCTGCCCGGCTGGGCCGGCTCCGTCGACCTGCTGCTGATCGCCACCCCGGACGGCACCGAACCCTCGCTGTCCCAGCTCGCCGAACAGGCCTACCGCCGTGGCTGCACGGTCGCCGCCGTCGCCCCCGCCGGCACCCCCCTCGCGGAGGCCGTCGCGGGCGCCCACGGCCTGTTCCTGCCGATGGCGACCGCCCCGTACGACCAGGAGGAACCGCTCGCCGCCTCCGCGCCGGGCGTCCTGTGGGCGCTGCTCACCCCGCTGCTCGCCCTGCTCGACCGCGTCGGCCTGCTCACCGCGCCGTCCGACGCCCTGGAGAAGGTCGCCAACCGACTCGACCACGTCGCCGAACGCTGCGGCCCCGCCATCGCGACGTACAGCAACCCGGCCAAGACCCTCGCCGCCGAACTGGCCGACGCCCTGCCCCTCGTCTGGACCGAGGGGACCTCCGCAGGACCGGCCGGCCGCCGCTTCGCCGCCGCGCTCGCGGAACTGTCCGGCGTGCCCGCGGTGGTCGCCGAACTGCCCGAGGCGCTCGCCGCGCACAGCGCCCTGCTCGCCGGCCCGCTGGCCGCCGGCGCGGACCCCGACGACTTCTTCCGCGACCGCGTCGAGGAACGGCCAGCGATGCACGCGCGCGTGGTGCTGCTGCGTGACCGCCCGATCGGCAGCCTCACCGCCGCCCCGGCCGCCCGCGACCTGGCCCTCAGCCACGACACCCCGATCAGCGAACTGGAACCGGAGGAGGGCGATGAGCTGGAGACCCTGGCCGAGCTGATCGCCATCACCGATTTCGCCGCCGTTTACCTGGCCGTTGCGTCAAGGGTCTGATCTTTTCCCGGGCGCCGACCGGCGCCGAACGCCCGTCCTCGGCCCGCACGCATCCCGCAGAGAGATCCCATGGACCGCCTCGACAACACCGTCCGCCCCTACGCCTGGGGTTCCACCACCGCGATCCCGCAGCTGCTCGGCGTGAAGCCGACCGGCGAACCGCAGGCGGAGATGTGGATGGGCGCACACCCGGGCGCTCCCTCGCGCACCGCGCGCGGAACCCTCGCCGACGTCATCGCGGCCGACCCCGAGCAGGAACTGGGCCCCGCGGCCGTGGCGAAGTTCGGCCCGCGCCTGCCGTTCCTGCTCAAGCTGCTCGCCGCCGGCGCGCCGCTCTCACTCCAGGTCCACCCGGACCTGGAGCAAGCCCGGCAGGGATACGCCGACGAGGAACGCCGCGGCATCCCGCTCGACGCCCCGCACCGCAACTACAAGGACGCCAACCACAAGCCCGAACTGATCTGCGCGCTCACCGAGTTCGACGGCCTGTGCGGCTTCCGCGACCCCGTCCACGCCGCCGACCTGCTGGCCGGTCTCGGCGTCGACTCCCTCAAGCCGTACGTCGACCTGCTGCACGCCCACCCCGAGGAAGCGGCCCTGCGCGAGGTGCTGACCGCGATCCTCACCGCGGACCGCGAGGAGATGGCCCACACCGTCGCCGAGGCCGCGGCCGCCTGCGACCGGCTCGGCGGCACTTACGCCCCCTACGCCGGCCTCGCCCACCACTACCCGGGCGACCCCGGCGTCATCGCCGCGATGCTCCTCAACGACGTCCGGCTCCAGCCCGGCGAGGCCCTCTACCTCGGCGCCGGCATCCCGCACGCCTACCTCGACGGCCTCGGCGTGGAGATCATGGCCAACTCGGACAACGTCCTGCGCTGCGGCCTGACCCCCAAGCACGTCGACGTCCCCGAACTGCTGCGCGTCGTCCGCTTCGAGGCGAGCGACCCGGGCGTGCTGCGACCCGAGGCATCCCCGGACGGCGAAGAGGTCTACGAGACCCCCATCGACGAGTTCCGGCTCTCCCGCTACACCCTGCCGGAAGGCGGCGCCGCCCACGTCCTCACCCGGTCCACGCCGCAGATCCTGCTGTGCACGGCGGGCACCGTGCGGGCCGGGGAACACCAGCTGACCGCCGGTCAGTCCGTCTTCGTCCCCGCGGGGGAGAAGGCCGAGGTGTCCGGCGCCGGCACGCTGTTCCGGGCCACCGTGATCGCCTGAGCGCCGACTCCGAACGCGGCCCCGGTGTGTTCGTACGACCGTGACTGTGGACACTCGGGACGCCGGAGCCACGGGGGCTGCAAGAATGGCCCCCCGGCAAAGGGCGGGCAAAGGCCCGGACGGCGACAGCACACGCAGGCGAAGGGACAACGCGGACACATGAGCGCGTCAGGCGGCACCAGGGCGATCGTGGCGGCACTCGGCGCCAACCTCGCGATCGCGGCATCGAAGTTCGTGGCGTTCGCGTTCAGCGGCTCGTCGTCGATGCTCGCCGAGGGCGTGCACTCGGTCGCCGACTCCGGCAACCAGTTCCTGCTGCTGGTCGGCGGCAAGCGCGCCCAGCGCCAGGCCACCCCCCAGCACCCCTTCGGCTACGGCCGCGAGCGGTTCATCTACGCCTTCCTCGTCTCCATCGTCCTGTTCTCGGTCGGCGGCATGTTCGCCATCTACGAGGGCTACGAGAAGGTCCGGCATCCCCACGAACTGGAGCACTGGTACTGGCCGGTGGGCGTCCTCGCCTTCGCCGTCATCGCCGAGGGCTTCTCCTTCCGCACGGCCATCAAGGAGTCCAACGAACTGCGCGGCAAGCTCTCCTGGGCGCAGTTCATCCGCCGCGCCAAGGCACCCGAGCTGCCCGTCGTCCTGCTCGAGGACTTCGGCGCGCTCATCGGTCTGGTCCTCGCGCTCTTCGGCGTCGGCATGACCCTGCTCACCGGCGACGGCGTCTGGGACGGCATCGGCACCATCTGCATCGGCGTCCTGCTCGTCCTCATCGCGCTCGTCCTGGCCGCCGAAACCAAGTCGCTGCTGCTCGGCGAGGCCGCCGGCACCGAAGAGATCAAGAAGATCGAGGCCGCGATCGTCGACGGCGACACCGTCACCCGCATCATCCACATGCGCACACTCCACCTCGGCCCCGAGGAACTGCTGGTCGCCGCCAAGATCGCCGTCCAGCACGACGACACCGCCGCCGAGGTCGCCACCGCCATCGACGCCGCCGAGGCCCGCATCCGCGCCGCCGTGCCCATCGCGCGCGTCATCTACCTCGAGCCCGACATCTACAGCGAGGCCGCGGCCGCCAACGGCCCCGACCCCGAGGCCACCCCGGGCGGCCCGGCCCCGCAGAGCGCCGGGCACTGAAGCACCCCTACGGCTGCTGCATCACCCACGGCGGCGCGGGCGGCACCAGCGCCCGCGTCCGGCGCCGCACGGCAACCGCGGCGATCCCGAGCCCGACGCCGGTCAGCACCAGCACCGCCGCGACGATCAGCGCCGCACCGACCAGCCCCGGCACCGTGTAGTCGTCGATCACCCGCCCGCGCACCGCGGACAGCGGCACCGTCCCGCCCTGGTCGTCGAGGAAGGCCCGCGAGTCCTGGGCGTTCCCGCGGTTGTCACCCAGCAGGAACAGCCGGCCCTCCGGCACCCGTACGTCGTAGTGCGTTCCGGCGAGCCAGTCATCGGCCTGCCCGCCGCGCACATACGGCTCCTGCAGCGGCCTGCCGTTCAGGGTGACGTGCCCGCCCGGGCCCTTCCCCGTGCAGCAGGAGACGCGGTCACCGCCGACGGCGACGACCCGCTCCACCAGCAGGTCGTCGAAGCCGTACCGGTCCGGCGCGGAGAACAGCACGACGTCACCGCGCCGCACCTGGCTCCCGTCGATCCGCTCGAACATGATCCTGTCACCGGGACGGTACGTCGGCCTCATGCTCTCGCCGCGCATCACGGAACCGCCGTACCCGGACCGCGCGTACCCCGCACCGCCGAGCCCCAGCAGCACGCCCACCACACCCACCACGACGGCCGCGATCGCGAGCCCCCGTCCCTTGCCGGACATTGCGTCCCCTCCCTTTGCGGCCCTTCCGCGGGCGCAGAGCGTAGCGGTCCGCTCGCCGGGGTACGCGACCCGCTCACCCCCTCTCACCGGCCCGGACAGCCCGGCACGGCATCGGTGAACGCCCGACGCTTTCCGGTGCGGACTGGGGACGACCCGGCCGACCGTGTAGCTTGGGAGAGAGCCAGACGTCGCTGCTGATGGCGGTCGGGCGGTCCCGGCGCGGACCGACCGAGGGAGAGAGGGCCTCCGACGGACTGCGCTGCGCGCACGCGGGCATGCCTGTGTCCCTCTGGGCACCCCTGTGTCCGCCGCCGCGCAGGTCAGCCCTACCCACACCTCGACCAACCCGAGGAGCAGCCCGAATGACGACTGTCGACAACCGACAGGACTTCAAGGTCGCCGACCTGTCCCTGGCCGAGTTCGGCCGCAAGGAGATCAGCCTCGCCGAGCACGAGATGCCGGGCCTGATGGCGATCCGCGAGGAGTACGCCGAGGCACAGCCCCTCAAGGGCGCCCGCATCACCGGCTCGCTGCACATGACGGTGCAGACCGCCGTCCTCATCGAGACCCTGGTCGCTCTCGGCGCCCAGGTCCGCTGGGCCTCCTGCAACATCTTCTCCACCCAGGACCACGCCGCCGCGGCCATCGCCGTCGGCCCGAACGGCACGCCCGACAACCCGCAGGGTGTGCCGGTCTTCGCCTGGAAGGGCGAGACCCTCGAGGAGTACTGGTGGTGCACCGAGCAGGCGCTGACCTGGCCGGGCACGCCCACCGGCGGCCCGAACATGATCCTCGACGACGGTGGTGACGCCACCCTCCTCGTCCACAAGGGCGTCGAGTACGAGAAGGACGGCAAGGTCCCCTCGCCCGACACCGCCGAGTCCGACGAGCACCGCGTCATCCTCGAACTGCTCACCCGCACCGTCGCCGAGACCCCGCAGAAGTGGACCCAGCTGGCGTCCGAGATCCGCGGTGTCACGGAGGAGACGACGACGGGTGTCCACCGCCTGTACGAGATGATGCGTGACGGGACGCTGCTGTTCCCGGCGATCAACGTCAACGACTCGGTGACGAAGTCGAAGTTCGACAACAAGTACGGCTGCCGCCACTCCCTCATCGACGGCATCAACCGCGCCACCGATGTGCTGATCGGCGGCAAGACGGCCGTCGTCTGCGGCTACGGCGACGTGGGCAAGGGCTGCGCCGAGTCCCTGCGCGGCCAGGGCGCCCGGGTGATCGTCACCGAGATCGACCCGATCTGCGCGCTGCAGGCGGCGATGGACGGCTACCAGGTCACCACCCTCGACGAGGTCGTCGAGACGGCCGACATCTTCATCACCACGACCGGCAACAAGGACATCATCATGGCCTCCGACATGGCCAAGATGAAGCACCAGGCGATCGTCGGCAACATCGGTCACTTCGACAACGAGATCGACATGGCGGGCCTCGCCAGGATCCCCGGCATCGTGAAGGACGAGGTCAAGCCGCAGGTCCACACCTGGACCTTCCCGGACGGCAGGAAGATCATCGTGCTGTCCGAGGGCCGTCTGCTGAACCTGGGCAACGCCACCGGTCACCCCTCGTTCGTGATGTCCAACTCGTTCGCGAACCAGACGATCGCGCAGATCGAGCTGTTCACGAAGCAGTCGGAGTACCCGACCGGCGTCTACGTGCTGCCCAAGCACCTCGACGAGAAGGTCGCCCGGCTCCACCTGGACGCCCTCGGCGTGAAGCTCACCACGCTGCGCCCGGAGCAGGCGGCGTACATCGGCGTCGACGTGGACGGCCCGTACAAGGCCGACCACTACCGCTACTGATCACGCGTCAGCACCGCTGACCGAGGTCCGAGGCAGGCCCCCGCACCCCCGTGCCGGGGGCCTGCCCCATGTCCCGGACCAGCCCGTCACGACTGGCCGGACACCGGTTACGACTCGCCGGACCCACCGGAACGCCCCGTCACGATCCAGGACCCCCATGCCCCGCGGCCGCTATTCGCTCCATGATCCGCACGATCACACCCCCCTCGCGGAAGAACACTTCCAGTGCGCCCCCGGCCCCTCCGGCTGGCGCTATGTCTCACGGCTGACCACCCCGGCCGGAGATCACCGCGGCTCCGTCGACCTCGCCATCGACGAGCTGGGCCGCCCCCTCCGCCTGGAACTCCACGCGGGCGACTGGCAGGTGCGCGGCGCCGCCCTCGACGGCGTCACCTGGGTCCGCACCGACCCCACCGGCGCCCATGCCACCGAAGGCAATGTGCGCGCCCACGCCTTCACCGGCACCTCCCCCGCGTTCCTCGTCGCCACCACTCGGCTCCTGCGCCTCACCCCCTCCGGTCCCGCCACCCGAGTACGCCTCGTCGCGTTCACGGATCCGGTGCTCGCCCCACGCACCGTGGACCAGTCCTGGACCTTGCTGAAAAGAGAAGCACACGCCACTGACAACGGCCCCCTGACCGTGGACGAATACCAGGTCACAGCCCTGGACACGGGAGAGCAACACACCGTGCACATCGCCGGTGATGTGGTCCTCGCAGCCCCCGGCATCGAGCTGGAGGACCTCGAGTCACCGCCGTCCGCCTTCCCCTGAGCGGTCACGCTTCCTCGGCTTCCGGGTGTCCGGAGGCGGATCAGGCGGGCGGAGCGAAGCCCGTCCGGGAGCGGCCGTCCGCCGGCTCGACAGGGGAGCCGGCGGGAGAGGACGGGGCGCTCGGTGCAGACGGGGCGGCGGAGGGGGCGGAGGAGGACGGCATGCCGCCCGGGCCGGCGAACGGCGTCGGCGCAGGCGCCGAGGCGACGGGAGCAGGAGCGACGGGAGTCCCAGCGGTCGCACTCGGCCGACCGTCCCGCGGCATCGCCGCGTGCGGTCCGCCGGCGAAGGCACGCCGGGCCTCCCTGGCCTGCCGCTCCTGGAGGACCGCCGCGAGAAACGCGGCCGGCGGGACTCCGGGCGGCACCGGAGCCCCCGTACGCGCCGCGAGGTCGGCGGCGAGACGCTGGGCCATGTCAGAGCCGACCTGCGGGTCCAGCTGCTGCATCCGCGTCAGGTACTGACGGATCGCGAGCCACAGCCCGTCCGGTACCGCCGAAAGGTCCAGCTGCCCGAACCGCCCCGCAAGCCACGGCGGCGGAGGCGGCAGGAACCCCGACCGCGTCTGCGGCACCCGCTCCCGCACGACCAGTGTCCCCGCGAACACATCACCCAGCCGCCGCCCCCGCTCCGACACCAGCGAGGCGATACAGGCCACGACCCCGAACGTCAGCAGGATCTCCACCACGCCGACAGCCCCCCGCACCAGCGCATGCCGGAACCGGATCGGCCCCCCGTCGTCCCGCACCACCCGCAGCCCCGCCGCCAGCTTCCCCAGCGAGCGCCCGTGACTGAGCGTCTCCACGGCTATCGGACCGCCCACCAGCACCAGCACGAACGTCGCGATCGACACCGCCGTCTGGGCCGCATCGTCCAACGAGGCCGTCGCCACCAACAGAACCAAGGTCACGACCGTGTACACCGCCATGGCGACGGCCAGATCGATCAGCACGGCGAGCGCCCTGCTGGGCAGTTTCGCGGGGCGCAACTCCAACGCCACCGCCTCGCCCGTCACCAGCTCACTCACGCCCGACGCCCCTTCCCCTGACCTGCCCTGAGAACCGCCAGTCTGCCAAGCTGAGGGCGCATCGCGCCGCAGTACGACAAGCTGACCCCCGGCCGAGCCGCCGACGAACCGCGCAGGAGCAGGCACACCGATGGACCTCGACGTCTTCGTCTCCGCCCACCGAGCCGAGTGGGAACGCCTCGACATCCTGCTCGGACGCCGGCGCCGTCTCACCGGAGCCGAGGCCGACGAACTCGTCGCCCTTTACCAACGCACCGCCACCCATCTCTCCCTGATCCGGTCCAGCGCCCCCGATCCTCAGCTGACCGGCCGGCTCAGCCAGCTCGTCGCACGCGCGCGTAGTGCGGTGACCGGCACCCGACGTGCCTCCTGGCGGGACGTGACCCGCTTCCTGACCCGGGGTTTCCCCGCCGCCGTATACCGCTCCCGCCATTGGTGGGTGCCCGCGGCGCTGCTGTCCATCGTGGTCGCCGCCCTGCTCGGCTGGTGGATCGGAACCCACCCCGACGTCCAGTCCGCCATCGCCGCCCCCGAGGAGCTGCGCCGGCTCACCCGCCCGGGCGGCGAGTACGAGACCTACTACTCGAGCCACCCGGCAGCCTCCTTCGCCGCCCAGGTGTGGACGAACAACGCACAGGCCGCCGCCGTCTGCCTCGTCATGGGGGTCTTCCTTGGCCTGCCGGTCCTGTGGATCCTCTTCCTGAACATGCTCAACCTGGGCGTCGGCATCGGCCTGATGTCCTCCGCCGGCCGCCTGGACGTCTTTCTCGGCCTGGTCCTCCCGCACGGCCTGCTCGAACTGACGGCGGTCTTCGTCGCCGCCGGCACCGGCCTGCGCCTGGGCTGGACCGTCATCGACCCCGGCCCGCGCACCCGTCGTACCGCCCTGGCCGAGGAAGGCCGCGCCGCCATCGGCATGGCCATAGGCCTCGCCCTCGTCCTCTTCGTCTCCGGCGCGATCGAAGGCTTCGTCACCCCGTCGGGCCTGCCCACCTGGGCCCGCATCGCCATCGGCATCGCCGCCGAGGCGGCTTTCCTGACGTACGTCTTCGTGCTGGGCGGGAGGGCTGTACGGGAGGGCGAGAGCGGTGACGTGGAGGCGGCGGAGCGCAGCGCCACGCTGCCGACGGCCGCCTGATGTGCATCCACCCCTCGGAAGCTGTTAATCTCTCCTTCGCCCCGGAAACCCCGTTGACACGGAGTGGACGAGGAGGTAGATTCGAACAGTTGCCTGGAACTGGACAGCGTCCGGTCGGCTACAGTGCGTATCTACAGGCTCCACGGAACATCGATTCCAGCGAGCCACCCCGATGAATCGGAATTGGATGGCTGATCAAACAGCCGGAAACATCTGATAAAGTCGGAACCGCCGGAAAGGAAACCGCGAAAGCGAGAACCTGGAAAGCACCGAGGAAATCGGATCGGAAAGATCTGATAGAGTCGGAAACGCAAGACCGAAGGGAAGCCCGGAGGAAAGCCCGAGAGGGTGAGTACAAAGGAAGCGACCGTTCCTTGAGAACTCAACAGCGTGCCAAAAGTCAACGCCAGATATGTTGATA
>NZ_JBICAJ010000006.1:328081-539779 GCF_043088925.1 Streptomyces sp. NPDC014006 | reverse complement strand
CCCTTGGCGTGCTGCTTTTCGACGGCGCGTTCCGAGCCGGCGTGCGTCGCTTCCTCGATACGGCGCTGCAGATCCGCGAGCTTGCCCGCGGTCGTGTGAAGGTCGATCTCTTCCGGCTCGGACATCGGGATCGCGGCTCCCTGCCTGCTCAAAAGGGGGGACGGTTACTCATCCGTAGCGTAGTGCTGCCCCCCACGGTCGGCAGTGCGGCGTTTCCCACACCTAGGGTGGCTTGCATGACGCCGCGAGATGCATCAGACGACAGCCGCTGGTCCGACCTCGACCGCCCGCCCCTCAGCGCCGCGGCGCTGAGGCGCGCGCTGGTGCGCGAGGGAAGCCTGTGGTCGGACCTGGAGGTCGTGCAGCGCACCGGCTCCACCAACTCCGACCTGGTCGCCCGCGCGGAGGCGGGCAAGGCGGCCGAGGGCGCGATCCTCGTCGCCGAGGAGCAGACGGCCGCCCGCGGCCGCCTGGACCGGCAGTGGACGGCTCCTGCGCGCTCGGGCCTGTTCTTCTCGGTCCTGCTGCGGCCGATCGACGTCCCGGTCGCCCGCTGGGGCTGGATCCCGCTGCTGACCGGGGTCGCGGTGGCCACCGGCCTGTCCCGGGCGGCAGGCGTCGACACGGCCCTGAAGTGGCCGAACGACCTCCTCGTCACCGTCGGCGGCGAGGAACGCAAGGCCGGCGGCATCCTCGCCGAGCGGGCCGGGGAGGGCGGCGTGGTCGTCGGCGTGGGCATCAACGTCACGCTCAAGGCGGAGGAACTCCCCGTACCGCAGGCGGGGTCGCTGGCGCTGGCCGGAGCGGTGAGCACGGACCGTGACCCGCTGCTGCGGGGGGTCCTGCGGGCACTGGAGGACTGGTACGGCCGCTGGCGCGACGCGGAGGGCGACCCGTCGGCGTGCGGCCTGCAGGAGACGTACGCGGCGGGCTGCGCGACGCTGGGGCGGACGGTCCGCGCGGAGCTGCCGGGGGATCGGTCCCTGGTGGGCGAGGCGGTGGCGGTCGACGGTGACGGCCGCCTGGTGCTGGCAACGGAGAACGGGGTGCAGGAGCCGGTCGGAGCGGGCGACATCGTCCACTTGCGCCCGGCGTGAGTGTGGGTTGGGCTGAGTCGAAGCAGACATGCCCCCTGCGGTCGGCCACATCGACGCCGGGTGACACGCAACGCCCTCACCTCACCCCCGGCCCTCAAGGAGTGAGTGAGCTGGCGCACACCTGCCGTAAAGTTGGAGGCCGGTCGATACCTGACCTCGGCAGATCGGAAGGGCAGCAGGCGTGACCGTCGACGACTCGGGCTCCGGGCCCGATGCCACCGACTCCGGCGAGGACCCCCTCGCGCTGCGCCTGGAACAGCTGATCCTCGGCGCCGAGCGGCGCTACACCCCGTTTCAGGCGGCCCGCAGCGCCGGTGTCTCCATGGAGCTGGCGTCCCGCTTCTGGCGGGCCATGGGCTTCGCCGACATCGGCCAGGCGAAGGCGCTCACGGAGGCCGACGTGCTGGCCCTGCGCCGGCTGGCCGGCCTGGTCGAGGCGGGCCTGCTCAGCGAGGCGATGGCGGTGCAGGTGGCCCGATCGACGGGCCAGACCACCGCCCGGTTGGCGGAATGGCAGATCGACTCCTTCCTGGAGGGTCTGACCGAGCCGCCCGAGCCCGGCATGACCCGCACCGAGGTCACGTATCCGCTGGTCGAGCTGTTGCTGCCGGAGCTGGAGGAGTTCCTCGTCTACGTCTGGCGCCGCCAGCTCGCCGCCGCGACCGGCCGGGTCGTCCAGGCGGCGGACGACGAGGAGATGGTGGACCGCCGCCTCGCGGTGGGCTTCGCGGACCTGGTCGGGTTCACGCGGCTGACCCGCCGTATGGAGGAAGAGGAGCTCGGCGAGCTGGTCGAGGCGTTCGAGACGACGGCCGCCGACCTGGTGGCCGCGCGCGGCGGTCGGCTGATCAAGACCCTCGGCGACGAGGTGCTGTTCGCGGCGGACGACGCGGGCACGGCGGCCGAGATCGGGCAGCGGCTGATCGAGACGATGGCGAACGACGAGACGATGCCGGAGCTGCGGGTCGGCATGGCGTTCGGCACGGTGACCACCCGTATGGGCGATGTCTTCGGTACGACCGTCAACCTGGCGTCCCGGCTGACCTCGATAGCGCCGCGGGACGCCGTCCTCGTCGACAGCGCCTTCGCGGAGGAGCTGATCCGCACCGGGGAGGCGCCCGCCTCGGAGGCGGAGGCGGCCGAGCGGGCGGCGGCCGCCGAGAAGGAGGGCGAGGACCCGCCGACGTACCGCTTCGCGCTGCAGCCGATGTACCAGCGCCCGGTGCGCGGACTCGGTGTGGTCGCACCCTGGCTGCTCGGCCGGCGCGACGACGGCAGGGCGTAGCAGCTCACCCGAGGAGCCCCGACCCCAGGCACACGGCGATGATCGGCAGGCACAGCCCCGGGCCGGGCTCGTCGGGATGGGCCGGCGGCGGAGTCGGCGCGGTGGAGTGGGACGGGCTCGGCGCGGGCGAGCGGGGTGGCGGGGCCGGTGCCGGCGTGGACGCCGGCGGGTCGGCGGGCGGCGCGGACGTCCGCCCGGAGCCGGGCACCCCGGTGGCGGACGGCTGCGTGACCGGGACGGAGTACGACGGGACGGCCACGGCCGACGGGCCGCGCCCGGCGGCTGTGGTGGCCGAGGCCGTGGCGATCGGTGCGGCGCTCGCCCCGCCCATGACGTCCGCGGCGGAGGGGCCGGGCCGCGGGGTGGCCGAGACGGTGGCTGCGGTGTCGGCCGACCGCTCGGTGACGGTACGGCGGCCCGTGTCGTGGTCGGCGCGGGGGCCGGTCTGCGCGGTACCGAGGCCGGGGACGCCGGACTCGGGGGCCAGCCGTACGAGACTCAGCGCACCGGCGGCCAGGGCGAGACCACCGACCGCGAGCAGCACCCGGCGGTGGCGGGGGCGGCGGTGCCGGCCGCCGACGGTGTCGTGCGCCTGCTGTTCCTCAGTCTCCGTCGGTGTCTCTGTCGGTATCTCCGTCATCGCGGCGTTCCCCCTTCTGCGGTTGCGCCCCCGATGCGCCGTGGCGGACGCACGGTATGCGCTCCCTCGGACGGAGGACACGGATTTGGGCGGGATGTCACTCGAACGGGTAATCGGTGGGCCTCGGTGGTTCGTGCGACCCGGGTCCGGCCCTTTCCCGGACCGGCCCGGCCTGCGATGATCGGGCCGTTGTCTTCTGTTAACCCGCGTTAACCGGGAGGGTGTCATGAGCGAGGAGCGGTTCGGGGAGTTCGTGCTGGTGCGGCGGCACGGTGACGAGGGTGCCCGGCATGTCGCGGAGCTCGCCCTCGACCGGCCCAAGGCCATGAACGCGGTCTCCACCGAGATGGCCCGCTCGATCGCCGCCGCCTGTGAGGCCCTGGGCGCCGACCGGGACGTACGCGTGGTGGTGGTGACGTCGACGCACGAGCGGGCGTTCTGCGTGGGCGCCGACCTGAAGGAGCGCAACTCCTTCTCCGACGCCGATCTGGTACGGCAGCGTCCGGTGGCGCGCGGTGCGTACACCGGGGTGCTGGAACTGCCGGTGCCGACGATCGCGGCCCTGCACGGGTTCGCGCTCGGCGGCGGCTTCGAGCTGGCGCTGTCCTGTGACCTGATCGTGGCCGACCGCACGGCCGTGGTGGGGCTGCCGGAGGTGTCGGTCGGCGTCATTCCGGGCGGCGGCGGCACCCAGCTGCTGCCGCGGCGGGTGGGCGCGGCCAAGGCCGCCGAGCTGATCTTCACGGCCCGTCGGGTGGAGGCCGCGGAGGCGGCCGAGCTGGGGCTCGTGGACCAGCTGGTCGACGCCGGGCAGGACCGCGCGGAGGCGCTGACGCTGGCCGCGCGCATCGCCGGGAACTCCCCGGTGGGGCTGCGCGCGGCCAAGCGGGCCCTGCGCCTGGGGCACGGACTGGATCTGCGGGCCGGCCTGGAGGTCGAGGACGCGGCCTGGCGCTCCGTCGCGTTCTCCGGCGACCGGGCGGAGGGCGTGGCGGCCTTCAACGAAAAGCGCAAGCCACAATGGCCGGGAGAGTGAGGGCGGGAGCCTGTGTGCCGAGGGTGACTGCAGCATCGTCAGGGGCGCGGGGAACTGCGCGACCAGCCACAGGCGCCCCGCACCCCGAACCGAGACGCCCCCACACCGGAGGGTCCGGGGGCGCAGCCCCCATGTACGGTCACACACAGCCAACCCGCACCACACACACCTGTTCGCCCCATTAACGCACCGATTCAGCCGAAACCTCCCTAGCCTGGAGCAATGGGTGAGGACAGGCGCCTGACCGCCGTGGTGGCCCTGGCACAGGGGATGGCCGCGGCACACAGCCCGCGGGAGTCGTGGCGCGCGGCAGCGCTCGGGGGCTGCCGCGCGCTGGCCGGGAGTTTCGCCGCGCTGTCGGTGTGGGAGCGGGACCTCGGTCGGCTGCGGGTCCTGGTGAACGTCGGGGACCGGGCTCCGGAGGAAGAGGAGTTCCCGGTGGACGAGACGTACCCCGTCCACCAGTTCCCGGAGATCACCGAGTTCCTGCACGAGCGCTGGGCGTCGGGCGGCGAGCCCAACGCCTGGGTGGAGACCGCCGAGGGGCCGACCGCGGGCCACGCCGGCTACTGCCACCAGCGGGTTGCAGCCCTGCGCCGCCGGGGCCGCGGGAGCTGTGTGGTCGCGCCGATCGTCATGCACGGCCGCGCCTGGGGCGAGCTCTACGTCGCGCGCAGGGCGGGCTCAGCCGTCTTCGACCGGGGCGACGCGGACTTCGCGACCGTGCTGGCCTCTGTGGCCGCCGCAGGCCTGGCGCAGACGGAGCGGCTGCAGGAGGCGCGCCGGCTGGCCTTCACGGACGCGCTGACCGGTCTGGCGAACCGCCGTGCCGTGGACGCCCGCCTGGACGAGGCGATCGAGCGGCACCGCAGGGAGGGCGCGGTGGTCAGCCTGGTGGTGTGCGACGTCAACGGGCTCAAGCACGTCAACGACACCCTCGGCCACGCGGTGGGCGACCGCCTGCTGGAACGGTTCGGCTCGGTGCTCTCACTGTGCGGGGCCATGCTGCCGGGGGCGCTGGCCGCCCGGCTCGGCGGGGACGAGTTCTGCCTGCTGGCCGTCGGCCCGCCCGCCCAGGACGTGGTGAAGGTCGCCGACGAGCTGTGCCGAAGAGCCGCCGAGCTGGAACTGGGGGAGGGCGTGGCCTGCGGCGTCGCCTCCACCGAGAAGCCGATCGGCCCGCTGCACTCGGCCCGTCGCCTGTTCCGTCTCGCGGACGCCGCCCAGTACCGTGCCAAGGCCGAACGCTCCACCCGTCCGGTGGTGGCCGGCCAGCAGGGCCCCGACGACCCGGTGATCCGACTGGCGGACCAGCCCACGACGGAAGCGGCCGGCGAGCGCCGCGCCTTCCGGGGCCGCCTGTAGGAAGTGCCCTCGGATCGCCCGTGGGAAGTGCCCTCGGTAAGGGGCGGAACCCCGACCCACTGGTGACATCTTCATCTTCAGTGCGTACGCTCCTGAATATGAGTATGCACACTGTGGTGGTGGGGACGTCCGGGGTCACCGCGTCCGACGTTCTCGCGGTGGCCCGTGACGGCGCCCGCATCGAGCTCTCCGATGAGGCGGTGGCCGCCCTCGCCGCGGCCCGCGGGATCGTGGACGCGCTGGCGGCCAAGCCCGACCCCGTCTACGGCGTCTCCACCGGATTCGGCGCCCTGGCCTCCCGCCACATCAGCCACGAGCTGCGCACCCAGCTCCAGCGCAACATCGTCCGCTCCCACGCCGCCGGCATGGGACCGCGGGTCGAGCGGGAGGTCGTCCGGGCCCTGATGTTCCTGCGGCTGAAGACCGTCTGCTCGGGCCACACCGGTGTCCGCCCCGAGGTCGCGCAGACCATGGCGGACATCCTCAACGCCGGGATCACCCCCGTCGTTCACGAGTACGGCTCCCTCGGCTGCTCCGGCGACCTCGCCCCGCTGTCCCACTGCGCCCTGACGCTGATGGGCGAGGGTGACGCCGAGGGCCCGGACGGCGTCGTGGCGCCCGCCGGCGAGCTGCTCGCCGCGCACGGCATCGCCCCCGTCGAGCTGCGCGAGAAGGAGGGCCTGGCGCTCCTCAACGGCACCGACGGCATGCTCGGCATGCTGGTCATGGCGCTCGCCGACCTGGACCGGCTGTACAAGTCCGCCGACGTCACCGCGGCCCTGTCGCTGGAGGCCCTGCTCGGCACCGAGAAGGTGCTCGCACCCGAGCTGCACGCCATCCGGCCGCATCCGGGGCAGGGCGCCAGCGCCGCCAACATGCTCGCCGTCCTCAAGGGTTCCGGCCTGACCGGACACCACCAGGACGACGCGCCCCGCGTGCAGGACGCCTACTCGGTGCGCTGCGCCCCGCAGGTCGCGGGTGCCGGCCGGGACACCCTCGCGCACGCGCGCCTGGTCGCCGAGCGGGAACTGGCCTCCGCCGTCGACAACCCCGTGGTGCTGCCCGACGGCCGGGTCGAGTCCAACGGCAACTTCCACGGCGCCCCGGTCGCCTACGTGCTGGACTTCCTCGCCATCGCCGCCGCCGACCTCGCCTCCATCGCCGAGCGGCGCACCGACCGGCTGCTCGACAAGAACCGCAGCCATGGGCTGCCGCCGTTCCTCGCCGACGACGCCGGCGTGGACTCCGGGCTGATGATCGCGCAGTACACGCAGGCCGCCCTGGTCAGCGAGATGAAGCGGCTCGCCGTACCGGCCTCCGCCGACTCCATCCCCTCCTCCGCCATGCAGGAGGACCACGTGTCCATGGGCTGGTCGGCCGCGCGCAAGCTGCGCACCGCCGTCGGCAACCTCACGCGCGTGATCGCCGTCGAGCTGTACGCGGCGACGCGGGCGATCGAGCTGCGGGAGGGTCTGACACCCGCGCCCGCCTCGCAGGCCGTCATCGACGCCGTACGGGCCGCCGGGGTGGAGGGGCCGGGCCCGGACCGGTTCCTGGCACCCGACCTGGCCGCGGCGGACGCGTTCGTGCGCGACGGGCGGCTGGTCGCGGCGGTGGAGTCCGTCACCGGAGCGCTGCAGTAGCGAGCCTTCGCCGACGGGGCCCTGTCGCACTCCCGGTGCGGCAGGGCCCCGGTGCGTCCGGCGGCGGCCGGACGTCCGCCGCGGCTCAGAAGCCGAGGCGTTCCCGGCGTACCGAGTACACGACGAAGCCGGCGCCGAGGGAGAGGAAGACGCTGCCGCCGACGACGTACGGCGTGGTGTCGGGGCTGCCGGTGTCGGCGAGTTGGGGGCCGGAGAGCCCCGAGCCGTCCACGGCGGAGGCGTCCGTTGCACTGGTCGCCGCCCGGGCCTGTGTCGTCGTCGTGTCCTGTTCTCTCGCCGGAGTCTCGGACGACGCGTTGGCGGACGGGACGAACCACAGGGCGCCCAGAAGGGTCGCCGCGGCGGTGGCGGTCAGCAACGAGCGGCGGGCGGATGACACGGACTATCGATCCCCTTGTGGCGCTGGCGAATTGGCCGGCGAATTGGCCGCGCGGGCCAATGCTTGGGGCGATGCTAATGAAAGGCGCGGGTCGCGGGAAAGTTGTGGGAGCGAGGAGCCTTACGCTCCCGGCATGACCACTGAAGAGACATCACGTTTTGTGCGGCTTCGCGTGGAACTCGTGCTGGAGGTCGACGACGAGCAGGCCGTGACCGCCGCGGCGCTGCGGCGCCTGGCCCGGGACCCGGAGATGCCGGAGTCGGAGCGCACGCAGGCCGAGGGGGCTGTGACGGAAGACACCGCCGAGGCACTGGCCTATCTCGTCGACCCGTTCGACCTGGTCAGCGAGGTGCCGGGGGTGGAGCTGCAGCAGGCGTCCTGGTCCAGTGAGCGGATCGACTACGACCCGGACTCGCCTGACTGGGACCTGGACGAGGATGATGGCGACGAGGACGAGGACGACGAGGAGCACACCGGCTGAGGCCGCACAGGGGAGTGCCATGACCCCGGGCGGCAACCGCCGTCCGGGGTTTCTTCGTCCCAGGGGGCGTATGACCGATGTCCGCACCGCCGGCCTGCCCGGCTGACGTGGTGTGTCCCACACATCCGAGGAATGTGGAACGGGGCGAACCGGTCGTAGCGTTGAACGTTCTTACGGGGACACTCGGTTTTCGGGATTCGGCAACGATGGAGAAGCGTGTGATGACGGAGGGTAAGCGGCGCAACGGCCTGATGGCCGCGTCCGCACTGCTCGGCGGGGTGCTGGTGCTCACCGGCTGTTCCGGCGGCGACAAGACGTCCGCCGATCACGGCGGCACCGACGCCTCGGCCAAGGTCGACGAGGCGGCAGCCCAGAAGTCGTCCGAGGCGCAGATCACGATCACACCGAAGGACGGCTCGGACAACGCCTCCATCAACAACTCCGCGACCGTCGCGGTGAGCAAGGGCACGCTCACGCGCGTGACGATGACGTCCACCGACGGCAAGCAGGTCGCCGGCGAGCTGTCCGCGGACAAGACGAGCTGGAAGCCGAGCGTCCAGCTGCAGCGGTCGACGACCTACAAGGTGGCGGCGGAGGCCACCGACAAGGACGGCCGGGTCGCGCACGAGAACGCCTCCTTCACCACCGTCTCCCCGGCCAACAGCTTCATAGCCAACTTCACGCCGGAGGACGGCGCCACGGTCGGCGTCGGCATGCCGGTGTCGATCAACTTCAACAAGGCGATCACCAACAAGGCGGCCGTCCAGAAGGGCGTCAAGGTCACCTCCAGCAGCGGCCAGGACGTCGCCTGCCACTGGTTCAACGCCAACCGCATGGACTGCCGCCCCGAGCAGTACTGGCAGGGCGGCTCCACCGTCACCCTCAAGCTCGCCCTGGACGGCGTCGAGGGCGCGCCCGGAGTCATGGGCGTGCAGCAGAAGACGATCTCCTTCCACATCGGCCGCAACCAGGTCTCCTACGTCGACGCGAAGACCAAGCAGATGAAGGTCACGCAGGACGGCAAGGTCATCAAGACCATCCCGATCTCCTCCGGCGCGCCCGATCACAAGACGTACGAGGGTCAGATGGTGATCTCCGAGAAGTTCAAGGAGACCCGGATGAACGGCGCGACGGTCGGCTTCACCGACGACGACGGCAAGGGCGAGTACGACATCAAGGACGTGCCGCACGCCATGCGCCTGTCGAACTCCGGCACCTTCATCCACGGCAACTACTGGGGCGCGAAGTCCATCTTCGGCTCGGTCAACACCAGCCACGGCTGCGTCGGCCTGTCCGACACGAAGGGCGCGAACGACCCGTCGACCCCGGCCGCGTGGTTCTACACCCACTCGCTCGTCGGTGACGTCGTCGTCGTCCAGAACACCGGCGACAAGACGGTCGCCCCGGACAACGGCCTCAACGGCTGGAACATGAGCTGGTCCGAGTGGAAGGCCGGCTCGGCGCTCTGAGCCCCGCCCGACGCGCCACATAGGCGGCCGTCCCCCGGAGAAACCTGGGGGACGGCCGCCTTTGTGCTCCCGTACGCTGCCGCGCATGATCCGCCTGGAACGCCTCCGCCCCGACCACGCGGACGCGCTGCTGTCCTTCGAACGCGCCAACCGCGCCTACTTCGCCCGCACGATCCCCGACCGCGGCGACGCGTACTTCACCTACTTCCCGGCCCGCCACGCGGCGCTCCTGGCCGAACAGGAGGCGGGCATCTGCCACTTCCACGTGATCCTCGACGCCGAGGGAACCCTCGCCGGCCGCATCAACCTGCTGGACGCGGACGCGGGCACCGCCGAACTCGGCTACCGCGTCGGCGAACGCTTCACGGGCCGCGGGGTGGCGAAGGCGGCGGTACGCCAGGTGTGCCGCCTGGCGACCGACGCGTACGGCCTGTCGACCCTGACGGCCCGGACCACCCTGGACAACGCGGCGTCCATGGCGGTCCTGACCGGGACGGGCTTCACGACGGTGGGGGAAACGGTCATCGGCGGACGGCCAGGGCTGCGCTACGCACGCCGGCTCACCTGACGCACGCGATGGCCGTTGAGCGTGGACCTCAGGTCCGCCGCGCTGCCTGGGAGTCGGGACTTCAGACCTCGTCCTCGCGCAACCGGGCGCTTCGCGGCGGCGGCAAGTCCACGCTGCTGCAGACGCTCGGCGGACTGGACTTGCCGACCTCCGGCGACGTCGTCCTCGACGGTGTCGATCTGGCCAAGTTGCCGGAGGCCCGCCTCACCCGGGTGCGCAGCGAGACCATCGGTTTCGTCTTCCAGTCCTTCAACCTCATCTCCACGCTGACCGCGCAGGAGAACGTCGAGACCGCCCTCGTACCCCTCGGGGTGAAGGCGAGGGAACGGCGTGAGCGGGCCGCCGAGGCGCTCGCCTCCGTGGGGCTCGGGGAGCGGCTCGGGCATCTGCCGGGCGAGATGTCCGGCGGCCGGCAGCAGCGCGTGGCGATCGCCCGGGCGCTGGTCAAGCGGCCGAAGGTGCTGCTCGCGGACGAGCCCACCGGCGACCTCGACGAGAGCATGCGCGACGAGGTGACGGACGTGCTGGAGCGCATGTGGAAGGAGCACGGACTGACCTTCGTGATGGTCACTCACGACTCCGCCCTCGCACGGAAAGCACCCCGTGTCGCGACCCTCCGCAAGGGGCGGATCACCGTGACGGAAAACGTCAACTCATGACGTAGGGCCCCATTGAGGCACTGATCACCCCTCGGCATACTGCGTCCCCCGGGGGGTTGACGTGCAGACGCACGAGACTGCCCCCGGCCGGGTGACAGGGGAAATCGCCCGGTTCCAGCAAGGGGGAGTTTTGCGCACACAAGTGAAAAGAGCGGGCGCGGCCGGTGTCGCCGCCGCGGCCGCTGTGGCGCTCGCCGCGGGTATGACCAGCCCGGCGGCGGCCGCCCGGCCCGAGCAGCGCGCGACCGGCGCTGCCCAGGTCCAGCCGTCCCTCAAGGCCAAGCACCGCATCACCCTCATCACCGGTGACCGCGTCGCCGTCGACGCCAAGGGCCGCGTCGTCGGCCTGGAGCGGGCCGAGGGCCGCGAGAACGTACCCGTCCAGATCCGCACCGTCCACGGGCACACCGTCGTGCTGCCCGCCGACGCCGCCCGCATGGTCGCCACCGGCGTGGTCGACCAACGGCTGTTCGACATCACCGAGCTGACCAGGTCGGCCACCCTGAAAGCCCAGAAGAACGGGCTGAAGGTCATCGTCGGCTACCGGGGCGCCGCCGCCACCGCCCGCGCGGAGGTACGCCAGGCCGGCACCCTGCGCCGCACCCTGACGTCCCTCGACGCCGACGCCGTGCAGACCCCGCAGACCGGTGCGCCCGCACTGTGGGACGCGGTCACCAACGGCGACCGCACCGCCTCCGGTATCGCGCACGTCTGGCTCGACGGCGTCCGCACGGCCAGCCTCGACACGTCGGTGCCGCAAATCGGCGCACCGGCGGCGTGGGCCGCCGGATACACCGGCAAGGGTGTGAAGATCGCCGTCCTGGACACGGGCGTCGACGCCTCCCACCCCGATCTCAAGAGCCAGGTCGTCGCGGCGAAGAACTTCTCCGCCGCCAAGGACGCCACCGACCACTTCGGCCACGGCACGCATGTCGCGTCCATCGCCGCCGGCACCGGCGCCAAGTCCAAGGGCACGTTCAAGGGCGTCGCACCCGGCGCGCGCATCCTCAACGGCAAGGTCCTCGACGACAACGGCTCTGGTGACGACTCCGGCATCCTCGCCGGCATGGAGTGGGCAGCCCAGCAGGGCGCCGACGTCGTCAACCTCAGCCTCGGCGGCTACGACACGCCCGACATCGACCCGCTCGAGGCCGAGGTCGACAAGCTGTCCGCCGACAAGGGCATCCTGTTCGCGATCGCCGCGGGCAACGAGGGCCCGGAGTCCGTCGGTTCGCCGGGCAGCGCGGACGCCGCGCTCACCGTCGGCGCCGTCGACGGCAAGGACAAGCTCGCCGACTTCTCCTCCACCGGTCCGCGCGTCGGCGACGGCGCCATCAAGCCGGACGTGACCGCGCCGGGCGTCGACATCACCGCCGCCGCGGCCAAGGGCAGCGTCATCGACCGGGAGGTCGGCGAGAACCCGGCCGGCTACCTGACCATCTCGGGTACGTCGATGGCGACCCCGCACGTCGCGGGCGCCGCCGCGCTGCTGAAGCAGGAGCACCCCGACTGGGGGTACGCCGAGCTCAAGGGCGCGCTGACCGGTTCCGCCAAGGGTGGCGCGTACACGCCGTTCCAGCAGGGCAGCGGCCGTATCGCCGTGGACCGGGCCATCAAGCAGGCCGTCGTCGCCGACCCGGTGTCGGTGAGCTTCGGCACCCAGTCCTGGCCGCACACCGACGACAAGCCGGTCACCAAGCAGCTGACGTACCGCAACCTCGGCAAGAGCGACGTCACGCTGAAGCTGACCGCGTCCGCCACCGACCCCAAGGGCAAGGCGGCACCGGCCGGCTTCTTCCGGCTCGGCGCGGGCAGCGTCACCGTCCCCGCCGGCGGCAAGGTGTCGGTGCCTCTCACCGTCGACACCAAGCTGGGCGGCACCCTCGACGGTGCCTACTCGGCGTACGTGACCGCGAGCGGCGGCGGTCAGAACGTGCGGACCGCAGCGGCCGTACAGCGCGAGATCGAGTCGTACGACGTCACGGTCAGGCACATCGGCCGGGACGGCAAGCCGACCGCCGGCTACCTCACCGACCTGTTCGGCTACACCGGCCTGGCCCAGGGCCGGCACTACCAGTCCCCGGTCGTCGCCTCCGGCACCACCACGCTGCGCGTGCCCAAGGGCACCTACCTGCTGGACGCCTGGATCGCCAAGGACTTCAGCGAGTTCAAGGGCGGCATCGACTGGCTGGTCCAGCCCAAGCTGGACGTCACGAAGAACCTGACGGTCACGCTCGACGCCCGCGCCGCCAAGCAGGCGGACATCACCGTCCCCGACCGTACGGCCAAGCCGCTGTCCGCGACGATCGACTACGCCTACGACGCCGCCGGTGTCCTCGCCGGGTTCAGCCAGACATCCTTCGCCGGCGTGCGGATGGCCGCGCTCGGCCCGGACGTCACCGGTCTCACGCAGACCTGGAGCGGCCAGTGGGCCAAGGGCGCCACGGCCGAGTACGACGTGGCCACCAGCGCGAAGGTCAAGCGCGTCCAGGGCGGCAAGGTCCGCCACTTCACGGCCCGCGAACTCACCACCGTACGGGCCGGACTCGGTGCATCCGCCCCCGGCAAGACCGGCGGTCTGACCGCGCTCGGCTTCCTGGCCGACGGCGTCGCCGTCGGGGCGCCGGTGCCGCAGAAGCTGCCGGGCACCCGGACGCTGTACCTGTCGACGGCCGACAAGATCCAGTGGACGTTCGACTTCGAGCAGTACGCGGGCAAGGACGCCGACGGCCTCCCGGTCGTGGACGCCGCCTACAGCCTCGGCAACCCGCAGACCCTCGCCGCGGGCAAGGCGTACGCGAGGACCTTCAACACCGCGGTCTTCGCCCCGCACGTCGACGCCGATTACGGCGTCTTCCGCGAGGGCGACACCCTCTACGGCATGCTGCCGCTGTTCGCCGACGGCAGCGCGCACGCCGGGTCGTCGGCCGTCACCAAGGCGACGACCACGCTGTACCGCAACGGCAAGAAGGTCGGCTCCAGCCAGGACCCGCTCACCGGTGACGGCGAGTTCACGGTCCCGGCGGGCGACGCGGCGTACCGGCTGTCCACGTCGGTGAGCCGCAGCGCCAAGGTCGCGGGCGTGTCCACGCGGATCGACGCGAGCTGGACCTTCCGCTCCGCGAAGCCGGCGCCGGACCAGCAGGCCAGGCTGCCCGTCTCCACGGTCCGCTTCAACGCGGCGACGACGCTGGACGGCAAGGTCGCCGCGGGACGCACGGCCACCTTCCCGGTCGTGGTGGAGGGCGCGGCCGCCGGCCGCAACCTGAAGTCCCTGACCGTGTGGGCGTCCTACGACGGCGGCAAGACCTGGAAGAAGGTCCAGGTGAAGAAGGGCAAGGTCACCCTGAGGAACCCGGCGGCGGGCAAGTCCGTCTCCTTCCGCGCCGCCGTCAGCGACAAGAAGGGCGACACGGCGACGATCACGGTCCTCAACGCGTACTACGGCAAGTGAAACGCGTACCTAGGCAAGTGATCCGGGTGCGCTGAACGCCGGTTGCCGAACACGCCGCCCGCCGGAGGGAGTTCCTCCGGCGGGCGGTGATCTGCCCGGAGCCGGACCGCGGCCGTTAGGGTCCCCGTATGACCGCCGCCGTGACCGCCATGATCACCGCAGTCGTCGGAGTCCTCGGGACCCTCTTCGCGCCCGTGCTCACCCAGCGGATCACCGCCCGGCAGCGCGCCGCGGAGAGCGCCGCCGAGGAGCAGCGCCGGCGCTTCGAGGAGCGCAGGACGGCGTACACGGCGATGAACCGGGCCTCACGGCAGTTCCACACCCTCCTCAAGGACGCCCTGCACCGCCTCCGCGACGGTGTCTACGACGACCAGGAGCGCGAGCGTCTGGAGGAGGCCCGCCGGGACTACCGCGACCGGTACGCCGAGGCGCAGATGCTGGTGCCCGAGCGGATCCTGGAGGCGTCACGGGCCGTGAACACGGTCCTCGCCGGGACCGACGCGGTCGTCAAGAGACTGGACAGGGGCCTGGCGCGGGACGGGGAGAGCGCCGAACAGGCCCTGCTCGACCTGAAGGAGGCCGAGCCCCGGCTGAGGGCGATGCGGCGGGTCATGCGGGAGGACCTGGGCGTGGCCGACTGACGGGAGGGTTGGCCGGCGTCAGCCGTGCTGCGTCGTCGACTCCGTGCCCGCGCGGGTCGCGTCCGTGCCCCAGCTGGCCAGCAGCCGCAGTGATTCCGCCGACGGGGAGCCCGGCTCGGCGTGGTACGTGATCAGGGACTGCTCGCTGCCGTCGGTCAGCCGGAACGACTCGAACTGCAGGGCCAGATCGCCCACCAGCGGGTGGTGCAGATGCTTGACGCCGTGGGTCTTGTCCTTCACGTCGTGCGTCGCCCACAGCCGGCGGAAGTCCTCGCTCTTCACGGACAACTCGCCCACCAGCGCCGACAGCCGCGGATCGTCCGGGTAACAGCCGGCGTCCATGCGCAGGGCGCACACGATGTCGATCGCCTTCTGCTCCCAGTCCACGAACAGTTCCCGGTACTCCGGACGCAGGAACGTCAGCCGCGCCCAGTTCCGCTCCGCCGCCGGCAGTTCCGCCCAGTCCCCGAACAGGGCCGCGGCCATGGGGTTCCAGGCCAGGATCTCCGCGCGCCGCCCCACGACGTACGCCGGGACGCCGTCCATCACCTCCAGCAGCTGCCGCAGCGCCGAGCGCACCTGCTGCGGGCGCGCCGCCGGCTTCTTCTTGTGCCGCTTGGGCTTGGCCAGGTGCGTGAGGTGCGCGTGCTCGGCGTCCGAGAGCCGCAGCGCACGGGCGATGGAGTCCAGCACCTCCGCCGACACGTTCCGCCCGTTGCCCTGCTCCAGACGCGTGTAGTACGCCACCGACACCCCGGCCAGCTGCGCCAGCTCCTCGCGCCGCAGCCCCGGCACCCTGCGGTGCCGGCCGTAGTCCGCCAGGCCCACGTCGGACGGCTTCAGCCGGGCCCGGCGAGTGCGCAGGAACTCGCTCAGCTCGGCGCGGCGGTCGAGCGGGGCGCCGGCGCCGCTCTCCGGCTCACCGAAGGCCTCGGGCGCCGGTTCGGGGTGTACGTCCATGCCCCCAAGTATTCCGGGTCGTACGCATACGAGCCTGACCCCGCCAGTGGTAGGCACAGCGTGCGTACGCAAAGCCGTGACCTGGGTGGATGCTTGCGGACCGGGCAGGCTGGTCTGCGTGCCCGGCCGGAAGGCAGGCCGGGCGCGGACGTTTCTTGGCAAGGAGAACCCCGGCATGACCACCCCTGTTGCCGCGTACGCCGCACCCGCCCCCAAGGCGCCGCTGGAGCGCACCACCATCGAGCGCCGCGCGGTCGGTGAGCACGACGTCCTGATCGACATCAAGTACGCCGGTATCTGCCACTCCGACATCCACCAGGCCCGCGAGGGCTGGGGCGAGGCCATCTTCCCGATGGTCCCCGGCCACGAGATCGCCGGCGTCGTCGCGGAGGTCGGCTCCGGTGTGACGAAGTACAAGGTCGGCGACCGCGTGGGCGTCGGCTGCATGGTCGACTCCTGCCGCGAGTGCGAGAACTGCAAGGCCGGCCAGGAGCAGTACTGCACCGGCGGCGGCATGATCGGCACGTACAACGCGATCGGCAAGGACGGCGAGCCCACCTACGGCGGCTACGCCCAGAAGATCGTCGTCGACGAGAACTACGTCGTCCGTATCCCCGACGGGCTGTCCCTCGACGTCGCCGCGCCGCTGCTGTGCGCGGGCATCACCCTGTACTCCCCGCTCAAGCACTGGGGCGCCGGCCCCGGCAAGAAGGTCGCGATCCTGGGCATGGGCGGCCTCGGTCACATGGGCGTGAAGATCGCGCATGCGCTGGGCGCCGAGGTGACCGTGCTGTCGCAGTCCCTGCGCAAGAAGGACGACGGGCTGCGGCTGGGCGCCGACCACTACTACGCGACCAGCGACCCGAAGACGTTCGAGGAGCTGGCGGGCACCTTCGACCTGATCGTGTCGACGGTGTCGGCGCCGCTGGACTTCAACGCCTATCTGTCCCTGCTCAAGATCGACGGCGCCCTGGTGAACGTCGGCGCGCCGGAGGAGCCGATCTCGCTCAACCTCTTCTCGGTGATCGGCGGCCGCAAGACGCTCGCCGGTTCCATGATCGGCGGTATCGCGGAGACCCAGGAGATGCTGGACTTCTGCGCCGAGCACGGCTTCGGCGCCGAGATCGAGCCGATCCGCGCCGACCAGATCAACGAGGCGTACGAGCGGGTGCTGAACAGCGATGTGCGGTACCGGTTCGTGATCGACACGGCGACGATCTGACGTCTTCCGTCCGGGGGCCCGGGGTGCTGTGCGCGCCGGGGCCCCGGCATGGAATCGCGTGGAGCCCTCATGCGTTGAGCGGATGGGCAACACGACGAGTTTTGGAGGGTCGCAATGGCTGAGCAGACGCAGAGGGCCGTGCTGGCGGGCGGATGTTTCTGGGGCATGCAGGAACTGATCCGGCGGCTGCCGGGCGTGACGGCGACCCGGGTCGGATACACCGGGGGTGACGTGCCGAACGCGACGTACCGCAACCATGGCACGCACGCGGAGGCCATCGAGATCCTCTACGACCCGGAGAAGACCGACTACCGCGCCCTCCTGGAGTTCTTCTTCCAGATCCACGACCCGAGCACGAAGAACCGCCAGGGCAATGACATCGGCCTCAGCTACCGCTCGGCGATCTACTACGTGGACGACGAGCAGAAGCGGATCGCCGAGGACACGATCGCGGATGTGGACGCCTCCGGCCTGTGGCCCGGCAAGGTCGTCACCGAGGTGGAGCCGGTCGGCCCGTTCTGGGAGGCCGAGCCGGAGCACCAGGACTACCTGCAGCGTTACCCGGACGGTTACACCTGCCACTTCCCGCGCCCGGGATGGCGGCTGCCCACCCGCGCGCAGGGCTGACCGCGAGGGGCAGGGAGGAGACGGGGGCTGACGTTCGGGTGAGGTTTGGCCCCCGCGCCCGGTGCGGCAGGCGGCGTGCCCTGCCCCGGGTCTGCGCGGCGGCCCCGTGGCCGTCCGCTCAGTGCGGCAGCGTCGCCGGGCTGCCGCCGTTGGCCTCGTAGCCGGCCACCGCGAGCGCCCGGTATACCGCGAACTCGGCGGCCGGGTCGGATGACAGCGTCCACGGCAGCGCACCGACATGGCCGTCGACGTGCACCAGCTGGTTCATGGCCTCCGCCCAGCGCTCGGCCCGTACCAGGAAGAACACCAGCAGATGACGCACGTGCGCCAGCATCGGATCGTTGTGACGGGCCGCGTGCACCGCGTGCAGCGCGCCGTGGATCGCCCTGGTGACGACCTCGCTCTGGTAGAAGCTGCGGACCAGGTTCACCTCCGGCAGGTGCTCGAACACCGCGAACAGCGGCATCGCCGCCAGCAGGGAGCCCTGCGGCGCCCGCGCGGCCGCCGCCTCCGCGAACTGGTAGGCCAGCTCACGCGAGCCGTGCCACTTCTCGCACCAGTAGTGCAGGGCGGCCAGGTGCGCGCCCATGTGGTTCGGCGCGCGGTCCAGGATCTTCAGCCACAGCTGCTCGAACTCCTCGCGCGGATACGCCAGTCCGCGCGCCACGGACAGCTCGACGATGTACGGGATCGGGTCGCCCGGCGCCAGCAGCGCCGCCTCCCCGCACGCCACCTTCGCCTCCTCCATGATGATCCGGAAGTCGTCGGTGCCCGGCGTCGACGTCCGCCACGCCTGCTGCACCAGGAACTCCGCGTGCACCGCAGCGCCGCCCCCGTCCTTGGGCTGCTCGGCCCGCCACACCCGCAGCCACTGGCCGCCCGGGACCTCCCCGACCCCGCCCGGCCGCCGCTGCAGCTCCAGCGCGGCAGCGCCCGCGAACGCCTGCACCCGCTGCCAGCGCAGCTCACCCTGCGTCTCCGTGCCCGCCAGCAGCTGCGCCGCCGCCTTGTACTCCTGCGTGTGCTGCACCACGTCCAGCACGTCCAGCAGGTCCTGGTCGGCGCCGGGCATGCGGATGTCCAGCTCCTCCTCACGCACGAAGCCGTAGTCCGCGGGGTCCGCCGCGTCCGGGTGGCCGGGCGGGACCTGCTCGATCATGCTCCGCCGACGCCTCAGCACCGGCAGCAGCACGACGGACAGCATGGCCGCGGCCATCAGGGCCCAGAGAATCTCCATGGCTCCAGCGAACCAGACCACGCCGACAATTGGCCAACCCGTACGACGGGCCTGTGGAAAACTCCCCGGGCGGGCACCGCGGCCGCCGCCGGGGCGTCATTCGGCCACCGCGCGCACTACGCTCGGTGCCCATGAGCGACAGGCACATCAGTCAGCACTTCGAGACCCTCGCGATCCACGCGGGCAACACCGCGGATCCCCTCACCGGCGCGGTCGTCCCGCCGATCTACCAGGTCTCGACCTACAAGCAGGACGGCGTCGGAGGCCTGCGCGGCGGTTACGAGTACAGCCGCAGCGCCAACCCCACCCGCACCGCCCTCGAGGAGAACCTCGCCGCCCTGGAGGGCGGCCGCCGCGGCCTCGCGTTCGCGTCCGGACTGGCGGCCGAGGACTGCCTGCTGCGTACGCTGCTCAGCCCCGGCGACCACGTCGTCATCCCCAACGACGCCTACGGCGGCACGTTCCGCCTCTTCGCCAAGGTCGTCTCCCGCTGGGGCATCGAGTGGTCGGTCGCCGACACCAGCGACCCGGCCGCGGTGCGCGCCGCGATCACCCCGAAGACCAAGGTCGTCTGGGTCGAGACGCCGTCCAACCCGCTGCTCGGCATCACCGACATCGCCGCCGTCGCCCAGGTCGCCCGGGACGCCGGCGCGAAACTCGTCGTCGACAACACCTTCGCCACGCCCTACCTGCAGCAGCCGCTGTCGCTCGGCGCGGACGTCGTCGTCCACTCGCTCACCAAGTACATGGGCGGGCACTCGGACGTGGTCGGCGGCGCGCTGATCGTGAGCGACCAGGGGCTCGGCGAGGAACTCGCCTACCACCAGAACGCCATGGGCGCGGTCGCCGGGCCGTTCGACTCCTGGCTGGTGCTGCGCGGCACCAAGACGCTCGCGGTGCGCATGGACCGGCACAGCTCCAACGCGTCGAAGGTCGCCGAGATGCTCACCCGACACGCGCGCGTGACGAAGGTGCTCTACCCGGGCCTGGAGGACCACCCCGGGCACGAGGTCGCCGCCAAGCAGATGAAGGCGTTCGGCGGCATGATCTCCTTCCGTGTCGAGGGCGGCGAGGAGGCGGCCGTCGAGGTGTGCAACCGCGCGAAGGTGTTCACGCTCGGCGAGTCCCTCGGCGGCGTCGAGTCGCTCATCGAGCACCCCGGCCGGATGACCCACGCCTCCGCGGCCGGCTCCGCGCTCGAGGTGCCGGGCGACCTGGTGCGCCTGTCCGTCGGCATCGAGAACGCCGACGATCTGCTGGAGGACCTGCAGCAGGCGCTCGGCTAGACCGCCGGGAAGCCGTGGGCGTGCCCGGCCGGTCGAGCGGATCGGCCGGGCCGTTCACCAGTCGGTCAGGGGCGGGGTGGTGTCGGACGGCGGCTCCGCCCACGGCTGTACCGTCAGCGCCCAGACGGTGAACGCCACGGCGGCCAGGGCCAGCAGCAGCCACATCAGCCGGCGAGCCGTCGTACGGCGGTGCAGCATGCGCGTCCCGCGGCGCACCGCCTCCCCGTACAGCTCCGGCGGCACCCGCACCGACGTCTGCTCCATGATCCGCCGGACCTCCGCCTCCCGCTCCGGCCTGTTCACGTCCGCCTCCCGGTCATGACGGCGCCACCTTCGCCGCGACGGGAGCCGGGGCCGGGCTCCGCGGCGGGTGCAGCAGGGCCGTCATGGCGCGGTGGGACAGGGCACGCACCCGGTCCACGGGGAAACCGAGCAGCGCCGCGATCTGCTCCTCACCGACGCCCTCGAACAGCCGCAGCACCAGGACCAGCCGCTCCTGCGGGGAGAGGCGGCCCAGCGCGGCCCCGGTGCGGACCGGGGTGCGGTCGAGGAGGCCGCCGTAGTGGTGCCAGGCGCCGTGGGCGAAGCGGGTGGCCAGATACTGGCGGGCACGGTCGTAGGGGTCCTCGCCGCGGAGCCGGTCCCAGCAGGCGTACGTGTGCGCGAGCGCCAGGGTGAGCAGGCGCCGGGCGCGCGGATTGTCGTCCGGTGGTTCGGCGGTCAGCAGGGTGGCGGCGTGCAGCAGCCGCCCGGCCGCCCCCGCCACGAACGCCTCGAACTCCTGGGCCCGCCGGGCACCCTGCGACGCATGCCGTTCCCGCACCGCGCCTCCCCCTGAGGGCGTCCGAAAAGAAGCCGGGCCCCGGGGCCGTACCGGCGCGGGGACCCGGTCTCATATGAGGCCAGGCGCGCCCTTTCGGTCAAGAGCCGCGCACGTGTTCGTCGCGGTGCACGCGCGCGTGGTGACGCGGAGCGCGCACGCGCGTGGACGTGCGCGTGCCAGACCTCGTGCGGCCCGGCCGGCGGGACGCCGGCGTGGCCGCCCGGCCGTCAGGAGGCCGGCGCGGTCTCGGTCTGGGGCATGCCCTGGGCCGCCGTGCGGGCGGAGAGGGCACCGTTGAAGCGCGTCAGGAGCGCGCAGAACGTCTCCCGCTCCTCCGGGGCCCAGTCGTGGGTCAGCTCGGCCATCAGCTGACGCCGGGAGGAGCGCACCTCCTCGAGCCGGGCCTGCCCGCGCGGGGAGAGCTGGAGGACGACCGCCCGGCCGTCCTCCGGGTGCGAGGTCCGCTTGACGAGGCCGGTGTCGACGAGCGGCGCGACCTGGCGGGTGACCGTGGAGGAGTCGATCCCCATGCTCGCCGCGAGCGCCTTGACGCCCATCGGGCCTTCCTTGTCGAGCCGGTTGAGCAGCAGATACGCCGCGCGGTCCATGGAGTTGCGCACCTGCCCGACCCCGCCGAGCCGGGTCTGTTCGGCGCGGCGGGCGAACACCGCCACCTCGTGCTGGAGGGTGTCGAGGAGACCGGGGTCACCGACGGTCGTCATGTCCATCGACATTTCTGGTGTTGTGGGCATGGCCGGGGGCTCGCTTCATGGAGGGCTGCTGGGTTGGGGGACAGGGTACGCGGCCCGGCCCCGAGGCGTACCGACGCTGCGCGATCCGGGTCTCGGAGGTTGGTCACAGCCGCGGCACGCACGCGTGAACTGCAAGACTTGAGAGATGAACCACCGCACGACCACCACCCTGCCGCCGGTCACCCTCGACGATGTCCGCGGGGCCCGGAAGATGCTCACCGGGGTCGCGCGCGTGACCGCGATGGAGGGCAGCCGCCACCTGTCGCAGCTGGTGGGCGCGCCGGTGCACCTCAAGTGCGAGAACCTGCAGCGGACCGGATCCTTCAAGCTGCGCGGCGCCTATGTACGGATCGCCGGGCTGCTGCCGGAGGAGCGGGCCGCCGGGGTGGTCGCCGCGAGCGCGGGCAACCACGCGCAGGGCGTGGCGCTCGCGTCGTCGCTGCTCGGGGTGCGCTCGACGGTGTTCATGCCGAAGGGCGCCCCGCTGCCCAAGATCAGCGCCACCGAGGACTACGGCGCCGAGGTGCGCCTGCACGGCCACGTGGTCGACGAGACGCTGGCCGCCGCTCAGGAGTACGCGGACCGGACCGGCGCGGTGTTCATCCACCCCTTCGACCACCCCGACATCATCGCCGGTCAGGGCACGGTCGGCCTGGAGATCCTGGAGCAGTGCCCGGAGGTCCGCACCATCGTCGTCGGGATCGGTGGCGGCGGGCTTGCGGCCGGGATCGCGGTCGCGGTGAAGTCGCTGCGGCCGGACGTGCGGGTCGTCGGGGTGCAGGCGGACGGCGCCGCCGCGTATGTGCCGTCACTGGCGGCGGGGCGGCCGGTCGCGGTCGAGCACCCGGCGACGATGGCCGACGGCATCCGGGTCGGGCGGCCCGGTGACGTGCCGTTCGGGATCGTCGAGGAACTGGTCGACGAGGTCCGCACGGTCAGCGAGGACGAACTGTCCACCGCGCTGCTGCTGTGCCTGGAACGAGCCAAGCTGGTGGTCGAGCCGGCCGGCGCCAGCCCGGTCGCGGCGCTGCTGAGCGAGCCGCACGCCTTCGAGGGCCCGGTGGTGGCGGTGCTGTCCGGCGGCAACGTCGACCCGCTGCTGATGCAGCGCATCCTGCGCCACGGCCTGTCCGCGCAGGGCCGCTACCTGGCCGTTCGGGTACGTCTGACGGACCGGCCCGGTGCGCTCGCGGCGCTGCTCGGGGTGTTGTCGGCGGTCGACGCCAACGTCCTCGACGTGAGCCATGTACGCACCGATCCCCGGCTCGGGCTCACGGAGGCGGAGGTCGAGCTGCACCTGGAGACCAAGGGCCCGGTGCACTGCGCCGAGGTCGGCCAGGCCCTGAGCGGGGCGGGCTACACGGTCATCGGCTGAGGGCGTTCCGGGCCTCGTCCCGGAAAAGCGCAGGTAGAAACCCACGGTGTCACTCGTTCGGGGAAATCCATTGAGAGACGCGATACATCGCGTTATGGTGTGGCTCACGCGACAGGCGGCCGCCGGCCTCATCCACCCCGGAGCTGCCCGACGGTGTCAGGTGGTACCAGGCGGAACAAACCACCCGAATCTAGGCTTTCCCAAGAATCCCCAATGACGTGGAGACCCATATGCCAGGCGCCATCTACGCCGAAGGGCTGGTCAAGACCTTCGGTGACGTAAAGGCTCTGGACGGCGTCGACCTCGACGTCCCGGAGGGCACCGTCCTCGGCCTGCTCGGGCCGAACGGCGCGGGCAAGACCACCGCGGTCCGCTGCCTGACCACCCTGCTGCGCCCCGACCGCGGCCGGGCCGTCGTCGCAGGCGTCGACGTGCTCAAGCACCCCAACGACGTGCGGCGCTCCATCGGCCTGTCCGGCCAGTTCGCCGCGGTCGACGAGTATCTGACCGGCCGCGAGAACCTCCAGATGGTCGGCCAGCTGTACCAGATGAAGGCCAGGGCGGCGAAGGCCCGGGCCGTGGAGCTGCTGGAGCAGTTCGACCTGACGGACGCCGCCGACCGCCCCACCAAGACGTACTCGGGCGGCATGCGCCGCCGCCTCGACCTGGCCGCCGCACTCGTCGTCTCCCCGCCGGTGATGTTCATGGACGAGCCGACCACCGGCCTCGATCCGCGCAACCGTCAGATGCTGTGGGAGGTCATCAAACAGCTCGTCTCCGGCGGTACGACCCTGTTGCTGACCACGCAGTACCTGGAGGAGGCCGACCACCTCGCCCACGACATCGCGGTCGTCGACCACGGCCGGGTCATCGCCCGCGGCACCTCCGACCAGCTCAAGGCGCGCACCGGCGGCGAGCGCGTGGAGGTCGTGGTGCACGAGCGGGAGCACATACCCGTCGCCGCCGAGGTGCTGCGCGGCTTCGGCAAGGGCGACACCGCGGTCGAGGAGCACACCCGCAAGCTGACCGTGCCCGTCGCCGGCGGCGCCAAGCTGCTCGCCGAGGTGATCCGTGAGCTCGACGCCCGCGGCATCGAGATCGACGACATCGGCCTGCGCCGGCCCACGCTCGACGACGTCTTCCTGTCCCTGACCGGTCACGCCGCCGAGAACGAGGAAGACAAGACGGAGAAGGAGGCCGTGAAGTGAGTGCCCTCACCGACACCGCCCGGGTGGCTCCGTCGGGCAACCCGGTCAGCCAGTCCGTCCGCGACTCGCTGGTCCTCGCCAAGCGGAACCTGATCCGGATGTCCCGGATCCCCGAGATGCTGGTCTACGGACTGATCCAGCCGATCATGTTCGTGGTGCTGTTCACCTACGTCTTCGGCGGTTCCATGCAGATCGGCGGCAGCACCAGCGCCACCGACTACAAGAACTTCCTGATGGCCGGCATCTTCGCGCAGACCGTCACCTTCGCCACCGCCAGCTCCGGCGCCGGTATCGCCGACGACATGCACAAGGGGCTCATCGACCGCTTCCGTTCCCTGCCCATGGCGCGCGGCGCGGTGCTCACCGGACGTACGCTCGCCGACCTGGTGCAGACGGCCCTGACGCTGGTCGTGCTCGCGGTGGTCGCGCTGCTTGTCGGCTGGCGCGTCGGGTCGGACGGCGACACCAACGCGGCCAAGGTCCTCGCCGCGTTCCTGCTGCTGCTCCTGCTCGGTTACGCCTTCACCTGGATCGGCGCGCTGATCGGGCTGTCCGTGCGCACCCCCGAGGCGGCCACCTCCGGCGGGCTGATCTGGCTCTTCCCGGTCACGTTCATCTCGAACGCGTTCGTGGACACCAGTCACATGACGCCATGGCTGCGGCACATAGCGGAGTGGAACCCGTTCAGCGCCACCGTGCAAGCCTGCCGTGTGCTGTTCGCCAACCCCGGACAGTCGCAGTCCGGCGCCTGGCCCATGCAGCACCCGGTGTGGGCGTCGCTGATCTACTCGGTCCTGATCATCGTCATCTTCCGCACACTCGCGGTGCGCAAGTACCGCTCGGCCACGGCCTGACCCCGTACGGCGAACAAGCCCCGGTACGGCGGAGCCCCCGGTGTCGCGTGGACGCCGGGGGCTCTCGGTACAGCCGGTGGGGCCGGTCAGCCGTTGTACGGCTCGGCCTTCAGGATGCGGACCGAGGCCTTCTTGCCGTTGGGCAGCTCGTACTCCGCGTCGTCGCCGACCTTGTGGCCGAGGACGCCCGTGCCGAGCGGGGACTGCGGCGAGTAGGTCTCGATGTCGGAGCTGGCGTACTCGCGGGAGGCGAGCAGGAAGGTCAGCGTGTCGTCCTCGTCACCGTCGAAGGCGATCGTCACGACCATGCCCGGCGCGACCGCGCCGTTGGAGGCCGGCGCCTCGCCGACCTTGGCGTTCTCGAGGAGCTGGGTCAGCTGCCGCACGCGGAGCTCCTGCTTGCCCTGCTCCTCCTTGGCCGCGTGGTACCCGCCGTTCTCACGCAGGTCGCCCTCCTCGCGCGCGGCCGCGATCTTCGCCGAGATCTCCGCACGCGCGGGACCAGTAAGGTACTCAAGCTCAGCCTTGAGCTTGTTGTACGCCTCCTGGGTCAGCCAGGTGACGTTCTCGCTGGTCTGGGTCACAGGTGCTCCTCGTAGGTACTGGGAATACAAAGCATCGCCCTACCCAGAAGAATGTTCCCTCATGGATGGGCGAAACCACGAGCCTAACAATTCAGCGGCCGCAGGGGGAGGACATAAGCCATCTAATTTACGTCAACGCAGGTCAGGCGCTACGTATTCCGGGTGACGGCGGGACGTGTGAGCGCGTCAAGGGTGACGGGGGCGTCAGGTGTGCCTCCCGTGCCGGGAGGGTCAGCTTCGGTGACAGCCGAGCAGCTCGGCCGTCGACCCGCGTGCGGTCGTGCGCAGTGTGACGACCTTGTCGATTCGGGTGTCCGGCCCGGTGAAGCGGAAGTCGGCGCGGCCGACCTCGGTGCCGTCCGCCGCCTGCGAGCGCAGGGTGCAGTAGCCGTCAGTGCCGGCGTCCTTGTGGACCTCCAGATGCACCTTGACCGCGTTGTCGGAGGCGTCGAAGGTGATCACCTGGGCGCTGATGCCGCTGCCGGCGACATAGTGGTAGCCGAACCAGCCGACGACCGCGAGCAGCACGGCGCCCAGAACCGTCCCGACGATCTTCAGGGTGCGGTCGCTGCGCACGTCCGAGGAGCGGCCGTAGCGCTCCTGCGGCAGCTGTGTGCTCGCCGTACTCATGATCGTCCTCTCGGCAGGCCCTCGGCGGGACGGGCGGGGCGGACGAAGGTCCAAAAACGGACGCCCGTGGGGAGAGCCGGAATTATTCGCCGCCCGATTCGGTCACTATAGAAGCCGCCCGCCCGGCACCCGAGCACCGCCCCTCAAGGACGTCCCCGCGGGACGACCCCAGCCAACTTGCGCCCGACACCGGGGCGCCGACCGACCCGAGGAATGAGTCTTGACTGACCAGCTGCGACTGATGGCCGTGCACGCCCATCCCGACGACGAGTCGAGCAAGGGCGCGGCCACCATGGCCAAGTACGTGTCGGAGGGGGTGGACGTGCTGGTGGTGACCTGCACGGGCGGGGAACGCGGCTCCATCCTCAACCCCAAGCTCCAGGGCGACAAGTACATCGAGGAGAACATCCACGAGGTCCGCCGCAAGGAGATGGACGAGGCCCGCGAGATCCTCGGGGTCAAGCAGGAGTGGCTCGGCTTCGTCGACTCCGGACTGCCGGAGGGCGACCCGCTGCCGCCGCTGCCGGAGGGCTGCTTCGCCCTGGAGGACGTCGACCACGCGGCCGGGGAGCTGGTGAAGCAGATCCGCTCCTTCCGTCCGCAGGTGATCACCACCTACGACGAGAACGGCGGCTACCCGCACCCCGACCACATCATGACCCACAAGATCTCGATGGTGGCGTTCGAGGGTGCGGCGGACACGGAGAAGTACCCGGAGGACGTGTACGGCCCGGCGTACCAGCCGCTGAAGCTGTACTACAACCAGGGCTTCAACCGGCAGCGGACCGAGGCGCTGCACAAGGCGCTGCTCGACCGGGGGCTGGAGTCCCCCTACGGCGAGTGGCTCAAGCGGTGGGACGACTCGGACCGGCCGGAGCGCACGCTGACCACGCACGTTCCGTGCGCGGACTTCTTCGAGATCCGCGACAAGGCGCTGATCGCGCACCGTACGCAGATCGATCCGGACGGTGGGTGGTTCCGGGTGCCCCTGGAGCTGCAGAAGGAGGTCTGGCCGACGGAGGAGTACGAGCTGGCGAAGTCGCTCGTCGATACCTCCCTCCCCGAGGACGACCTCTTTGCGGGCATCCGAGACAATGCCTGACATGAGCGCAAGCATGAGCCTGGCCGTGACGCACCTTCTGCCCTTCGCCGCCGACAGCTTCGACAAGGACAAGGTCACCCCCGGCATCCTCGGCTTCATCGTCTTCGCGGCGATGGCGCTGGCGGTGTGGGTCCTGATGAAGTCCATGAGCAAGCACATGCGCAAGGTCGACTTCCAGGAGGCGCCGGAGACCGATCCCTCCGGGAACAAGGGCACGCCCTCCGGGAAAGTCAAGCCGCAGCAGGGCTGAGCCGCCCCTGCCGGGGGCGGTACGGCCGAGTCGCCGGAGCCGGCGGAGGCAGATCCGCCGCGACCGGCACAGGCAACACCCCGGCACGGGCGGACCGCCGGCCGCGTCGACGCCGCCGGCCTGCCGTGCCCGGTACCGCCCGGCGGGAGGGGCCGTACCCGGCACCGGCGGGCTCGGTCAGTTCTCTGTAGGGACCCCCACCCCCATCACCTCACGGGCGTGGCGGTCCGGAGTCATGCCCAGGCGCCACGCCTGCCAGCCTGCTTCCAGGGTGATGCCGCGCTCCAGCAGCAGCTGGTACGCCTCCAGGTAGTCGTCCAGTTTCCCGTCCCGGGTGGGATGGGCGGCGCGGGCCAGCTGGGACAGCTCCTCCTGCGCGACCGCCGTGCCGACCTCCACACCGCCGGGGGCCGCGTACGGCAGCAGGGTGCAGCGCAGGAAGCGCGCCCAGTCCCCGCCGCGCCGGTCGCCGTAGGAGGCGAACAGGGCGGCGGCCTCGTCGCACAGCGCCAGCGCCTGCGGGGTGCGCGCGTTGCCCGCGTCCACCACCGCCAGCTCCAGGCACGTCCACGCCTCCCCGTGGGCGACGCCGATGCGCTGGAAGTCGGCGCGGGCGTCCACCAGCAGCTGCCGGGCGAACCCGGAGTTGCGCAGGCTGCCGGTCTGCGCCGCCCGCTGGTCGCGCGTGGCCCGCGCCGAGTGGTGCCGGGCGCAGGCCAGGCCGTACACGTCCCGCATCCGGGAGAACATGGTCCGGGCCCGCTCCAGCTCGCGCACCGCGCGGTCCAGGTCGCCGGTCTCCTCCAGCGCCTGACCCAGGTAGTACAGCGTCCATGCCTCGCCGCGCGCGTCCTCGTTGTCCCGGTGCCGTGACGCCGCCCGGCGCAGCGCGTCCACCGCCTCGGCGGCGTCGCCGTCGACGAGCCGGGCGCGGGCCAGCTGGGTCATCGCCCACGCCTCGCCGCGCGCGTCGCGGGTCCGGCCGTACAGCTCCAGCGCCCGGCGCAGGTCGCCCTCCGCGCGCGGTACGTCGCCCATGCGCAGCCCGAGCTGGCCGAGCTGGAAGTGCGCCCACGCCTCGCCGTGCACCGAGCTGCCCTCCCGGTGCAGCAGCAGGGAGTCCTCCAGCAGGGGCAGCGCCTCGGCGAGCCGGCCCCGGTCGCGTTCGACGGCGGCGAGCGCGTGCATCGTCCAGGCCCGGTCCGTGGCCAGTTCCGGCGCCGCCTGCAGGTCCAGCGCCTCGCGCAGCTTGGCGGCGGCCTCGGTGAGGTTGCCCTGGTGGTGCAGGGTGATGCCGAGGGAGCACAGGGCGCGCGCGGCACCCGCGTCGTGGTGCGCCTCCAGATACAGGTCGACCACGGACGTCAGCGTGGTGCGCGCCTTGTCCAGTTCGCCGAGCTGGCGGGCCGCGATGCCGGTGCGCCACTGCACGGAGCGGATCAGCAGGCCCTGGTCGACGCTCTGCGCCAGTTCGCTGATCTCGCCGAGCCGGTACAGGTCGCCGCGCAGCAGGCAGTAGTCGCACAGGGCGCCCAGCAGGTTCAGCACCGCGCGCTGGTCGACGCCCTCGGCGTGCCGGAGCGTGGCGGTGATGAAGCTGGACTCGTCGTCCAGCCAGCGCAGCGCCTCGTCCAGCGAGGTGAAGCCGTGCGGGCTGAACCGGTCGGAGCGGGTGGAGACGTTGCCGTCGACCAGCCGCAGCACCGAGTCGGCGAGGTCGGCGTAGCTGAGGATCAGCCGCTCCTGCGCGGCCGCGCGCTCGGCGGGGTCCTCCTCGTCCACCAGGCGGGCCTGCGCGAAGGAGCGCACCAGGTCGTGCAGCCGGTAGCGGTTGCCGCGCACATGGTCGATCAGGCCCGCCCGGGCCAGCGTGGTCAGATGGCGGGTGGCCTCCGTGCGGTCGGTGGCCAGCAGGGCGGCGGCCGCGGCGGCGCCGAGGGAGGCCCGGCCGGCCAGCGCCAGCCGCCGCAGCAGCCGCCGCGGCTGCTCGTCCTGGTCGGTGTAGCGCAGCCACAGCGCCCGCTCGACGGGGTCGACCGGGCCGTACGCGCCGAGGTCGCCGGCCAGCTGCCGCGGTGAGCGCGGGCCGAGGGCCGAACCGGCGATGCGCAGCGCCAGCGGCAGCGCGCCGCACAGCTCCCGGATCCGGTCGGTGGACTCGGCGTCGTACGGCTCGGAGCTGTCCTCGGCCGTGGCGCCGAGCAGCTCCTCCGCGCCGGCCGCGTCGAGCGCCTCGACGGGCAGGTGGTGCACCCGGGCGTCGAGGTCGGCGGGCAGCTGGAGCGGTTCCCGGGCGGTGACCAGGACGAGGCTGTCGGAGTGCTCGGGGACGAGGGCGCGCACCTGCTCGGGGTCGCCGGCGTCGTTGAGGATCACGGTGACCGGCACTCCGGTCAGATGCCGGTGGTAGAGCTCGCCGAGCCGCTTGATCTGCTGGTCGGGGGAGGAGCGTTCACGGAAGAGCAGTTGCTCGCGGGGCGCGCCGAGCCGGTTGAGCAGGTGCAGCAGCGCGTCCCGGGTGGGCAGCGGCTGCTCGCCAGCGCCGTCCCCGCGCAGATCGACCACACATGCCCCGCGGAACTGGTCGCGCACATCGTGGGCGGCGCGTACGGCGAGGGTGGTGCGGCCGCTGCCGGGCACGCCGTGCAGGACGACGACGGTCGGCTTGGTCCGGGTGCCGGCGCGGGCCGCCTGCACCCACTGCCGGATCCGCGCCAGCTCCGCCCGGCGCCCGGCGAACGGGCCGTCCGCGTCCGGGAGGTGGGCGAAGGACTGCTCCAGCGCCGTACGCCCGCGGGCTGCCGCGCTCTTGTCCGCGCCGCGCAGTTGCGGTCCCGCGGGCTTGCCGACCGGGCCGGTGGAGGCGGCCAGTACCCGTTGCTGGTCCAGGAACGGGCGGATGCCGCGCACCTCCAGCGCCGTCAGCCACTGCAGCCGCAGCTGCTCGGGGCCGCCGGGCTGGCCCACGGCGCCGGCGCGGTGGTGCGCGGCGGGCAGGTGCGCGCCGGCCGCCTTGACCACGGTCGCCGCGGCGCCGGCGACACCGGCGGTCACTCCGGCGCCGAGGGCGGTGCCGGTGTCGGTGCCCAGGGCCAGGTCGGCGACCCCGGCGGCGACGGCGGCAACGACCGCCACCAGCAGGGGGGTTGTGCCGCCCTGCTGGGCGTAGCGCTGTCTGAAGCCGAGCCGCCCGGCATCCGCTTCATCGAGGGCGCGGGTGTAGGCCGCGTACTCCTCGCCCGCCGTCTGCGCCATGGCGTCCAGCGCGGCGCGCGCCCGCCCGAGCAGCACCTGGCCATCCGTGCGCCCACCGGACCGCCGTACCTCCTCCTCCACGGCCCGGGCCAGCAACCGCTCGGCCTCCGCACGGTGCGCGTCTCGCATGCCTCGTCCCCCTCCGACGGCAACTCCCTTGTCTATGAGTGTCCTTCGGGACGCGCTCCGATGCGAGAGGGGTGACGGTCCGTCACCGCCAGAACCGTGCAGGCGTAGGCCAGTCCCGCCTCGGCCACCGCGCAGGCCAGGGCCTGGGCGAGGGCGCTGCCGGGTTGTGCGGTCGTTATGTCGAACCAGGCGTCCAGCACGGCCACGGACGCGGTCGCCGAGGCGGTCAGCCGCATGCGTGCGTCGCCGCGCAGGCCGAGCAGCGCGGTGGCGGCGCAGCCGGCCGCCATCAGCACGTCGAGGCCGATCCAGGCCAGCGACCAGTTCCGGACCTCGGCGCGGGCGGGCAGGGTCAGGGCGAGCACCACCATCCACGGCACGAGCACCACCGCGGCTGTGCCGAGCGCGATCAGCGTCCACTTCTTCCGCACGTCTCCCACCCCTTCGTCCGCCTGCACCGCGGTGCCGGCACCGGCCCGCGCATCTGTCTCGGATGCCACGCCGCGCGCCACCGCATGCCTTACACCCTAGACCGCAGAGAAAATTCTGCAAAGAAAATTCGGCAGATGTCAGGGATCTATCAGGGTGCGTCAGGGTTACCGTGACGGCATGACCGACGGCACGCCCCAGCTGACCAGCGCCGAACGCACCGCCCTGTACAAGTCCCTCGGCAACCCGCTGCGCCGCCGGATCCTCGACTACCTCGGGAGGCACGGCGAGGCGAACTCCACCGTCCTGGCCCGGGAGCTGGGGGAGAGCTCCGGCACCACCAGCTACCACCTGCGCAAACTCGCCGAGCAGCGGCTCATCGAGGAGATCCCGGAGAAGTCCGGCGGCCGGGAGCGCTGGTGGCGCGCCCTGCCCTTCAGCCACACCACCCCCGACCCGGCCGCCATGCCCCCCGAGGAGTACGCGGCCGCCGTGCACCTGGCCGAGCTCAAGATCGACGTGGACACCCGGCTGTACCGCCGGGCCCACCAGGAGTACCGCGGCCCCGAGGGCTGGGCCCAGGTGCAGCGCCACGGCACCTGGATGACCAGGGACGAACTGCTCGCCTTCATGCGGGAGTACCACGCCCTCCTGGAGCGGTACGGCCATGAGCGCGACGAGGCCCCGGGCGGGGCCCGCCCGGTGGCCTTGCGTTTCTACGCCGTGGCGGACCCCGTGGGAGAGTGGAGGGGTGAACCGACTGGCGCATGAGACCTCCCCGTATCTCCTCCAGCACGCCGACAACCCGGTCGATTGGTGGCCCTGGTCCACCGAGGCCTTCGACGAGGCGCGCAAACGGGGCGTCCCGGTGCTGTTGAGCGTCGGGTACAGCAGCTGCCACTGGTGTCACGTCATGGCGCACGAGTCGTTCGAGGACAAGGCGACCGCCGACTACCTGAACGCCCACTTCGTCAACGTCAAGGTCGACCGCGAGGAACGCCCCGACGTGGACGCCGTCTACATGGAGGCCGTGCAGGCGGCCACCGGGCAGGGCGGCTGGCCGATGACCGTGTTCCTCACCCCCGACGCCGAGCCGTTCTACTTCGGCACCTACTTCCCGCCCGCGCCCCGGCACGGCATGCCGTCCTTCCGGCAGGTGCTGGAGGGCGTGCACCAGGCCTGGACCGAACGGCACGACGAGGTCGCCGAGGTCGCCGGGAAGATCGTGCGGGATCTGTCCGCGAGGGAGATCTCCTACGACGCCGTCGACGCGCCCGGCGAGCAGGAGCTGGCGCAGGCGCTGCTCGGGCTCACCCGGGAGTACGACCCGCAGCGCGGCGGGTTCGGCGGGGCGCCGAAGTTCCCGCCGTCCATGGTGATCGAGTTCCTGCTGCGCCACCACGCGCGTACCGGCTCCGAGGGCGCCCTGCAGATGGCGCAGGACACCTGCGAGCGGATGGGCCGCGGCGGGATCTACGACCAGCTCGGCGGCGGCTTCGCGCGGTACTCCGTCGACCGGGACTGGACGGTGCCCCACTTCGAGAAGATGCTCTACGACAACGCCCTGCTGTGCCGGGTGTACGCGCATCTGTGGCGCGCCACGGGGTCCGAACTCGCGCGCCGGGTCGCCCTGGAGACCGCCGACTTCATGGTCCGCGAACTGCGCACCGCCGAGGGCGGGTTCGCCTCCGCGCTCGACGCCGACAGCGACGACGGGGCCGGCAGGCACGTCGAGGGCGCGTACTACGTATGGACGCCGCAGCAGTTGCGCGAGGTGCTCGGCGAGGACGACGCCGAACTCGCCGCCCAGTACTTCGGCGTCACAGAGGAGGGCACCTTCGAGGAAGGCTCCTCGGTCCTCCAGCTTCCGCAGAGCGAGGGTGTGTTCGACGCCGGGCGGATCGACGGCATCAGGCAGCGGCTGTTCGACGCCCGCGCCCGGCGGCCCGCCCCCGGCCGGGACGACAAAATCGTCGCCGCCTGGAACGGCCTCGCGATCGCCGCGCTCGCCGAGACCGGCGCCTACTTCGACCGCCCCGACCTCGTCGACGCCGCGCTCGGCGCCGCCGACCTCCTGGTCCGGCTGCACCTGGACGACCACGCCCGGCTCGCCCGCACCAGCAAGGACGGACGCGCCGGCGCCCACACCGGCGTACTGGAGGACTACGCCGACGTCGCCGAGGGCTTCCTCGCGCTCGCGTCCGTCACCGGGGAGGGTGTCTGGCTCGACTTCGCCGGCATCCTCCTCGACCATGTGCTGGCCCGCTTCGTCGACCCGGAAACCGGCTCCCTGTACGACACCGCGGACGACGCCGAGCAGCTGATCCGCCGGCCGCAGGACCCGACGGACAACGCGACGCCCTCCGGCTGGACCGCCTCCACCGGCGCCCTGCTGAGCTACGCCGCCCACACCGGCTCCGAGGCGCACCGCGCCGCCGCCGAGAAGGCCCTCGGCGTGGTGAAGGCGCTCGGCCCGCGCGTGCCCCGCTTCATCGGCTGGGGTCTCGCCGTCGCCGAGGCCCGCCTCGACGGCCCCCGCGAGGTGGCGGTGGTCGGCGCCTCGGCCGACGACGCGGCCGCCCGCACCCTGCACCGCACGGCCCTGCTCGGCACGGCACCCGGCGCCGTCGTCGCCTACGGCACCCCGGACAGCGACGAGTTCCCGCTCCTGGCCGACCGCCCGCTCAGGGACGGCACCCCGACGGCTTACGTCTGTCGCAACTTCACCTGCGACGCCCCGACCACCGACCCGGACCGGCTGCGCGCGGCGCTGCACGGCTGAGCAGCGACGGCCGGAACCCGGTCACGGCGCCGGATCCCCTCACGCGCCCGGGATCTGCATCACGGCGCCCGGCGACGCACGCGCCTGCGGGTACGTCGCCGGGTCGTCGGCGCACGTTCACCTGTGACGCACCGGAGGGGCCCTCGTACGTCAGGGTCCGCCGTTAGCCTCGGCGGCTGTGCGCGACGGAAGTGACCACCGTCGCGTACCGGGGGTTCAGGGACTCGGGAGATCGCCCTGCCCAAGGGCGAGCTGCCGTACGCGCGGCCACGGCTCGCTCCTCCTCACGACGACCGGGAGGCGTCCGATGACCCACGAGTACACCGTGCCCGCCCCTGATGTGGACACGGCCGAGCTGCCCGAGCCCGGCGCGGTCACCATCGTCGTACCGACCTTCAACGAGTCGGCGAACATCCGGCAGTTGCTGCACCGCGTCGCCGAGTCCGTGCCCGCGCGGCTGCCCTGTGAGGTCGTCTTCGTGGACGACTCCACCGACGACACCCCGCAGGTGATCGCCGACGCGGCCCGCGACTGCCCCTTCCCGGTGACCGTGCTGCACCGCGACGAGGCGGTCGGCGGGCTCGGCGGCGCGGTCGTGGAGGGGATCAAGGCGGCCGGCGCGGACTGGATCGTCGTCATGGACGGCGACTGCCAGCACCCGCCGCACCTGGTGCCCGAGCTGGTCGCCACCGGCGAGCGCACCGGCGCCGATCTCGTCGTCGCCTCCCGCTACACCGCCGGCGGCAGCCGTGCCGGGCTCGCCGGCGGATACCGGGTGGCTGTCTCGCGCGGCGCGACCTGGCTCGCGAAGGGCCTCTTCCCGCGGCGGCTGCGCGGCATCAGCGACCCCATGAGCGGCTTCTTCGCCATCCGCCGCAGCGCCGTCACCGCGGACGTCCTCAAGCCGCTCGGCTACAAGATCCTCCTCGAACTCGCCGTGCGCAGCCGCCCCGCGCGGGTCGCCGAGGTGCCGTTCGTCTTCGAGGAGCGCTTCGCGGGGGAGTCCAAGTCGACGGCCCGCGAGGGCCTGCGCTTCCTGCGCCACCTCGCCGGACTGCGCACCGACGCGCCGCTGGCCCGCATGATCGGCTTCGGGCTGATCGGGGCGAGCGGCTTCGTGCCCAACCTGGCCGGGCTGTGGGCGCTCACCGCGCTCGGTGTGCACTACGTCCCTGCGGAGATCATCGCCAACCAGTTCGGCGTGGCCTGGAACTTCCTGCTCATCGAGCACCTGCTGTTCCGTGAGCGGCGCGCCCACCGCCGCTGGTGGGACCGGCTCGGCCGGTTCGCGCTGCTCGCCAACGCCGACCTGGTGCTGCGCATCCCGCTCATCGCGCTGTTCGTGCGGCACCTCGGCATGGGCCCGCTGACCGCGACCGCGCTCGCGCTGGTCACGACGTTCGTCCTGCGGTTCGTGGGCACCGAGACGCTGGTGTACCTGCCCCGGCGCCGCTCCCGCGCGGCGGACCTCAGCCGCGGCTGAACTCTTCCAGGGCGCGCTCCACGATGGCCTCCAGCTGCTCGTGGTGTGCGCCCTTCCAGTAGGCGCGCCGGCACTGACGGCACTGCGCGAACACGTCGTAGGTGCGATGGGTGCCCTGCTCCAGCTGGTCGGCGACCTCCTCCTTGGTCGCCCGGCGCAGCAGGCCGTTGCAGGCCGTGCACCGGGTCCAGGGCTTGAGTTCGGGGCGGAAGCGGTCGAGTACGTCGCGGAGCTGGTCCTCGGGCCGGGTGCTGTAGACGAACGCGCCCATCCACAGCTCGCGACGGCGCAGCAGCCCCCGGTCGCGGCTGAGCATCACCCGCTGCTCGGCGGCGGAGCGCGCGGAGAGCGCCGGGTCGCCGATGTCGGTGGACTCGTACGCCGTGTCCACGCCGAGCAGGCGCAGCCGGCGGGCGAGGGTGCCGAGGTGCACGTCGAGCAGGAAACGCAGCGGGGCACCGGGGACCTGTTGGGGACGCTCGACGGCGCGGACCGTCACCCGGTCGCCGGGCGCGGGGACGTACGACACCGGCACCTCGCGGCCGTCCACGGCCAGCGTGCCGACCTCGGTGAGCGGCACGCCGAGGGATTCCACCACATGGCCGAGCGACGAGACGCCGTCGACGCGGGCCGCCGCGGCTCCCCGGCGCCTTACCTGCGGGACGAACAGATGCAGCTCGGGGGCGAACTCGACGTGGATCTCGGCTGTGTTCACCAGGTCAGGATGGCACGGAGGGGCCGGGCGGCTCCCGCGGATTTGCGGGGGCGGGCCCATGGGTTCGGCGGGTCGGTTCCGGCCGGGCGGGCGACGAGCTTCCGCGGTCCGGCCGGCTAGGGTCTTTCGTTTGGATCAGGCCAGACCCCGCGAGCCCGGCATGATCCAAACGAGAGGCCCTAGGGCCGCGGGCCCCGCAGGTCACGCCGGGCGGGCCGGCAGCCCGTGTTCCAGGACATCGAACGCGCGGTCGACGAGATCCGAGAGGTCGGTGCGGAAGCCGTTCTCGGCCCAGTGCAGGGACGCCTCCATGAGGCCGCCCATCAGGGACGTCGCGAAGACCCGCACCTCCAGCGCGTCCGGGGCGAGGCCGGTGCGCTCGGCGAGGGCCCGGCACAGCAGCCGGCCGGTGGCGGAGGCGTTCTCCATCATCCGCGCGCGCACCGCCGGCACCTCGGCCATCAGCGCCGTCCGCAACCGGGTGACCTCGGGTTCCTCGCGCAGCCCCACGCCGACGGCCGTGTGGATCACGGACCGCAGGGACTCCATCGGCGGCTCGTCGAGCGGCCGGGCCCGCAACTCCTGAAGCAGGATCGCGTCGTACTCGTCGGTGAGGACGATGTCCTCCTTGGCCGGGAAGTAGCGGGAGACGGTCGACGGGGAGACCTCGGCGCGTTCGGCGATCTGCTCGACCGTCGTGGCCTCGTAGCCCTGTTCGCGGATCAGTCCGTAGGCGGCGGTGCGGATCGCGCGGCGGGTCTTGGTCTTCTTTCGCTCACGCAGGCCCGGTCGCGGGCGATCGGCGGGGGTGGGAGTGCGTGCGGCCGTCATGGTCGTCATTGTCGGACACGGCCCGCCGGGCGGCAGCGATGCTCGCGCCGCGGGCCGTCGTCCGCACGTCACACGTGCTGGTAGGCCACCAGCGAGATCCCCACGTAGTGGGTGATGAACGCGGCCAGGGTGAAGGAGTGGAACACCTCGTGGAAGCCGAACCAGCGCGGTGAGGGGTTGGGCCGCTTGATGCCGTAGATGACGCCGCCGGCGCTGTAGAGCAGGCCGCCGACGACGACCAGGACCAGCACCGCGACGCCGCCCGCGCGCATGAAGTCGGGCAGGAAGAAGACGGCGGCCCAGCCCATCGCGATGTAGCAGGGGGTGTAGAGCCAGCGCGGCGCGCCGACCCAGAAGACGCGGAAGATTATGCCGGCGGCGGCCGCGGCCCAGATGCCCCACAGCAGCCACCGGCCCTTGGCGCCGGGCAGCAGAAGCATGGTGAGCGGGGTGTAGGTGCCCGCGATGATCAGGAAGATGTTGGCGTGGTCCAGCCGGCGCAGGACGCCGTCCATGCGCGGGCTCCAGTTGCCCCGGTGGTAGAGCGCGCTGACGCCGAACAGCAGGCACGCCGTCAGGGCGTAGATCCCGCAGGCGATGCGGCCGCGGGTGGAGTGGGCCAGGGCGGTGAGCACCAGGCCGGAGACCAGGGCGGCCGGGAACATGCCGAGGTGCAGCCAGCCGCGCAGCTTGGGCTTGATCGGCTGGGCGAGCGAGTGCGCGAGCTGGTGTGCCATCGAGGGCACGGAGGAGTCCGGGGCGGGACCGCGGCCGGCGGCCTGCGCGTCCGTGGGCGCGTCGGAGGCGGACGGAGTCATGGCCCGCATGGTACCCAGCCGACCGTAAGTCAGGCGTCAGCGCGGGTCCTGGGTCGCGGCGTGCAAAAAGTCCTTCAGGTTAAGCCAAGACACACACAAAGGGAACGTAAAGCCGCCGGATAACCGTGGCATTCCTCACGTCGCTCACCTGTGAGGCCCCCTGGACATATGGGCACTCGTGTCGGATACGATCAAATGAGTGCGGTCGGCACCGGATGAGCAGCACACAAGCGTCCGGGTCGCAGCCCCCACGGGGCCACAAGGACAAAATCCCTCACTTAGGAGCAACCGTGGCGCGCGACAACTCGGCTTCCAGCGTTCCCACCAACCATCAGGAACTGATCTCGTGGGTGAACGAGATCGCCGAACTGACGCAGCCGGACAACGTGGTCTGGTGTGACGGATCCGAGGCCGAGTACGACCGGCTCTGCGAGGAACTGGTCGCGAAGGGCACCTTCAAGAAACTCGACCCGATCAAGCGCCCGAACTCCTACTACGCGGCCTCCGACCCGACCGACGTCGCGCGCGTCGAGGACCGCACCTTCATCTGCTCGGAGAAGGAGGAGGACGCCGGCCCCACCAACCACTGGAAGGCCCCCGCCGAGATGCGGGAGATCTTCAGCGGTGAGAAGGGCCTGTTCCGCGGCTCCATGCGCGGCCGCACGATGTACGTCGTCCCCTTCTGCATGGGCCCGCTCGGCTCCCCGCTGTCCGCGATCGGCGTCGAGATCACCGACTCCGCCTACGTCGCCGTCTCCATGCGCACGATGACGCGCATGGGGCAGCCGGTCCTGGACGAGCTGGGCTCCGAGGGCTTCTTCGTCAAGGCCGTGCACACCCTCGGCGCCCCGCTGGAGGAGGGCCAGGAGGACGTTCCGTGGCCCTGCAACTCCACCAAGTACATCTCGCACTTCCCCGAGTCCCGCGAGATCTGGTCCTACGGCTCCGGCTACGGCGGCAACGCCCTGCTCGGCAAGAAGTGCTACGCCCTGCGCATCGCCTCCGTCATGGCCCGCGACGAGGGCTGGCTCGCCGAGCACATGCTGATCCTCAAGCTCACCCCGCCGCAGGGTGAGTCGAAGTACGTCGCCGCCGCCTTCCCGAGCGCCTGCGGCAAGACCAACCTCGCCATGCTGGAGCCCACGGTCTCCGGCTGGACCGTGGAGACCATCGGCGACGACATCGCCTGGATGCGCTTCGGCGAGGACGGCCGCCTGTACGCGATCAACCCCGAGGCCGGCTTCTTCGGCGTCGCGCCCGGCACCGGTGAGCACACCAACGCCAACGCGATGAAGACCCTGTGGGGCAACGCCGTCTTCACCAACGTGGCGCTCACCGACGACGGCGACGTGTGGTGGGAGGGCATGACGGAGGAGGCCCCGGCCCACCTCACCGACTGGAAGGGCCGCGACTGGACCCCCGAGTCCGCCGAGCCCGCCGCCCACCCCAACGCCCGCTTCACCGTGCCGGCCTCGCAGTGCCCGATCATCGCGCCCGAGTGGGAGGACCCCAAGGGCGTGCCGATCTCCGCGATCCTCTTCGGCGGCCGCCGCGCCTCCGCCGTACCGCTGGTGACGGAGTCCTTCGACTGGAACCACGGCGTCTTCCTCGGCGCCAACGTGGCCTCCGAGAAGACCGCCGCCGCCGAGGGCAAGGTCGGCGAGCTGCGCCGGGACCCGTTCGCCATGCTGCCGTTCTGCGGCTACAACATGGGCGACTACATGGGCCACTGGGTCGACGTCGCCAAGGGCAAGGACGAGGCCAAGCTGCCGAAGATCTACTACGTCAACTGGTTCCGCAAGAACGACGAGGGCAAGTTCGTCTGGCCCGGCTTCGGTGAGAACTCCCGCGTCCTGAAGTGGATCGTGGAGCGCCTGGAGGGCAAGGCCGAGGGCGTCGAGACGCCGATCGGCATCCTGCCTACGAAGGACGCCCTCGACACGGACGGTCTGGAACTGGCCGAGAAGGACCTGGAGTTCCTGCTCACCGTGGACAAGGAGGTCTGGCGCGAGGAGGCCGCCCTGGTCCCCGATCACCTGAACACCTTCGGCGACCACACCCCGAAGGAGCTGTGGGACCAGTACCGCGCTCTGGTCGAGCGCCTGGGCTGAGCCCCTGTGAAGACCCCGCGGCCGGTTGAACCGACTGCGCCCTGACCAGCTCATCGTCACGGCCGGCCGCGGAGCAGACCGGCGAGGCGGCGCACAACGGCGTGCGCGGCCCCGGGCCTGCCGTCACCGCCCCGTCCGCCCCGACGACGGCGCTGACGGCAGGCCCTCGCTGTATCGGTGACAGATCGACGCCGGTCAGGGAAACGCCGCCGAAGGGGCGCGGGGAACGGCGCGACCGGCCACGACGGACCCGCAGCCGCGAGACGGCACCGGCGCGTACGGCGAGGTGCCGGACCTGAACTTCCGGCGCCCGGCCGACGTCGTCGGCAGCAGCGCCGGGTGAGGGGCGCGGGGAACGGCACGACCGGCCACGACGGACCCGCACACGCCAGACGGAACGGGCCCCCGCGGCGATCGGGCGATCCGGCGAGAGCGAACGCAGTGCTGTGGCTCCCGGTCCGCGCGTCGCTGCGGGTGCACGCGGACCGGGGCCGATCAGGGGGCCCCGAGGGGGCTCAGCGGGACGCCAGCTCGCGCGGCTCCAGTGCCGCGGCGTGGAAGTCCATCTGCTGGGCGGCCAGGATCGCCGCGGCCGTGTCGGCCCGCGACGCGGCGACGACCAGCGCGCGTCCGGCAAGGGTGTGCGCCCGCTCGTGCAGGGCCCGGGCGTCGTCGGCGCCCGCACCCGCGGGCACGGCGCGCACCGGCGCACCGCTTCCCCGCAGCCGGGCCACCTGCGCGGCGAGCCGCTCGCCGGCGGCGTCCAGCTCGGTCGAGGGCGTCAGCGCCCGCAGCTCGTCCGTGACGGCGAGCAGGGCCGCGAGATGCCCCGCGAGCTGGAACTCCAGCTCCTCCTCGCGGGAGCGGTGGGGGAAGTCCGAGGGTGTGCCGGCCATCGAGCTGTGGACCGACTTGGTGCGGATCGGTTCGTACATGGATGGCCTCCCGAGTGCTTCGGGAAACCATCCTAGCTTGGATTCTGTCTAAAGTTGAGTCGTTCACAAAAGCGGACGCCGTGCACACTCAGGGTGAGCGTCAGTGCTGGCCGTACCCGTCCAGGAAGCGCCCGATACGCCCCACGGCGTCCCGCAGGTCGGTCACCGACGGCAGGGTCACCACGCGGAAGTGGTCCGGCTCGGGCCAGTTGAAACCGGTGCCCTGCACCACCATGATCTTTTCGCGGCGCAGCAGGTCCAGGACCATCCGCCGGTCGTCCTTGATCTTGAAGACCTTGGGGTCGAGCCGCGGGAAGAGATACAGCGCGCCCTTCGGCCGTACGCACGTCACGCCCGGGATCTGCGTCAGCAGCTCGTAGGCGGTGTCGACCTGCTCCTTCAGCCGCCCGCCCGGCAGTACCAGGTCGTTGATCGTCTGCCGTCCGCTGAGGGCCGCGACCACGCCGTGCTGACCTGGCATGTTGGCGCACAGCCGCATGTTCGCCAGGATCGTCAGGCCCTCGATGTAGGAGTCGGCGTGGGCGCGCGGCCCGGAGATCGACATCCAGCCGACCCGGTAGCCGGCCACCCGGTACGCCTTCGACATGCCGTTGAAGGTGAGGGTCAGCAGGTCGGGGGCGACGGCGGCGGTCGGGGTGTGCGTGGCGCCGTCGTAGAGGATCTTGTCGTAGATCTCGTCGGAGCAGACCAGCAGGTTGTGCCGGCGGGCGATGTCGGTGAGCCCCTTGATCACGGCCTCGTCGTAAACGGCACCCGTGGGGTTGTTGGGGTTGATGATGACGATCGCCTTGGTGCGGTCGGTGACCTTGCGCTCGATGTCGGCGAGGTCCGGCATCCAGTCGGACTGCTCGTCGCAGCGGTAGTGCACGGCGGTGCCGCCGGACAGGGACACGGCGGCGGTCCACAGCGGGTAGTCCGGCGCCGGGACGAGCACCTCGTCACCGTCGTCGAGCAGCCCCTGCATCGCCATGACGATCAGCTCGGAGACGCCGTTGCCGATGAAGACGTGCTCGACGTCGGTCTCGATGCCGAGGGTCTGGTTGTGCATGACGACGGCGCGGCGGGCGGCCAGCAGGCCCTTGGCGTCCCCGTACCCGTGGGCGGTGGAGACGTTGCGGAGGATGTCCTCCAGGATCTCGGGCGGGCACTCGAAGCCGAACGCCGCCGGGTTGCCGGTGTTCAGCTTGAGGATGCGGTGTCCGGCCGCCTCGAGCCGCATCGCCTCCTCGAGCACCGGACCCCGGATCTCGTAACAGACGTTGGCGAGCTTGGTCGACTGGATCACCTGCATGTCAAGGAGCTTACGGCCGCATAACGCGCCATGGGTCGTGTTTTCCGCCACGTGAGACGCGGTGATTTGACCTGATATCGCCGTCGACTGTCCCAGAGGCCTCTTGCGTCCCTACAATTCGCGCCCATGTCCAGCCAGGGTCAGTACGGAAGCGGGGCGCACGACGCGCCGCAGGGACCGCCGAACGTGTATCACCCGAACGCCGCCCCCGCCCCCGCGTACGACCAGTACGCGGACCCGGCCTACGCCCACGGCTGGCAGCCCGCCTACGACGAGACGGCGCCGCTGCCGCAGGTGCCGGGGGGCTACCCCGGCGCGGACCACGGCCACGGCGGCGTTACGGAGTGGCAGGACGCGACCGGTACCGCTCCGGCGGCCGTGTGGACGGGTCCCGGCGCCGAGGAGCACGACCCCGGCTGGACGGGTCCCGGCGCCCAGGAGCACGACCCCGGCTGGACGGGTCCCGGCGCCCAGGAGCAGGACGCAGGCTGGGCGGCTCCCGCCGCCGGCGTGCCGGACACCGACCCGCGCTCCGGTCCGGCGGGTACACGCGCAGGCGCCCGTGCCGCCGCCCGGCGAGCGGAGCGCAAGAGGGGCGGCCGTCGCCGGGCGGTGATCGCCGTAGGCGCGGTCACCGCCGTGTCCGCCGCGGCGCTCCTCGCCGCGTTCTCCTTCTCGGGCTCGCCCTCCGACGGCACCGAGAGCCGCCAGGAGCCCGCCCCCACCGCGCCCGACGGCTCCCCGGGCGGCACGGGCGAGACCAACCCGTCCGCGACAGCCGAGCCGACGGACACGAACCCCCAGGCCCCGGCGCCGGCCACCACGAGCACCCCGCCGACCGCGTCGGACACGCCCGAGGCCACACCGAGCAAGGGCGGCACGACGCCCCCGGCGCAGTCTCCGACGACCACGACGCCCCCACCCACCCCCACCTCCGCACCCCCGACCCCCACGGCCTCACTGTCCACCACTCCCACAGGCAAGCCCGGCCACGGCCCGGGCGGCCCCAAGCGCCCCAGATAGCCGAGCCCCTGGCCCGACGCCACCCCGACCCACCCGGCAGCGCGGCGAACGGCGCAGCCCGGCCGGGCGGCCACCCCAACCCACGCAGCTGTGCGGCGAACTGCGCAGCCCGGGAGGGCGGCCACCCCGACCCACCCAGCAGCGCAGCGAACGGCGCAGCCCCAGCCGACTGTGACCCCAACCCACCCAGGGGCGCGGGGAACTGCGCGACCAGCCCCGCCACAACCCGCACCCGGCACTTGACCGAAGCCACCCCCCCCGGTAGCCCCCCGTCAAAGCCCCGCAGGGCCACGCAGGGAAACCCCTACGACTCAAACCCGCCCCTTGTCCCCCCACCCCTCAACGATCACAATGCGCATGACAATCGAGTGGGCGACCGGAAGAACTCCGGTCGCCCCCGTCGTAAGAGGGGACCCCCACATGAGAAAGCCTCTCGTCGCCGCGCTGTTCGCCCTGGCCGTCACCGGGGCGGGCGCGGCACCCGCGGTCGCGGCTCCCGAGCGGAGCGCCCCCGCACCCACACCCACGCTCAAGGCCGTCGACTTCGCCGGTACCGTCGCGCTCAGCAACTGCTCCGGCTCCGTCATCCGCTTCCCGGCCTCCCAGGACAACGACCCGGCGCTCGTGCTGAGCAACGGCCACTGCCTGGAGACCGGCTTCCCGGCGCCCGGCGAGGTCATCGTCGACCAGCCCTCGTCGCGCTCCTTCACCCTGCTGAACTCCTCCGGCCGGGGCGTCGGCACGCTGCGCGCGAGCAAGGTCGCGTACTCCACGATGACCGACACGGACGTGACGATCTATCAGCTCACCCGCACCTACGCGCAGATCAAGAGCACGTACGGCATCAACGCGCTCACCGTCCAGGACACCCACCCGGTCGCCGGCACCGCCATCAAGGTCGTCTCCGGCTACTGGAAGCGGACGTACTCCTGCAACATCGACGGGTTCGTGTACCGGCTGAAGGAGGGCGACTGGACCTGGAAGGACTCGGTCCGTTACACCTCCACCTGCAACACCATCGGCGGCACCTCCGGCTCGCCCGTGATCGACACCGCCACCGGCAAGGTCGTCGCCGTCAACAACACCGGCAACGAGGACGGCCAGCGCTGCACGGAGAACAACCCGTGCGAGGTCGACGAGAACGGCAACGTCACCGTCCGCCAGGGCATCAACTACGCCGAGGAGACCTACCAGATCCCCGCCTGCTTCGGCATCGGCAACAAGCTCGACCTCAGCCGCAGCGGCTGCGTCCTGCCCAAGCCGTAAATCCGCTCCGCACGGGGCGGGCCGGTGCGCGCTCAGATAGCGGTCCTGCGCACCGCCCGTCCCGCCAGCACATCAGTGCGGCGCCCGTCCTCGATCACGAACCGGCCGTCGACCAGCACGTACGGGATGCCCGTCGGCAGCCTGCGCGGGTCGTCGTACGTCGAACCCGCCGCCACCGTCGCCGGGTCGAACAGGACCAGGTCGGCCCGGTGGCCCTCGCGGACCAGACCCCGGTCCGGCAGGCGCAGCCGGGCCGCCGGCCGGCCGGTGAGGTGCGCGACGCACTCCTCCAGCGACAGCACGCCCAACTCCCGTACGTAGTGGCCGAGATAGTGCGGGAAGGTGCCGTAGGCCCGGGGGTGCGGCTTGGTGCCCTGCAGGATGCCGTCCGAGCCGCCGGTGTGGACGCGGTGCCGCATGATCACCCGCACGTTCTCCTCGTGGCCGACGTGCTGCAGGATCGTCGTGCCGAGCCGGTCGGCCCTCAGCAGCCGGCGGGCCACCGTCCACGGCTCCTCGCCGCGCCGGGCGGCCGCGTCGCGGACCGTGTGGCCGACGTAGGAGGCGAGCGAGGGGTCGCCCACCCCGGAGATCTCGACGGTCTCCCACTCCACCGGCACCCCGTGGCAGCCGTCCGAGCCCTCCACCTCCAGATGGCGGCGGATCCACTCGGCCGTGTCGTCGTCCGCGAGCCGCTCGAGGATCGCCTCCGGGCCGCCCTCGCTCGCCCAGCCCGGCAGCAGGGCGACGAGGGTCGTGCAGCCCGGGGTGTAGGGGTAGGTGTCCAGTGTGATGTCGGCGCCCGCGGCCAGCGCGTCGTCCAGCAGCGCCAGCAGCTCGGGCGCGCGCCCCTCGTTCACGCCGAAGTTCATGGTGGCGTGCGCGAGATGCAGCGCGCAGCCCGCCTCCCGCGTCAGCTCCACCATCTCCGCGTACGCCTCGAGCGCGCCCGCGCCGTAGGAGCGGTGGTGCGGGCAGTAGTAGCCGTCGTAATGGGCCACCACCCGGCACAGCTCGGTCAGTTCGGCATCCTTCGCGTACATGCCCGGCGTGTACGTCAGGCCCGACGACAGCCCGACCGCGCCCTGCTCCAGCCCCTCGGCGACCAGCTGCCGCATCCGGTCCAGCTCCCGCGGCGTCGCCTCCCGGTCCTCCCAGCCGAGGACCAGCGCCCGCACGGTCCCCTGCGGGATCAGATAGGCCGCGTTGACGGCGATCCCGCGGTCCAGCCGGTCCAGGTACTCGCCGACCGTGCGCCAGTCGAAGTCGATGTCGTCGCCGTAGCCGTTCCAGCCGGCGATGGCCCGGCGGACCTCGCCCAGGGTGCGGTCGTCGACCGGCGCGTACGACAGGCCGTCCTGTCCCAGGACCTCCAGCGTCACGCCCTGCGCCGCCTTCGCGCTGTGGTCGGGGTCGCGCAGCAGCGCCAGGTCGCTGTGGGCGTGCATGTCGATGAAGCCGGGGGACAGGACCAGCCCCTCGGCGTCCAGCTCGCGCATGGCCCGCGGGCGCTGGCAGCCGGCGGCGGCCGCCTCCTTGACGATGGACACGATCCGGCCGTCGTCGATCACGACGTCCGCGCGGTAGGAGTCGGCGCCGGAGCCGTCGACGACGTCCGCGTCCCGGATGACGAGGTCTTCCACTCCGGCCTCCCTAGAAGAACGTACGGATGTAGTCGACGACCGTGCCGTCCGCCTCGGCCACCGGGATCAGCGGCCACTTGTCGAACGACGTGCACGGGTGCGAGAGCCCCAGGCCCACCCAGTCCCCGACCTCCAGCGCCGCCTCGGGGCCGGTACGCAGCCAGGCGTGCTGGTCGGACAGGCCGGTCACCTCGATCCCGGCCGCCGGGCGCTCCTCACCGTCCCGGCGTACCACCTGGGCCACCGGCAGGTCCAGGTCGTACGCCGCGTCCCGCTTGCCCGCGTTCAGGAACGCCTGCTCGGGCGTGGGGCGGGAGACGACCTGCGCCCACAGCCGGAAGGCAGGCTCCAGTGCGCCCTCGTCGGGGACCCGGTTGAACGGTGTGAGGCGGCGGTAGTGGCCGTCGTCGTGCGAGACATACGCCCCGGAGCGCAGGAGCTTCAGCACCGGCGCCGACAGGCCGGGGATCTCGGCGAACACCTCGGCGACCGCGTCGAACCAGGCGCTGCCGCCCGCGCTGACCACGATCTCGTCCAGGTCCGCGAACCGCCCCGCCTTGTCGAACTCGGCGGTGAGCGCCACCAGCCGCCGCAGCCACGCCGTCACCCGCTCGTGCGTCGCCTGCGGCACCTCGCCCTCGTACCCGGCGAGCCCGACGAGCCGCAGCGTGCGTACGGCCGCCACCGCGTCCGCGACCGCCGCGCACTCGGCGTCCGTGCGCACGCCGGTGCGCGCCTCGTCCCCGGCGGCCAGCTCCACGACGACGTCCAGCGGGCGGGTGGCGCCCGCGAGCGCCGCGTCCATCAGCTCGACCCCGCGCACGGAGTCGACGTAACAGATCAGCCGGAAGTCCGTGTCGGCGTCCTGCCGGTCCGCGATCCAGCGCAGGGCGGCCGGGTCGACCAGCTCGTTGGCGAGGAACACCCGCTGGATCCCGTAGGCCCGCGCCACGCGCACCTGGTGGGGCACGGCGAGCGTGATGCCCCACGCGCCGTGCTCGATCTGCCGCTGGAACAGCTGCGGGGCCATGGAGGTCTTGCCGTGTGGCGCGAAGGCGAGCCCGTGCCGGGCCGCGTAGGTCTCCATCAGCCTCAGGTTGTGCTCCAGGCGCTCGGCTGACAGCGCCAGCACGGGCGTGGCGAAGCCGTCGGTGAACAGGTTGCGGCGCTGGGCGGCCAGCTCGCCGACCCTCAGGCCGTCCGCGTCCGGCGGGAGGCCCTTGAAGCGGTGGTCGACCCGTTCGTCGGCCAGGCGGGCGAGAGCGTCGCTGCTCATGAGAGCCTCCGTGATCAGGTGCGTTGCATTTACTGCAACGCTCATTGCGTATGTCGCTTACCGCTGTCTAACATCTCGGCCAACGCGGGGTCAACGAAAGCCGGCCCCCTCACCGAGGAGCTACGACCATCGTGACCAGGACAGCACCCCGCCATGCCCCCGACGTCGACGCCGTCGATGTCGTCGCGGTCGGCGAGTCCATGGTCACGTTCCTGCCCACCCGGCCAGGCCGCCTCGCCGACGTCTCGTCCTTCGACCGGGCGATCGGAGGCGCGGAGTCCAACGTCGCCTGCATGCTGGCCGCCGCCGGCCACCGCGTGCGGTGGGTCAGCCGGGTCGGCGCCGACGGCTTCGGCGACCACCTGGTCGAGGCCGTCGGCGCGTACGGCGTCGACGTCACGTCCGTCCACCGGGACCCGGCACGCCCCACGGGCGTGTACTTCCGCACCGCCGGGGAGCGCGGCACGGACGCGCACGAGGTGGCGTACTACCGGGCGGGCTCCGCGGCGTCCGCGATGTCCGTGTCCACGGTCGGCCTCCAAGCGGCCCGCTCGTGCCGGGTCCTGCACCTGTCGGGGATCACGGCGGCGCTGTCGGACGGCTGCCGGGAGCTGATGCGAGAGCTGACGGCTCCCGCCGCCGACCGGCCCCTGGTGTCGTTCGACGTCAACCACCGGCCGGGGCTGTGGCGTTCCTCAGACGGCCCCGGCGTGCTGCTGGAGCTGGCCCGCAGGGCGGACGTGGTGTTCGTGGGGGAGGACGAGGCGGAGGCCGCCTGGGGTGTCACGGGCGGTCCGCAGGCGATCCGCGCGCTGCTGCCGGAACCGGGGACGCTGGTGGTGAAGCAGGGCGAGCGGGGCGCCACGGCCCTCTCGGCCCCGGCATCGCCCGCCTTCGTCCCGGCCCTCCACGTGGACGTCGTGGCGACCACCGGCGCCGGTGACGCCTTCGCCGCCGGATTCCTGCACGCCACCCTCCGGGACCTCCCGACGAAGGCCCGTCTCCGCCACGCCCACCTCTGGGCCGCCGCCGCCCTCACCACCCCCGGCGACCTCACCACGCCCCCCGCCCCCGCACACGCCGACCGGCTCGCCGCCGTCGACGACGGGACATGGGGGACACTTCGACTCGGCCCCGGCTGGACGCAAGCCGAGCAGGCCGAAGAGGAGGTACCCGCCCCATGAGCCAGACCGTCGACCGCGCCCTGAGCATCCTGCCGCTGCTCGCCGAGGGCCCCGCCGACCTCGGACAGGTCGCCGACCGCCTCGGCGTCCACAAGTCGACCGCCCTGCGCCTGCTGCGCACCCTGCACGAGCACGGCCTGGTCTACCGCCAGTCCGACCAGCGCTACCGGCTCGGCGCCCGCCTCTTCGCCCTCGCCCAGGAGGCGATGGAGAACCTCGACATCCGCGAGATCGCCCACCCCCACCTCGCGCGCCTCAACGAGAACTGCGGCCACACCGTCCACCTCGCCGTCTACGAGGAGAACGAGGTCCTCTACATCGACAAGGTGGACAGCCGCTACCCGGTGCGCATGTACTCGCGGATCGGCAAGCCCGTCGCCATCACGGTCGCCGCCGTCGCGAAACTGCTCCTCGCCGACCTGCCCGAGCACGAGCGCCGCGCCGTCGCGGAGAAGCTCGACTACCCCTTGTACACGGCCCGTTCGACACCGAACGCCGACGCCTTCCTCAAGGAGCTGGCCAAGGTGCGCGAACAGGGCTGGGCCACCGACCTCGGTGGCCACGAGGAGTCCATCAACTGCGTCGCCGCACCCATCCGCGGCGCCGACGGCCGGGTGGTCGCCGCGATGTCGGTGTCCGCGCCGAACGTCGTCGTCACCGCCGACGAACTCCTCACCCTGCTCCCGCTGGTGCGCCGTACCGCGGACGCCGTCAGCGGCGAGTACTCCGGAAGAACGCCCGTAAAGGACCCCGAATGACGGACAAGATCGCGCTGACGCCGAAGACCCACACCACCCCGCCCGCGAAGTTCTCGCACGGGGTGAAGAAGGGCAACATCCTCCAGGTCGCCGGGCAGGTCGGCTTCCTCCCCGCCGAGGAGGGCAAGGCCCCGACGCCGGCCGGCCCCACCCTGCGCGAGCAGACCCTGCAGACCCTCGCCAACGTCAAGGCGATCCTCGAAGAGGGCGGCGCGAGCTGGGACGACGTGATGATGATCCGCGTCTACCTCACCGACGTGGACCACTTCGCCGAGATGAACGACATCTACAACGCCTACTTCGAGGAGCAGGGCCTCACCCAGCCGCCCGCCGCGCGCACCACGGTGTACGTCGGCCTGCCCGCCGGGCTCCTCATCGAGATCGACGCGCTCGCCGTCCTCGGCTGAGCCGCCGTCCGCAGGGGCGCTGACGCCCCCTCACCTCCCGCACGTCCGCACCCGGTACGGCGCCCCCACGGGCGCCGCGCCGCGATGCCCCCTGCCCGAAAGCACCATGCACTTACCGCGTCCACCACCCCCGCCCCCGTCCCCGTAGAGGACCACTGCGCATGTCCCTCTCCCTCGCCGCCTCCGCCCCCGCCGCGACGCCACCCCACACCGGCGGCCTCCTCCTGCTGATCGGCGGCACGCCCGGACTGCTCACGGTCGCCGCCGTGGGCATCGCCCTGCTGCTCTTCCTGATCATCAAAGTCAGACTCCAGCCGTTCGTCGCCCTCCTGACCGTCTCCATAGCCGTCGGCCTGCTGGCCGGCCTGTCCGTCACCGAACTGTTCGGCACGGTGCAGCGCTCCGAGGCCGTCTCCACCATCGAGACCGGCATGGGCGGCATCCTCGGCCACGTCGCGATCATCATCGGGCTGGGTACCATGCTGGGCGCCGTCCTGGAGGTCAGCGGCGGCGCCGAAGTGCTCGCCACGCGCCTGCTCGGCCTGTTCGGCGAACGCCGCGCCCCGCTCGCCATGGGCCTGACCGGCCTGATCTTCGGCATCCCGGTCTTCTTCGACGTCGGCATCTTCGTCCTGGCGCCGATCGTCTACGCCGCCGCCAAACGGTCCGGCAAGTCGATCCTCCTCTCCTGTCTCCCGCTCCTGGCCGGCCTGTCGATGACGCACGCCTTCCTGCCGCCGCACCCCGGCCCGGTGGCCGCCGCCGGCCTGCTGCACGTCGACCTCGGCTGGGTCATCCTCATGGGCGTCGTCTGCGGCATCCCGGCGGTCCTCGCCGCGTGGGCGTACGCCGCGTGGATCGGCAGGCGGATCTTCGTCGCCGTACCGCAGGACATGGTCGAGGCGGCGGCGGACGCCAAGCGCGCCGTCCTCGACGAACAGCGCGCCTCCGGCGTCGAACCCCGCGAGCAGCCGGTGCCGCTCGGCACGGTCCTCGCCATCATCGGTACGCCGCTGGTGCTGATCCTCGCCGCCACCTTCTCCTCGATCGCACTCGACCCTTCCACCCTCCGCTCGGTGATCGAGTTCTTCGGTCACCCCTTCGTCGCCCTCACCATCGCCCTGCTGCTGGCGTACTACCTGCTCGGCATCCGCCGCGGCTGGTCCCGCAAGTCCCTGGAGACCGTCTCGACAGCCTCGCTGAAGCCGATCGGCAACATCCTGCTGGTCGTCGGCGCGGGCGGGGTCTTCGGCGCCGTGCTGAAGGCGAGCGGGGTGGCGCAGGCGCTGTCGGACACGTTCCACGACGTGGGCCTGCCGGTGATCGTCCTGTCGTACCTGATCTCGCTCGTGCTGCGGGTCGCCCAGGGCTCGGCGACCGTCGCGATCGTGACGACGGCGGGTATCGTCGCACCGCTGCTGACGGAGGGTCACCACTCCCAGGCGTTCACGGCCCTCGTCATCATGGCCATCTCCGCGGGCTCCATTTTCGCCTCCCACGTCAACGACGGCGGCTTCTGGATGGTCGCCAAGTACTTCGGCATCAGCGAGCGGGACACGCTGAAGTCTTGGACGGTGCTGGAATCGGTGCTGTCGCTGGCCGGGTTCGCGGTGGCAGCGGCCGTGAGCCTCCTCGTATGACGATGCCTCGTATAACGATGCAGGGGCTGACTGTGTGCGACACAGGATCGTCGACCATACTGCTCGGCTGTGGAGCAGCGCATAGGTGAGAGCAGCCGGCCCCTGAAGGCCGAGGCCCTGAAGGCCGAGCCCGTGACGGGCGCCGGGTTCGACCCGGCGTTCGTCCCCGGCCTCACGTCGCCGGTGTCCGAGAACGCCGAAAAGGCACAGGACGCTGAGCCGGAGACGGCCGAGGAGACTACGGAGCCGGAGGAGGTGATGCCCGTGGAGGACGTTTCCGAGGACGGGTCCGGCGACGGTGCCGGTGAGGACGACGCGCCCGCCGACGGCCCCGTCTTCGAGGCCGCCGACCGCCGCGCGCGGATCGTCGCCGACCATCGGGGCGTACGCCTGTCCCTCGACGACCAGGCGTGCGAGTTCCGTTGGGACGAGATCGGCGCGGTGGAGACGGAGACGGCCCGCTTCGGCAAGCGGTTCACGGTCACCGTGTACACGCCCGAGCGCCGCTGGTACCCGATCGAGATCGAGGCCAGGTCCCGCGCCGACTTCGCGACATGGGAGGCGGAACTGGACGCGGTCCTCGACGCGTACTTCGAAGAGGACACGGAAGCGGAAGCGGAAACCGGGTCCGCGACGGACGGCGACGACTAGGGCCTCTCGTTTGGATCATGCCGGGCTCGCGGGGTCTGGCACCGCGCCTCGCCGCGTTGTCGTCGGTTGCCATGGCTCCGCCATGGCGCCCTCCTCCGCCTTGCGATCCACGGCACCAGACCCCGCTCCCTGACCCGGCCTGATCCAAACGAAAGACCCTAGGCCCTCTTGCCGCCCCGCCGCCTTTGGGCTTTCTTTGCCCTCATGGCGGACACCACTGGACACCCCACAGACACTCAGGTCCCGGCCCCCCCACTGCGCAAGGCGAGTTGGCGCCACATCGGCCCCGGCATCGTGGTCGCCGCCACCGGTGTCGGGGCCGGTGACCTGGTGGCCACGCTCATCGCCGGCAGCAACTTCGGCTACACGCTGCTGTGGGCGGCCGTGGTCGGCTGCCTGGTGAAGATCTCCCTCGCCGAGGCGGCCGGCCGCTGGCACCTGTCCACCGGCCGCACCCTCTTCGACGGCTGGGCGAGCCTCGGCCGCTGGACCGGCTGGTTCTTCGGCGTCTACGCCGTCGTCTGGGGCTTCGTCTACGGCGCGGCGGCGATGTCGTCCAGCGCGCTGCCGCTGCAGGCGCTGTTCCCGCACGTGATGGACCTGACGTGGTGGGGCGTGGCCTGCGGCCTGGTCGGTCTCGTCTTCGTCTGGTTCAACCAGTACGCCGTCTTCGAGAAGGTCATGACGCTCCTGGTCGGCGTCATGTTCGTGGTGACGGTGTACCTGGCGATCCGCGTCACGCCCCACCTGGGGGACGCGGTGGCCGGACTCGTCCCCGTGCTGCCCGACGAGAAGGACTCCGTCCTCAACACCCTCGGCCTGATCGGCGGCGTCGGCGGCACCATCACCCTCTCCGCGTACGGCTACTGGGTCAACGCCAAGGGCTGGACCGACACCGGCTGGATGAAGGTCATGCGGCTGGACAACCGCGTCGCCTACGCCACCACCGGCATCTTCGTCGTGGCGATGCTGTTCGTCGGCGCGGAGCTGCTGCACTCGGCGAACGTGGCCCTGGCGAGCGGCGACAAGGGCCTGATCCAGCTCGGCGACATCCTGGAGCAGGAGTACGGCCCTGCCACCGCGAAGTTCTTCCTGATCGGCTTCTTCGCCACCTCCTTCACCTCCCTCATCGGCGTCTGGCACGGCGTCAGCCTGATGTTCGCCGACTTCGTGGCCCGGCTGCGGGCCGGCCGGGCACAGGCGGCGGGCGAGGAGGCCGCGGCGGGGGAGGAGGCCGTGACGGGCGAGGCGGTCGCCTCGGGCGCGCGGGAACGCTCCTGGCCGTTCCGCGCCTACCTCCTGTGGCTGACCTTCCCGCCCATCGTCCTGCTCTTCCAGGGCCAGCCCTTCCGCCTGGTCATCCTCTACGGCGTGCTGGGCGCGGCGTTCATGCCGTTCCTGGCGCTGACCCTGATCTGGCTTCTGAACTCCGCCCGCACGCCCCGCCACTGGCGCAACGGCCCGCTCAGCAACGCGATGCTGGCCGTGGCGGGGCTGTTGTTCCTGGTCCTGTGCGTGAAGCAGGTCTGGGACCAGCCGTGGTCGGAGTTCTTCTAGGACCGGTCCCGGGTCATCAGCGCCAGCGCGGGCTGAGGGCGATCTCCCTCAGCTGCCGGATGGTCAGCGCCGGAGTGGCGCGGGTGGCCGCGTCGTGCTGCGAGCCGGAGTTGAAGGCGCTGATGACGACCCGCAAGCCGTCCGTGCGCATGGTGTCGACGGTCCACATGACGACGCCCTCGCCGCCCTTCTCCCCGGGGCCCTGGTGCACGGCGACCTGCGTGCCGTCGGGCAGCGTCTCGTCTCCGGAGCCGAAGAGGTCGCCGCGCGCGTCGCCGAAGTTCGGCTGCACGTTGACCTGCACCAGGCTCCTGCCCTTGCCGTCGTCGAGGACGGCGTAGGCGAAGTCGCCGTCCTCACCGCTCTTGTCGACGACCTTCAACTTCTTGGGCAGCAGGGAGAGCAGCTTGGTGCGGGCGTGCAGCTCGGCGCCGGGGTCCGTGGGGTCGGCGGCGGGGCGGTGGGGATCGCGCGGGAGGGCGTCGACGAGGGGCCGCCAGTCCTTCGCCGAGGCGAGCCGGGTCAACGCGGCCGGGTCCAGCGGAGGCTCGTCCCGGCTGACGGCCGCGTCCTTCTCGGCGGGCGCGTTCCACTCCATCACGGCGACGTGCTGACCGGTCGGCGTGATCAGGTCGGCGGTCCAGTTCTTGGTGTCCACACGCCGGTCGGGATACTCGTAGCCCTGGAGGATCCTGATCACCGAGCCGTCCGCGAGGTGGTTCGTCACGCAGGAGTCGTACGGGATGTAGACCTTGTCCGGGCACTGCACCGCCTGCCGCGCGTCCAGCCCGCCCGGCTCCACCTTGTTGAGGCTGACGGACAGGGCGGCGGCCCCCTTGCCGTCGTCGTAGACGACGGAGGCGAGGGGGAACACCCCTGGCCCCTCCTCGGATCCGCGCCCCCCCTTCTTGCTGAACTTGCCGTGGGGCAGCAGCCGTTCGAGGGTCTGGAGCATCTGCTGTTTGGTGACGCCCGTGGCCGTCGTGCCCTTGGCCGGCTGCGGCTTGCCGGCGGCGGCGGACAGCTCCGGGGCCGCGGGGGAGTCCTGGCCCCACGGCACGAGGAGCACCCCGCCCACCCCGGCGAGCGCGACACCGGCCACGCCGCCGAGGACGGCGGCCCGGCGCCGCAGCCGCAGCCGCCGGCCCCGCCGCGCGCCGGCGGCGGCGAGGGCGTTCCGGTCGGTCTCGAAGGAGCCGCCGGTCTGGTGCAGGACGGCGGAGAGCCGGTCCTCGAAGGGGTCGTTGTGCGGATCGCTGTGGGGGTCGTTGTGCTGGTCGAGGGGCATGGCAGAACCACCGTTTCCGCGAGGTGGATGGATGAAGGTCGAGTCGGAGGGGGCTCAGGGCCGGGCGTACGCGCCGATGTCCTCGCCCAGCAGCTCCCGCAGCCGCGCCAGCGCCCGCACACACCGGGTCCGCACGGACGCCGGACTGGCGCCCAGCACAACGGCGGTCTCCTGGACGGACCGGTCCTCCCAGTACCGCAAGACGACCACCGCCCGGTCCTTGGCGGGCAGCTGTGCGAGCGCGTCGAGCAGCGTCAGCCGCAACGGCGTGTCGCCCGCGGCGTACGGCGTCTCCGGCACCGCGGCGGTCACCCGTTCCCCGCTGCTGCGCCGCCGTTGGTGGGCGAGGAAGGTCCGGGTGAGCACGGTCTGGGCATAGGCGGCCGGGTTGTCGGCGCGACAGACGCGTCCCCAGCGGACGTAGATCCGCCCGAGTGTCTCCTGGACGAGGTCCTCGGCGAGGTGCGTGTCCCCGGCGGTGAACAGACACGCCGACCGGTACAGATGGCCCGCCCGCACCGCCGCGAACTCCGCGTAGTCCTCAGCGCGGGCCTGTCTCATCTGCTCCCCCTGGTCGTTGCGTCACTCATGGCGAGGCCGGTGCGTGCGCTGCCTCCACCTCATCGATGCGGTGGGGAGCGGAAATGTTTCACCCCGTCCCGGGTTTCGTGTAGAGGACTTCGCGGGCCTGTGCCGCGGCGCGGGCGATGGCCTCGGAGACGAAGTCGACGAAACGGGCGATGTTCTCCAGACGGGTGGCCGCCGGAGTGCCCGGGCCGAGGACGTCGACGCCCTGGCGCGCGGTGTCGGCGAGCTGGGCGGTGCCGCGGGCGCTGGCCATCATCGACTGGTACCAGACGTCGTCGTCGACGACGTAGCGCTCGCGCCGGCCTTCCTGGCGTTCGCGGCGCACGAGGCCCTGGCTCTCGAGGAACGCGATCGCCTTCGACACGGACGCCGGACTGACCTCGAGGCGCCGGGCGAGTTCGGCCGCGGTGAGGCTGCCCGCGTCGGTGGTGTAGAGGCAGGTCAGCACCCGGGCCATCATCCTGGGCAGGCCCTGGTGCATGAGGAGGGTCGTGAACATCTCCTCGTACGCGCGCACGGCGTCGGCGTCGCGACCGTGGGCCTGCACAGGCGTGCGCGGTGTGCGGGGCGCGGTCTGCCTGCGCCGGTGGGCGCGCTGCTCGGTGGCACGGTGGGCGAGGTCGGCGCGGTAGGCGCTGGGTCCGCCGTTGCGCATCACCTCGCGCGTGACCGTCGAGGTCGGGCGGTCCAGGCGCCGGGCGATCTCCGCGTAAGGGAGCCCGTCGGCCAGTCCCAGCGCGATCTGCTGACGTTCCTGCTGGGTGAGTCTGCCTCCCGGCATCACGGCCTCCTTCGTGCTCCGTAGGAAGCTCAGCGTAGCGTTCACGGTCATCTCATTGCAACGGAATCTGACAGTCCGTTGCATTGCCGTCAGAACCGTTGCAACGAAATAGGCTATTTGACCTGCGAGTACGACGACTGACTGCAACGAACTCGTTGCCAAACCCCCGAACGCAACGTAGCGTTTCCTTCATCGGAAACAGTGAGTCGAAGGAGAGCGCGATGCAGAAGTTCGCCACCCCCGCCCCGGTCGCGGTCGTCGTCGACATCCCCGCCGGACGCATCCAGTTCATCGCCGCCGACCGGGCCGACACCGTGGTCGAGGTGCTGCCCGCGAACGCCGCGAAGAGCCGCGACGCGAAGGCCGCCGAGGGGACCACCGTCGAATACGGCGACGGTGTGCTGCGCATCGTGGCCTCCGAGGCGCAGAACCGGATCCTCGGCCCGTCCGGCAACGTCGAGGTGACGGTCCAGCTGCCGGCCGGCTCCCGCATCGAGGCGAAGGCCGCCGCCGCCGAGTTCCGGGGTGTGGGACGGCTCGGTGACGTCGTCTTCGAGGGCGCGCAGGGCCCGGTGAAGCTCGACGAGGCCGCGAGCGTACGCCTCACCGTGGCCGCCGGTGACGTCTCGGTCGGCCGGCTGGGCGGCCCGGCGGAGATCAGCGTGCAGAAGGGCGACATCCGCATCGCCGAGGCCGTGCGGGGCGTGGTCGCGCTGCGCACCGAGTCCGGTGACATCGCGGTCGACGCAGCACGCGGAGTCTCCGCCACCCTGGACGCCGGCACCGGCTACGGCCGGATCAGCAACGCGCTGAAGAACGCCGACGGCGCCGCAGCCGACCTCGACATCCGCGCGACCACGGCTTACGGGGACATCACGGCGCGCAGCCTGTAGGCGAACGGTCCCGGGGCCGGCCCTCGACCAGCCCTGTCACGCATTCCAGGCTCCCTTGGCCGCACGCCCGCCCTACCCGCGGGGGGCGGGGCCAAGAGGGCCGGACCAGTCGAGGCCTACGCCGCCCCCGCCCGGCGAGGCCTCGCGGCGGAGGCGACCGGGGAAGTGGCCGGCACAGTTCCACGCTTACGACCATTCCGTGGCTGGGTCTGGTGGGACCCGGCGCGTCAGCGGCCCGTGGCTCATCAGGGCGGGCGAGTGGGCGGCACGGTCGCCGGTGGAACAGCGTGCCGCTGATGCCCCCCGTCCATGACCTCCTCGTGAACCCGGATGCCCTCCACCGCCTTTACGGAAAGGCCCCGGATCTGAGCGCCGCCGTCCGTGTCCGCTCGGTGAACCTGGGCCCCTACGGCCTGAGTGGAATGACGGATCACGGCCTCCCGGAGTCGGGACCCGAGCGGCTCGGCGCCCTCCTGCGTCGCTCAATCGGGTACGCCTGCATAGCCCTGCGGGCCCTACCGGACCCTGGTCCCCGAAGACGCGATGCGATGGCGGGGCCCAGCGCGGCATCGGCACCGGGAACTGAGCCGGGGCGCACCCCGCTCGGATCACGCGAATCCGGCAGGGGCGCCCCCGGCAGCCCGGCCATCCGTCACGGCAAGGCGTGCACGTGCGCCCCCACCGCCGACGACCACGTGTTCCCCGCCGTCGCGTCCCAGTTCGTCGACCAGGTCATCGCACCCCGCAGGTCGGGGTACGTCTTGGACGGCTTGAAGGTGCCGCAGTTGGTCAGCTTCGTCAGGCAGTCCAGGGCGTTGTTCACCACCGTTGGGGAGACGTAGCCGCTGCCCGCCGCGCGGGTGGAGGCCGGGAGGCCGAGGCCCACCTGGGACGGCGACAGGCCGCCCTCGAGCTGGATGCAGGCCAGGGCCGTGAGGAAGTCGACCGTGCCCTGGCTGTAGACCTTGCCGTCGCAGCCCAGCATCGAACCGCTGTTGTAGTACTGCATGTTGACGACCGTGAGGATGTCCTTCACGTTCAGTGCCGTCTGGAAGTAGCCGGCGGACGTGGACTGCATGTCGATCGTCTGCGGGGCCATGGTGAGGATCAGGGACGGGCCCGCCTTCGCCGCGAGCGCCCTCAGCGCCTGCGTCATGTACGTGGCGTTCAGTCCGTTCTCCAGGTCGATGTCCACGCCGTCGAAGCCGTAGGTCTGCATCAGCGTGTAGACGGAGTCGGCGAAGTTCGCCGCGGACGCCGAGTCGCTGATCGACACCGTGCCGTTCTGGCCGCCCACCGAGACGATGACCTTCTTGCCGGCGGCCTGCTTGGCCCGGATGTCCGCCTTGAACTGGTCCACGGTGTAGCCGCCCAGGCCCGCCGAGTCCAGCGTGAAGCTCACGGCGCCCGGTGTGGTCGTCGCGTCCGCGAAGGCGACGGCGATGATGTCGTACGCGGCGGGCACGTCCGACAGTTTCTGCACGGTCGCGCCGTTGTTGAAGTTCTGCCAGTAGCCCGTCACCGCGTGCTTCGGCAGCCCTGTACCGCCGCCGCCGCCCCCGCCGCCGCCCCCGGTGCCGGCGGTCGTCGCCTGCACGGCCGCCGACCTCGCCGACTCACCGGCCGCGTTGGACGCCGTGACCTGGAAGGAGTACGACGTGGCGGCCGCGAGCCCGGAGACCGTGGCCGATGTGCCCGTCACCGACGCCGCCTTCGCGCCGTCACGGTAGACGGTGTACCCCGTCGCGCCCGACACCGCGTTCCAGGAGAGGGAGACGGAGGAGGACGTCGTACCGGAGACGGCCAGGCCCGCCGGAGCGGCGGGGACGGTCGGGGCCGGGTCGGTGCCTCCACCGCCGTCGGGACCGTACACCTGCACGTCGTCGGCGTAGTACGCCGCCTGGCCGTACCAGCCGTGCAGATACAGCGTCACCGAGGTCGTCGACGACCCGGTGGTGAACGTGGTGGTCAGCTGCTTCCACGTCGGCGAGTCCGGCGTCCAGGTCGAGACGTCGCTCGTGCCCGTGCCCGTCACGCCCAGGTAGGCGTACCCGCCCTGGACCCACGCGCTCAGGCTGTACGTCGAGTTCGGCTTGACGGCGACGGTCTGGGCGCACCGGGCGTTGTCCTGCCCGGCGGGCGTGGCCTTCAACGCGGCGGCACCGCCGTGCACGGGCGAGGAGACGGTCGCCCCGCTGCCGGCGGAGCAACTCCAGTCGCTCAGCCCGGACTCGAAGCCGGCGTTCCGGGCGTTGTTGACGTCCGCTGCGGACGCCTGGCCCGCACCGGCGAGGGTGAGAGCGAGGGCGGCGGTGACGGCACCGGACCAGAGCCGGGCCGATCGGTTGTGTGGGGACATGGGCATAAGTTGGTCCAGACCAATCCGCCCGTCAAGAGGTCCGGAGGGGATTTCTCCGACCCCTGGTGCGCCGTTAGGGTGCTGCGGTAGCCGTGCGGGGCTGCGAAGCTCCACGGCTGACGAGCCGTCGCAGCTTGACGAACGGGGATCTCGACATGCCGACCGCGATCGCAGTGACCAGCGCCGACATGGTCCTGCCGCCGCACGATCAGCAGACGCCGCCCGCGGTCACCCTGAGGGCGCCGGACGAGCAACCGCTGGAACAGGCTCTGACGGACCTGCAGCTCCTGCTCGAACAGCACGGCTACGTGATCATCGTCTACTCGTCCGCGACGCCGGTCGCGACGGAGCAGCGGCTGCACGCCATGCGCTCCATCCTGGAGAGCGACCGCATCGCCCTGTTCAAGTCGGATCTGCCCCCGTTGGGACTGGCCGTCCTGATCCGTCAGTTGCGGCAGTTGTCGGGCACCGACCTCAGCGCCGGTGTGGTCGCTTCCGCCGGTCGTCTGCTGACCCACTACATCCACGCCGGTGCCGTGCTGGGCTCCGTGACGAAGCTCGACAGGGTCCCGGTCAGCCTGAAGTCGCACGCGAAGTCCTGGGTGCCCGGCAGTCAGTTCGGCGTGGTGGCCCATCCCGCCCCGCAGCTCGTGAAGATCGGACCGGAGGCGAGCCTGACCGGCCCGGAGTTCGGTACCTGGCTTCTCGTTGCCAAAGGCCAGCTGCAGACGGACTGGGTCAACTCCACGCTCGCCGAGGCCTGGCAGGTCCAGGGCTTGCGGGAGGCGCAGCTGCCCGCCGAATCGGCGCGGTGGTGGGGGACCGGAAAGCTGGTGGAGTTCGCCACGTTTCTGCCCGATCTGCCGGTGCTGTACCAGCTCGTGACCTCGGTGCGCCAGGACCGCTGCCGCTGGTGCGGGCTGGAACTCATCGGCGACCGGTGCGTCTTCTGTTCCCTCACCCCGCCGGCCGGCGACGGCAGGGACTCCGCCGCGGTGTCCTGACCCGGAGCGGGCCGGCTCGCCACGACGCCCTCTCGTGGTGGGCCGGGGCGCCGAACCGGCCGGCGTGGCGCTCACCGGAGCCGGTCGGCCGCCGACGGCCGCACCGTCGAATCCACCGGCCGTCCGGGCCTGTTCGGGTTCGAGGAAGGTGCCGCCGTGCGGGACCGTCAGGACCCGGCGCGTCCCGGCCGGTGAGCGACCGCCGCCGGTCCGGCTTGGGGGCCGGTGTACGTCCGGCTCCTGATGTGTGTGCCGCCGCCGACGTTCTCCTCGGTGGCCCTGCCGGCGCTGACGCTCGGCCGACGGCCCCGCACGCCATTTCTCCAGGGGTCAAAACCGCCTGTACGCGGAGCACTTTGCGGGTGTTGCCCGGCGTAAGACATGGATAAGGTGCTGATGCGACTGAGCTGACAGTTGACGATCTGCGGCCCGCTCGGGGAGGGCGGGCCGGAGAATGAAACGGGGATCTTGACGTGATGCCAGCGATCGCGGTGACCGGCGCTGTGCGCTGCAGCGCTCCTTTATCGATCCCGGACGGGAACCGCAGGCCGCTCAGCGGTGTCATGTCCACCGTGGCACCCCGTATCCGGTGGCCTACGGAGTGTGCACGCCCTCGCCCGTGTCCGCTTCCACGTCCCCATCCGAGGTTGTCCGGTCCATGAACTCCCGCCAGCGCCGCGGCGTCATCCTGCTGCTCCTCTCCGTCCTCCTCGCTTTCGTCGCCTTCGCCGGCGTGTTCTCCGTCATCACCGATGCGAAGTCCAAGGTGGGGCCGGAGGTTTCCGCCTACCAGGTGAAGACGGACATAGCCCCCTACACCCAGCTCTCCGCGGCGCAGTTCGAGACGGTGCGGATGCCCAAGCGGTGGCTGTCGGAGAACGCCGTCACCGATCTGTCGGAAATCGACGGGAAAATCGCGGTCACCGGTCTGCGCAAGGGATCGCTGCTGCAGAGCGACATGATCGTCAAGCGTCCGGCCCTGGCGCCGGGTGAGCAGGAGATCGCCATCATGATCGACGCGGCCACGGGCGTCGCCGGCAAGATCACGCCCGGTTCCAAGGTCAACATCTTCGCCACCTTCGCCGGCGACGGCCGCTCCACTCCCGCCGAGTCCAAGATCATCGTCTCCAACGCCAAGGTCATCGACGTGGGCCGGCTCACCGCACTGGAAGGCAACGACGACAAGGGGACGAGCGTGAAGGAGGCGGTGCCGATCACCTTCGCACTCAACACGCTCGACGCCCAGCGCGTCGCGTACGCCGAGTCCTTCGCCCAGCACGTCCGCCTCGCACTGATCGCTCCCGGCAGCGACGCCTCGCTCAAGCCGGGGGAGCGCACCTATGAGCTCTCCAAGGACAAGTGAGGCCGGATGACCACGAGGATCCTGCCCGCCGTCGGTGACATCGACGCGGCACGGGCCGTCACCACCCTGCTCAGCCAGCTCCCCGACGCCGAGCCCGCCGCCCCGGTGCCGGATTCCACCCAGCTGATCGACACGCTCGCCAGGCTCGCCGGTGAGGCGCTGGACGAGCTGCCCGAAGTGGTGCTCGTCCATGAACGCATCGGTCCGGTGCCCGCGCTGGAGCTGATCCGGGAAGTCGCGCTGCGCTTCCCGGCCGTCGGCGTGGTGCTCGTCACGACGGACGCCGGCCCCGGACTGTTCTCCGCGGCCATGGACTCCGGTGCCCGGGGACTGGTGACCCTGCCCCTCAGTTACGAGGAGCTCGCCAACCGCGTCCAGTCCGCGTCCCAGTGGGCCGCCGGGGTCCGTCGCCACCTCGGCTCCGGTGGCGAGGTCGCGGCCGGCCCCGGTGGCGTCGTCGTCACCGTCTCCGGCGCCAAGGGCGGCGTCGGCACCACGCTCGCCGCCGTCCAACTGGCCTTAGCCGCCCAGGCGTCCGGACAGAGCGCCGCCCTCGTGGACCTGGATCTGCAGACCGGGGACATCGGTTCCTATCTGGATGTGCAGTTCCGCCGCTCGATCGTGGACCTCGCCGGCATCCAGGACATCACGCCCAGGGTGTTGCAGGACGCCGTCTTCGGTCACGAGTCCGGTCTGTCGCTGCTGCTCGCGCCGAAGGACGGAGAGCGGGGCGAGGAGGTCACCGACCGCTCCGTGCGGCAGGTCATCAGCTCCCTGCGCTCGCGTCACGCCGTGGTCGTCATCGACTGCGGCTCGCAGATGAACACCGCCAACGCCGCCGCCGTCGAGATGGCCGACACCGCACTGCTGCTCACCACGCCCGACGTGGTGTGCGTACGGGCCGCCAAGCGGTTGGTGCGGATGTGGACCAGGCTCCAGATCCGCAAGGCTGAGGAGACGACCGTCGTCGTCAACCGCTACAGCCGCGCCACCGAGATCCAGCCACCGCTGATCCAGAAGATCACCGGCACGCGTGTCGCCGGCACGACCGTGCCCGCCGCCTTCAAGGAACTGCAGGGCGCCGTGGACGCCGGCCGGCTGCACGATCTCGAGGCCAAGTCCACGGTGAAACAGGCGCTGTGGGGTCTCGCCGGTGAACTGGGCCTCGTGTCGGCCGACGCCATGGCGGGGAAGGGCCATCGAAGGAACCGCGGTGACCGTGGCTCGATCGGCCTGCGGCGGCGCGGCCGCGGCGAGGACACCCAGGGCCGGCCGGGCGGACACGGGTAGACCACGGGACCATCCACCAGGCGCACGACCAGACGAACGGCCGACGGACCACGTACACCACGAACGGCCACGGACGAGCAGGAACACGGAGTAGGGGGCGAAGTGTGTCATGAGAGTTCGAGTGGATGACCGCCGCCGCCGGGCAGGAGGACCGGCCCCGGCAGACGGCGGCCGGTTCCGCCGATGCCAGGTCAGGGACGACCGCGGTCAGGTGGCCATCGAGTTCACCAGCATGGCGCCGATCATCCTGGTCACCATCGTCCTGCTCTGGCAGGCCGCGCTGACCGGTTACGCCTTCGTTCTGGCCGGAAACGTGGCGGACAAGGCGGCCCGGGCCGGCGCCACCGCCGACACCGTCCAGGAGAGCCCGGACCAGGCCTGCCGGCGGGCCGGCCGCGAGGACCTGCCGGGCGGCTGGACCGCGCGCATCGACTGCCGCCCGGACGGCGACATGTTCCTGGTCGAAGCCCACGTCGACGTGCCGGTGCTCTTCCCGGGCGGAATGAACTTCCCCCTGACGATCACCAGCAAGGCCGCCGCCGCGAAGGAGAGCTGACCGTGCCCACCGCCGCCTTCGCCGCCCTCCGCAAGGCCCGCGCCGGCCGCAGGAAGCCACGGGACACCGGCCAGACCGCCATCGAGTACGTCGGTCTGCTGCCGGTGCTGCTCCTCGTCGCCCTTCTCGTCGTCCAGCTCGGCCTCGCCGTCTTCGCCGTCCAGCAGGCCGGCACGGCCTCCCGCGCCGCCGCCCGCGCGGCGTCGTACGACCACTTCGACCGGTCGTACGAGCACGCGGGCAGGGACGCGATGAGCGACTGGCTGGCAGGGGACGCCGAATTTGAACCCGACTTCCAGAGCGACGAGGTCACCGTCACCGCCAAGGTGCCGGTCCCCTCGCTGATCCCCGGCCTGCTGGACGGATTCACGGCCCGACGCAGCGCCACCATGCCCGTCGACGATCACTGACTCCGCACACCGCCGCCGACATCTGGTCCACCAGCCGCACAGGGAGATGACGACATGAGCCTGCGGGCGCGTCTCAACGGTTCCGAGCAGCCCTCCAACGGGCTGACCGAAGAGAGCCGTCTCGTCTCCGCCTACCGCGCCAAGCTGCTCGAGGAGATCGACCTCGCGGAGATGTCCGCGCTGCAGGCCTCCGAGCGGCGCATCCGCCTCGAGCGGGTGCTCGGCCACATCATCAGCCGTGAGGGCCCCGTCCTGTCCACGACCGAACGCGCCCAGCTCATCCGGCGCGTCGTGGACGAGGCCCTCGGCCTCGGCATCCTCGAACCGCTGCTGGAGGACGCCTCCATCAGCGAGATCATGGTCAACGGACCCGACCAGGTCTTCGTGGAGCGCGGCGGACGGCTGGAGATGCTGCCGTTGCGCTTCGCCTCCAACGAGCAGCTCATGCAGACCATCGAACGCATCGTGTCCACGGTCAACCGGCGCGTGGACGAGGCGAACCCCATGGTCGACGCCCGACTGCCGTCCGGAGAGCGCGTCAACGTCATCATTCCACCGCTCTCCCTGAGCGGCCCCGTGCTGACCATCCGGCGCTTCCCGCGGGCGTTCACCCTCCAGGAGATGATCGGCCTCGGCTCACTGGACGAGCAGATGACGCTGCTGCTGGCCGGCCTGGTGCGTGCCAAGTTCAACGTCATCGTCTCCGGCGCCACCGGCACCGGTAAGACCACGCTGCTCAACGCGCTGTCGGGACTCATCCCGGACGGCGAGCGCATCGTCACCATCGAGGACTCCGCCGAGCTCCAGCTCCAGCAGTCCCACGTCATCACCCTCGAGAGCCGCCCCCCGAACGTCGAGGGCAAGGGGCGGATCACCATCCGCGACCTGGTGCGCAACTCCCTGCGTATGCGCCCCGACCGCATCATCGTCGGTGAGGTCCGCGGCGGGGAGACCCTCGACATGCTCCAGGCCATGTCCACCGGCCACGACGGCTCCCTCGCCACCGTCCACGCCAACTCCGCCGAGGACGCGCTGATGCGACTGCAGACCCTGGCGTCGATGTCCGAGGTGGAGATCCCGTTCGTCGCGATCAAGGACCAGATCAACAGCGCGGTGGACGTGATCGTGCAGCTCACCCGGCACGCCGACGGCTCCCGCAAGATCACCGAGATCGCCATCGTCGACTCGCACGGCCGGGAGGACTACCGCATCGTCTCCGTCTGCCGCTTCGACGCACAGCCCCTGTCGTCCGACGGCCTCGTGCACGGCCGCTTCAGCTACCACCCCCTGCCGCGCAGGGTCGCGGAACGGCTCTACATGCGCGGGGAACCGATCCCGCCGGCCTTCGGCGTCGCCCAGTCGGAGGACCAGTTGTCCCTCCGCAGAACCACCGGCTGACCCACCCACCCACCGTCCCCACACCGCCCCGCGTTCCCCGAGAAGGCACCGCTCGCCATGGACAACCTCCCTCTGCTGACCATCGGCGTCACACTGATCGCCTGTGTGATCGCCGTCATCGGTGTGCACACCTACTTCGCCGGCAAGGAACAGCAGCACGTGCTGTACGAGCGGATGGCGCAGACCGGTGAGATCCTCCTGCCCGGCCGGCAGCGCAGATTCCGGGGCATCGACCGGCGGTTCCGCCGGACCCGGCTCGGCAAGCGCGTGGAACGCAAGCTCGGCACGACCGGCTTGGACCTCACGGTCGGTGAGTACGTCGTCTACGTCGTCGCGGCGGTCGTCGTCCTGTACTTCATCGTCGGCACGGTCTTCGCGCCGTTCTTCGGACTGCTCGCGGCGCTGCTCGGACTCTGGGGCGGCAACGCCTTCCTCAACTACCAGATCGCAAAACGCACAGAGGCGTTCATCGGCCAGTTGCCCGAACTCACCCGAGTCCTCGCCAACGCCACCCAGGCCGGCCTCGCCCTGCGCACCGCCATCGCCATGGCCGCCGACGAACTCGACGACCCCGCCGGTGAGGAGTTCCGCAAGGTCGCCGACCAGCTGGCCGTCGGCCGCAGCCTCGAAGACGCTCTGGCCGACCTGGCCGACCGCCTTCCGTCGCGCGAGCTGAAGGTGCTCGTCTCCACCCTCGTCCTGTCCAACCGGGCCGGCGGCACCATCGTCTCCTCGCTGCGCAACCTCACCCAGACGCTGGAGGAACGCAAGGAGACCCGCCGCGAGGTCGCCACCCAGCTGTCCCAGGTGAAGGTCACCGCGATCGCCGTCCCCCTGCTCGGCTTCGGCTTCCTGCTGATCCTCAACGGCATGCGCGACGGGGCGCTCGACGACATGACCGGGGCCACCGTCGGAAAGATCGCCGTCATCGTCGCCTCCGGTCTCTACGGGCTCGGGTTCTTCCTCATCAACCGGATGACCCGTATCCGCGTCTGACGCCGCCCCCACGAAAGGAGGAGAACCCCCATGGACCTGCTGCTGGCCACCGTCATCGCGGCCGCCGTCTACGGCGCCCTGTACGGCATACGCCTCTACCGGAGCGAGGCCAAGCTGCCCGCCGACCTCGCCGTCGCCCTGGAAGTCGGCTCCACCCGCACCACCGCCACCGGTTCCGCCATCGACCGGCTCGGCATGCGGTACGCCCCGCGCGTGCTGCGCATGATGGGACCGAAGCGCGTCGACAAGGTGCGGCGCAAACTCGACATGGCCGGCAACCCCGGCGGTATGACGGTCGACCGTTACGCCGCCCGCCTCGCCGTCTACGGCGGCCTGGGCGCCCTCACCAGCCTCACGATGCTGATGAACGGCCAGATCGTGCTGGCCATCCTGTTCCTCGTCTACGGCATCTTCTGGACGGACGTGACCATCAGGTCCGCCACCGGCCGTCGCAAGGACGACATCGAACGCACCCTTCCCGACTTCCTGGACGTCCTCGCCGTCGTCGTCTCCGCCGGCCTCGGCTTCCGCCAGGCACTGGAGCGTGTGGCCGAGAAGTACGAAGGCCCCTGGGCCGACGAACTGCGCATCACACTCCGGCAGATGGACATGGGAGTCAGCCGCCGCGAGGCCTTCGAGCAACTGCGCAAGCGCAACGCCTCCGAGCAGGTGTCGATGTTCGTCTCCGCCCTCCAGCAGGGCGAGGAACTCGGCGCGCCCATCGTCGACACGCTCATGCAGATCGCCAACGACATGCGCCGTACCGACGCCCAGAACGCCCGGCGCCGGGCGGCCAAGGCGGTGCCCAAGGCGACGCTGATCGTCACCAGCTTCATGCTGCCGGGCACGATGATCCTCATCGCCGTCGGCTTCTACTACGCGTCCGACATCAACTTCAACGATCTGCTCGGAGGCTGACGTGCTGTCCCGCGGCAGGACCCCCCGCTCCCTCGCCGGCGGCGCGGTCGCGGACCCGCTGCCCGAGACGGGCACGCCCGCGCTGCCGATCCAGGTCAACGCCCTGTCGGCCCTGTGCCGCCAGCTGTACGGCTTCCGGCTGGCGATGACCGCGCTCGCGGCCCCCTTCGCGCTGACCGGTACGCACAGCGACGTCTCCGGCTGGCTCGTCGGCTCCGCCGTCCTGGTCACCGTCATGGGGTCCTACGCCCTGTTACGCGACTGGGAGCGGTTCGGCCCCGTGCTGCTGCGGCACCCGTCGCTGCTCGGTGTCGACATGGTGTTCGGCTCGCTGCTGCTCTTCGCCGCCTCGCCCAACTCCACTCTCGCCTACGTCACCATCTGCACCCCGCTGCTGGCGGGACTGGTCTACGACTGGCGCGGCGCCGCGGTGTTCGCGCCGCTCCAGTCACTCCTCGTAGGCCTGGCCTACGCGATGGACCCGCACGTGGACATGAACGCCTCCACGCTGCTCGTCGTCGGACTGTGCGTGCTGGCCGGCGTGGTCGGCAGCAGCCTGCGCCGCCTCCTGCTCCGATTCGGCGCGGCCACCCACGCCCTGACCGAGACGCGCGCCCGGCTCGCCGTGAGCGAGGCCGTGGAGGAAGAGCGGGCCCGCCTCGCCCGCGAAATGCACGACTCGGTCGCCAAGACCCTGCACGGGGTCGCCCTCGCCGCCGACGGACTGGCCCACTCCGCGGACCGGCTGGACGCCGACGCCGTCAAGCACCAGGCCGAACTGGTCGCCCGCTCGGCCCGCCGCGCCGCCGCCGAGTCCCGTGAGCTCCTGGCCGACCTGCGCCGCGAGTCAGACCTGGAAGGGGGCGTGGACGTGACCGCCGAACTGGCCGCACGCACCGCCGATTTCCAGCGGCGCACCGGACTGCCGGCCACCTACGGCCCCGTCGGCGGCACACCGCCTCCGGTGCCGCACGCCGCCGCCCGGCACCTGCTCACCATCGTCTCCGAGGCGATGGAGAACGCCCACCGGCATGCCGGGCCCACCCAGGTGCACGTCTCGGCCGGGGTCGTCGGGGACATGCTGCGCGTCAGCGTCCACGACGACGGCCGCGGCCTGCCCGTGGACCTCACCCTGGAGGACCTCAGGAAGGCCGGCCACTTCGGCCTCGTCGGCATGGTCGAGCGGGCGGCAGGCATCGGCGCCCGCATCCGCATCGGACGGGGCAGGGCGACCCGGGGCACGGAGGTCCGGCTGGACCTGCCGATGGCAGCGCTGGGCGCCCGAGCGCGCGACCGGCTGCCCGCCATTCCGCCGCAGTTCCGCCACGCGGAACGGGGCAGCGTCTCGCTTCCGCCCACCTGACGTTCCGACCTCACCCTTCCGAGAGGAGGCCGCACATGCCGGACACACCCGCGTTCCCCGCGTTCGCCGAGGCACCACCCGCACCGCCGCTGCGGGTGGTCGTCGCCGACGACAACCCCGTGGTACGAGCCGGCCTGACCGCGCTGCTGTCCGGGCGCGACGATCTGGAGGTCGTCGCCGAGGCCGCCGACGGCCGGCAGGCCTACGAGTTCGCCGTCCAGCACCGGCCCGACGTCGTCCTGCTCGACGTCCGCATGCCCGGCGTGGACGGCATCTCCGCACTGCCGCACCTCGTGCGCATCGCCCCCGTGCTGATGATGACGTACAGCAGGGAGACGGAAATCGTGCACGAGGCCCTGCGTCTGGGCGCAGGCGGCTACCTGGTGCACGGCGAGTTCACAGCGGACCAACTGGTCGACGCGGTGCGGGACATCAAGGCCGGCCGGGCCCACTTCACGCCCACCGCCTCCAGCGCGCTGCTCCAGGGCTTCCGCGGCGGCCCCCCGGCCGACGCCGGTCCGCTCCCGGACGGACTGGGCACGGCCTTCTCTGCATCTGCACACACGGAGACTCGATATCCGACATCGAACGCCCAGGAACAGCCCACCGCTTCGGAGTTGCCCGGACCGCAATCTGCCGTTTTGCCTTCGCATCAGCAACCGGATGTGGCACGCTCTTTCCCGGGCTCCACGGCGACAGCCGGAGCCGGGGGAGTGCTCACGGAGCTGAGCCAGCGTGAGGTGGAGGTGATGGACCTGATCGCGTCCGGCATGACCAATCAGGAGATCGCCGCGACCTGCTTCATCAGCCAGAAGACCGTCAAGAACCACATCAACCGCATCTTCGCCAAGCTGAACGCCCAGAGCCGCGGCGAAGCCATCGCCATCTGGAACCGTGCCCGGCGAGGAGGGCCTGGCCATGTCTGACCACGCGTCGCAGGCCCGGCACGCCACCGTGGGCCCGCGGTCCCACCGGCCCGACGGCGGGGCCCATCGGCCAGGTTGGGCCCGCCAATGGGTCCTGGGGCCCATGTGGGCGGGGCATGGCCCGGCGTACGTTTCCGGTGTCGCCAGCGAGACCGGCCAGGAGGAAGCCGGAAGCGCGAGCGGCACCCGGACTCCGTATGTCGCAGAGTCGGCCGCCACACGGCCGGCCGAACCTGGAGGGACCCACCATGATGAAGGACGCCGCGCTCAAGGCCGCCGCCACCACCAAGGTCTACATCGGCAGCTGGGCCAACACCCGCGTCGAGAAGATGAAGGCCGCTCGCGACAAGGGTCAGGGCGCGATCGAGTACGTCGGCGTCACGATCCTCGTGGTGGCGATCATCGTCGCGCTGCTGAACACGGACATGGGCTCGACGATCGCGGACAAGTTCACCGAGAAGATCAACGAGGTTCTCGACAGCTGATGCCGAGAACTCGTCGGGACGAAGGGCAGGCCGCACCGCTGTACATCACAGCGGTGGTCGGCCTGCTCTTTCTCGCGTTGCTGTACTTCGTGTTCGGCAAGGCGGACGTCCGCCGCAACGAAGCCCAGACCGCGGCCGACTCCGCTGCGCTGGCGGCGGCGATGGACTCCAGGGACGGTCTCAAGGCCGGTCTTCTCGCCCACATCCTCGACGGCGACTACCTGAGGGATCTCCTGCGGGGCGATCCGCCGGGAACGGCCAACGGCTGTGACCAGGCCCTCCGCTTCGCCGGGAAGAACGGCGCGCGCACGGACGGCTCCTTCCAGTGCCGGCGCCTCACGGACGGTCGGTGGGGCTTCACCGTCGATCTCGAGAGCGGGAAGACGGTGGGCAAGAGCGCTCTTCCCGGCACGGAGAACAAGCGCGCCAAGGCCAGCGCCACGGCTGTGGTCGAGCCCCTCTGTACGTTCATGCCCGACGCGGACTCGGAAACGCCCTCGGCTTCACAAAAGCCCCCGGGTGACGAGGAGCCGGGCGCCGAAGAGGACAAGCCGTCGCCGGGGAAGATCGAGTGCGACGGGGGCAAGGACTGGATCATCGACCCGGCCCACCTCGACCTCCTGCCGGACATGTCGGACCTCTTCCGGGTCCGGCTGGCCCACGACTGACCGCCAGCGAACACGAAGGACATGCGACTCATGAAGATTCGGCACGTAGGACAGCTGCGACGGGCCGGTGCGGCAGCCGTACTGGCTGCGGCACTGGCCGTCTCGGTGACCGCCTGCAACAGTGAGAGCGACGCGAAGGGGCCTTCGCAGACGGCGTCCGCGAGCTCCAGCGGGGGGAGCGACAAGGGCGGTCAGGATGCCGGCGGAAAGACCTTGCCGGATACCAGCCAGGTCATCGCCACACTCAAGAGCGATGAGGCCGGCATCGAGATGGTGCTGCACTCGGCGGTGCGCGATCAGGGTGGCTTCCTCACGGTGAACGGGGAAATCAAGAACACGTCCGGTAAGCGCTACACCACTCCGATCAAGTGGAGCGGCGACGAGCAGTCCGTTGCGCGCACGGGCCGGTCGTTCGCGGCGATGACGCTGGTGGACTCCAAGGAGAAGAAGCGCTACTACGTGCTGCGGGACACGGAGAACCGTCCCCTGACCACCACCGGCTTCCAGCCATCGATCAAAGCCGGCGAAAGCCTGCCGTTCTTCGCCCAGTTCCCCTCCCCGTCGGAGTCCACCACCACGGTCGACCTCCAGTTCCCCGGCTTCCCCAACGCCCCGATCGAGATCTCCTGATGAGCACCGCCACCGCATCCCGCACCCCACGCGCGCGTATGCGTTCGGCGGCGACCGTGCTCGCCGGAACCCTCGCGCTCGCCGTCCTGGGCGTCCCGCACGCCGTCGCCGACGATGACCCGTACCCCACCCCCTCCGCCTCCGCACCGGTCAAGGTCAACGAGTCGGATCCCGATCTGAAGCTTCCTGACGGTGCCACGCTCGCGCCCCCCAAGGTGCTGGACATCAAGTCCGTGGTCGAGGACCTCGACGGTGACGAGCGCCGAGAGGACACCAACGCGGACGTGAAGTTCGCGCTCCAGGCCGAGGTTCTCTTCGGCAAGGACAGCGCGCAGCTCAACGCCGCGGCGAAGTCTCGCATCGCGGAGATCGCCGCGGAGATCAAGAAGCAGGCCGCCAAGCACGTTCGCGTCTTCGGCTTCACGGACAACCTCGGCACCCACGCGCACGGCGTGGTGCTGTCCAAGCAGCGGGCGGACGCGGTCCAGAAGGTGCTCACCGAAGAGCTCAACGACTCGTCGATCACCTACGAGATCCGCGGTTACGCCGAGCAGTACCCCATCGCCGACAACTCGACGGAAGAGGGCCGCAAGAAGAACCGACGCGTGGAGATCTCCTTCCCGCGCGGGGAGAGCGGCAACTGACAAGGTCAGCGCACAGGGAAGACGGACGGGGCCCGCCCCACGCCGGGACAGGCGAGGGCGAGCCCCGTCGTTCCGGCTCCCGGTTCGGCGATCGCCGACACCGCCTCTGAAATCTCCTTGTTGGGCCCGGAGTTGGGTCCAGGGACCCAGGCCGGGGCGGAGGGGCCTCAATACGATCACCGGCATGTCGTTCTCTGCCGGTTTCGGAGCGTCCCACGCCTCCTACCCCGCCTCCCGAGTGCGGATGCCGCGCGCTCTCGTGACGGCCCGTGTCCTGCTTTTCGTCCTGTTCGGTTTCACCGTGCTGGGCGTTCTGGGCGTGCTCACGGTGCTCCACGTGACCGGTGAGATCGCCGGGATGCTGGCGTACGCGGCGGCACCCGGTGTGGCGGGGCTGCTGCTGGCACGCAGGGCGTGGACCGGGGGCCGGTATGTGCGGTGGTCGCTGATAGGCGTACAGGCGCTGCTGATCCTGCAGGCGACGGCGTCGATCGGACGCGGTGATCCGCGAGGTCTGGCACAGGTGACGGTGCCGATCATCGTGATCGTGCTGCTGTCGCTGCGGCCGGTGCGGGAGTGGTTCGTGCTGCCCGATCTGGAGCGGGAGGAGAACCCCGGATTCAGCCTGGCGCGGATGCTGAAGTGGCGGCACAGCGACGAGGGCCAGTCCACGCTCGAGTACGTCGGCATGGTGACCCTGGTGGTCGCGATCGTCGTGGCGCTGCTGCTGTCGGGTGTGGGCGGGCAGATGGCCGATGGTTTCCGGTCGGCGGTGTGTTCCGTGACGGGCAGCGGGTGTGCCGCACCGGGCGGCGGAGACGGGTCGGTCGAGGCGGAGGGCGGCAAGGGCGACAGCGCCGGCACCACGCAGGGCGGTGGCGTCAGCGGGGCCGCGTCCGGCTCGGGCGGGGGCGCGAACGGTGGTGCTTCCGGTTCCGGTGGGGATGCGAGCGGTGGTGCCTCCGGCTCCGGCGGTTCGCAGGGCGCCGCGTCCGGCGGCAGCGGTGGCTCGGACGTCGACGCCTCCGACGTGAAGACGGAGAGTTCCGATTCGGGCGGGGACGGTGGGGGCGGAAAGAGCACCCTCGACCAGCTCGGTGACCTGTTCACCTCGCCGTTCAAGTCGGCGTGGGGCGACGTCAAGGACACCGCTCACATGATCCGTCACCCCGTCGACTCGGCGAAGGAGGTGTGGAACGGCCTGTCCACGTACACCACCGACTGGTGGTCCGCCAAGTCCGACGAACTCGGCAAGCGGTGGGACAAGGGCGGGTGGAACTACCTCGGTGTGCCGCTGGAGTGGGCCGCCACTCCCGCGGAGTTCACGGGCGACTTCCTCGTGGACTCCTTCGTGGACGTCGATTCCTTCAAGAAGGGCAACTGGGGCGCGGGCTTCGGCAACACCGCGTGGAACATCGGCTCGATGTTCATCCCGGGCGTCGGCGAGGTGAAGTGGCTCAACAGGCTGAACAAGCTCAGCAAGCTGACCAAGGTGGCCAAGGTCACCGAGCGGGCCGCCGAAGCGGTCGAGGACGCGAAGAAGGCGGCCAAGGCCGGTGACGTCATGGGCGCCGAGAAGGCAGCGAAGGAGGCCGACGAAGCGGCGGACGAAGCCGAGAAGCGGGCTCGCGAGTCGGGTTGCACCATCGCCGCACCCAGCAGCGAGACGCTCTACGGGGGCGGTGGTCCCGGGCTCGGCGGGGGCTCCGGTACGGGCGCCACTGTCCTCGCTGCCGGCCGGTCGGAACCCTACGTGGTGCTTGCCGAGGGGAAGTGCGACGAGGACGCCAAGCAGCAGGCGCAAGATGCCCGTAAGAAGGCGGACGAGGCAGAGCGGCAGACGCTCGAAGCTCGCGCCGAGAGGGCCAAGGCTGCCTTGCGAGAGCGAGGCTCCTCGGTGCCCGATGACCAGATCGACGGTCTCGTCGCGCGGGCCAAGGACGACCCTGACCCGGCGAAGACCGAGATCGGCACGAAGGAGGCGGCTGACGCACTGGACGAGATCGCCGATCTCGCGGGTCGCAAGAACGTCAACGGCGATGCGGCGGCAGCTTTGGAAGGGAAGGTCGTCAACGCGTCCGACGCCAACAAACTCGCTGAAGCACGCGCCGAGGTGAACGCCGTGCGGCGTGCCGCTGACGAGGCGGCCCCGGGGACTCAGGTGGACGCCGGTGTCGGTCAGAGCATGAACCGGAAGGAGGCCGACCTGGGTGACGGGGAAAAGGTGAACCTCGACGAAATCCCTGACGCCGATTTCGTCTACAAGGACAGGAACGGCACGGTTCAGGTGAAGGAGGTCAAGAACGCCGGCTCTGCCACACGGAAGGCGGACTTCGCCAATCAGGTGGAGCGGCTCAAGAAGTGGGCAGACAAGGAGCCGGGGCGCAAGGCGACCGTCGAGATCGAGACGATGGATCGCTGGACTTCGATCTTCAGCGAGTTCAAGCCCGCCCGAAACGGCAAGCCCGCGAAGGACACACGGACGGCGGCCGGCGAGATGGCCAAGAACGGCGTGGACGCGAAGGTGGCGGGGCAGCACCTGTCCGCTGACCAGCTCGACAGGATGCAGCGTGCCGTCAACGAGCGCACTGCGAATGGGACGATGGACTGGGCGAAGATGAAGGACCCAGAGAGCGCGAAGGCGTATCTGGGCATTGACTGACGACAAGGCGGAACGAGACGTTGGCAGGGCGGCGGCGATGACTGAGTCGGGCACGGGGCCGGATGACGAGACGGCATGGGACCCGCAGGTCGAGCGCTGGCGCTATCCCGACGGCGACTTCGTCCTGCCGCCCACCTTGCGGTGTCTCCCGCAGCCGTGGGACGAGTTCGACTGGACGCGGATCGCGGGCCTGCCGCGTACGGATGAGCGCGTGGCGCAGGCCCGAAGGGTGCTGAGCGCGCTGCTGGATGACCGGGAGCCGGCGCCGCGCGTACCCCAGCCGCCGTCCCCTGGCCTGCTGTGGCAGGTGTGGGAGCAGTTCCATGAAGCCCTTTCCCAGCGCGTGCCGCGTCTGAGCCACGTGACGTGGGCCGACGTGGATGCGCTGGCGAGCGAATGGCGTGACCCAGAGCGGGCCTACCCGCTCCAGAGGCACGTGGGGAGGCATGTCGACGTGGCGATGCTCGCCTTGATCCCCCGCCTGCGGGATGACGTGGCCGACTCGGTGTTCCACTGGCTGACGCTCGACACAGATCCAGGCCGCTTCGCGGACTGGGCGGTGAGCTTGGCCGAGCGTTGCGTGATCGAGGACATAGGGGCCGACTCCGCCATCGAGCTGCTGGGCGCGATGGGTGGTGCGGAGTCGAGGGCTGCACTGGAACGCTTGGCTGTGAAGCCGGACGGACCGGCTACGTGGGACAACGCGGAAGCGGCACAAAGCATGCTCTTCGAACTGGGAACCGAAGGCATGGACAGCTGACGTGTCGCCGCCACCCGCGTCCAAGGCGTCCGAGGATGGTGAGACATCAGCGAGTTCGAGATGAAGGCGCTGAACTGACCCTTCCCGCCCCCGCCCCCGCCCGCGACCTGCCCCACGGCCGTGAGTCGCTCACCGTCTCGCCACTGACGACTCCCTGCCGCAGGACGTGCGGGAACTGGCCGCGAACGGACTGGACGAGCGCTGACAGCTGGCATTTGGGCCCGCGGTGGGCCCTGGGGCCCACGACGTCTGCGGTGACCCCCTCCTAAGCTGACGGCTACTCAACTGCCGGTACAGCTCGGGGGACGGAGACTTCGCGTTGAGTGGCATATCTGCGTATGGCAACGCCGGCTGGGCTCCGGACCGGGGAAGCCGGCCGTTGCCGCGCTCTCTCCGGATGGCCCGGCTGCTGATCCACGTCCTGTTCGCCGCCACCGTCATGGGCGGCCTCGGTCTGTTCGGTTCGGCGCTCGCCGCGGACGCGGTGAACGGAACGCTCGTCGGGCTCGCCCTCTACGGTGCCGCTCCGGGAGTGACCGGCTGGATTCTCTCGCGCCGGACCTGGACGGGCGGGACCTCCCTGTGGTGGGGGCTGATCGCCGTCCAGGCGTGGTTCCTGCTCGGCGGCGTGAGTAACATCGCCGACGGCTCGATGCGGGGCTTCGGCCAGTTGTTCCTGCCGGTGCTGGTGATCTGGTTCCTCACCCGGGAGGAGAGCCGGGCGTGGTTCCGGCTCGCCGAGCGGGACCGGGCGGACAAGCCGCCGTTCTCCCTGCCCCACATGATCCGCTGGCGCCGGGACCGCGGCCAGTCGACCCTCGAGTACGTCGGCCTGATCGTCCTCGTCGCCGCGATCGTTCTGGGGCTTCTCGCCTCCGGCGTCGGTCAGGACATCGCGGCCAAGATGAGCCAGCAGGTGTGCCGCGTCGTGAGCGACGGGGACTGCGGCGGCTCCGACGGCACCCGGAACGAGGCCGGCGGGAACCCGGACGACGGCGGCAAGCCGGACGGCACGGGGGGCACGGCCGGGACCGGCGGGACGAGCGGCGCGGGTTCGGCGGGCGCGTCGGGCGGGGCTGGCGGGACGAGCGGCGCGGGTTCGGCGGGCGCGTCGGGCGGGGCTGGCGGGACGAGCGGCGCGGGTTCGGCGGGCGCGTCCGGTGGCACCAACGGTACGAACGGCGCCGGCGACACGGGCGGCACGAACGGCAGCGGTTCCGCGGGCGCGTCCGGCGGTTCCGGTGGCGCCGGCTCGGACGGCGGCCCCGACGGCAGTACCCAGGCCACCTACCCCGAGACGAATCCCGAGCCGGAGGCGGCGTACGACGTCCAGCCCACCGCCACCGACGAAGACAACGGCGGCAAGGACGACCAGGACTGCGGCGGCTTCTTCGGCTGCGCCTGGGACAAGGTCTCCCAGGTGGGCAAGGGCCTCTTCGCCGACGGAGTGTGGGGAGACGTCACCGGCATCGTCTCCCTCTTCGACGGCGACACATGGTCCGGCATGGCCGACTACGGCAAGCAGCTCGGCCATCAGTGGGTGGAGGACTCCAAGGGCGCCGGCGACAAGTGGAGCAAGGGCGACTACCTGGGCGCGCTGTGGGACTGGGGCGGCGCGTCGGTCAACACCGTCGTGAAGGTCGGCGACGACATCTTCGTCGGCGACGAGGTGCGCGAGCGCTGGAACAACGGGGAGAAGACCCGCGCCGTCACCGATGTCGTCTGGAACGTCGGGTCCTTCTTCATCCCCGGTTACGACGTCGCGAAGGTCGTCGGGAAGGTCGGCAAACTCGGCAAGCTCGGCAAGGTCGCCGCGAAGGTCGCGGAAGCCGCCGACAAGGCGGGGGACGCGGCGAAGCGGGCTCGCAAGGCCGCCGAGGCGGGCGACGCGGCCGAGGCCGGCCGGGCGGCGAAGGAGGCCGACGAGGCGGCCGACGCCGCGGAGGAGCAGGCGCGCAAGACCGGCTGCGTCATCGCCCTGGGTCCTGTCAGGCCCGGTGGTGCACCGGACAGCCCCGGCCTCACCGGATCCGGCACGCTCGTCCTCGCGGCCGGCGCCCCGGGCCGGGTCGTCCTCGCCGACGAGGGCTGTGACAAGGAAGCGGAGGCCAAGGCCAAGGAGGCCCGGAAGCAGGAGCGCGACGCCTACCTGGCCAAGAAGCGGGCCGAGGAGCCGCAGCGGGCCATCGACGCCGCGAAGAAGATGAAGAAGTGGCCCGACCCGAAGCGCAACGACACATCCGACCCGCGCAACTACCTGCCGCCGGAGTGGGCCAAGAACCTCAAGGACCCCAAGCTGGGCGACGCCGACAAGGCGGACGGCTACTGGGCCAGTCGTGACCGCAACCCGAAGCCCGCCTGGAAGAACGAGTCGTGGGTGCGCTACCAGGAGCAGGTCACCGGCGTGAAGCGGGGCAAGGAGTATGTCGTTCCGCACCCCAAAGAGGGCGTTCCGGATGTGGAGTACGACGGCTGGGACTCCGCTCGGCAGACATTCCTGGAGGCCAAGAACGGGTACAGGACCTATCTGTCGAAGGACGGATCACTCACGAAGTCCGGGAGGGAGTCGTTCGTCACGGAAGCACGACGGCAGGTGGACGCGTCCGGTGGCCGCGCCGTCGAGTGGCACTTCTCGGACCCCGATGTGGCCAAGGCGGCCCGTGCGGCGTTCCGCAAGGAGGGACTGCCCATCAAGGTCGTCCACACTCCGGCGAAGGGGGCGGGACCCAGGAACCCCGCTCAGTTCGACTAGCGTGACGCAGTGAGCTGCCGCAAGTGGCGAACGAGAGGGACGGAGGCGCAGCATGAGCCGCGTGGTGCGAGGTTTCTGGGGTCCTCGTGAGGAGTCGGCCGAGGCATTGGCGGATCGCTGGAAGCAGACGCTGGACCGACTGTCGTCCCTGCTGCCGGCCCTCGCACCCGAGTCGGGCGAGGGGTGGACCTGGCAGCAGATCCACCCGTCCGGGCCGGCCACCGCTCTGCGGGCCGACGCCGGGTCGATCCTCGCGGCGCTGCGGTCGGTCCAGGCAGAGGACGGCTGGTCCGATCGCACGGGCTACCGGCTTTCGCTGGTCATCGGGGGTGAATCGGGCTGGCGGGCCGATGTCCGGGGCGCGGCCGGCGGAGCGTCCGAGTTTGTGCCGCAGAACCTGATCATGGAGATCGACGCGCCCGACGGTGCGGCGGTCCCCGAGGCGGAACTGCTCACCCTGGTGGCGGAGACCTGGCAGCCCGACTTCGGTGACGTGACCGACGACGACGTCCTCGACGCCCTTGAGGACGAGGCGGACTTCGGCCCCGGCGAGCCGTCCGTCGGCCGGCTCGGTTACCTGTCACCGGCCCGGGCGGCCCTGGTGCCCGCCGACCTCCCCGATGTCACCCGTACGGAGCTGCCCACCGGCGGCCTGCTGCTCGCCGTCGCTCCGCCGGCGGCTGAGACGGACAAGGTGGTCCAGGCGAACGTGCGGTTGCGGGAGGCCGGAGCGCTGCAGCCGCTGCCCAAGCCGATGGACCGGAGTGTGTGGTGACTCGTCAGTTCGCGCACAGGTTCGACGTCGGCAGGGCGGTCGCCGACATCATGGCGCTGCTCGTGGAGCCCCTGCCGGCGCAGGGGCCGACCGTGGTGCAGGAGGACCCACTCACCGGCGAGCGGACCAAGGAGACCGGTCAGGGATTCGTGCTCGCCCCCCTGTGGCAGAGCGGCCCCCTCACCGGCGTACCCGGCGAGGACTGGAACGCGGTCGTGGAGGGCGCCGATCGCAAGGCCGGCGAGGTGGCGGAGGAACTGACCCGCCGGTGGGGGCCGTCCCGCCGGGTCGCCATGCACGGCGCCATGTTCCGCGAACAGGCAGGCGAGCCGTTGCCGCCGCTGCACCAGGCACTGTGCGACGCCGACGACTACGGCGACCTGACCGTGTGGGGCCCGGTCCACGAGGGGCCCGGCGGTGCGGACCGATGGGTGGGCATCTCCGTGGGCCACAGCGATGGCGACGCACCGCTGGTGCTCATGGCCGCGATCAGCGACCGGGAGATCGTCGAGGTGGCCGGCGAGCCGCGCTGATACCCGGACTCCGGCCCGCGGCGCACGGCTCTGACGCCTCATGCGCCGGGTCGGCACCCCGCGCTCCCCGTGTGGCGGCAGCGCCACGTCAGATGTGCACGGTCAGCCGCGTTCCCGGCCGCACCCCCCACCGCTCCATCGCCCCGGCCTCCGCCTCCAGAACGGAGCGCGCCCGCAGGCGGGGCAGACTCAGCCGGCCGGGTTTCATGGTGTGCACCGCCACCACCGTCAAGTCCCGGTCCAGATAGGCCACATCGATGGTGAAGCGCATACGGAAGGTGTGCACGCTCGCGCACGGAGTGATGAGGAACGCCCCGTCGACCCCGTCACGGCCGAGCAGGCCCCGGGCGCGTTTCCGGTAGCTGGTGACGATCTCCAGGGGGACTTCCGGTGCCTCGGGGGTGACGAGGGTTCCGGTGCCGTTCCGCCACTTCGGTCGTGTCGTCATGGCCCGCACTCTAGGACGCGGCACACCACTGGCCGGCTCTGGGCCCGGTCGGTTCGGCGCTGGGTCCACGGGCCCATGACCGCCCGTCACGCGTGCCGTAGCGTCTGCCGCGTGTACGCCTTGCCGACCGCCTGCCTCCTGTGGGGAGCCGTCACCGGACTGCTCGCCCTGCGCGCCGCCTACCGGTTCTCGGTCGAGCCGGAACAGCCCTGGCGTCTCAACTGCCAGGAGGGGCACGTATTCGCCCCGGGGCCACGCGGCTGGGTGGGCACGACTTCCTGCGCGACCTGTGCCCCGGCTGGGCGGCCGGGGTGGCCGGCCGCCGTGGTCACCGGCCTGTGCTGCGCCGCGCTCGCCCAGGCCGTGGGCACCCGGCCGGAACTCGCCGTGTGGCTACTGCTGACACCGCCGTTGGTGCTGCTGGCGCTGGTGGATGCGCGGGTGCACCGCCTTCCCGACCGGCTGACCCTGCCCCTGGCCGCAGGAGTGCCGGTACTGCTTGGATCAGTGGCGCTGCTGCCCGGGAGCACCGGGTCCTGGCCGCGCGCGCTGCTGGGCGGGCTGGCGCTGGGCGGCGTGTACTTCGCGCTGTTCCTGATCAACCCGAACGGGATGGGCTTCGGAGACGTGAAGCTGGCCGTTCCCCTCGGCGTGGCGCTCGGCTGGTACGGGTGGGACGTGCTCTTCCTGGGCGCTTTCGCCGGCTTCCTGCTCGGTGCCGTGTACGGCCTCGGGCTTGTTCTGCTGAGACGGGCGAACCGCAAGAGCGCGATACCGTTCGGCCCGTTCATGATCGCCGGCGCGATGGCCGGCCTGCTGCTCGGCGCGGCCTCGGCGGCCTGATCGCCACCGGCCCAACGGCACCGAGCGAAAATGCAGTTGTGGCCCCGCCCACCCCGGGATAAGAACCTCCCATGACTGCACTCGGCGTCGTCTTCCGTCCCCAGCTCCCGCCCGAGCGGCTTCGTGCCGTGGCCAGGGTCGCCGATGCGTCCGGGCTGGAGGAGTTGTGGTTGTGGGAGGACTGCTTCCTGGAGGGCGGGGTGTCCACGGCCGCCGCCGCGCTGGCCTGGACCGAGCGGGTGCGGGTCGGGATCGGGCTGCTGCCCGTCCCGCTGCGCAACGTCGCCGTCACGGCCATGGAGGCCGCCTCGCTGGAGCGGATGTTCCCCGGCCGCTCGATCCTCACCGTCGGGCACGGTGTGCAGGAGTGGATGGGGCAGGTCGGGGCGCGCGCCCAGTCGCCCATGACGCTGCTGCGCGAGTATCTGCTCGCCCTGCGTGGCCTGCTGGGCGGTGAGCGGCTCGGCACCGAGGGGCGCTACGTCCGCCTCGACGACGTCGCGCTCGACTGGCCGCCGCCGGCCCCGGTGCCGGTGCTGGCCGGTGTCACCGGGCCGCGTTCGCTGCGGCTGTCCGGTGAGGCCGCCGACGGCACGCTGCTGACGATGAACAACTCGCCCGACGCCGTGCGGCGGGCGCGGCGGATCATCGACGAGGGACGCGAAGCGGCCGGGCGGCTCGGCGATCCGCACCGGGTCGTCGTCTATCTCCTCGCCGCCACCGGGCCCGACGCCCGGGCCCGGCTGCGCGCCGAAATCGCCGCCGAGGGTCTCACCGACGTCCCCGGTATCGGGGTCGCCGGGGACGCCGGGACCGTCGCCAAGGCCGTCCGGGAGTTCGCCGAGGCCGGCGCCGGCACCGTCGTACTGCAGCCGACGGCGGACGAGCCCGACCCGGAGGGGTTCGTCCGGTTCGCCGCCGAAGAGGTGCGGCCCCTGCTGGTGTGACGCCGGCCGGTCACCCCGCAGGCCCGGGCACCCGTCATCCCGCAGGCCCGGGCACCCGTCATCCCGCAGGCCCGGTCACCCGTCATCCCGCAGGCCCGGTCACCCGTCATCCCGCAGGCCAGTCACCCGTCGCGCCGTCGATCAGCTCCCGGACGATGTCCATGTGGCCCGCGTGCCGTGCCGTCTCCTCGATCATGTGGACCAGCACCCAGCGCAGGGACACCTCGCGGCCCTCGTGCCACGCCGGGCGGCCCACCGCGTCGAGCGGGAGCTCGGCGAGCGTGCGGTCGGCGGCGGTGCGGGCGCGGCCGTAGAAGGCGATGATCTGCTCCGCCGTCTCGTCGTCGGACGCGTACATGTCCTCGGCGGAGTACGGGTCGAACCACAGCGGCTCCGGCTCACGGCCGAACGTCTCGACGAACCAGCCGTACTCCACCGAGGCCAGGTGCTTGACCAGCCCGAGCAGATTGGTGCCGGACGGTGTCATCCGGCGGCGCAACCGCTCCTCGTCCAGACCTTCCAGCTTCCACAGCACCGCGTCCCGGAGCCGGTCCAGACTCGCCCGGAGGGTCTCCTTCTCACCGCCCGCATAGGGCAGTCCCGCGCTCGCGTCGCTCACCGCGTCGTCCCCCATGCCATCTCCCTCAGGTCGTCCGCCATGCCGCCGAAATTAACAGCGGGCACTGACAACGCCCTGCGATCATCGCCCGCATGAACGCTCAGCCCCACCGCCGCACCTTCGAAGACCTCGTCGCCGAGGCGGTCGCCGCGCCCACGGAAGGCTGGGACTTCTCCTGGTTCGAGGGGCGGGCCACCGAGGAACGGCCGTCCTGGGGGTACGCCACCTCGATGGCCGAGCGGCTCGGCTCGGCCACCGCCGTCCTCGATCTGCAGACCGGGGGAGGGGAAGTGCTCGACTTCGCCCTCGGCCGCACGTCCGCCGCCCCCGGCCTCGTCGTCGCCACCGAGGGCTGGCCGCCGAACGTCGCCAAGGCCACCGCGCTGCTGCGCCCGCGTGGCGTCGCGGTCGTCGCCTCGCCCGACGACGCGCCGTTGCCGTTCGCCGACGCGGCGTTCGACCTGGTCGTCAGCCGGCATCCGGTGCGGCCGCACTGGGCGGAGATCGCCCGTGTGCTGGAGCCCGGCGGGACGTACTTCGCCCAGCACGTCGGTCCGAGCAGCGTCTTCGAGCTCGTCGAGCACTTCCTCGGCCCTCAGCCGCAGCAGACGCGCGGTGCCCGGGACCCGGAGCGCGAGCGCGCCGACGCCGAGGCGGCAGGACTGGAGATCGTGGACCTGCGCGCCGAGCGGCTGCGGACGGAGTTCCACGACATCGGGGCCGTGGTGCACTTCCTGCGCAAGGTGATCTGGATGGTCCCCGGCTTCACCGTCGAGGCCTACGAGCCGCAGCTGCGCGCCCTGCACGAGCGGATCCGGGCCGAAGGGCCGTTCGTCGCGCACAGCAGCCGGCACCTCTTCGACGCCCGCAAACCGAGTCACTGATGTCACTTCCCCCACACGGTTTCCACATCGTTATCGCGATCGGCTCGCATTCACCCAGGCGCCTCACATAGGTTCAGACCAAGGCGATTCGCGTGAGCAAAGCTGCGCGGGCGGTACCGCGCAGTGGAGGGGACTGCGCGGTGCCGGCGCCGTCAAGGGCGGGGACACACCGGTTCGCCCATCGGAGGGACCGCCGCAGAGAGGTTCCCCACCGCCCCGAAAACACCGCCCACCACGCCTTCTTCCGCCAGCCGCCTGTTGCCGGGTGGATTCGGAGAGTAGTTGTGGCACGCCGATGCCCACACCTGCCCTTACGAAGGGTTATGGTGGAAACCCCCCCTCGGGCCGGTCCGTATCCCCCCCACGGACCGGCCCGTTTCTTTTTCCCCATCGCCCGCCCTGGCTGGAGTCCGGCCCATGTCGAACGATCATCCGACACCGCCCGGCTCCTACGCCCCACGTTCCTCTACCCCAAGGCCGGGAACGGCGTGAGAATCGCCTCCGTCGTGCTGGCCGGCGTGCAGATCCTCATCGCCCTCGGCGCCACCGCGAACGGCACCCCCGGTGGCATCGTCCCGCTCGGCGGTGCCATCGCCGTCATCGTGCTGCTCAGCCGGCGTTCCGCGAGCCAGTGGTTCGGGCGCCCGCGCACCCCCGCCGTGCCGCCGCAGCCGCCGTACGCGTGACACCCGTTGGCGGTCCTCCCCGCCGGCGGGGGTAGGCTTCGCCATCGGGGACCGCCATACGGACAGGTGTCGCGCCCGGCCGAGCCCGGCGCGCATGTCCGATCCGCACCGGAGGGGCTGACAATCACGTGAACCTGCGCGACAAGCTGCGCGGCCTGCTCGTCAAGCTGTACGCGCGGCGGGTGGAAGGCCACCTGGACCACGCTCAGGTGCCCAAGCACATCGGCGTCATCATGGACGGCAACCGGCGCTGGGCGAAGGCCGCGGGCTCCACCACCGCGCAGGGCCACCAGGCCGGGGCGGACAAGATCGAGGAATTCCTCGGCTGGTGCAGTGAGACCGACGTCGAGGTGGTCACCCTCTGGCTGCTGTCCACGGACAACCTCACCCGTCCGGAGGACGAGCTCGGCCCGCTGCTCGGCATCATCGAGGGCGTCGTGCGCACCCTCGCCGCCGACGGCCGCTGGCGCGTGCACCACGTCGGCACCTCCGACATCCTCCCGGCCGGCATGCAGCGCACCCTGAAGGAGGCCGAGGAGGCCACCGCGCACGTCGACGGGATAGTGGTCAACGTCGCCATCGGCTACGGCGGCCGCCAGGAGATCGCCGACGCCGTCCGGTCCATGCTCTTCGACGCCCACGAGCGCGGCGTGGCGATGGACGACCTCGCCGAGCAGGTCGACGTCGACATGATCGGCCGTCATCTGTACACCAGCGCCCAGCCCGACCCCGACCTAGTCATCCGCACCAGCGGCGAGCAGCGGCTGTCCGGTTTCATGCTGTGGCAGACCGCCCACTCGGAGTACTACTTCTGCGAGGTCTTCTGGCCGGCCTTCCGCAAGGTCGACTTCCTGCGCGCCCTGCGCGACTACGCGGCCCGTCACCGCCGTTACGGCGGCTGACACGGCAACACGCCGCCGACCCCCCGGGGGAAACTCCCCGTGTACCCCGTTTCCCGCGGAAGTAACACGGAGTTCACCGCTGCGCCGCCCTGCCTTGTGGCATGGCGGCGCATTTTCGAGGGCATAAGGCAAGCAGGTCGACACCCGAACCACGGGCGTCGTATCTCAGCGGACGGCTCGGGGCCGTCCGCCCGGGAGGCCCTTTGCACCAGCCCGACCGTGCGGTGACGGCACGGAAGCAGCCGCGGCGGGCCGGTTCCCGGCCCTCCGCACGCGGAGGCCGGCCACCGGCCGTATTTGCCCCGCCCTCCCGGCCCGGCATCCACCTCGTCGCTCCCCGACCTCATCCGAGGGGGTACGTCCTTCCGTGGTGACCAGCACAAAGCGCCCCAAGCCAGACCGGCGCACCTATGTTCTCGACACCAGCGTCCTGCTGGCCGACCCGAACGCCCTGAGCCGCTTCGACGAGCACGAGGTCGTGCTCCCCATCGTCGTGGTCACGGAGCTGGAGGCGAAGCGGCACCATCCCGAACTCGGGTACTTCGCCCGGCAGGCCCTGCGTCTGCTCGACGACCTCCGGGTCCGGCACGGCCGCCTCGACGCCCCCATTCCCACCGGGGACCTCGGCGGGACCGTACGGGTCGAGCTCAACCACTCGGACCCCAGCGTGCTGCCCTCCGGCTACCGCCTGGGGGACAACGACTCCCGCATCCTGGCGGTGGCACGCAACCTGCAGGCCGAGGGGTTCGACGTCACCGTCGTCTCGAAGGACCTCCCGCTGAGGATCAAGGCGTCCTCGGTGGGCCTGCTCGCCGAGGAGTACCGGGCCGAACTGGCCATCACGGAGAACTCCGGCTGGACCGGGATGAGCGAACTCACCCTGCCGGCCGAGCAGGTGGACATCCTCTTCGAGGAAGGGCATCTGTACGTCCCGCAGGCGGCCGACCTGCCCGTGCACACCGGGCTGACCGTCCACTCCGAGCGCGGCAAGGCCCTCGGCCGCGTCACGCCGGAGGGCAACGTCCGTCTGGTGCGCGGTGACCGGGAGGCGTTCGGCATCAAGGGCCGCAGCGCCGAGCAGCGCATCGCGCTGGACCTGCTGCTCGACCCGGACGTCGGGATCGTGTCCATGGGCGGCCGGGCCGGCACCGGCAAGTCGGCGCTCGCGCTGTGCGCCGGCCTGGAGGCGGTCCTGGAGCGCCGCCAACACCAGAAGGTGATGGTCTTCCGCCCGCTGTACGCGGTCGGCGGCCAGGAACTGGGCTATCTGCCCGGCTCCGAGGCGGAGAAGATGAGTCCGTGGGCGCAGGCCGTCTTCGACACGCTGTCGGCGGTCACCTCGCGTGAGGTCATCGAGGAGGTCACCGCGCGCGGGATGCTCGAGGTCCTGCCGCTCACCCACATCCGCGGCCGCTCGCTGCACGACGCGTTCGTGATCGTTGACGAGGCCCAGTCGCTCGAACGGAACGTCCTGCTGACCGTGTTGTCCCGGATCGGGGCGAATTCCCGGGTCGTTCTGACCCATGACGTGGCACAACGGGACAATCTGCGGGTCGGGCGCTACGACGGTGTGGTCGCCGTCGTGGAGAAGCTGAAGGGGCATCCGCTCTTCGCGCACGTCACGCTGAACCGGTCCGAGAGGTCCCAGATCGCGGCGCTTGTGACCGAAATGCTCGAAGACACCGGTATCTGACCGTCCGGCAGACTATCGCCGTCAACCGGCGCCGTCCCGCAAAGGCGAAGAGCTTAGCGGGGCGGCGCCGCCGTATGTGGGTGTTCGATGAAATCCCGGGGTCCAAACGGGATGTGAGCTTTCACACGCAACGCAGAATTGCGGTGCGGCGTCGGGTTACGGCAGAGTCTCACTCCTGTCAGGCCCCGCATACGACACATCTGTACCGCCAGCGGTATGGCACCACAGCAGGACACCAACTCCATAGCAGCCGTCGTATGCCGCCCGAGCACCTCGCGGCGCTCCCGAACAGGGAGTTGCCCACCGGGCCCGCGCCTCCCGTGACCCCGCAGTTGGGGAGGCCAGTGTCAGGGGCACGATTGCGTCCGCCAGGGTCACCGAAGCGGGCGATGCTGGAAGGAAACCGTGTGAGCCGGATTTCGGTCCGGGGATTCGCAGTGGCCTCCGCCACCGCGGTCACCGCTGTCGGAAGCGTCGTCGGTGTTGCCTCGGGCAGCACCGCGCAGCCCAACGACGCCGAGGCGGTGGCATCCGACGTCACGCTTCTCGCGGACATACCCGCGGGTCAGCAGGCGCAGGTGCAGACCGCGTCCCTCGCGCAGCAGGCCGACGCACAGGCCATCGCCGCCGACGCGAGCGCCAAGAAGACCGCCGAGGAGGCGGCCCGCAAGGCGGCCGCCGAGACCGCGATCGCTAAGAAGGAAGCCGCCGAGAAGGCGGCGAAGGAAGCCAAGGAGCGCGAGGAGGCCAAGAAGGCCGCCAGCCGCAGCGCCATCCGGGACGCCTCCACCTTCGCCGTGCAGAGCTCGTACACGGTCTCCCAGATCCAGGCGATGGCGCGTCAGATGGTCGGCGGCGGCCAGTTCCAGTGCTTCAGCAACATCGTGGACCACGAGTCCAGCTGGAACTACCAGGCCGTCAACGCCTCCTCCGGTGCCTACGGTCTCTTCCAGGCCCTGCCCGGCTCCAAGATGTCGTCCGTCGGAGCCGACTGGCAGACCAACCCGGCCACCCAGATCAAGTGGGGCCTGAACTACATGAACAGCCGGTACGGCAGCCCGTGCGACGCGTGGTCGTTCTGGCAGGCCAACCACTGGTACTAGGCCCCCGGCCCGCCAACCGGCCTTCGCTCAACCTCGCGCAGCCCCTCCCCGTCCTAGGGGGAGGGGCTTTCGCCCTGTACGGTCGTACGCGACGGCTCCAGGGGGGAGTGGTGAGGAGAGACGGGGGAAGAGGACGGATCATGTCGCGAGTGCCAGGGTGGCTCGGTCGGCTCGGCGCCGGACTGACCGGGATAAGCGAGCGGCTCGACGAGCGCCGCGCCGAGTTCGAGCGGGAAGACGCCGACCACGAACCCGTCGCATCGCCCGAGCACGTACCGGCGCCCCCCGACTACGCGCCCGATGTCCCGGCCCGCCCGGACCCCGCGCAGGCCGTTCCCTGGGGCGTCCGCGTCGCCGCCGAGGCCGGCTGGCGGCTGCTCATCCTCGCGGGCACGCTCTGGGTGCTGATGAAGGTGATCAGCGCCGTCCAGCTCGTCGTCCTCGCGTTCGTCGCCGCCCTGCTCATCACCGCGCTGCTCCAGCCGACGGTGGCCCGGCTGACCCGCATGGGCGTGCCGCGCGGCCTCGCCACGTCGATGACGGCGATCCTCGGCTTCGTCATCATGGGGCTGATCGGCTGGTTCGTGAGCTGGCAGGTCATGGAGAACATCGACAACCTCTCCGACCAGATCCAGGACGGCATCGACGAGCTGCGCAAGTGGCTGCTCAACAGCCCCTTCCACGTCACCGACAAACAGATCAACCAGATCGCCAAGAACCTGCGCGAGGCGATCGGCGCCAACACCGACCAGATCACCTCGGCCGGCCTGGAGGGCGTACAGGTCGTGGTGGAGGCCCTCACCGGCATCCTGCTGACCGTCTTCTCCACGCTGTTCCTGCTCTACGACGGCCGCCGCATCTGGGAGTGGACGCTGAAGCTGGTCCCGGCCGCCGCCCGCCCGGGCGTCGCCGGCGCCGGCCCGCGCGCCTGGCGCACCCTCACCGCGTACGTGCGCGGCACGGTGATCGTCGCCCTCATAGACGCGATCTTCATCGGCCTCGGCATCTACTTCCTCAACGTGCCGATGGCCGTGCCGCTCGCGGTGTTCATCTTCCTGTTCTCCTTCATCCCGCTCGTCGGTGCGGTGGCCTCCGGCGCGCTCGCGGTCGTCGTGGCGCTCGTCACGCAGGGCGTGTTCACGGCCGTGATGACGCTGGTCGTCGTGCTCGCCGTGCAGCAGATCGAGGGGCACATCCTGCAGCCGTTCATCCTCGGGCGGGCCGTGCGGGTGCATCCCCTCGCGGTGGTGCTGTCGGTGGCGGCCGGCGGCATGATCGCCGGGATCGGCGGCGCGGTGGTGGCGGTGCCGCTGGTGGCGGTGACCAACGCGGTGGCCGGGTATCTGCGGGCGTACTCCCGTGAGGCGGCGCTGCGGCACACGCCGCGGCCGCGCGGGGCGACGGCGTCGGACGTGGCGGCGGCGAAGGCGGCTGCCGCGGAGCCGGCCGCCCCGCAGGAGCCCGCGCAGGAGACGCCGTCGGTCTGAGCCGGGCGAAGGCGAAGGCCCCGCCCACCCGATGGTGGACGGGGCCTTGCAACAGGCGCGGTGCGGGCCCTACTCGGCCAGGACCGCCTCCGCCTCCAGCGTGACGCCTACGGCCTGGACGACCGAGGCGATCTTGAAGGCCTCCTGGACGACCTCGCGCTCGACGCCGGCCTTGCGCAGCACCTGCTCGTGCGAGTCCAGGCACATGCCGCAGCCATTGATCGCGGAGACCGCGAAGGACCACAGCTCGAAGTCGGTCTTGTCGACACCGGGGTTGCCGATGACGTTCATCCGCAGGCCCGCGCGCAGGTTGCCGTACTCGTGGTCCGACAGCAGGTGGCGGGTGCGGTAGAAGACGTTGTTCATCGCCATGACGGCGGCGGCCGACTTCGCGGCCTGGTACGCCTCCGGCGTCAGGTTCGCCTTGGCCTCCGGCTCCAGCTCACGCAGCACGATCGGGGAGCGCGAGGCGATGGCGGTCGCCAGCACCGTGCCCCACAGTTGCTGCGCGGGCAGGTCGGAGTTGCCGATGACCGAGCCCAGGTTGAGCTTCAGGTCCTTGGCATAGTCCGGTACGCGGGACTTCAGGGAGTCGAGGGACATGCCTCACTCACCAGCCAGCAGCTTGACCGGGTCCAGGGTCTCTTCGCCCTTGCTCCAGTTGCACGGGCACAGCTCGTCGGTCTGCAGGGCGTCCAGGACCCGCAGGACCTCCTTCGGGTTCCGGCCGACGGAGCCCGCGGTCACCATGGTGAACTGGATCTCGTTGTTCGGGTCGACGATGAAGACGGCGCGCTGGGCGAAGCCGTCCTCGCCCTCGATGCCGAGGTCGCGCATCAGCTCGTGCTTGGAGTCCGCCATCATCGGGAACGGCAGGTCCGTCAGGTCCGGGTGGTCCTTGCGCCAGGCGTGGTGGACGAACTCGGAGTCACCGGAGAAGCCGAGGATCTGCGCGTCGCGGTCGGCGAACTCGTCGTTCAGCTTGCCGAACGCGGCGATCTCGGTGGGGCACACGAAGGTGAAGTCCTTGGGCCACGCAAAGACGACCTTCCACTTGCCCTCGTAGGTCTTGTGGTTGATCGTGTCGAACTCCTTGCCCTTCTCCAGCGAGACACAGGCGGTCAGTTCGAACTCGGGGAACTTGTCACCGACAGTGAGCACACGCTCTCCTTGCAGCGAAGAAACACCCCTTTTGAGGGTGTTTCCCATGGGTTGGACGCTGTTGATGTTGGCACACCGTGCATTGATTACGGAAATAGCTACACTCGGTCGAGTTGATCGGAGGGAGCTATCAGTGAGTGTCACCAGCGTGACCGGCGGCGCCGGCGGCAAACGGAAGCAGCCCAGCCTGGCGCAGTTGCGGGCGTTCGCCGCCGTCGCGGAGCATCTGCACTTCCGGGACGCCGCCGCGGCGATCGGCATGAGCCAGCCCGCCCTCTCGGGCGCCGTCTCGGCCCTGGAGGAGACACTCGGTGTCACCCTCCTCGAGCGTACGACGCGCAAGGTGCTGCTCTCGCCGGCCGGTGAACGGCTCGCGGTGCGCGCCAAGGCCGTCCTCGATGAGGTCGTGGCGCTGCTGGAGGAGGCCGAGGCGGTGCGGGCGCCGTTCACCGGGGTGCTGCGGCTCGGGGTGATCCCGACGGTCGCGCCGTATCTGCTGCCGACGGTGCTGCGGCTGGTGCACGAGCGGTACCCCGACCTCGACCTGCAGGTCCACGAGGAGCAGACCGCGAACCTCGTGGAGGGCCTGGGCTCCGGGCGGCTGGACCTGCTGCTGCTCGCGGTGCCGCTCGGGGTTCCCGGGGTGGTGGAACTCCCGCTGTTCGACGAGGACTTCGTGCTGGTCACGCCCATGGACCACGGGCTCGGCGGGCGGGAGGGGATTCCCCGCGAGGCGCTGAAGGAGCTGAACCTGCTGCTGCTGGACGAGGGGCACTGTCTGCGGGACCAGGCGCTCGACATCTGCCGCGAGGCGGGGCGCGAGGACGCGCCGGTGACGACGACGGCGGCCGGACTGTCCACGCTGGTGCAGCTCGTCGCCGGCGGATTGGGCTGCACGCTGCTGCCGCGGACGGCGCTGAAACTGGAGACGGCTCGCAGCAGCCAGCTGCTCACCGGGTACTTCGCCTCCCCGGCGCCTACGCGGAGGGTGGGGCTGGCGATGCGGGCCGGGGCGGCTCGCTCCGCGGAGTACGAGGAGCTGGCCGAGGCGTTGCGGGGGGTTCTGGGGTCGCTGCCGGTGCGGGTTGTCTCCGACGGGGACTAGCGTCTGCGGGTGGTTTTTGGCGGGGATCAGCGTCTGCGGGTGGCTTTTGGCGGGGATCAGCGTCTGCCGGGCTGGGATTGCCGGGTCTGTGCGGGTTTCGTTGTGGCTGGTCGCGCCCACGCGGCGGAGCCGCATGTCGAATACAGCCCCGCGCCCCTTTTGTGCTTGCGGCGGCCCGTTGCTGTCCGGTGGCCGGTTCCGGTAGCGCCTGCGGTTCGTTGTGGGTCGGGGCCGGGGTGGGGGGTGTCCGTCCTCGGTCCGGCCGCCCGTTTCCGACGAGGGCGCCCTTGCCCGGTGCCGGCCGCTGCGGGCGGACACCCCCACCCCGTCCTCTTCCCGCCGCGGGCGGCTATTCCGTGCGCAGGCCGTCCGGGCGCATCAGTTTCCACAGGGGTGGGAGGCTGAGCAGGGTCACCGCCAGGACGATGGCCGCGCCCACGCCGGTCATCGACAGGACGCTGGGCCAGTCGAGGTGGATCGGGGTGGCCGTCATCCGGAGCAGGACCGCGCCCAGGGTCATGCCCACCGCCGCTGCCAGCAGCAGGCCGAGGGCGATCGGGATCGCCGTCTGCCACAGCACCGACAGGCTGAGGGTGCGGCGCCGGGTGCCGAAGGCGACCAGGGACGACAGCAGTTTGCGGCGCTCGCGCAACTGCTCCAGCTGGGAGACCAGCAGGCTCGCCCCGATCAGGGCCAGCACGCAGGTCGCGCCGACGAAGAGGCCGGTGCGGATGGCGGCGAACTTCGGGGACTGCAGGGTCGCCGACCACAGCATCGCGTCGGCCATGGGGTCGATCCGGGTCGCGGTGTTGCGGGCGTACTCCACGGCGTCCGGCACCGATGGGTCGAAGCCGAGGAAGAGCTGCCCGGTCATCGCCGGTGCCGCCGGCCCGGGCAGGGAGTTCGGCGTGAGGAGGAAACCGGAGCGCTTGATGCCGTTCGGGTCCTCGATCGAGTCTGCCTGCTTCAGGCCCGCCGGGACGTGCCAGGGGACCTCCCGGCCGCGGGTGTCGCCGTAGGACGGGTCGATGTACAGTGCGCGGCCCGGGTGGGCGAGTTTCGCCGTCCGCCCGTCGTCGTACTCGCCGCCGCGCAGGGCGAAGACGTCGCCGTCGTGGCAGGAAGGCAGCGCGGCCAGTTCCCGCAGGGCCGCGCAGTCGCCGACCATGAGCTCGCTGCCCAGAGCGGGCTCCCGACGGCCGTCACCGACGCTGACCTGCGACACCGCGGTCACCTGGCGCACCCCCTTGGTCCGCCGGAACTGCTGCGCCGTACTCGCGAGGGCGTCGCCGGTCGGCAGCGTCACCTGCATCTGGGCCCGCGTCACATCCTTGCCGGAGGAACGGGTGTAGTCGCCCTCGACGCCCGCGAACAGCATCTGCAGGGCGATCGCGCCGGCCACCGCCACCGCGATCCCGTTGACCATCCGGGCCGCGCTGCCGCTGCTCAACTGAAGTCGGCGGACGGCCAGTTGCCAGGCGACACCGCCGGAGCCGAGCCGGGCGACGACCGTCTCCACCACCCACGGCAGCAGCGCCGTGACACCGACCAGGAGCAGCAGCACGCCGCCCGAGACCAGGTACTGGTTGAAGTCTCCGTTGTCGCGGCCCTGGCCGACCATCGGGTAGAGCATCGCGACGCCGGCCAGCGGCAGCAGCAGCCGCCACCACAGCCGGCGCCGCGCGGGCTTGGCCGCGCGGATCACGCCCAGCGGCTCGATGACGACCCCGCGCAGTGCGAACAGCGTGACGAGCACGGCGGCCGCGGGCACCGCCACGGCGACCAGGAGGGCGAGCAGCGGGGAAGGGTTCAGGGAGCTGGGGAAGACACTGATGTCCAGTACGTCCATGGTCCCGGCCAGCTGCCGGCCGAGCACGAAGAACCCGCTGCCGAGGACCAGCCCGAGCAGGGCGCCGCCGAGCGCCTCACCGGCCGCGATGCGCCGCGTCATACCACTGTCGGAGCCGACCAGCCGCAGCGCGGCCAGGCGTCGGTCGCGCTGCTCACCGCCGAACCGGACGGCCGCCGCGATGAACACGGCCACCGGCATCAGCAGGATGAGGAAGATGACGAGGACGAGCAGCAGCAGGACGGGGTCCATCCGCTCGGAAGTGGCGTTGGGGTTGCCGAAGCGTTCGAGGCGGGTCACCCGGCCGCCGTCCACATGGGACGAAAGCCCGTCGGCGCCACGGTAGAAGATGAGTTCGGCCGGTCCGAGCAGTCCGCTCTCCCCGACGGTCCCGACGATCCGCTCCGGCAGCCGCTCCCGCAGCAGCCGACCGCCGCCGGACTCGAGCAGCCTCTTCAGGGCCGGGGAGACCACCATCTCGCCCTTGGCCGGGAACGCGGCCACTCCGGGCGGCAGCGGCGCGTGCGGGCCCTCGGGCTGCATCGCGCGCCCCAGCACCTCCTTGTCCCGGAACGACGTCCCGACGTCCGCGACCAGCAGGGAGCGGTCCGACTTCTTCACGCCTTCACCGGTGTAGAGGCTCGCCCGGGCGTCGCTGCGCTCGTTCCGGACGGCCAACGCGCTCGGGATCGCCGTGGTGAGCAGCAACAGCGCCACGCCCAGTCCCACGCCGACGGCCGTCAGCGCGGCCCGGATCCATCCCTCGCGCCCGCCGCCGTAGGCGAACCGCAGCCCCATGGCCAGGTCCCTGGCCCACTGCCGCAGGCTCATACGATGCGCTCCATGTCCCGTGACTTGCCGTCGCGTACGACGACCTCGCGGTCGGAGTAGGCGGCCACCCGGGCTTCGTGCGTGACGAGGACGACGGCGGCGTTGGCCGAACGGGCCGCCTCGGTCAGCAGCTCCATCACGCGCTCACCGTTGAGGGAGTCCAGAGCGCCGGTGGGTTCGTCGGCGAAGACGACACGGGGGTTGGTGACCAGTGCACGGGCGACGGCGACGCGCTGCCCCTGCCCGCCGGACACCTCACCGGGCCGCTTCTTCTTCAGGTCGTCGACCTCGAGCCGCTCCATCCACCCGAGGGCGGCCCGCTCGGCGTCCTTGCGGGAGGTGCCGTTGAGCCGCAGCGGCAGCGCGACGTTCTCGACACAGGTCAGCTCGGGCACAAGCTGTCCGAACTGGAAAACGAACCCGAACTCGCTCCTGCGCAGGGCACTGCGCTGGGCGTCACTCATCGCCGACAGCTCGCGCCCGGCGTACGTGATCGTGCCGGAGTCGGGCGGGACGATCCCGGCCAGACAGTGCAGCAACGTCGACTTGCCGGATCCCGAGGGGCCCATGACGGCGACGACCTCACCGGGATGGATGGAGAACGAGGCGCCGTCCAGAGCGACGGTGGGCCCGTAGACCTTGCGCAGCTCATCGGCGGCGAGCAGGGAACCGGCGGGGGCGTTCACTGGGCCACCACCGCCTGACGCAGCTTGTCCAGACGGGCGGCGGTCAGCTCGAGCCAGCGCAGGTCGGCCTCCAGGTGGAACAGGGCGTGGTCGCAGATCAACTGATCCGCCAGATCCCCCTTGCGCTTCCGCTCCGTCAGGATGCGCATGCTGCGCAGGTGCTCGGAGCGCTGCGTGTCGAGGATGTCGGCGGCGTCGCGGTGGGTGAGCAGCGCGAGGACGACCTTGGTGTAGAGCGTCGACTGCAGATACGGCTCGGGCTTCTCCGGCGTCGCGAGCCACCGCTCGACGTCGGTGATCCCGGCCTCGGTGATCGCGTACCGCTTGCGCTCGGGACCGCCGCCGGCCTCGATGCCGTCGACCTCGACGAGACCGTTCTTCAGCAGGCGGGACATCGTCGAGTAGACCTGGCCGTAGTGCAGCGGCCGGTCGTGACCGAACTTCTCGTCGAAGGCCCGCTTGAGGTCGTATCCATGACGCGGACCGGACTCCAGGAGCCCCAGAAGGGTGTGACCGATGGACATGCCGCCAACTCTACACACTGTGTATACGCCGCGTGTATACACGGAGTGCGGAGCGCACAGCGCTGCGTGCGCCACACCAGGTCGGAGCGGATTGTCACGCTTCAGCAACAGGGCGGGCGAACTGACCGGTGTCGGTGTCGGCCGGGGGTGGGTCGCGCGGCCCGGCGCCGGCGGAGGGTGCCGTAGTCGGGGACGGGCGGCCGGACCGAGGACGGACACCCCCACCCCGGCCCCGACTCACGGCGGACGGCAGGCGCGACACCAGCGACGACGCAACCGCAACGGGCCGCCGCAGGCCTGTAAGGGGCGCGGGGAACCGCGCGAGCAAGCACAACGCACCCGCAGGCACAGCCCCCCTCAAGCCCCCCCTCGCGGCCGCCCCCTCCGCGGCATCGGCCCCGCGTCCCGCGGCAACCGCCCCGCCTCCAGCAACGCCTTCCGCAGCAGAAACTCGATCTGCGCGTTCGCCGACCGCAACTCGTCCGACGCCCACCGGGCAAGCGCGTCGTACACAGACGGGTCCAGCCGCAACAGCACCTGCTTGCGCTGCTGCGGCTTCCGCCGGCCCGCCGGCGCCCCCGAGGACTCAGAGGACTCAGAGGGCTCAGAGGAGGACTCAGGGGGCTCGGACGGCTCGGAGGACGTCACTGGTAGAGCGACCCGGTGTTCAGCACGGGCTGCGGCGCCCGGTCCCCGCACAGCACCACCATCAGGTTCGACACCATCGCCGCCTTACGCTCCTCGTCCAGCTCCACGATCCCCTGCTCGGCGATCCGCGCGAGCGCCGCCTCCACCATGCCGACCGCCCCGTCGACGATCTCCCGACGCGCCGCGACGACCGCGCCGGCCTGCTGCCGCTGGAGCATCGCGGAGGCGATCTCCGGAGCGTACGCGAGGTGCGTGAACCGGGACTCGATGATCTCCACGCCGGCCGCCTCCACACGCGCGTGCAGCTCGGCGGCCAGCTTCTCCGTGATCTCCTCGGCGTTGCCGCGCAGCGAGAGCCCGTCCTCGTCGTGGGCGTCGTAGGGGTACTCGATGGCGATGTGCCGCACGGCCGCCTCGGTCTGCGTGGCCACGAACTCCAGGTAGTTGTCGACCTCGAACGTCGCCTGCGCGGTGTCGTTCACCTTCCACACCACGACCGCGGCCAGCTCGATCGGGTTGCCGTAGGCGTCGTTGACCTTCAGTACGGCCGTCTCGTGGTTGCGCACCCGAGTGGAGATCTTCTCGCGCGAGGTGAACGGGTTCACCCAGCGCAGCCCGTCCTCGCGGATCGTGCCCCGGTAGCGCCCGAAGAGCTGCACCACCCGCGCCTCGCCCGGCGCGACCGTGTTCAGGCCGCACAGCGACAGGAACGAGGACAGGCCGATCACCACCCCCACGGCGATCAGTACGCCCTTCGCGGCCGCCGCCGTGGCGACCGCCCCGCCCGCGATCGCGCCGGCCCCGACGAGCAGCCCCACCAGCCCGAGCAGCAGCGCGAGCCCGCCCCCGATGCTGTGCGCGGCGAACTCCCGCACACGAGGCGCGGGCATTTCAGGCATATCGGCCGAATCTATAGGCGCGGACATGTGGTCCCCCGTTCTCGAAGATTTCGTGTGTACATCTAAGTGATATCACTTTTCCCTGCCGGGGCAACCCTCAACCACCCCTGAACGTCGGTTCCCACGGCAGGGGTGCTCATTGTCACGTCCGTAAAAGACGGGATCGGACGCCCTTTGTCACAACCAGCGGTGTTAGCTTTCTGAGCTGACCTGAGCCCCCGGAACGAGCGGAGCGAGGAAGCACCCCATGGGACGAGCGGAAGAGAGACGAGCGCGGCAGCGCGCGGGCCGCCGCGCGGCGCCGGGGCGCCGCCGTTCGTCACGGGCGGGCGGCAAGAGCGGCATACGCCGGCTGTTCACCTGGAAGAAGATCCTCGGCACGATCCTCGGACTCTTCCTGCTCGGCATCGGCGCCTTCGTCGTGCTCTACATGATGATCGACATCCCCGAGGGGAACGCCGAGGCCAAGAAGCAGAGCAACGTCTACAAGTACAGCGACGGCTCGATCCTCACCCGCGACGGCGACGTCAACCGTGAGGTCGTGGACCTCGCGCACGTCCCGAAGAAAGTGCAGCGCACCTTCGTCGCCGCCGAGAACAAGACCTTCTACAAGGACTCCGGCGTCGACCTGAGGGGCACCGCGCGCGGCATCCTCAACACGCTCTCCGGCAAGGGCGCCCAGGGTGGCTCGACGATCACCCAGCAGTACGTCAAGAACTACTACCTCACCCAGGAACAGACCGTCAGCCGCAAGCTGAAGGAAATGGTCATCTCGCTGAAGCTGGACCGCGAGAAGTCCAAGGACTACATCCTGGCCGGGTACATCAACACCAGCTACTACGGCCGCAACGCCTACGGCATCCAGGCCGCCGCGCAGGCCTACTACGGCGTCGACGCCGACCAGCTCAGCGTCGAACAGGGCGCCTACCTCGCCGCCCTGCTCCAGGCGCCGAGCCAGTACGACTGGGCCTCCGCCACCGACACCGGCAAGAAGCTGGTGAAGCAGCGCTGGAACTACGTGCTGGACAACATGGTCGAGGAACACTGGCTGGACGCCTCCCAGCGCCAGGCCATGCAATTCCCGATCCCCAAGGACCCCAAGCCCTCGCCCGGCCTCAGCGGCCAGAAGGGCTACCTGGTGGCGGCCGCCAACAAGGAGCTGGAGAAGCGGCTCGTCGCCCAGGGCACCGCCGCGAACATGAAGGAGGCCGAGGACCTCGTCGGCCGCGGCGGCTGGACCCTCACGCTCAACATCAACAAGAAGAAGCAGGCGGCGCTGGAGAACTCCGTCAAGGAGCAGCTGACCAGCAAGCTGAAGCCGAAGACCCGCAAGGTCGACGGGGACGTCCAGGCCGGCGGTGTCTCGGTCGACCCCAAGACGGGCGCGGTCGTGGCGATGTACGGCGGCGTGGACTACTACAAGCACTACACGAACAACGCCACCCGCACCGACTACCAGCCCGCCTCCACCTTCAAGCCGGTCATCCTGGCCGCCGCGATCGACGAGGCCGCGACGACCCAGAAGGGACAGGCGATCGGTGCCGACACGATCTACGACGGCACCAGCAAGCGTCCCGTCCTGGACCACGGCACGCCCGTCGGGTTCGCCCCGGAGAACGAGGACGACCAGGACTACGGACCGATCACCGTGCAGAACGCGATGAACCAGTCCGTGAACTCCGTCTTCGCGCAGATGGGTGTCGACGTCGGCATGCCGAAGGTGATGGAGGTCGCCGGCAAGCTCGGCATGGACACCAAGGACCTGCAGGCCGTGCCCGCGCAGACGCTCGGCTCCATGGGCGCGAGCCCGCTGCAGATGGCCGGCGTCTACGCCACGCTCGACCACCACGGCAAGAAGGTCACCCCGGCGCTGCTGAAGAAGGTCGAGTCCAGCGCCCACCCGGTGAACCTGCCCGACCCGATCGGTGACCAGGTCATCAGCCCCAACGCCGCCGACACGGTCACCTCGGTCCTCACCGGCGTGATCGGCGACGGTACGGCCCGTGAGTCGGTGCGGAACAACCCGCTGCGCAACGGGCAGAAGGTGGCGGGCAAGACCGGTACCTCCGACGACAACAAGTCGGCCTGGTTCACCGGTTACACGCCGGACCTGGTCACTTCGGTGGGTCTGTTCGGTGAGGACGCGAAGACGTTCGCGCACGTCTCGATGCACGGCGCCGCCGGCCTGAAGCGCATCAACGGCGGTAAGTTCCCGGCGCTGATCTGGGCCGACTACACGTTCGGCGTCCAGAAGGAGGTCAGCGAGTTCGACCTGGACACCGACCAGGGCGCCGCGGTCGAGCCGTCGTTCACGCCGACCCCGTCCTCGACGCCCACGACCCAGGAGCCGTCGCAGACACCGACGACCCAGAAGCCCTCGGAGACGCCGACGACCCAGAAGCCGTCCCAGACGCCGACGACCCAGCCGCCGTCGCAGACGCCGACGACCCAGCCGCCGTCCCAGACGCCGTCCGGGACACCGAGCGGCCAGCCGGAGGACCCGATCTTCGGCGGGACCGGCGGCAGCAACAGCGTCAAACGTCCATGACATGAGAGAAGGGCGCCCGGTCGACACCGGGCGCCCTTCTTCGTCGTACGACCGCGCTCAGCGGTTCAGCTCGAACCACACCACCTTGCCCGTGCTGAGCCGGGTCGCGCCCCAGCGGCGGGCCATCCGGTTCACCAGGTACAGCCCGCGCCCGCCCTCGTCCGTGGCGCGCGCCTGCCGCAGCCGGGGCAGTTGCGGCACGTCGTCGCCGACCTCGCAGCGCAGCACGTCGGTGCGCAGCAGCCGCAGGGTGACCGGGCGGGAGGCGTACCGCACGGCGTTCGTGACGACCTCGCTGACCAGGAGCTGCACCGAGTCGATGTGCTCCTCCAGGCCCCAGCGCTCCAGCTGGCGGCGGGCCAGCCTGCGCGCCTTGCCCGGAGCCGCGTCCTCCGGCTCCAGGAACCAGTACGCCACGTCGCTCGGCGCGATCCCGTCGAAGCGGGCGGCGAGCAGCGCGATGTCGTCGTCCCGGTCGCCCGGCCCGAGCATGTCCAGCACCTCGTCGCACAGCGCTTCCAGCGGCGGCGGATGGTCGGGGCCCGTCAGTGCCGCGGTCGCGGCGAGCTTCTCGCGCAGTTGCTCGATGCCGGTCCACACGTCGCGCAGCCGCGACTCCACCAGCCCGTCGGTGTACAGCAGCAGCGTCGCCCCGGCGGGTGCGTCCAGCTCGACGGCCTCGAAGTCCACGCCGCCGACGCCGATCGGGGCGCCCGCGGGCACCCGCAGCACCTCCGCCTCGCCGCCCAGGTGCAGCAGGACGGGCGGCGGGTGGCCGGCGTTGGCGATGGTGATGCGGTGCGAGACCGGGTCGTAGACTGCGTACAGGCAGGTCGCCATGCGGTCGGTGCCCAGGCGCTGCGCCTGTTCGTCGAGGTGGTGCAGCACCTCCTGCGGCGGCAGGTCGAGGCCGGCCAGGGTCTGCGCGGTGGTGCGCAGCTGGCCCATGATCGCCGCGCTGGTCATGGAGTGGCCCATGACGTCGCCGACGACGAGGGCGACGCGGCTGCCGGGCAGCGGGATCGCGTCGTACCAGTCGCCGCCCACCCGCGCGGTCTCCGCCGCCGGCAGGTACCGGGACGCCAGCCGGACGCCCGTGGGGCGGGGCAGGGTCTCCGGCAGCATCGTGCGCTGCAGCTCGTCGGCGATGTACGCCTCACGGCCGTACAGCACCGCCTTGTCGATGCCGAGCGCGCTGTGCGTGGCGAGCTGCGCCGCCACCAGCAGGTCGTCCGTCTCGAACGCGATGCGGTCGGGGCGGCGCAGGAACACCGCCGCGCCGATCACCCGGCGCCGCCCGCGCAGCGGCGCGAGGATCGCCCGCTGCCCGCTGGGGATGACGAGGTCGCCGCCGGCGCCGAGGAGGTCGGGGAGCGCGGCGCGCGCGGCGGGCGCGTCGGCGAACACCGGGCGCACCCCGCGCAGTACTTCGGCGAGCGCGCCACCGGGGCGCACCTCGCACAGCTCGGCCGTCACCGACGCCAGGTCCGCCAGCTCCCACGGCTCCGGCTGCTGGGACTGCGGAAGTGGCGCGAAACCGCCCTCGGTGTCCCGGTCCTCCGGGATCCGGTCGGTACGGCGCAGCCGCAGCACGACGGGACCCATGGGCCGTTCGTCACCGACGGGCAGCGGGTCGCGCAGGTAGACCAGGATGGCGTCGCTGAACGTGGGCACGGTCGCCCGGCACAGCCCCATCACGATCTCGTCCAGGTCCAGGCCGCGGGCGATGCGCCGGGTCGCCGCGCCGACGAACCGCAGCCGGTCGCCGTCCCGGCGCATCGGCGTGGGCCGGCCCGGCGCGGGACCCTGCCCGGTACGCCGCTCCTGCCCACCACGCACGCCCTGCTCACCTCCCGGCTGCAGCGGTATGGCCTCCGGTACCGGGCGCGGCCGCAGCCTGTCCGGCTCGGCGGCCGCCGCGGGCTGCGCGTGCTCCGGGCCGGGGCCGGCCGGCTCCGGCCCGCTCGGCCTGGCCGCGCCGGGGGTGTCCCCGGCACGGGCCTGGGCGCCCTGCAGCGGTAAGGCCCCCGCGCCGGGCGCACGCGTCGGCGTCGGGGTACGCAGAAGCGCCCCACGGGGGTCCGTGGGGTCGACGCCCTGCTGGGGACGTTCGTAGGTGGGGTGCTCCGTCACGCGTGTCGCATCCATCCGTCCGGGGCTGCGCGCCGGGCACGCAGTTCCGCCCGCCGACATGCCGATACCCGCAATACATGCCCCAGGAACGGAATTCCGGCGGCGCCCTGGTTCCCCTCGCTCACGTCCTGCCCGCCCCTCGGTGACGTCGGATCAGACTCGGTACGCGCGCCCGTGGTTGCTGCTGCGCGCCCTTGCGGAGGACGATCCTACGTTTCCTGCCCGGGGGCGCATCAAGGGTCTCATGAGGACACATGCGCGGGCGTACGATCCCAGTCGTCCGGCAGCTTCGGCACCGGCCACGACGGATCGGGCCGCCAGTCCTGCCAGCCGTCCGAGAACGGCGGCCGCCAGGTACGGATCGCCTCGACCGCGTCCTGACCGGCCGCCCGGACCCGCTCGGCGAGTTCGGCGCTCATCAGCCCGTCCCGCTGGGCCTGCGCGAATTCGTCCTCGTCACGCCACTGCCAACCGCCGTCCGGCCGCACCTCGATGTCCAGGAAGTGGTCGGTGGAGTCCACCCCGCCCGCCCAACGGGCCAGCGGGTCCTCAAGGTTGACGTAGAAGTTCTTGAACCGCCAGCCAGGCTCCCAGAACAGCCACACCGACCACGGCTCGCCCGGCCTGGCCAGTTTCAGCACGCCCGTGCCGAACCACCGGTCGCGCTGCACCGTGCGCGGCTTGGTGTACCGGGTCGCCAGCGGCTCCCGGTGCACCGGCGTGCCGTCGGCGAGGACGGGCTTGACGCACTCGGTGCCCGGCGCCATCCAGGCGGCGAGCAGCTCCTCGTCGTCGCGGACGACGGTGACGGGCCGCGCGATGTGGAAGCCCTCGCCGCCGTTGTCCCGATAGCGCCACAGGACCTGTGTCCCGGGCGCCCAGAAGCCCGCCGCAGCACCGCCGTCCGTGTCCGCGCGTCTCATCACATCACCGTCTGCCATGCACAGATATTAGGTGTCATGGCCATCCGATGCTGCGGTTCGCGTCACGGTTCGCCAACGCGGCCCCGCCTGTTACGGCCGTGTCATCCGCAGGACATCCAGTGCCTCGTCCAGTTGCTCCTCGGTCAGGTCGCCCCGCTCGACGTAGCCGCTCTCCAGGACCACCTGCCGGATCGTCTTGCGGTCCGCCAGCGCCTTCTTGGCGACCTTGGCGGCCTCCTCGTACCCGATGTACTTGTTCAGCGGGGTCACCACCGACGGCGAGGACTCGGCGTACTCCCGGGCGCGTTCGCGGTGCGCGACGATCCCGTCGACCGTGCGGTCGGCGAGCAGCCGGGAGACGTTCGCGAGCAACCGGATCGATTCGAGGACGTTCTTGGCGATGACCGGCAGCATCACATTGAGCTCGAAGTTGCCGGCGGCGCCCGCGGTGGCCACCGTGGCGTCGTTGCCGATCACCTGCGCGGCGACCATCAGGACGGCCTCGGGAATGACCGGGTTGACCTTCCCCGGCATGATCGAGGAGCCGGGCTGCAGATCCGGCAGGGAGATCTCGGCGAGGCCGGTGCGCGGGCCGGAGGACATCCAGCGCAGATCGTTGGCGATCTTCGTCAGGCCGACCGCGATCGTGCGCAGCTGCCCGCTGGTCTCGACGATGCCGTCCCGCGCGCCCTGCGCCTCGAAGTGGTCGCGCGCCTCGGTCAGCGGCAGCCCGGTGGTGTGGGCGACCTCCTCGATGACGGCGGCGGAGAAGCCGGGCGGGGTGTTGATGCCGGTGCCCACGGCCGTGCCGCCGAGCGGGAGTTCCGCGAGCCGGGGCAGGGAGGCGTTCAGCCGCTCGACGCCGTAGCGGACCTGTGCGGCGTAACCGCCGAACTCCTGGCCCAGGGTGACGGGCGTGGCGTCCATCAGGTGCGTACGGCCGGACTTCACCACGTCCGCGAACTCCTCCGCCTTGCGGGTCAGCGCGGCGGCGAGATGGTCGAGGGCCGGGATCAGGTCCCGGGTGACGGCCGCGGTGGCCGCGATGTGGATCGAGGACGGGAAGACGTCGTTGGACGACTGGGAGGCGTTCACGTGGTCGTTGGGGTGCACGTCCCGGCCGAGCCGCTCGCTCGCGAGGGTGGCGATGACCTCGTTTGTGTTCATGTTGGACGAGGTGCCGGAGCCCGTCTGGAAGACGTCCACCGGGAAGTGGTCGTCCCATTTCCCCTCGGCGACCTCCTGGGCCGCCTCCTGAACGGCCTCGGCGACATCCTTGTCGAGGACCCCCAGCCGCGCGTTCACCTTCGCCGCGGCGCCCTTGATCCGCGCCAGCGCCTCGATGTGGGCGCGCTCGACGCGCTGCCCGGAGATGGGGAAGTTCTCCACGGCCCGCTGCGTCTGCGCCCGCCACTTGGCGTGAGCGGGGACGCGGACCTCGCCCATGGAGTCGTGCTCGATGCGGTAGTCGGTGCCGCTGCTTCCGGTCGTCGTCATCGTCGTACCTCCACCAAGATCAGCGCGGGCCGGGGGACGCCTATTCCCCGTTCCCGTACGGTGTTCCCGCCCGGCCCGCACTCAGCAGTCCGTCGACCAGGGCGCGCAGGCCGGCGGCGTAGGTGTCCGTTGCCGTCAGCTCCGCCCAGCGCGGGCCGAGCGCGGCGAGGCGGGGCAGGCCGGCCGGATCGAGGCCGGCGAACACCTGGTCACGGTAGGTCGGCCGGTCGTCGGTCGCACGCCGGCGGGCGGCCGTCGCGCGGACGATCAGTTCCCCGGCCGTGTAGTACCAGATCGACCGGTAGGCGTGCACGGCCTGCTCCGGGCTGAGGCCGCAGGCGATCGCCGCGTCCACGACCTGCTCCACGAACCACAGCGCGGAGGGGGCCAACAGGTCGTCGGCGGTGAGGACTTCGACCAGCCACGGGCACCGGGCCAGCAGGTCCCGCATGGCGGTCGCCGCGGCGAGCAGCCGCTCGCGCGGATCGGCCGGCAGCGACGGCCGGGGCGCCTGTCCGGCGTAGTCCTCCAGCAGGAGCAGCAGCAGCTCCTCCTTGTCCCGCACGTGGTGGTAGAGGGCCATCGGCGTGCTGCCGATCTCCTTGGCCAGACGCCGCATGGTGAGCTTCGCGACGCCCTCCTCGTCGATGATCCGGCGCGCCGCCGTGACGATCTCCGCGCGGGAGAGCCGGGGCGGCCTGCCGGGGCGGCCGGGGTGCGAGGGGGCGGTGGACATGGGCCCCATGATGGCGCACCGGCCAAAGGGGGGTGGACGGGCGGGGGAGTGGCGAGGTAATTTTCTTACGTGTACAAAAACTTATCGAGCCGACCGGAGGGACTTCCGTCATGACCACGCTCACCCCGATCGACCTGTTCACGGCCGCCGTCCACGTCGGGCCCGGCCCCGGTGTCACCGCCGGCGAGCGCGAGATGACCGAGGGCCGCCCCGGTTCCTGGCAGCTGGCGGCCTTCCACGCGGCGTCGGACGCCGATGTCCACGCCGACCAGTGGGAGATGCACCCCGAGGCCGACGAACTGGTCTGCGTGCTCAGCGGCCGGGTGCGCTTCTTCCTCCGGCCGGACACCGCGGACACCCCGGAGCGGACGGCCACCCTCACCGGCGGTACGGCGGTCGTCGTGCCGCGTGGCAGGTGGCACCGCATGGAGGTCGACGGCCCGGTCCGGCTGCTGTCCCTGTCAATGCGGGAGGGAACGCGGCTGGAGCCGGTGCTGCCCTGATCCCGGGGACGGGAACGGCCCCCGCCCGTTGCCGGGTGGGGGCCGTCGCGACCTGCGTCAGGAATGCGTCACGCGAGACCGGGGCCGCGCACCGGGATGGACGTGAACGTCGGCTGCGGGGCCGGGTCCTGGAAGAAGTCGTTGCCCTTGTCGTCAACGACGATGAACGCCGGGAAGTCCTCCACCTCGATCTTCCAGACCGCCTCCATGCCCAGCTCCTCGTACTCCAGGACCTCGACCTTCTTGATGCAGTCCTGGGCGAGACGCGCGGCCGGGCCGCCGATCGAGCCGAGGTAGAAGCCGCCGTGCGCGTGGCAGGCGTCGGTGACCTGCTTCGAGCGGTTGCCCTTGGCCAGCATCACCTTGGAGCCGCCCGCGGCCTGGAACTGCTCCACGTAGGAGTCCATGCGCCCGGCGGTCGTCGGGCCGAAGGAACCGGAGGCGTAGCCCTCGGGGGTCTTCGCCGGGCCCGCGTAGTACACCGGGTGGTCCTTCAGGTACTGCGGCATCTCCTCGCCCGCGTCCAGCCGCTCCTTGATCTTGGCGTGCGCGATGTCGCGGGCCACGACCAGCGGGCCGGTCAGCGACAGGCGGGTCTTCACCGGGTACTTGGTCAGCTCGGCGAGGATCGGGTCCATCGGCTGGTTGAGGTCGATCTTGACGACGTCACCGGCCTCGTCGAGGTGCTCGTCCGTCGTCTCCGGCAGGAAGCGCGCCGGGTCGGTCTCCAGTTGCTCCAGGAAGACGCCCTCGGCGGTGATCTTCGCGACGGCCTGGCGGTCCGCCGAGCAGGACACGGCGATGGCGACCGGGCAGGACGCGCCGTGCCGCGGCAGGCGCACCACGCGCACGTCGTGGCAGAAGTACTTGCCGCCGAACTGCGCGCCGATGCCGATCTTCTGGGTCAGCTCGAAGACCTTCTCCTCCAGCTCCTTGTCCCTGAAGCCGTGGCCGAGCTCCGAGCCCTCCGCCGGGATCTCGTCCAGGTAGTGCGCGGAGGCGTACTTCGCGGTCTTCAGCGCGTACTCGGCGCTGGTGCCGCCGACGACGATCGCCAGGTGGTACGGCGGACAGGCGGCCGTACCGAGCGAACGGATCTTCTCCTCCAGGAACTTCATCATGGAGGCCTCGTTCAGGACGGCCTTGGTCTCCTGGTAGAGGAAGGACTTGTTGGCGCTGCCGCCGCCCTTCGCCATGAACAGGAACTTGTAGGCGCCGCCGTCCGTCGCGTACAGCTCGATCTGGGCGGGGAGATTGGAGCCGGTGTTCTTCTCCTCCCACATGGTGAGCGGAGCCATCTGCGAGTAGCGCAGGTTGAGCCTGGTGTAGGCGTCGTAGATGCCGCGGCTCAGCGCCTCCTCGTCGCGACCCGCCGTCAGCACGTTCTGTCCGCGCTTGCCCATCACGATCGCCGTGCCGGTGTCCTGGCACATCGGCAGCACGCCCGCCGCCGCGATGTTCGCGTTCTTCAGCAGGTCCAGCGCGACGAACTTGTCGTTGCTCGACGCCTCGGGGTCGTCGATGATGCGGCGCAGCTGGGCGAGGTGGGCCGGTCGCAGGTAGTGCTGGATGTCGTGGATGGCCTCCTCGGCCAGCTTGCGCAGCGCCTCCGGCTCCACCTTGAGGAACGTCCGCCCGTCCGGTCCCTCGACCGTCGAGACGCCCTCGGAGGCCACCAGCCGGTAGGGGGTGGTGTCCTCGCCCTGGGGGAGCAGATCGGTGTACGCGAACTCAGGCATCTCAGCCCATTCCTCACTCTGACGGACGGCGCCCGCCGACGCTGGCGGGCCCCACCAGCGTAGAACCTGCCGCCGGCGCGGAGTCTGTGAGGTAAGGCTCAGTTCGTCTCCCGGTTCGCCCTCGAGCGGGGCTATCGCGATCTATCGTGTTTCGCTATGCTGCTGCTCGTGGACCTTCAGAAGCAGGTGGCCCCTCCCGCGCAGACCGCCGCCCCCGCCGCCGAGCTGCGCGCCTCCGACGCCGACCGCGACCGCATCGCCGACATTCTGCGCGAGGCGCTTGCCGAGGGCCGGCTCACCGCCGAGGAGCACGCCGAGCGCGTCGAGGGCGCGCTCGCCGCGAAGACGGTCGGCGAGCTGGAGATCTATGTCCGCGATCTGCCCGCGGGCCGGCGCGCGGCCGCACCGGCCCACGCCGCCGCCCCGCAGCGGCCGGCCCCGGGCGTGGTCCCGGCCGACCCCGACGAGAACCTGGTCGCCGTCTTCAGCAGCTCCGTGCGCCGGGGCCGCTGGCGCGCGGGCCGCCGCATCCACGCGTACGCGATCTTCGGCAGCGTCGAGATCGACCTGAGCGAGGCCCTGTTCGAGTACCAGCAGGTCGTGGTCAAGGCGATCTCGGTGTTCGGCAGCGTCGAGGTGCGCGTCCCGGAGAACGTCTCGCTGCGCGGCACCGGCGGCGGCGTGCTGGGCAACTTTGAGGTGGACACCCTCGACTCCACCGAGGCCGACGCGCCGGTCGTCTACGTCGACGGCTGGGCCGTGCTCGGCAACATCGAGGCGCGGGCCAAGCGCGGCAGGCTCGTCGCGGACATCCTCGACAAGGTCCAGCGCAAGGTCGACCGGGGTCTGCGCAGACATCTGGATCACTGACGGCCGTGCATCCCGCGGGCGGCACCGACCGCGCGGTCCGGAACTCAGTGCATAGGCGCGCGTACAGCGGGTAGGGCTTGCTGCATCGTCTCTCGCTCGCGAAGCCGTCTCGTCAGGAGAAGACCGTGCTGCAACCGCCGCATTCGTCTCTGCAGGTAGCTGCCGTTCCGGCCCAGCGAGGGCCGCGAGACAGGGACCAAGACGCCCCCTGGCACACCGAGGCGGTGTGCCGGCGCGACGAGGCCGGCCTGTTCTTCGCACCGTCCAAGGAGCCCACCGCGGCCCGGCTCTCCCGCGAGGAGGCCGCCAAGCGGGTCTGCGCCCGCTGCCCGGTCATGGTCGAGTGCCGCGAGCACGCCCTGCTCCAGCCCGAGCCGTACGGCGTCTGGGGTGGCCTGACGGCAGCGGAACGCCGCGTGGTCCTGGCCCGGCGCCGCCGCCGCGAGATGGAACTGAAGAAAACGGCGACGACGGGCCGCATAGCGGCAGCGGGCTGAGCCCTACGGACACGCCAAGAGGCGCCCCCTCCGCACAGGGGGCGCCTCTTGGGTGCCGGCGTGGGGCCGGTGCAGGGGCCCTACTTCGCCCGGTCGAAATCGATCGCGCTGTATGCCCGCAGCTTCCGCAGCCGGTGCTCGGAGTCGATCTTGCGTACCGTGCCCGACTTCGACCGCATCACGATCGACTCGGTCAGCGCGGTGTCCGACCGGTAGCGCACACCGCGCAGCAGCTCACCGTCGGTGATACCGGTCGCGACGAAGAACACGTTCTCCCCGGACACCAGGTCGTCGGTGGTGAGGACCCGGTCCAGGTCGTGCCCGGCGTCGATCGCCCGCTGCCGCTCCTCGTCGTCCTTGGGCCACAGCTTGCCCTGGATCGTGCCGCCCAGGCACTTCACGGCGCAGGCGGAGATGATGCCCTCCGGCGTGCCGCCGATGCCGAGCAGCAGGTCGACGCCGGTGCCCTCGCGCAGCGCGTAGACGGACCCCGCCACGTCGCCGTCGGAGATCAGCTTGATGCGCGCGCCGGCCTCCCGGACCTCCTTGATCAGGCCCTGGTGGCGCGGCCGGTCGAGGATCACGACGGTGACGTCCTCGGGCGTGGCCCGCTTGGCCTTGGCGATCCGGCGGATGTTGACCGCGACCGGCGCGTCGATGTCGACGAAGTCGGCGGCTTCCGGGCCGGTGACCAGCTTGTCCATGTAGAAGACGGCGGACGGGTCGAACATGGCGCCGCGCTCGGCGGCGGCCAGCACCGCGATGGCGTTCGGCATGCCCTTCGCGGTCAGCGTCGTGCCGTCGATCGGGTCGACGGCGATGTCGACCTCGGGCCCGGTGCCGTCACCGACGCGCTCGCCGTTGAAGAGCATCGGCGCCTCGTCCTTCTCGCCCTCGCCGATGACGACCACGCCGTTCATCGACACGGTGGAGACGAGGGTGCGCATCGCGCGCACCGCGGCACCGTCGGCGCCGTTCTTGTCGCCGCGTCCGACCCAGCGGCCGGCGGCCATGGCCGCAGCTTCGGTCACCCGGACGAGTTCCAGGGCGAGGTTGCGGTCGGGGGCCTCGGACGGGACGTCCAGCTCGGACGGCAAGTGATGATGCTCGGTCATCGGAGCGCACCTTTCTGATACGACGACGGCCGGATGAGGGTGTTCGGCCTCGACTCTATCGTCAGTCCGACAAAATGAGCAGGGGACCCCACGGATGAGCGGACCGGGCACCTGCGACGATAGGGGGCGTGGCAGGTTCGAACGGCAAGCAGAAGACGGCCCGGGACATGATCCTCTCCCTGGCCGTGATCGGGATCGCGGCGTTGGTCGTCTACTTCTTCGCCATCCCGCACGACGATCACGCTCCCGATCTCAAGCGGGTCGACTACAGCGTCGAGCTGGCCACGGCGCGCCGCGCGGCCTCGTATCCGGTGGCCGCGCCCGAGGGGCTGCCGGGCAGCTGGAAGGCGACCTCGGTCCGCTTCCGGGGTGATCAGTCCGACGCCTGGCATCTGGGCTTCGACGCCCCTGACGGCCAGTATGTGGCCGTCGAGCAGTCCACGCAGAAGCGCTCGGCGTTCATCGCCGAGGCGAGCCAGGGCGCGAAGGCCACGGACGTCACCGAGAAGATCGCCGGCCGCACCTGGATCCGCTACACCGGCGGCCGCTACGACGCGCTGGTGCTGCAGGACACCCCCGGCGGCTCGACCACCGTGGTCGCGGGCACCGGGTCCTTCACCCAGCTGGCCGAGATGGTGAAGGCTCTGAAGCTGGCCTGAGCCCGCGCACGCGGTTCCCGGCACGCGAAAGAGGCCCCCGGCGGTGCTGGGGGCCTCTTGCCGTACGGGAGAACGACGGCGTCAGACGGTGGTGACGACCTCGTCGAACGCCAGGCGCGGGGCGCGCGGGTGGGAGGCGTTCTCGCCGGGGTTGCCGATGTTGACGATCATCAGCGGGGTGTGGTCGTCGTCCAGGAACTCCTTGCGCACGCCCTCGGCGTCGAAGCCGGTCATCGGGCCGGCGGCCAGACCGGCGGCGCGCACGCCGACGATGAAGTACGCCGCCTGGAGGGCTGCGTTGAGCAGCGCGGAGCTCTCCCGGACCGGACGCTCGGCGAAGAAGACGTCCTTGGCCTGCGGGAACGCCGGGAAGAGGGCCGGCAGCTCCTCGTGGAACTCGTTGTCCGCGGCGAGGATCGCGACCAGCGGGGCGGAGGCGGTCTTGGGCTGGTTGCCCTCGGCCATGTGCTGCACCAGGCGCTCACGGGCCTCGGGGGAGCGGACCAGGGTGATGCGCAGCGGGGTCTGGTTGAAGGCGGTCGGGCCGTACTTGACCAGGTCGTAGATCGCCTGCATCTGCTCGTCGGTCACCGGCTCGTCGGTGAAGGCGTTCGCGGTGCGGGCCTCGCGGAAGAGCAGGTCCTGGGCGGCGGGGTCAAGAACGAGAGACATGCGTGAACTTTCTCTGGTGTGCGTCCGGATCCGGCATGCCGGACCGTCTGACGTCCTCGACGGTACGCCAGAGAAGGTTCAAATTTCAACAATAAGGGGCGTGAGCGCCTTCACACCCGCCGCGGGCTACTCCTCGGCCTTCTCTTCCTCCTCCGCCAGCGCCGCGTCCAGCCGCGCCCGGGCGCCCTCCAGCCAGCGCCGGCACACCCTCGCCAGCTCCTCCCCGCGCTCCCACAGGGCGAGGGACTCCTCCAGCGTCCCCCCACCGGCCTCCAGCCGCCGTACCACGTCGATCAGCTCGTCCCGCGCCTGCTCGTACCCGAGCGCCTCATCCACCTTGCTGGTCATCCACCCAACCTAAACGTCGACTCGGACAGTGAACTCACCCTCGGCCACCCGCGCCCGCAGCGGCTCCTCGGCCTCCACCTCGGCGGGATCGCGGACCACGTGCCCGTCGGCCTTCTGCAGCACCGCGTACCCGCGCTTCAGCGTCGCCGCGGGGGACAGCGCCACCACGCGTGCGTGCGTGTGCGTCAGCTCGGAGTCCGCGCGGTCCAGCAGATGGCCCAGGCACCGCCGGGAGCGCTCCACCAGGGACTCCACCTGGTCGGTCCGCTCGTCCAGCATCCGGTGCGGATCCTGTATCACCGGCCGCGCCAGCGCGTGCGCGAGCCCGCGCTCCTCGCGCTCCAGATACGCCTCCACGCACCGCCGGGCCCGCCCCCGCAGCATCCGCACCCGCTCCAGTTCCTCGCCGACGTCCGGCACGACCTTCTTCGCGGCGTCCGTCGGGGTGGAGGCGCGCAGGTCGGCGACATGGTCCAGCAGCGGGTTGTCCGGCTCGTGCCCGATCGCCGACACCACCGGCGTACGGCACGCCGCCACCGCGCGCACCAGCTGCTCGTCGGAGAACGGCAGCAGATCCTCCACGCTGCCGCCACCGCGCGCGACGATGATCACGTCCACCTCGTCGAGCGTGTCCAGCTCCTTCACGGCCTGCACCACCTGCGACACCGCGTGCACACCCTGCACGGCGACGTTGCGCAGCTCGAAGCGCACGTGCGGCCAGCGGTGCCGGGCGTTCTCCAGAACGTCCCGCTCGGCGGCCGACGCCCGGCCGCACACCAGCCCGATCAGCTGCGGCAGGAACGGCAGCGGTTTCTTGCGCTCGGGCGCGAACAGCCCCTCGGCCGCCAGCGCCTTCTTCAGCTGCTCCAGCCTGGCGAGCAGCTCCCCGACGCCCACGGGCCGTATCTCGGCGGCCCGCAGGGACAGCTGCCCCCGCGGCGCGTACCACTCCGGCTTGGCCAGGACGACGACCCGGGCGCCCTCGCCGACGACGTCCGCGACGGTGTCGAACACCTGCCGGTAGCAGGTCACGCTCACCGAGATGTCGTACGACGGGTCGCGCAGCGTCAGGAACACGACGCCGGCGCCCGGGCGGCGCGACAACTGCGTGATCTGCCCCTCGACCCACACCGCGCCGAGGCGGTCGATCCAGCCGCCGATCAGCCGGGACACCTCACCGACGGGGAGCGGGGTTTCGGGGGACGAGGAGACAGCCATGCGGTCGAGAGTAATGGCCGCCACTGACAGCGCCGCGGATGACGGCCCGCGCAGCTACGCACGCGGCCGCAGCCTGCCCCGCGGTCCCAGCAGCACCAGCAGGCCGATCACCAGCCACACCGCACCCACCACGTGGGCCGTGCCCGACGCCTCGACAATGACCGCGAGGGTGATGGCGGCGCCGACGACGGGCACCAGCACATGCCGCCACCAGCTCAGCTCACCCCGCCGCCGCCCGAAGTACCCCACCACGCTCGCGTGCAGCAGCGTGAACGCCGTCAGCGCGCCGCTGTCGACCACCGACACCAGCTTGTCCAGGCCGTCGTCGCGCCGCGCCGCCCAGCCCGCCGCGACCAGCGTGATCACCGCCGCGCACAGCAGCGCCACCCGCGGCACCCCGTCGTCGGTGCGCGCCAGCCCCTTCGGCAGCCGCCGCTCCCGGCCCATCGCGAACAGCAGCCGCCCGGCCGCAGCCTGCCCGGCCAGCGCCGCGAACGCCGCCCCGACGGCCTTGCTCGCGGCGACCAGGTCGTGCAGCCAGCCGCCGACGGAGGAGTCCACCGCGTCGTAGAACGCCGAGCCCTGCTTGACCGGGTCGGTGGCCAGCTGCGCCGACGTCATGGGCTCCAGCAGGGCCACCAGACAGGTCTGCGCGACGAAGAGCACACCGGCCGGCGCCAGGCAGAACAGCAGCGCCGCGCCACTTTGCGCGACCCTCCGGTCGTCTCCTCCGCGAACGTGGCGATCGCGTCGAACCCCAGGTACGACAGCACCGCCACGGACACCGCCCCGACGACCGCCGACAGCGCGAACGCGCCCTGCGAGCCGTCCCCGGACAGCGGCGACAGGACGTCCCGCTGGGCGCCGTCCCGCGCCAGGACCACGAGTGCCGCCACCATGAACACCAGCAGCACCACGATCTCCAGCGCCAGCACGAGGAAACCCACCAGCGCCGCCGTGCGCACCCCCCACAGGTTCAGCAGCGTCGTGACGACCACCGCGAGTGCCGTCCACACCCAGCGGGACACCTCGGGGACCAGGGAGTTCATCGCGATCCCGGAGAACAGGTAGGCCACCGCCGGGATGAGCACGTAGTCCAGCATCGCCATCCAGCCGGCCACGAACCCGGCGCCCTCGCCGAGCCCCACGCGCGCGTATGCGACACCGAGCCCGCGAGGGGGACGACCCGCACCATCTGCGCGTAGGAGAAGGCGGTGAACGCCATGGCGACGGTCGCCACCACGTACACCAGGGCCACCGCCCCGTGTGACTTGGCGTCCAGCGTGCCGAAGACGCCGACGGGCGCCATGGGGGCGATGAAGAGCAGCCCGTAGACCACCAGGTCGCGAAAGCCCAGGCTGCGATGCAGCCGGTCGTGGGCCTCGGCCGGGGACGCCGTCGCCTCCCTGTCGGACATGGAAACCAGGTTTCCCCCGGCGCCCCGCGCGACGCGATCTCTGTGCCGCCGAACGCACCCTTACGATGGGACCCATGACTGCTTCGCCTGGCCGCCGTGTCCTGCTCGCCGCCCCCCGGGGCTACTGCGCGGGTGTGGACCGCGCCGTGATCGCCGTCGAGAAGGCCCTGGAGCAGTACGGGGCCCCGGTCTACGTCCGGCACGAGATCGTCCACAACAAGTACGTCGTGCAGACCCTGGAGAAGAAGGGCGCCGTCTTCGTCGAGCGCACGGAGGAGGTTCCGCCGGGCAACATCGTGATGTTCTCGGCGCACGGCGTGGCCCCGACCGTCCACGAGGAGGCCCGGCAGGGCCGGCTCGCCACCATCGATGCCACCTGCCCGCTGGTCACCAAGGTCCACAAGGAAGCCGTCCGGTTCGCGAACGAGGACTACGACATCCTGCTGATCGGCCACGAGGGCCACGAGGAGGTCATCGGCACCTCCGGCGAGGCCCCCGACCACATCCAGCTCGTCGACGGCCCCGGTGACGTCGACAAGGTCGAGGTCCGCGACCCGTCGAAGGTGGTCTGGCTGTCCCAGACCACACTGTCCGTGGACGAGACCATGGAGACCGTCGACGCGCTGAAGACGAAGTTCCCCGGGCTCGTCTCCCCGCCCAGCGACGACATCTGCTACGCCACGCAGAACCGTCAGCAGGCCGTGAAGCAGATGGGCGCCGAGGCCGACCTCGTCATCGTCGTCGGCTCGCGCAACTCCTCCAACTCCAAGCGCCTGGTCGAGGTCGCCAAGCTGGCCGGCGCCCGCGCCGCGTACCTGGTGGACTTCGCCGACGAGATCGACGAGGCGTGGCTCGAGGGCGTCGGCACGGTCGGCGTCACCTCCGGCGCGTCCGTGCCCGAGGTGCTGGTCGAGCAGGTGCTGGCCTGGCTCGCCGAGCGCGGCTTCGAGGACGTGGAGATCGTCAAGGCCGCCGAGGAGTCCATCACCTTCTCGCTGCCCAAGGAGCTGCGCCGCGACCTGCGCGAGGAGGCGACCTCCCTGGTCGCCGAGCGCGGCGGATCCGGTCCGGCCGAGGCGTGACGGTCCGATCGGGTCGGTCCGTGACGTGACCGTCAGTGGTCCGTCGTAACGTGGTGCCATGCAGATCTTCGGCGTGGACATCGGCGGATCCGGGATCAAGGGTGCCCCTGTCGACCTGGACAGGGGCGACCTCGCGCAGGAGCGCCACAAGGTCCTGACCCCACACCCGGCGACACCGGACGGCGTGGCCGACGGCGTGAAGGAGGTCGTCGACCACTTCGGCTGGAGCGGCCCGGTCGGCCTCACCTTTCCGGGCGTGGTCACCGGCGGAGCCATGATCCGCACGGCGGCCAACGTCGACCCCGGCTGGATCGACACCGACGCGCGCGCCCTGTTCGCCGAACGGCTCGGCGGGCTGCCGGTGACCGTGGTCAACGACGCCGACGCGGCGGGCGTCGCCGAGATGCGCTACGGCGCCGGCAAGGACCGCCGGGGCACGGTGATCATGCTGACCTTCGGCACCGGCATCGGCAGCGCGGTCTTCACCGACGGCGCCCTGGTCGCCAACACCGAGCTGGGCCACCTGGAGCTGAACGGCCACGACGCGGAGAAGCGCGCCTCCAGCAAGGTCAAGGAGGACCACGACCTGTCGTGGGAGCAGTGGGCCCACCGGGTGCAGAAGTACCTCGCGCACGTGGAGATGCTGTTCTCCCCGGAGCTGTTCATCATCGGCGGCGGCGTCAGCCGCAAGTCCCACAAGTTCCTGCACCTGATCGAGGGCATCAGAGCCGACATCGTCCCCGCCCAGCTGCAGAACAACGCGGGCATCGTGGGCGCGGCGATGCGCGCGGCGGCCCGCAGCTAGGGTCCGTCGTTCGGGTCAGGCCGGCCCCGTCTGTCCGCGTCCCGTGGCCTGCCGCCGGCGGTGGTGGGCCAGGGCGAGGCGGCGGGTGACGGCGATGGCGCCGGCGGTCAGGGTGCCGGCGTACAGCCAGCCCGCCTCGGTGGCCAGCGCCGTGACGAGGTTCATCAGCCGTGCGCCGAGTCCGTCACCGCTGTCGACCAGGGGCACCAGCCCCGCGGCGAAGGCGATGGGCAGCACGACGGGGGCGGTCAGCAGATCCCCCTTGCGCACCCATACCGTGGTGAGCACGCACACCGGCAGGAAGAGCACGCCGTACGCGGTCGGCGTGGCGGACCAGGAGCCGAACAGCACCCGCAGGGCCAGCCCCAGCACGATCATCACGGCCCCGCAGAACAGCCCGCCGCCGAGCCCGGTCAGCCGCGGGTTGGGCAGTCGGCGCGCGGGCCGGGCGAGTGGGGGAGCGGGCCGCCGCACGGTGACCGCACGGCGCTGAACCGCCCCCGCGTCGCGGCCTGCGTCGGCCCGGCGGTCGGCCCCCGCAGCCGGCCGGCCCGGGCGTCCGCCGTCCGGACCGGGCCTCCCGCGCCGGGCCTGCGGCGGCAGCGGCGACGGTGCCGGCGTGCGGCGGCGCGGTGCGGGCTGGGCGTGTCGCGTCCTGTGCTGCTCCATTGGACCAACTTAGGTCGGTTCGCACGTCCGCTCACACCCCGGACACGCCGTTCGGCGGAGCCCGGCCAACCGTTCGGGACGACCTCGGGTCCCGGCGCACTCACCCCGTAGACTGGTGGATCGGCCCCTCCCCGGGACCCGCCGCCCTCCACCCTCACGTAACGGGAAGTCGCAACGTGTCGCTCACGATCGGAATCGTCGGTCTGCCCAATGTCGGCAAGTCGACCCTGTTCAACGCCCTGACCAAGAACGACGTGCTGGCGGCCAACTACCCGTTCGCCACGATCGAGCCGAACGTCGGCGTGGTCGGCGTGCCCGACCCCCGCCTGGCGAAGCTGGCCGGGATCTTCTCCTCCGAGCGGGTCCTGCCCGCCACGGTCGACTTCGTCGACATCGCCGGCATCGTGCGCGGTGCGTCCGAGGGCGAGGGCCTGGGCAACAAGTTCCTCGCGAACATCCGCGAGTCCGACGCGATCTGCCAGGTCATCCGCGCCTTCAAGGACGAGAACGTCGTCCATGTCGACGGCAAGGTCTCGCCGAAGGACGACATCGAGACGATCAACACGGAGCTGATCCTGGCGGACCTCCAGACGATCGAGAAGGTCCTCCCGCGCCTCCAGAAAGAGTCCCGGATCAAGAAGGACGTGGCGCCGAAGGTCAAGGCCGTCGAGGAGGCCAAGGAGATGCTGGAGAAGGGTGACACGCTGTTCTCCCAGGGCATCGTCCAGGGCACCGCGCGCGCGGAGCTCCTCCACGACCTGCACCTGCTGACGACGAAGCCCTTCCTCTACGTCTTCAACGTCGACGAGGACGAGCTGGTCGACGAGGACTTCAAGAACGAGCAGCGGACCCTGGTCGCCCCCGCCGAGGCGATCTTCCTCAACGCCAAGCTGGAGGCGGACCTCGCCGAGCTGGACGAGGAGGAGGCGATGGAGCTGCTGGAGTCCGTCGGCCAGCACGAGCCGGGCCTCGCCACCCTCGCGCGCGTCGGTTTCAACACCCTGGGCCTGCAGACCTACCTGACGGCCGGCCCCAAGGAGTCCCGCGCCTGGACGATCAAGAAGGGCGCCACCGCCCCCGAGGCCGCCGGCGTGATCCACACCGACTTCCAGAAGGGCTTCATCAAGGCCGAGGTCATCTCCTTCGACGACCTGGTCGCCACCGGCTCGGTGGCCGAGGCCCGCGCGAAGGGCAAGGCCCGCATGGAGGGCAAGGACTACGTGATGCAGGACGGGGACGTGGTGGAGTTCCGGTTCAACGTGTGAGCGCGGCAGAAGGGGGTCGGACTCTCCGGAGTCCGACCCCCTTCTGTTTTCCCGTGCTGCCGCCTACTTGCTCCTCCGGCGGGGTGAGCTGGTCGAGATCCAGACTGATCTCGAAAGGCACAGGCCGCTTCAGACTGCCCCGGAAAATGCCGGCGGGCGCGTAGACACCAGTCGGTTCGTCGAGTTCGTAGACGTGGACGACGGGGGTGCCGCCTTCGTCCTCGACGCACCAGTAGTGCGGGATGCCGGCCTCCGCGTACTTGCGGAGCTTGACCGTGCGGTCCCGGTGCGCGGACTCCGGTGAGACGACCTCGATGACGAGCCGCACCTCATCAGGGGTGAACCAGGTGCGGTCGCCGTCGTAGGCGGCCGTCGTCAAGAGCAGATCGGGCTCGGGCCGGTTTCGCTCGTCGAGCCTTGTGGTCATCTCGCGGCCGACTCTGACATCGCTGGGCGCCTGCTCCATGAGGGCGACAGTGAGCATGGTGACGAGGTGGCCATGCCGCCATCACTGGGGCGACGTCATGAAGACGAGGGCTCCGTCGATCAGCTCGGTGTGGCGGGGTGCCTCGGGGAGGCGGTCCAGGTCCTCCGCGAACCAGCCTTCCTCGCGCGGCGGGCGCATCCAGTCGGGCAGTGCGGTCATGGCTAAACCACTCGGCGAGGTCCGGGCCACGAGATCGTCAACGAACGACCGCGGTGCCCCCCGCCCGCACCGCCTCCCGCGCCGCCCGGGCGTACGCCCGGACCAGTGGTCGGTCCGCGTCCGCTCGCCGCCACGCCAGTACGTACCGGCTGGGGGACAGGCCCCGTACCGGGCGGGTGGTCACGCCACCGAGGGTGATCAGGGGGGCGTTGCCCGCCGCGACCAGGCAGATGCCGAGGCCGGCGACCAGGGCCTCGTAGGTCTCCTCCGTGCCGGCGATCTCCGCGCCGATGCGGGGCGGCCGGCCGGCGCGTTCGGGCAGGGCGAGCCAGTGGTCGCGCAGGACGCCGGCGCTCGGCGGCAGGGCGAGGAACGGCTCGTCCGCCAGGTCCGCGAAGTCGATCTCGGGCCGGTCGGCGAGCGGATGGGTGTCGGGGAGGGCGACCAGGCGGGGTTCCTCCGCGAGCGCCGTCCAGCCGTAGCGGGTCTCGTCGGGCAGCGGCAGCCAGACGAAGGCGACGTCCGCCGTGCCGTCCGCGAGTCCCGCCGTCGGGTCGTCCCAGCCGACCTGCCGCAGCCGCAGCGTCACCTGCGGGTGGGCCGCGGTGAAGCGGGAGCGGATCGCCGGGAGCAGACCCCCGCGGCCCGGACTGGTGCTCATGCCCACCACCAGCGTGCTGCGCTGCGCGGCCCTGGCCGCCTCCAGCACGGCCGAGCCCTCCTCCCACGCGGCCAGCACGTTCCGCGCGTGCGGCAGCAGGGCCTCGCCCGCCGGCGTCAGGGACACGCCGCGGTGATCGCGGTGCAGGAGTTGCACACCCACCTGCCGCTCCAGCGCCCGGATCTGCTTGCTCAGCGCGGGCTGCGACACGTACAGCCGCTCGGCGGCACGGGTGAAGTGCAGCTCCTCGGCGACGGCCAGGAAGTAGCGCAGGTCCCGCACGTGGACGTCCGTGGTCATGCCCATCGGTTATCACCGGAGGTCTTGGACGCACAACTCCCCACACCGGCAGGCTGGTTTCAGGACGAGAGCGAGGAGAGGTCATGAACAAGGTGTGGCTGGTGACCGGGGCGAGCAGCGGGTTCGGGCGGGCGATCGCCGAGGCGGCCGTCGCCACCGGTGATGTGGTCGTGGGCGCCGTGCGGCGACCCGAGGTGCTGGACGACCTCGTCGCCGCGCACCCCGACCAGGTGGAGGCGCTGCGTCTGGACGTCACCGACACGACGGCAGCCGCCGCGGCCGTCGAGGACGTCATCGCCCGGCACGGGCGGATCGACGTGCTGGTGAACAACGCGGGCCGCACCCACGTCGGCGCCTTCGAGGAGACCGGCGAGGCCGAGCTGCGCGAGCTGTTCGAGGTGCACGTCTTCGGGCCGGCGGCCCTCACCCGCGCGGTGCTGCCGCACATGCGCGAGCGGCGCTCGGGCGCGATCGTGCAGATGAGCAGCATGGGCGGGCAGATGTCCTTCGCCGGCTTCTCGGCGTACAGCGGAACGAAGTTCGCCCTGGAGGGACTGTCGGAGGGACTCGCCGACGAGGTACGGGAGTTCGGCATCAAGGTGCTGATCGTGGAGCCCGGCGCCTTCCGCACCGCGCTGTTCGCCGAGGGCCGCGCGGGCGTCAGCGCCGACAGCGGGCTCTACCCGAAGGTGACCGCGACACGCGGGCTCGTCGAGGGCGGCGACGGCACCCAGCCGGGCGATCCGGCCAAGGCTGCCGCGCTCATCCTGGACGCCCTGAACGCCGAGGAGACCCCGCTGCGTCTGCCGCTCGGCGAGGACGGCGTCGACGCGGTCCTCGGCCACCTCGACCAGGTCCGCGCCGACATCACCGCCTGGGAGAAGCGGACCCGGGCCACGGCGTTCGACGCGTAACCGGCAGTCAGACCGAGCGCACCGCCGAGCCGGTCCCGGACGGACGCACGCGTGGCGGCCCGCACCCGCGGCGGAAGACGCGACGGGCCGTAGTCGCCGACGGCGGGAAGGGGACGGGGTGGGGGGTGTCCGCCCGCAGTGGCCGGTACCGGGCAACAGCACCCCCGTCGGATACGGGCGGCCGGACCGAGGACGGACACCCCCCGCCCCGGCTCCGACTGACGGACGACCGCAGGCGCGACAGCCCACCACGCACCGCAACGGGCCGCCGCAGGCACAAAAATGGGCGCGGGGCTGTATTCGACATGCGGCTCCGCCGCGTGGGCGCGAGCAACCACAACGAACCCGCAGACAAAGAACCGGCCCAGTCGCCAGCCACCCCCGGCCACCACCCGCCCCCGACGCATGCGACTATCCGAGTCACACCCGCTCGCCCGCCCGCCCGCCCGAAGCAGGAGCACGGCACCCGTGTCCATACCGCCCCCGCCCCCCGGTCCCCAGCAGCCTCCGACCACGCCGGGGTCGTACCAGGCGCCCCCGCCGCAGGGGCCGTACCCGGCACCGGGCGGCTACCCGCCGCCGTATCAGCCCTGGGGGCAGGGCTACACCCCGTTCAACCGGCCCGCTCCGGTCAACGGCGTGGCCATCGCCGCCCTGGTCCTCGGTGCGCTGTGTTTCCTGCCCGCCGTCGGTCTGGTGCTGGGCGTCATCGCGCTGGTGCAGATCCGCAAGCGGGGCGAGCGGGGCAAGGGGCTGGCGATCGGCGGCGCCGTCCTGTCGACGATCGGGCTCGCCTTGTGGGTGCTGGCCCTCGCCACCGGCGGCGTCGCCGACTTCTGGCAGGGCATGAAGGACGGCGCCCGCGACAGCGCGGCCTTCTCGCTGCACAAGGGCCAGTGCTTCGACGAGCCCGGCGCGCTGGGCGGCGCCACCTACGACGTCGACGAGGTGCCCTGCGCGGGCCGGCATGACGGCGAGGTGTTCGGCACGTTCAACCTCCCGGCCGGCTCCCACTACCCGGGCGAGCGCGCCATCGACACCGCGGCGGAGAGCCGCTGTTATCCGCTCGCGGACGCCTACGCCATGGACAGCTGGGCGTGGCCCGGCGATGTCGACGTCTACTACTTCAGCCCCAGCAAGGACAGTTGGGCCCTCGGCGACCGCGAGGTGGCCTGCGTCTTCGGCAACACGGACGAGGACGGCACGCTCACCGGCTCGCTGCGCGCCGACGCGACCACGCTGGACGCGGACCAGGTCGCCTTCCTGACGGCCGCCCAGGAGGTCGAGAGGGCGCTGGACGACGAGCCCGAGGACCTGGCCGAGGACGATCTCGAGGGCAACCGGGTCTGGGCCCGCGAGATGAAGAGCGCGCTGGACCGGCAGATCTCCCAGCTCGAGTCGTACGGCTGGGGGGCCGGCCACCGCAGGCAGGTCGCCGCCTACGTCGAGGAGCTGCGGACCGCCCGCGGGCAGTGGGCGAAGGCCGCGAGCGCCACGGACCCGGACACCTTCGACGCGCACTACGCCGCGGGGTTCAAGGCCGTCGACGGCGCCCCGGCGGTGGCCGTCCGCAAGGCCCTGAATCTCGCCACGACGCCACCGTCGGACACCTACGGCGACTCGGGCGGGACCGACTCGGGCGGGACCGGCGACGCCGGTGACCTCGGCGGCTCCGGCGGTGGCGGCGGACTCGATGTGTGATCCCGTCCGGAGCGGGGAGAAAGTGCCTGCGTGACGCCTGGTTGAGGTTTCGAGCAGTGCCCTGCCCGACGCCCCACCACGCCCCCTTTCATCACTTCGAGTGATTCTCTGGCCTTCGCTTGCACCGCCGAACCCACGGTTGCCACGCTGTTGCTGTCTGTACAAGCTGATGGGAGCGGCCAGTGACATTCGGTGAGCAGCCGGCGTACCTGCGCGTCGCGGGTGATCTCCGCAAGAAGATCGTCGACGGCTCGCTGCCACCGCACACCCGGCTGCCCTCCCAGGCCCGCATCCGCGAGGAGTACGGCGTCTCCGACACCGTCGCGCTGGAGGCCCGCAAGGTCCTGATGGCCGAGGGGCTGGTCGAGGGCCGCTCCGGCTCCGGGACGTATGTGCGCGAGCGGCCGGTGCCGCGCCGTATCGCGCGCTCCGGCTTCCGGCCCGAACGGGGCGCGACCCCGTTCCGGCAGGAGCAGGCGGACGCCGAGGCGCGCGGCACCTGGGAGTCCAGCAGCGAGCAGGCGCAGGCGAGCCGCGCCGTGGCCGCGCGGCTCGGCATCGAGCCCGGCGAGCGTGTGATGCGCACCCGGTACCTCTTCCGCGAGTCCGGTGAGCCGATGATGCTGTCCACCTCCTGGGAGCCGCTCGCGGTCACCGGGCGTACGCCCGTGATGCTGCCCGAGGAGGGGCCGCTCGGCGGGATGGGCGTGGTGGAGCGGATGCGCGCCATCGACGTCATCGTGGACAACGTCACCGAGGAGGTCGGCGCCCGCCCCGGACTCGCCGAGGAGTTGCAGGCGCTCGGCGGTGTGCCCGGCCATGTCGTCCTGGTCGTCCAGCGCACCTACTACGCCTCCGGCCGCCCGGTGGAGACCGCCGACGTCGTCATCCCGGCCGACCGCTACCGGGTCGCGTACCACCTGCCGGTGAGGTAGCGCACACCTTTGCGGTATGCGCCCCGGCCGCCCCCTGGGGCCCGGTCCGCGCGCTCGGCGCCCGGCTGTGGGCCGCCCGCGCGAACCGTAGCGTTTCGGTCGTCTTCGCAGGTCGTCCCCGTTGTGGCTCCGCAGGCCCGGCAACGCGCCGAGCGGGCCTGTCGTGACGCGCGCACGGCGCATTCGTCCTCGTGCGCCCCGTCCGTACTGGCCGGTTGCCTACCTCTTCGTGAAAACCCGTGTTCGCTGCGTAAAGGCTGGGCGTAGGCTCGGGCATATGCGGATTGCGGTTTCCTTGTCGGGCGGGGACCGGTTCGCGCCGCGGACGGGGCGCGGACGAGCCGGGGTGGGAAGGAGCGGTGGGGCGCGATGAACGAGAGCACGATCTCCCTTCCCTGGCTCGTCATACGGCAGGACGACAACGGCAATCGCTACCGCGTGGGCAGGTACGCGACCCGGGCGGAGGCCCAGAGGATCGCCGACGGCCTCGATGCCACCGGCCACAAGCAGCTCTACTGGGTCGAACGGATCGGCCAGCACGCCCAGAGCGCCGACGGCACCCGGAACTGACCCGGGGGCGCCCTGGCATAGGCTCCGGCGCATGACGGATCGGATCGTGGTCGTCGGCGCCGCCCTGCTCGACGGCGGCCGGCTGCTCGCCGCGCGCCGCAGTGCGCCCCCGGAGCTGGCCGGCCGCTGGGAGCTGCCCGGCGGCAAGGTGGAGCAGGGCGAGACGCCCGAGGCCGCGCTGGTGCGCGAACTGCGTGAGGAACTGGGCGTCGACGCGGAGACGGTCGGGCGCGTGCCGGGACAGTGGCCGCTCAGGGAGCCGTACGTACTACAGGTGTGGACCGCCCGCCTGCTGCCCGGCTCGCCCCTGCCGCGCCCGCTGGAGGACCACGACGCGCTGCGCTGGCTCGGACCCGGCGAGATCTGGGACGTCGACTGGCTGGACCAGGACGTCCCGGCGGTACGGGCAACGCTGTCGGCGTTGGATTCCGGGGTGCGTTGACGCCATCCCACCGCCCAGCCCCCACCCGGCAGAGCTGACGCCTCCCCACCGCCCAACCCCCGGCAGGGAAGGGAAAGCAGGCCGGCGCCCCACGTCGGCCGCCCCGCGAGCGTCTTTACGCCGTTTGTGCCACAGTGCGCCCACGCGAGCGGTACCGGGTGCGGGATATCGGGTATGTGCCCATTAACCCCACGAAACCGGACAGGGTGGGAGACCGCTGGCCTGGGAAGTGATCGGTGTGATCGACACCGACGGCGACTGCGTCGAGTGGACGTTCCCCGCTGAGCCGGGCGCCGTGCGCGCCGCCCGCTCCGTGGTGCGGGCGCGGCTGCACACCTGGGACCTGGACAGCCTCGGCGACACCGCCGCCCTGCTGGTCAGCGAACTCGTCACCAACGCGCTCCGGCACGCCACCGGCCCCATCGGTGTCCGCCTGGTGCGGCTGGCCGGGCACGACGGCCAGGGCGTGCTGCGGGCGGAGGTCTCCGACCCGCTGCCCGACCCGCCCCGCGAGCGCACCCCGCACCCCGACGACGAGAGCGGCCGCGGGCTGCAACTGGTGGCATCGGCCTCCCGGCGCTGGGGCACCCGGCCCGGCGAGGGCGGCAAGACCGTGTGGTTCGAACTCGCGCTTCCCGGGTGAACGCCCGGCGGACGCACCACCGGTTCGCGACCGCGCGGGGCCGGGCACCGGGGCCGTACCGGTCGTGACCAATGCCGAACTGCGGGATTCGAGCACCTGCCGCCCGGTTAGAAGACAGGAAGTGTTGTCGCAGGACGGACCAAAAAGGGCCTGGACCGTGCTGTGATCGTGAACACCGTGTCGTGCGGCGCCGTAGTGCTGGATACTGCGGGCAGCCGCTGCCGGTGACCGATGCCGACGCGGTGAGCTGGAGGGGACGGTTCGCGTGAGCGAGATACCAGCGAAGGCCACGGAGTCCGAGGACCCGTCGGACGGCGCGAGGGCAACAGCCGCGGGCGCGCTCGCCTCCGATACGGAGCGGACCGGTGACACGCTGTGGCAGAGCAGCCCGCCCGGCTCCATCTACGACTACATCAAGGTCGCGTCCTTCTGCATCGGCGCCGACGGCCTCGTCGACCAGTGGAGCCTGCGCGCCGAGCAGATCTTCGGCATCTCCGCCGAACGCGCCGTCGGCATGGACCCCATAGAGGCGTTCGTCGACCCCGACCTGCGCGACCGCAGTCAGCGCAAGATGGCCGAGATCCTCGACGGCCGTGAGTGGACCGGCGTGGTCCCCTTCCGTGTGCCCCGCACCGAGGGCGACGCCGTCGACGGCCCGCCCGGCACCGGGGACGGCGGGCGCGGAGTCGACGGACTCGCCGAGGTGTACGTCATGCCGACGCGCACCAAGGAAGGCGAGAGGGCCGCCGTCTGCATCGTCGTGGACGTACGCACCCTGCGCAGCATCGAAACCGACCTCGCCGCCTCGCAGGCCATATTCGGCCAATCTCCGTTCGGCTTTCTGCTCATCGACACCGAGTTGAAGGTGCGCCGCGCCAATCAGCGGTTCGCGTCCACCTTCGGCGGCACCCCCGACGACCACCGCGGCAAGGGGGTGTACGACTATCTGCCCCGGCCGGAGGCCGAGCGGGTCACCGCGACGCTGCGCCGGGTCCTGCAGACCGGCGACTCCATCACGGACATGCACGTCACCGGATACGTGCCCGGCTCCGACGAGCGCCGCCACTGGTCCGTCAACCTCTATCGCGTGCACAGCGGTTCCGGCCGGCCCATCGGCGTCGCCTGGCTCGGCACCGACATCACCGCCCGCCGCGCCGCCGCCCGCGAGGCCGCCGCCGCGCGGCGCAATCTCGCCCTCCTCAACGAGGCGGGCGCCCGCATCGGCAACTCCCTCGACCTGGAGACCACCGCCCGCGAACTCCTCGACGTCGTCGTCCCCGGCTTCTGCGACCTCGCCACCGTCGACCTCTACCAGGGCCTGCTGGCCGGCGACGAGACCCCGCCCGGCCTCGCCGACGGCAGCGCGGAGATGCGGCGTGTCGCCTACGCCAGCGCCGTCGCCGACACACCGGTCCGGGGCGGCCCCGGCGAGAGCGTCGAGGTCGGCGCGGTCCACCACTACTCGTTCAACTCGCCCTGCGCCGAAGCCCTGCGCACCGCCCGCCCGCAGCGCGTGCCGGGCGAGGAGGGCGGCCTGGTGCAGTCCATGCTCGCCGTGCCGATGGTCGCCCACGACACCGTCGTAGGACTCGCGCTGTTCGCGCGGACCAAGGGCAGTGAGCCGTTCGGGGACCGGGACCGGGATCTCGCCGTCGAACTGGCGGCGCGGGCGGCGGTCTGTATCGACAACGCCCGGCTCTACCGGCGTGAGCACGAGCGGGCGTTGATACTGCAACGGTCCCTGCTGCCGCCCGGCGACCCGGTGGCCTCCGGGCTGGACATCGCCTGCCGCTACCTGCCCGGCAACGTCTCCACCGGGCGGCCCAGCGAGGTCGGCGGCGACTGGTTCGACGTCATCGAACTGCCCGGCCACCGCACGGCACTGGTGGTCGGCGACGTGATGGGGCGCGGGCTGCGCGCCGCCGTCGCCATGGGCGAACTCCGCACGGCCGTACGCACACTGGCCCTGCTCGACCTCGAACCCGCCGAAGTCCTCTCCGCGTTGGACGAGATCGCCCGCGGCCTCGGCACCCCCGGCGGCGTCCAGCAGGCCACCCGGGCCGCCCGGCGCCCGCGCGAGGCGGACCTGTCCGAGGTGTACCTCGCGACCTGCGTCTACGCCGTCTACGACTCCGTCACCCGCCGCTGCACCTTCGCCAACGCCGGCCACCTGCCGCCGGTGCTGGTCGAACCCGGCGAGGCGGCGCTGATGCTCGACGTGCCGCCCGGGATGCCGCTCGGCGTCGGCGGGGAGCCGTTCGAGGAGGTCGAGGTCGAGCTGCCGGAGGGCGCGCTGCTCGCCCTGTACACCGACGGGCTCGTCGAGTCCCGCGACCACCCCCTGGACGAGGGCCTGCAGGCGTTCGTCGGCGCGCTGACCGACCCCGCGCTGCCCCTGGAGGACGTCTGCGACCAGGTCCTCAACACCCTCGACACCCACCACGGCGAGGACGACATCGCCCTGCTGATGGCCCGCGTCCAGGGCCTGCCCGCCGACTCCGTCGGCGACTGGACCCTGCCGCGCGAGCCGCGCAGCGTGGGCCGGGCCCGCGAGTACGCGCGCTCCCAGCTGCTCGCCTGGGACCTGGAGCCGCTCGTCGACACCACCGAACTGCTGGTCAGCGAGCTGGTCACCAACGCCCTGAGATACGGCGAGGGCGAGATCCGGCTCCGGCTGCTGCTGGACCGCACCCTGGTCTGCGAGGTCTGGGACTCCGGCCTGGTACAGCCGCGCCGCCGCCGCGCCCGCGACACCGACGAGGGCGGCCGCGGACTGCAGCTCGTCGGCCTGCTCTCCGCGTCCTGGGGCTCACGCCGCACCCCGCGCGGCAAGACGGTCTGGTTCGAACTGGCCCTCCCCGACGGCGAGTCAGGCCCGGTGGACCCGGCGGAGGCCTTGCTGAGCCTGTTCTGACGCCGGCCCCGGGGCCTAGGGCCTGTCGAGGCGGCGGCGCGTCGCGGGGCCGCCGTAGGCCGCCGGCTCCGGTTCCTGCGGCGGGCCGTGCACGCGGACGTCCTGTTCGGCGTGGTCGCGGGCCGCGGCCGCCAGGGTGTCCGCGCCGACCAGGCCGGGCAGCGTGTCCGACGTGAGAGCCCGCTCGGCCGCCGCCAGCCGGGTGCGCGCCTGGGCGCCGACCACGCTCCGGTGCGTGGCGACGAAACCGTCCGCCGCGGCCACCGCGCTGTGCGCCGTCAGCCGCGCGGCCGCCGTCAGCACCCCCGCCCGCCCGGTGCTCACCGGCGCCAGCGCCCGCACGATCCGCCGCAGCTCCGCCAGCGGGTCGTAGGCCCGACCACCGGTCAGCTCCATGCGGACGGAGGCCAGCACGGCGTCCGCGTGCGCGATACGGGAGTGCAGATCCCCGGGCGGCACATCCGCCGGGGCGGTCCGGCGAGCCGCCGTCAGCTCCGCCTCCGCGCCGGTCAGGGCCGCCGGAAGCATCTGCCGGGCCGCTGTCAGTTCACGCGCCAGCCGGTCGACCGCGGTGACGAAGACCTCCGCCTGCGCCACGGCCCCCTCACCCGACCGCAGTCGTGCCGCCGCGCGGTCCCTCTCGCCCCGGTCGGCGGCCTGCCGGGCCTCGTTGAGCCGGGTGGTGGCCGTCACCAGGCGGTCCTTGGCCAGCTCGACGTACCCGGTGACCGGATCGAGCGCGCCGGCCGCGAACGCACCGTGCAGGTCCGCGAGCGTGTCCTGCGCCTGCCCGGTGCGGCCGGCCAGCGCCCGGAAACGGGCCTCCGCGACCGCGAGCGCGTCGGCCCCCGCGGTGTCCACCGCGCGGAGTTCACCGAAGGCGGCCGCCGTCGCGTCCAGGACGCGGCCCGCCTCCGCGCACCGGCCGACGATCCCGGCGAGCGTGTGCCGCCGCGCCGGTTCGTCCTGCCGCGGCAGGCCCTCGTCGTCGCGCTGCCGCAGCGCGAACGCCGCCGCCAGCTCGCCCTCCGCCTCCCGCAGCGCCCGCCTGAATGGCTCCAGGCGCGGCTCGTCGTACAGCTCCCGCGCGAAGTCCAGCTCCTCCCGGCTGGCGCGTACACACTCGTCGGCCTCCACCAGCGCCGCCTGTGCCTGCCGGTCGAGTTCGCCGGGGCTCGGTGTGTAGGGGTGGGACGGCAGGACGCCGGAAGAGGCGGCCGGGGGTGGGGCCGCGGTCGCGGGCGTCGTACGGGTGCGGGAGCGCCGGACGATGCGCACATAGCCGTAGCCGGCGAGCAGTCCGGCCGCCGCCACGGCGGCCACCGGCAGGACGAGATCCGTCGGGGACGTCTCGTCCTCACGCGGCTGCGCCGCCGCCGTGCGCGCGGCCGGTGCGGGACGGGTGATCGCAACCGGGGGCTCGCCGGCCGTCGTCATCCCCGGCAACAGCAGCCACACCACGCCCGTGGTGCCGCCCAGCAGCGCATGCGCCACCCGCACGGATATGTGCGACGTGGTGTGCCGCGGCCGGCCCCTGGGCGAGGATGACGTCACGTTTCGGAGCGTATGGCCCGGTATGACGGGCCGCGAGCCGGGCGCGTCCGGTGGGGCGCACGGACGAGGGAGGGGTACGGGGATGGAACAGCCGCAGCGTACGAAGGACCCGGAGGCGATATCCGGGGAGGGCGGCGAGCCGGAGCCGACCGCACCCCGCCCCGCGGGACGCCGGTGGCGTCTGGCCCGGCGTATCGCCCTCGTCGTCGTGCTGGTCCTGCTGCTGCCGGTGCTCGCCATCCAGATCGCCCTGCGCGTGAACTACACCGGCGACCCCGCCGACGGCACCCGCACCCGCGGCCGGGACGCCCTGTGGCTCGGGCACGCCTGGGTCGACGGCCGCATGAAGGACGCCGACGTCACCGCCCTCGGCCGGCGGCTCGCCGGCACCGGCATCCGCGACCTGTATGTGCACGCGGGGCCGCTGGAGCACGACGGGACGCTGCCCGCGTCGGCGTACCCGCGGGCGCGGTGGCTGGTCGCGGCGGTGCACCGGGAGCTGCCGGGGGTGCGGGTGCAGGCCTGGCTCGGTGACGTGCTGGCCACGGAGGGGCCGGACGGGCTGCGCCTGGAGCGGGCCGCGACCCGGGCGGCGATCGTCGGCTCCACCCGCGCGATCCTCGGCGCCGGCTTCGACGGCGCCCACTTCGACCTGGAGCCGCTGCACTCCGGCGACCGCGACTACCTCGGCCTTCTGGACGCCCTGCACCGCGAGACGACCGCCCGCGGGGCGCTGCTGTCCGTCGCCGCCCACCAGATCGACCCGCTGCCGGGCCTGCACTCCGTCATCGGCGCGGTTTCCGGGCACCCCAAGTGGTGGTCGCAGGAGTTCTTCGGCCAGGTCGCGCGCCGCGTCGACCAGATCGCCGTCATGTCGTACGACACGATGCAGCAGTGGGAGAGCACCTACGGCGGTTACGTCGCCCAGCAGACCTCCCTCGCCCTCGAGGTGACCCCGCCGTCCACCGACCTGCTGATGGGCCTGCCCTTCTACCACGAGAACCGCTTCGGCCACCGCGGCGCGGCGGAGACGGTCCCCGCGGGCGTACGCGGCGTCCGCCTCGGCCTGTCCCGCACGGACGCCGACCGCGGGAACTTCGGGGTCGCCCTGTACGTGGACTTCGCGGCGACGGAGGACGACTGGCAGGCGTACCGTGACGGCTGGCTTCGCTGAACGAAGGGGTGGGGGAGATGGATTACTCGTGGGTGGCGGCTCTGCTGGCCACCGTGGTGGTCGCGGCGCTCGGTGTGGTGACGCTGACGACGGGACGGGTGGCGCCCTGGGTGCGGGGCAGGATCGTCCGCCCGGCGCTGTGGGGCTCCGGGGCGCTTCTGTTCGCCGCGGGCATGGCGACGGGCCTCTCGACGCGGTTCTTCGACGTGTCCCTGGGCCTGGGCGACGGCCTGGCGGTGGCCACGCTGGTGCAGATCCTCGCCGGAGGCCTGCTTCAGCACCGCGCCCAGCGGCCCCGCCCCGCTACGACGAACGCCTCCTGATCTTCGAGCCGAGCCACACCAGTGGGTCGTACTTGCGGTCCACGGCCCGTTCCTTCAGCGGGATCAGGGCGTTGTCCGTGATCTTGATGCCTTCGGGGCAGACCTCCGTGCAGCACTTGGTGATGTTGCAGTAGCCGAGACCGTGTTCGTCCTGGGCCGTGCGTTTGCGGTCCAGGCCGCTCTCGGCGGCCGCGTCCAGGGGGTGCATGTCGAGTTCGGCGATGCGCATCAGGAAGCGCGGGCCGGCGAACGCCGTCTTGTTCTCCTCGTGGTCGCGCACGACATGGCAGGTGTCCTGGCACAGGAAGCACTCGATGCACTTGCGGAACTCCTGCGAGCGGTCCACGTCCTCCTGCATCATCCGGTACTCGCCGGGGCCGAGGCCGGTCGGCGGCACGAACGCCGGGACCTCGCGGGCCTTGGCGTAGTTGAAGCCGACGTCCGTGACCAGGTCCCGGATGACGGGGAAGGCGCGCAGGGGCGTGACGGTGACCGTCTCGGCCTCGTCGAACACCGACATACGGGTCATGCACATCAGCCGGGGACGGCCGTTGATCTCCGCCGAGCACGAACCGCACTTGCCGGCCTTGCAGTTCCAGCGCACCGCGAGGTCGGGCGCCTGCGTCGCCTGGAGGCGGTGGATGATGTCGAGGACGACCTCGCCCTCGTTCACCTCGACGGTGAAGTCCTCCAGGCCGCCGCCGGCCGCGTCCCCCCGCCACACCTTGAACCGTGCCTGGTAGCCGCTCATTCGTACAGCTCCTCTTCGGCGAGGTACTTGACCAGCTCCTCCTTCTCGAACAGGGCGAGCAGGTCGGGGCGGATGGGCTCGGTGCTCCCACGGACCAGGGTGATCTGACCGCGCGCGGGGTCCGACGCCGCGAGCGTGCCGGTGGGGTCGGTGAGCCGGCACAGCAGGTTCACCCGGCGCCAGGTGCGGTCCATCGACGGGAAGTCCTCCCGGGTGTGGCCGCCGCGCGACTCGGTGCGCTCCAGCGCCGCCCGGGCCACGCACTCGCTGACCAGCAGCATGTTCCGCAGGTCCAGCGCGAGGTGCCAGCCCGGGTTGAACTGCCGGTGGCCCTCCACCCCGGCCCGCCGGGCCCGCGCCCGCAGCTCACCGAGCTTGCGCAGCGCCTGCTCCATCTCGCCCTCCCGGCGGATGATGCCGACCAGGTCGTTCATGGTCTGCTGGAGCTCCTGGTGGAGGGTGTACGGGTTCTCCGGCGGCCCCTCCTCGCCCTCCGTCTCCGCCGAGAACGGCCGCAGCGCCTCCGCCGCCGCCGTGTTGACCTGGGCGTCGTCGACCCGCGGCCGCTCGTACGTCAGCGCCCCCGCGTACTCGGCGGCGTGCAGGCCCGCACGGCGGCCGAACACCAGCAGGTCGGACAGCGAGTTGCCGCCGAGCCGGTTCGAGCCGTGCATGCCGCCGGCGACCTCACCGGCCGCGTACAGCCCGGGCACCCCGCGCGCGGCGGCCGTGTCGGAGTCGACGGCGATGCCGCCCATCACGTAGTGGCAGGTCGGCCCGACCTCCATCGCCTCCGCGGTGATGTCGACGTCGGCCAGCTCCTTGAACTGGTGGTACATCGACGGCAGCCGCCGTTTGACGACCTCCGCCGGCATCCGCGTCGACACGTCCAGGAAGACCCCGCCGTGCGGGGAGCCGCGGTCCGCCTTCACCTCGGAGTTGATCGCGCGGGCCACCTCGTCGCGGGGCAGCAGTTCGGGGGGACGGCGGTTGTGGTCCGGGTCGTCGTACCAGCGGTCGGCCTCCTCCTCCGTCTCGGCGTACTTCTCCTTGAAGACGTCGGGGATGTAGTCGAACATGAACCGCTTGCCCTCGGAGTTGCGCAGGACCCCGCCGTCGCCGCGCACCGACTCGGTGACGAGGATGCCCTTCACCGACGGCGGCCAGACCATGCCGGTCGGGTGGAACTGCACGAACTCCATGTTCAGCAGCGGCGCGCCCGCGAGCAGGGCGAGGGCGTGCCCGTCACCGGTGTACTCCCACGAGTTCGACGTGACCTTGAACGACTTGCCGATGCCGCCGGTGGCGATCACGACGGCGGGCGCCTCCAGCACGAAGAAGCGCCCGCTCTCACGTTCGTAGCCGAAGACCCCGCTGACCCGGTCCCCGTCCTTCAGGACCCTGGTGACCGTGCACTCCTGGAACACCTTCAGACCCGACTCGTAGTCGCCGGTCTCCCGGTGGTCGGCCTGCTGGAGCGCCACGATCTTCTGCTGCAGGGTGCGGATCAGCTCCAGGCCGGTGCGGTCGCCGACGTGCGCCAGGCGCGGGTACTCATGGCCACCGAAGTTGCGCTGGGAGATCCGGCCGTCCTTCGTACGGTCGAACAGCGCGCCCCAGGTCTCCAGCTCCCAGACCCTCTCCGGGGCCTCCTTGGCGTGCAGCTCGGCCATGCGCCACTGGTTGAGGAACTTCCCGCCGCGCATCGTGTCGCGGAAGTGGACCTGCCAGCTGTCGTGTTCGTTGGCGTTGGCCATCGCCGCCGCGATGCCGCCCTCGGCCATCACGGTGTGCGCCTTGCCGAACAGCGACTTGCAGATCACCGCCGTACGGGCGCCCCGCTCGCGCGCCTCGATCGCCGCCCGCAGCCCGGCGCCGCCGGCACCGACCACGACGACGTCCCACTCCTGCCGGTCGACCACGGACATCGGTCAGTCCTCACTTGAGTCACTAGAAGAAGCGCGGATCGGCGAAGACCCCGGACGCGACGAGGTACACGTAGAAGTCGGCGAGGGCCACGCTCAGCAGGGACGCCCAGGCGAGCTGCATGTGCCGGGCGTTGAGCCGGCCGACGAACTGCCACATGCGGTAGCGCACGGGATGGATCGAGAAGTGCTTGAGCTTCCCGCCGACGATGTGCCGGCAGGAGTGACAGGACAGGGTGTACGCCCAGATCAGCACGATGTTGACGAGGAACACCACGGTGCCCAGACCCATGTGTCCCCAGCGGTAATGGGGGTCGCGGAAGGCGAGCACGGTGTCGTACGTCAGCACGCCCGCGACCAGCAGCGCCGCGTAGAAGAAGTAGCGGTGGACGTTCTGCAGGATGAGCGGGAAGCGGGTCTCGCCGGTGTACTTCGCGTGCGGCTCGGGCACCGCGCAGGCCGGCGGGGACGCCCAGAACCCGCGGTAGTACGCCTTGCGGTAGTAGTAGCAGGTCAGCCGGAAGCCCAGCGGGAAGATCAGGATGATGATCGCCGGCGAGATGCCCCACCAGCTGCCGAAGAGGTCGGCGTTGGGCCCGGCGTGCATGGTGCGGCAGTTCTCCGCCAGGCACGGCGAGTAGAACGGCGAGACGTACGGCGCCGCGTAGTAGTGAGCGTTGGCGAAGGCCCGCCAGGTCGAGTAGACGACGAAGGCGAGCAGACCGGCCGCGGTGGCGGCGGGGGCCAGCCACCAGCGGTCGGTGCGCAGGTGCGCGGCGGCAATGGCGGCGCGGGTCGTCGACCGGACGCCGCCGCTGCTGCTCGGACGGGGTTCCGTACCAGTGGCCACCGTTTACGGCTCCCGTCCGGTCAGGGGGCGTGCCGGTCGCGGGCGCCGAGGCCCTCGTCGTCGGAGTCGGTCCACAGGGACCCGTCGTAGGGGGTGTCGGGGATGCTGACGACCTCGGGCCGGGCGGCCTGGGCGGGGGAGATCGCCGAGCGCAGCAGCGAGATGCTCTCACGCAGATGGTCGGCGTCCATCCGGGCCCGGCGCATCTCCAGGCTGCCGCTGCCGAGCTGCTTCTCCAGACGCACCAGCGACCGGTAGAGGTCGTCGAGGCTGCGCTGGACTGACGTCAGTTCGTCGTGCACGGACATGACTTGCCCTCACTTCCGCGGGTCTTTCAGGCCCTGGGTGGCAACGCTCATGCGCCTGCGAGTGTTGCGCGTCACACCACGCGCTGTGAAGTGACGTGCACCGATTGGCGGAGGCGTACGGATGCATCGCCGGTTGCGTTGCGCCGCACGGGTGGCTTTACGGGCCGTCGCCGTCGTGTCGCTGGCTGTGTCCGGATCCTTTCCTCTTCAGTGGCTCCATCAAATCTGCATACGTGTGATCAGCTCCATATACCGCCAAACGTGATCATAACGCCCGCGGCTTCCCGGAGGTACTCCCAAGATGTCCCACGACGTCGTCGGACCGCGCGCCGTCATGCGCTCGGTCGCCTTCCTCACCGCGGGCGCGCTCGCGGTGACCGTGCTCACCGGCTGCAGTTCCGAGGACAAGGCCGGCAAGCCCCTCGCCGGGCAGGACATCGCCCGGGCCGCCCGCGCCCAGATCGCCGACGGCGGCACGCTGCGCTGGGCCGTCGACGCGGTCCCCGAGACGCTGAACACCTTCCAGTCCGACGCCGACGCCACCACCTCGCGCGTCGCGCAGGCCGTGCTGCCCTCCATGTACCGGCTCGACGCGCAGGGCCGGCCACAGCGCAACGCCGACTTCCTGGAGTCGGCGAAGGTCGTCGAGACCGAGCCCAAGCAGGTCGTGCTGTACAAGCTGAACCAGCAGGCCGTGTGGAGCGACGGCCGGGAGATCGGCGCCGCCGACTTCGCCGCGCAGTGGCGCGCCCTGTCCGGCAAGGACTCCGCCTACTGGTCCGCCCGCAACGCCGGGTACGACCGCATCGAGAAGATCGAGCGCGGCGCGAACGACCTCGAGGTCAAGGTCACCTTCGCCAAGCCCTACGCCGACTGGCGGTCGCTGTTCTCGCCGCTGTACCCGAAGGACGTCACGGGGACGCCGGACGCGTTCAACGACGGGGCGCGGCGCAAGCTGAAGGTCAGCGCCGGGCCGTTCAAGGTCCAGACGGTGGACAGCAAGGCCAAGGACGTCGTCCTCACCCGCAATCCGCGCTGGTGGGGGCACCCGGCCAAGCTGAACGAGATCGTGCTGCAGGCCGTGCCGCGCGACAAGCGGGCGCAGGCGCTGGCCGCGGGCAGCGTCGACATGGCCGAGATCGACCCGTCCGACGCCCAGCGCGTCACCGGAAGCGCCGGGGGCGCGGCCGGTCCGCTGCAGGGGCCCGGCGGCCGTACGGCGGTCAAGGCGCTGCGCACCTGGGCGGCGCAGCACGGCGCCGACGCCGAGCCCGGTGACGAGGAGCTGCGGGCCTGGGAGAAGCTGACCAAGGCGGTCGCCCAGGAGCAGAAGGAGAAGGAGGAGCTGCGCGCCTTCGAGGTGCGCAAGTCCTTCGAGGCGGCGTACACGCAGCTCGCGCTCAACGGCTCCGAGGGTCCGCTGGCCGACGAGCGGGTGCGGCGGGCGGTGGCGCGGGCGCTGGACCGGAAGCAGCTGGCCAAGCTGGTGCTGAAGCCTCTGGGGCTGCCGGCGGTGCCGGTGGGCAGCCATCTGGCGCTGTCCGGGCAGCCGGCGTACGCCGACAACAGCGGGGCGCTCGGCGACCAGGACACCGCGGAGGCGCAGGCGCTGCTCGCGGACGCGGGATGGGTGCCGGGCGGGCCGGTGGACGAGCAGAAGAAGGGGGAGAAGGCGGCCGGCGCGGAAGGGGACAAGCAGGGGGTGTCGGAGGACAAGCCGGGCCGCGGCAAGCCCGGCCCGGACGCGTCAGGGGGCGGCGACGTCGGCACCTACATCGTCGGCCAGGACGACAAGGCCGGGTGGCAGCCCGGGCACGGCGAGGACGGCGGACGCCACCTCGCGCAGGACGGCCGGCCGCTCGCCGAGTGGCAGCTGCGGCAGGGCGGGGCGCCGGGGGCGTACGCGCCGAAGGGAACGGCGGCGCCCGCGGGAGCGGGGTCGCGGGTGCTGGCGAAGGACGGCAAGCCGCTGACGCTCCGCTTCGTGCTGCCGTCGGGGGCGGGCTCGCAGACGTTGCGGCAGGTCGCGGACCGGATCTCCGCGATGCTGGCGAAGGTCGGGATCCGGACCGAGATCACCAAGGTGTCGGACGACAGCTACTTCAAGGACCACATCGCGACCGGCCAGTACGACCTGGCCCTGTACTCCTGGCCGGCCTCCGCCTTCCCGGCGACCGACGCCCGCCCGATCTACGCGAAGCCGGTACCGGCCGCCGACGGCTCGCTGACCGTGGAGCAGAACTACACACGGGTCGGCACGGACCAGGTCGACCAGCTCTTCGACCAGGCGATCGCGACGCTGGACCAGGACGAGGAACAGGACCTGATCCGCAAGGCGGACTCCCGCATCTGGGCCGCTGCAGGATCGATTCCCCTCTTCCAGCGCCCGCAACTGGTGGCCACGCGCACGTCCCTCGCCAACGCGGGAGCGTTCGGCTTCCAGACGCCGGTGTACGAGGACATGGGGTACCTGAAGAAGGGCGAGAAGATCACGGCGAGCCCGTCGTCGTAACGGGACGGGGACGGGGACGGGGCGGACGCTCTTGGTCAGGGTCCGCCCAGGGGCTGCGCCCCGGGCCCCGGGGTGGGTAGCGGCCCGCCCCGGGGGCCCAAGGCGGCGTGGGGCTGCGCCGCCGGGGGCGTTCGCCCACCCGCCCACCCGACTCGCTTGGCCCAGGAGGGGCCGCCGCGGGGCTCTGCCCCGGACCCCGCCCCGGGCCTGCGCCCTGGATCCCCGCCCCGCACCCCGTCCTGGGGCTGTGCACCAGCCCAGTTCTTCGGCTGAGCCCGGGAGCCCCTGCTGGGGGTCGTCGGCCGGTGAACTGCGGCGAGGCTGCGGAGCCGCCCCCGTGGCCCGGCGACTCCCCAGGGGACGGAGTCGCCGCCGGGGTCCGGGGCGGAGCCCCGTGCCGGAGGCTCCTGGCCGACCGAGTCGGGTGGGTGGGCAACCCCCGGGGTCCAGGGGCGGAGCCCCTGCCGGGATCTTGGGCAGAACCCCAGGGACGGCACCCGCACCACCCCCACCCGGCCGGAGCCCACGGCACCTGGCCGGAGCCGACCAACCCCTGGGCGGAGCCGCCCCACCCCGGCCGGAGCCCAGCGCCCCCCGGGGGAGCCCTCGGGAAGGTCTCCGCGGAGCCGTGAGCTGCGGGGACGTAGGTCGCCAAGCCGCCCGGGCGGCGGCCCCGTACCATGGGGTGAGGCCGTGGCATGTTCAGCCCGGCAGGGCCCGCGCAGCAGGGCCGTCCTCACACTCCGGGAGATCGCCGCAATATGGCCACGCGCCACGACATCCGCAATGTCGCCATCGTCGCCCACGTCGACCACGGCAAGACCACCATCGTCGACGGCATGCTGAAGCAGGCCGGCGCCTTCGCCGCCCACCAGCTCGAGGGCGTCGACGACCGCATGATGGACTCGAACGACCTGGAGCGTGAGAAGGGCATCACGATCCTCGCCAAGAACACGGCGGTCAAGTACCACCCGAAGGACGGCGGGGACCCGATCACGATCAACATCATCGACACCCCCGGCCACGCCGACTTCGGCGGCGAGGTCGAGCGCGGTCTGTCGATGGTCGACGGTGTCGTGCTGCTGGTGGACGCCTCCGAGGGCCCGCTGCCGCAGACCCGGTTCGTGCTGCGCAAGGCGCTCCAGCAGCGCCTGCCCGTCATCCTGTGCATCAACAAGACGGACCGCCCGGACTCCCGGATCGACGAGGTCGTCAACGAGACCTACGACCTCTTCCTGGACCTGGACGCGGACGAGGAGCAGATCGAGTTCCCGATCGTCTACGCCTGCGGCCGTGACGGCATCGCCTCGCTGACCAAGCCGGACAACGGCACGGTCCCGGCCGACAGCGACAGCCTGGAGCCGTTCTTCTCCACCATCCTGGAGCACATCCCGGCCCCGGCGTACGACGAGGACGCCCCGCTCCAGGCCCACGTCACCAACCTCGACGCCGACAACTTCCTCGGCCGTATCGCGCTGCTCCGTGTCGAGCAGGGGGAGCTGCGCAAGGGCCAGACGGTCGCCTGGATCAAGCGCGACGGCTCGATCAGCAACGTCCGCATCAGCGAGCTGATGATGACCGAGGCGCTCACCCGCAAGCCCGCCGAGAAGGCCGGCCCGGGTGACATCTGCGCCGTCGCCGGTATCCCGGACATCATGATCGGCGAGACCCTGGCCGACCCGGAGAACCCGGTCGCGCTGCCGCTGATCACGGTCGACGAGCCGGCGATCTCGATGACGATCGGCACGAACACCTCGCCGCTGGTCGGCCGCGGCGGCACCGGCAAGGGCGCCGACGCCAAGGCGGCCGTGAAGGACCGCAAGGTCACCGCCCGCCAGGTCAAGGACCGCCTGGACCGCGAGCTGATCGGCAACGTCTCGCTGCGGGTGCTGGACACCGAGCGTCCGGACGCCTGGGAGGTCCAGGGCCGTGGTGAGCTGGCGCTCGCCATCCTGGTCGAGCAGATGCGCCGCGAGGGCTACGAGCTGACCGTCGGCAAGCCGCAGGTCGTCACCAAGGACGTCGACGGCAAGACCTACGAGCCGGTCGAGCGCATGACGATCGACGTGCCCGAGGAGCACATGGGTGCCGTCACCCAGCTCATGGGCGTCCGTAAGGGCCGGATGGACAACATGTCCAACCACGGCTCCGGCTGGGTCCGCATGGAGTTCGTGGTGCCGTCCCGTGGTCTCATCGGCTTCCGCACCGAGTTCCTGACCCAGACCCGTGGCACGGGTATCGGCCACTCCATCCACGAGGGCTTCGAGCCCTGGTTCGGCAACCTGACGACCCGCAACAACGGCTCGCTGGTCGCCGACCGCGCCGGTGCCGTCACCGCCTTCGCGATGACGAACCTGCAGGAGCGCGGCGTGCTGTTCGTGGAGCCGGGTACCGAGGTGTACGAGGGCATGATCGTCGGTGAGAACTCCCGCGCCGACGACATGGACGTCAACATCACCAAGGAGAAGAAGCTCACCAACATGCGGTCTTCCTCCGCCGACTCGTTCGAGGCGATCGTCCCGCCGCGCAAGCTGTCGCTGGAGCAGTCCCTGGAGTTCTGCCGCGACGACGAGTGCGTCGAGGTGACCCCGGAGGCCGTCCGCATCCGCAAGGTGAACCTGGACGCCCGCGAGCGCGCCCGCGCCGCGAGCCGCGCCAAGCACGGCTGACACACCGGCAGCGACGAGCCGGGCCCCCGCGTTGAGCGGGGGCCCGGCTCGTCTGCGTTGCCGTACCCATACCGTGCGTGCCGGGGGAATCCGCCAGAGGGTAGGGAAAACCCTTCATCCTGGGCTCTAAGCCGCACAGGGTGGCCGATTTCTACTAGTCTGCTGAGCGGGTGGGCGTGATCTGTCATGCGCTCAAGTGCCCGGCGGGCCCTCGCCGTTCGCGTCCGGCCGCCCCTTCTTCGGGGCAGCGCGAAGCGCCCCGCACGGCGGCCACGGTAGCCGCAAGTGCTTTTTCCCACCCGTGTGTCCGGAATGCGGACAGTGATCACCGATAGATGTGTAACAAGTCCGTTTCGCAGCGATCTATCTGCAAACTGTTTGTCCGGATTTTGGAAGAAGTAGGCGACAGGTGTGATCGAACCGAGACCTTAGGGGTGTGGTTCGGCTGGTGGCCCATGGCAGATAGTTAGGCGCGTAGAGCTCGGATCTCGGGTCGCGCCAGCTGCGGCGCCGACTCGCGAGCGGGGGGACACCTCACCATCTGCACCGTCCATGACGGTGGTGTGACGCGTGCCCCTCTATGCGGTGAACCAAAGGACTCATAAGGAGGAACCCATGCGCGGTGCGAAAAGCGCCAAGTGGGTCGCGATAGCCGCGGTTGTGGCGCTTGGTGCGACCGCCTGTGGTGGTGGCAGCGACAAGGGCGACGGCAAGGCCGCGATCGACCCGAACGGCAAGTTCTCGGTCGAGGTGGGCGAGCCGCAGAACCCGCTGCAGCCGGCCAACACCATGGAGTCCAACGGCAGCATCGTCATCAAGTCGCTGTTCTCCGGGCTCGTCGACTACGACAGCAGCGGCAAGATCGTCAACGTCAACGCGCAGTCGATCGACACCAAGGACAACAAGACCTTCACGGTCAAGCTGAAGCCGGGCTGGACCTTCCACGACGGCACCCCGGTCACCGCCACGTCCTACGTCAAGGCGTGGAACTGGGCGGCCAACCCGGCCAACAAGCAGACCAACAGCGCGTGGTTCGCCGACATCCAGGGCTACGGCGACGTCGCCCCGGAGAGCGGCAAGGCCAAGGCCACCGAGATGTCCGGCCTGAAGGTCGTCGACGACAACACCTTCACCATCACGCTGTCCAAGCCGATCCCGTACTTCGTGTACAAGCTCGGCTACGAGGTCTTCGACCCGCTGCCCGAGTCCTTCTACGCGGACCCGAAGAAGGCCGGCGAGCACCCGATCGGCAACGGTCCCTACAAGTTCGTCAAGTGGGACCACAAGAAGCAGATCGAGGTCACCAAGTTCGACGGCTACAAGGGTCCGAACGCCGCCCAGAACGGCGGTGTGATCTTCAAGAACTACGCGAAGCTCGAGACCGCCTACCAGGACCTCAAGTCCGGCAACCTCGACGTGATGCGCCAGGTCGCCCCGCGTGACCTGCCGGTCTACAAGGCCGACCTCGGCGACCGCGCCGTGGACCAGGCGTACTCCGCCATCCAGACCATCGCGGTGGCGTACTACTCCCCGCAGTGGAAGAAGATCGACCCCCGCGTCCTGCAGGGTCTGTCGATGGCGATCGACCGGGACACCATCACCAAGACGGTCCTCCAGGGCACCCGTGAGCCGGCCACCGGCTGGGTCGCCAAGGGCGTCCTCGGCTACGAGCCGAACGCCGTCGGCGACATCACCAAGTACGACCCGGCCAAGGCCAAGGAGCTCATCAAGGCCGGCGGCGGCGTCCCGGGCAACAAGATCTCCATCCAGTTCAACGCGGACGGCGGTCACAAGGAGTGGGTGGAGGCCGTCTGCGGCTCCATCACCAAGGCGACCGGCGTGGCCTGCACGGGCGACTCCAAGCCCGACTTCCAGGCGGACACCAACGCGCGTGACGCCAAGCAGGTCAAGTCGCTGTACCGCTCCGGCTGGGTGCTCGACTACCCGTTCATCTCCAACTTCATCCGCGACCTGTTCGGCTCCAAGGCCGACGGCAACCAGGGTGACTTCAACAGCAAGCAGATCGACGATCTGATCGCCAAGGCTGACGCGGCGAAGACGCTGGAGGACTCGGAGAAGCAGTACCAGCAGATCGAGAAGGAACTGCCGAAGTACATGCCGAGCATCCCGCTCTGGTACTACAAGGTCAACGCGGGCTACTCGGAGAAGGTCTCCGGTGTCAAGTACGCCCAGGACGGTGACCCGATCCTGACCGGCGTTCAGGTCAAGAAGTAACCGCTGGCGAACAGCGTTGCCGTGCCGCACCCGGGGGGGTGCGGCACGGCGTCGGCCGACAACAGGCCGGGGGGCCCTTTTCAGCACACACGTACGGACAAGCTCGGGGGAGCCGTTCGTGTGTGATGGAAAGGGCCTGCCGCTGTGACTGACATGGAGGCACCATGGGGCGCTATGTCGCACGACGACTGCTCCAGATGATCCCGGTCTTCATCGGGACAACCCTGCTGATTTTCCTGATGGTCTACGCCCTGCCCGGCGATCCCGTGCGGGGGCTCTTCGGTGACAAGGGCACGAGCCCGGCGGTCCTTCGGGCGCTGCGGCACGAGTACGGCCTCGACAAGCCCGTTCTGGTCCAGTACTTCGACTACATGAAGGGCATCGTCCTGCACTTCGACTTCGGCAACCAGATCGCCAGCGGGCGTCCGGTCACCGAAATCCTGGGCGACGCCTTCCCCGTGACGCTGCGCCTGTCCGCCCTGGCGTTCGTCATCGAGGCGATCCTCGGCATCGTCCTCGGCGTCGTCTCCGGCATGCGTGCCGGCAAGTGGGCCGACACCGTCATCCTCTTCGTGACGCTGCTGCTGATCTCGGTCCCCGTCTTCGTCCTGGGCTACATCCTCCAGACGGTGTTCGCCTTCCAGCTCGGCTGGCTGGAACCGGCGGTCAACGACGACACGAACCTCAACCAGCTGCTGCTGCCGGCCATCGTGCTGGCCAGCGCCTCACTGGCCTATGTGGCCCGGCTCACCCGGACGTCGATCGCGGAGAACCTGCGCGCCGACTACATCCGCACCGCCGTCGCCAAGGGCCTGCCCCGCCGCCGTATCGTCGGTGTGCACCTGATGCGCAACTCGCTCATCCCCGTCGTCACCTTCCTCGGCACCGACCTCGGTGCCCTGATGGGCGGCGCCGTCGTGACCGAGAGCATCTTCAACATCCACGGCGTCGGCGGCACCATCGCCGACTCGATCACCCGCCGTGAGGGCACCACGCTGGTCGGCCTGGTCACCATCCTCGTCCTCGTGTACCTCGTCACCAGCCTGATCGTGGACCTGCTGTACGCGGTTCTGGACCCGAGGATCCGTTATGCCTGAGCTGACCAAGACCGCAGACGAGCCCGTCGTCGCCGTCGCCGCAGGCGGCGCCCCCGCGGGCAAGCCGGAGAAGACCCGCAGCCTGTGGGGTGACGCCTGGCGGGACCTGCGCACCAACTGGGTGTTCATCGTCTCGGCGGTGCTCATCCTGCTGCTGATGGTGATGGCGGCCTGGCCGAGCCTGTTCACGGGCGCGGACCCGAACAACAAGGACCTGGCGGCCCACTACCTCCAGCACCCGCACTACGGCAAGGTCTTCGCCGAGGACTGGCTGGGCTACGACGCCCAGGGCCGCAGCGTCTACGCCCGTGCCATCTACGGCACCCGCGCCTCGCTGCTCGTCGGCGCGGGCACCACGCTGGTCGTCACCGTCTTCGGCGGTCTGGTCGGCATGCTCGCCGGCTACTTCGGCGGCTGGCTGGACGCGGTGCTGTCCCGGATCACGGACATGTTCTTCGGCATCCCGTTCCTGCTCGGCGCGATGGTGATGCTGAACTCCTTCACCGAGCGCAACATCCCCGTCGTCATCACCGCCCTGGCCTTCCTGGGCTGGACCCAGACGGCGCGTGTCATGCGCGGTTCGGTGATCACCGTCAAGGCGACGGACTATGTGCAGGCGGCCAAGGCGCTCGGCGCCTCGACCAGCCGGATCCTGTTCCGCCATGTGCTGCCCAACGCGGTCGCACCGGTGATCGTCGTCGCCACCATCTCGCTGGGTGTCTACATCGGCGCCGAGGCGACGCTGTCGTTCCTGGGCCTGGGCCTGAACGGCGTCTCGTGGGGCAACGACATCTCCGACGGCGGCAACCAGATCCGCGTCGCGCAGTACATCATGCTCTACCCGTCGATCATGCTCAGCATCACGGTGCTGGCGTTCATCATGCTCGGTGAGGCCGTCCGCAACGCCCTCGATCCGAAGTCGCGCTGAGGGAGGCGTACGTGACCATCATCGAAGACACCACTTCCGTGCCCTCGCCGCGCGGCGAGGGCGCCGACGGCGGTCCGCTGCTCGAAGTGCGTGACCTGCACGTCGAGTTCCACACCCGTGAGGGCGTGGTCAAGGCCGTCAACGGCGTCAACTACAGCGTCTCCGCGGGTGAGACCCTCGCCGTGCTCGGCGAGTCCGGCTCCGGCAAGTCGGTCACCGCGCAGGCCATCATGGGCATCCTCGACATGCCGCCGGCGAAGATCCCGCAGGGCGAGATCCTCTTCCGTGGCCAGGACATGCTGAAGATGTCCGGCGAGGACCGCCGGCAGATCCGCGGCCGCCGTATCGCGATGATCTTCCAGGACGCGCTCAGCTCGCTGAACCCGGTGCTGACCGTCGGCTACCAGCTCGGTGAGATGTTCCGCATCCACCAGGGTCTGTCCAAGAAGGACGCCAAGGCCAAGGCCATCGAGCTGATGGACAAGGTCAAGATCCCGGCCGCTGCCGCCCGCGTCAACGACTACCCGCACCAGTTCTCCGGCGGTATGCGCCAGCGCATCATGATCGCCATGGCGCTGGCGCTCGAGCCGGACCTGATCATCGCCGACGAGCCGACCACGGCCCTCGACGTGACAGTCCAGGCGCAGGTCATGGACCTGCTCGCCGAGCTGCAGCGCGAGTACAACATGGGCCTGATCCTGATCACCCACGACCTCGGCGTGGTCGCCGACGTCGCGGACAAGATCGCGGTGATGTACGCGGGCCGGATCGTGGAGCGCGCCCCGGTCCACGAGCTGTACAAGCGGCCGGCGCACCCGTACACGCGGGGTCTGCTGGACTCCATCCCGCGCCTGGACCAGAAGGGCCAGGAGCTGTACGCGATCAAGGGTCTGCCGCCCAACCTGCTGCACATCCCGACCGGTTGCGCCTTCAACCCGCGCTGCCCCAAGGCCCAGGACATCTGCCGCGAGCAGGTCCCGCCGCTGGCGCCGGTCACCGAGCAGGACGGCACGGACCTGCCGGGCCGCGCCTCGGCCTGCCACTTCTGGAAGGAGACGCTCCATGGCTGAGCTCAGCAAGAACGACGAGCAGCCGGATGCCACGCCGAACGTCTCCGAGGTGGACGTCGTCGACGCCCACTCCGAGGATGAGGCGGTCGCCGCGATCGAGGCGCCCGTGTCGCGCGGCGAGCCGATCCTTCAGGTGCGTGACCTGAAGAAGCACTTCCCGCTGACCCAGGGCATCCTGTTCAAGAAGCAGATCGGCGCGGTCAAGGCCGTCGACGGTGTCTCCTTCGACCTGTACCAGGGCGAGACCCTCGGCATCGTGGGCGAGTCCGGCTGTGGCAAGTCCACGGTCGCCAAGCTCCTGATGAACCTGGAGCGCGCCACCGCGGGCGAGATCTTCTACAAGGGCCAGGACATCACCAAGCTGTCCGGGCGGGCGATGAAGGCGGTCCGCCGCAACATCCAGATGGTGTTCCAGGACCCGTACACCTCGCTCAACCCGCGGATGACGGTCGGCGACATCATCGGCGAGCCCTTCGACATCCACCCCGAGGTGGCCCCGAAGGGTGACCGGCGCCGCAAGGTGCAGGAGCTGCTCGATGTCGTCGGTCTGAACCCGGAGTACATCAACCGCTACCCGCACCAGTTCTCCGGCGGCCAGCGCCAGCGCATCGGCATCGCCCGCGGCCTGGCCCTGAACCCCGAGATCATCATTTGCGACGAGCCGGTCTCCGCGCTGGACGTGTCCGTCCAGGCGCAGGTCGTCAACCTGATGGAGCGCCTGCAGGACGAGTTCAACCTGTCCTACATCTTCATCGCGCACGACCTGTCGATCGTCCGGCACATCTCGGACCGTGTGGGCGTGATGTACCTCGGCAAGATCGCCGAGATCGGCACGGACGAGCAGATCTACGACCACCCGACGCACCCCTACACCCAGGCGCTGCTCTCCGCGGTCCCCGTCCCGGACCCGGACGCGCGTGAGCGCCGCGAGCGCATCATCCTCACCGGTGATGTGCCGTCCCCGGCGAACCCCCCGTCGGGGTGCCGCTTCCGCACCCGGTGCTGGAAGGCGCAGGACAAGTGCGCGCAGGAGGTTCCGATCCTGGCGATCCCGGAGCGCTTCAAGGGCGAGGACACGCCTGCGGCGCACGAGTCGGCGTGCCACTTCGCCGAGGAGAAGGACGTCGTCCACGCGGTGTGACCGCCGTCGGCTGAGCCGTTGTTCCCGGTGCCCTTTGATTTGGGGTGCCGGGAACTTTGGTTTTCTGCGGTGGTCTTTCGGATGCGGGCGCGTTGTGGCTGGTCGCGCCCGCGCGGCGGTAGCCGCATGTCAGTACAGCCCCGCGCCCCTCAAGTCGGCTTCGCTCCCGTCAGCGACAAGTGACAGGCCGATTGGGGGGCCGTACCGGCACTCAGGACGCCTGGGTCCTGTGAGCGGCAGGACTCTGCCACCCCCGCTCGCTCCGCCTCCCCGCCGGCCAGAGCCGGGCAGCGGACGTGGAAGCGGCAGCCGGAGGGGATGCGGGAGGGGTCCGGGGGTTCGCCCGACAGGACGACCGGGGTGCCGGGGGCCTCGGGGAGGACCGACAGCAGGGCCCGGGTGTAGGGGTGCCTCGGGGAGGTGAGGACCTCTTCCACCGTTCCCGTCTCCACGATCCGGCCCAGGTACATCACCGCCACCCGGTCGGCGATGTTCCATGCCAGGCCCAGGTCGTGGGTCACCACCAGCGCCGCCAGGCCGAGTTCGGTGCGCAGGCGGAGCAGCAGGGCCAGGATCTCGCCGCGCACCGAGGCGTCCAGGGACGCCACCGGTTCGTCGGCCACCAGCAGCTTCGGTTCCAGCACCAGCGCGCCCGCGATGACGACGCGCTGGCGCTGGCCGCCGGACAGTTCGTGCGGGTAGCGCAGGAAGAAGCGCTCCGGGGGGCGCAGGCCCGCGCGCGACAGGGCGTCGGCGACCGCCTCGCGTTCGTCCCCGGCGTGCCCGTGGATGCGCAGGCCCTCCGCCACCGCGTCGTACACCGTGTGCCGGGGGTTGAGGGAGCCGCTGGGGTCCTGGAGGACCAGCTGGACCTGGCGGCGGTGGGCGCGCAGGGCTCGTTGCGAGTAGGACAGTTCCCGTCCGTCGTACGTCACCCGGCCCGCCGTCGGTTTCACCAGCCCCAGCAGCGCGCGGGCCAGCGTCGACTTGCCGCAGCCGGACTCGCCGACCAGCGCGACGATCTCGCCGGGGCGGATGTCGAGCTGCACCCCGTCGACCGCGCGGGCCGGCCCGGCGCCCTGCCGGCCCGGGAACGTCACGCCCAGGTCCCGCACCGTGAGCAGCGGGGCGTTCGGTGTCGTCGTCATGGCGTGCTCCTCGCGTTCTCGGGCGGTGGCCCGGCGGGAGGCGCGGCCGGGTCACCGGGCGGCCCCGCGGACTCCGGTACGCCGGTCACGTGCACGCAGGCCGCCGCGCGGCTCGGGCCGGCGTCCCGCAGCGGCTGGTCGTCGGCCGCGCACACCGGCAGGGCCACCGGGCAGCGGGCGTGGAAGGCGCAGCCGGCGGGGAGGGCGGACGGGTCCGGCGGGTCGCCGGGCAGGCCCCGCGGGGCGAACCGGGACGCCGGGTCGCCGATGCGGGGGAACGCGGCCGACAGGGCACGCGCGTACGGGTGCCGGGCGTCCTCGTGGACCGAGCGGGCCGGGCCCTCCTCGACCACGCGCCCGGCGTACATCACCGCCAGCCGGTCGCAGGTGTCGGCCAGCACGGCGAGGTCGTGACTGATCATGATCAGGCCGACGTCCTGGTCGGCGACCAGGTGCTCGATCAGCCTCAGGATCTGCGCCTGGATCATCACGTCCAGCGCGGTCGTCGGCTCGTCCGCGATGATCAGCCGGGGCTCGCAGGCCAGCGCCATGGCGATCATCACGCGCTGCCGCTGGCCGCCGGACAGCTCGTGCGGGAAGGCCGAGGCGCGCGCCGCCGGCAGGCCCACCTGCTCCAGCAGCTCCCCGGCGCGCTTGCGGGCGGCGGCGGCCGTCGCCCGTCCGTGCAGCAGGATCGGTTCGGCGATCTGGTCGCCGACCCGGTGCACGGGGTTGAGGGAGTGCATCGCGCCCTGGAACACGATCGACGCCCCCGCCCAGCGCACCGCGCGCAGCCGCCCCCAGCGCATGCCGAGCACGTCCTCGCCGTCCAGCGTGACCCGGCCGGTGATCCGCGTGCCCGCAGGCAGCAGCCGCAGCAGCGCCAGGGCCAGCGTCGACTTTCCGCAGCCCGACTCGCCCGCGACGCCGAGTTTCTGCCCGGCCTCCAGCGTCAGGTCCACGCCGCGTACGGCGGCCGCCCCGCCCTGGTACGTCACGGCGAGGTCCCGCACCTCCAGCAGCGTCATCGCGCCACCCCCAGCCTCGGATTGAGGACTGCCTCCACGGCCCGTCCGCACAGCGTGAACGCCAGCGCCACCCCCGCGATCGCGATGCCGGGCGGCACCAGGTACCACCAGTCGCCCGAGCTGACCGCGCCCGCCTCCCGCGCCTCCTGGAGCATCCCGCCCCAGGACACGACCGTCGGATCGCCCAGCCCGAGGAAGGCGAGCGTGGCCTCGGCGAGGATGGAGGAGGAGATCATCAGCGTCGTCTGCGCCAGCACCAGCGGCATCACGTTCGGCAGTACGTGCCGGGTCATGATGTGCCAGTGCCCGCCGCCGAGCGCCTTCGCCCGTTCGATGTACGGCCGTGACTCCACCGCGAGGGTCTGCGCCCGCACCAGCCGCGCGGTCGTCGGCCAGGTGGTGACGCCGATCGCCAGCACGACCGTACCGAGCGAGCGGGGCAGCACGGTGGCCAGCGCGATGGCCAGCACCAGTGTCGGCATCACCAGGAACCAGTCCGTGACCCGCATCAGGACGGTCGCGTACGCACCCCGGAAGTGTCCGGCGGTGATCCCGACGACCGCGCCGATCGCCACCGACAGCACGGCCGCGAGCAGGCCGATGAGCAGGGAGACCCGCGAGCCCCACACCAGCAGGCCGAGCAGGTCGCGGCCGAAGCGGTCGGTGCCCAGCCAGAACTCTCCGCTCGGGCTCTGCAGCGGCCGCCCGGGTGCGCCGGTCACGCTCGCCACGTCCGAACCGACCGTCAGGGGCGCGCTCAGCGCGAGCAGGGCGAGCAGCACGAGGGCCGCGAGGCCCACCAGCCCGGCGCGGTGGGTGGTGTACTGCCGCCAGAACCGTGCGGCGGCGCGGCGGCGGCGCTGCCGGGTCAGGGCCGCCACGGTGGGCGGCGCGGTTGCGCTCATGTCCGTCCCACCCTCGGGTCGAGCAACGGATAGACCAGGTCGGCCAGGGTGTTCATGACGATCACCGCCGCGGCGAAGAAGAGGAACAGGCCCTGCACCAGCGGCAGGTCGGGCACGCTGAGCGCCTGGTAGAACAAGCCGCCCAGGCCCGGCCAGGAGAAGACGGTCTCGACCAGGATCACCCCGGCGACGGTCCGGCCGAGGTTGACGAAGACGAGCGTGACGGTCGGCAGCAGCGCGTTGGGCACCGCGTGGCGGCGGCGCACCAGGTCGTCGCGCAGCCCCTTGGCCCGTGCGGTCGTCAGATAGTCGCTGCCCATCTCGTCCAGCAGCGCCGAGCGGGTCACGAGCAGCGTCTGGCCGTACTCGACGGCGACCAGCGTGACTACCGGCAGGATCAGATGGTGGGCGACGTCGAGGACGTACGCGAAGCCCTCCTTGCCGCCGGACTCCATGCCGCCGGTGGGGAAGAGCCCGGGGAGCGGGCCGATGCCGACCGACAGCACGATGATGAGCAGCAGGCCCAGCCAGAACGACGGCACCGAGTACAGGGTCAGCGCCAGGCCGGTGTGGAAGCGGTCGGAGAGGCTGCCGCGCCGCCAGGCCGCGCGGGTGCCGAGGAAGACGCCGAGCAGGGTGTAGAGCACGAACCCGGTGCCGGTGAGCAGCAGGGTGTTGGGCAGCGCCTCGGTGATCTTGTCGACGACCGGGGCGCGGAACTGGTACGAGGTGCCGAGGTCGCCGGTGAGCGCCTTGCCGCAGTAGTCCGTGAACTGCTGCCACAGCGGCAGGTCCAGACCGAACTCCCGGCGGTAGGCGGCCAGTTGCTCGGCGGAGATCGGGCGACCGCCGGTCATCGTGCGGACCGGGTCGCCCGGGATCAGCCGGAACAGGAAGAAGCCGGTGACGAGCACGGCCAGCAGCGACACGGCGGCGCCGGCCAGCTTGCCGGCCCCGTAGCGCAGGTAGGGGACCGGTGACGGGCGGCGCCGGGTGCGCTCGCCCGCCGTGGCGAGAGTGGTGGCGGTCATCGGCTACTCGCGGTCCTCGGCGGTGGAGCGGCGGCGCAGGGCGAGGAAGCCGGCGGCGCCCACGAGGACGACGGCACCCGCGACGATCCCGACCACCACGCCGGTCGAGCTTCCGGAGTCCGAGGAACCGTCGGAGGCGGCGGGCTCGGCCGACCACCAGCTCCAGTAGCCGTCCTGGCCGTAGATGTTGCCCGCGGCCTTCGGCATCGTCTCGATCGAGGCGATCTGGTCGCTACGGTAGGCCTCCAGCGCGTTGGGGTACGCCATGACGTTCATGTACCCGGTGTCGTACAGCCGCGACTCCATCTGCTTGACCAGGTCCGCCCGCTTGGCCGGGTCGTATTGGGCGAGCTGACGGGTGTACAGGTCGTCGAACCGCTTGTCGCAGATGAAGTTGTCGGTCGCGCCGGTCTTCTTCGCATCGGCGGGCAGGGCGGCGCAGGTGTGGATGGAGAGCACGAAGTCCGGGTCGGGGTTGACCGACCAGCCGTCGAAGGCGAGGTCGTAGGTGCCGGCCAGCCAGGGGTCGCTGACGTTGTCCAGGCAGTCGAGGCGGACGCCGACGCCGAGCTTGCCCCACCACTCCTTCAGATACTGGCCGACGGCCTTGTCGTTGGGGTCGGTGGCGTGGCACAGCAGACGGTAGCTGAGCGGCTTGCCGTCCTTGCCGACGCGCTGCCCGGAGCCGTTCTTCCGGTAGCCGGCCTGGTCGAGGAGTTGCGCTGCCTTCGCCGGGTCGTAGGCCAGTTCCTGCTCGGGCGAAGGCTTCCAGAAGTACGTGGAGAAGCGCGGCGGGATGTATCCGGCGCCCTCGACGGCGTGGCCCTGGAAGACCTTGTCGATGAGCGTCTTGCGGTCGACGGCGAGGAACAGCGCCTGGCGCACCCGCTGGTCCAGCAGCGTGGGGTTGCCGTCGCCGAGGCGGGTGCCGTCCTTGGCGCGGGCGCCGGGGTTGACGGCGAGGGCGTAGAAGCGCCGGCCGGGGGCGTCGTTGACCTTGACGCCGTGCTGGTTCTTCAGGGCGGCGGCCTGGGCGGGGGTGAGGTTGCCGACGAAGGACACCTCGCCCTTCTGCAGGGCGGCGACGGCGGCGTCGCCGTCCTTGTAGTACTTGAAGACCAGCTCGTCGAACTTGGGCGCGCCACGCCAGAACGTCTTGTTGGCCTTGAGCCGTACGTAGCTGTCGGGCTTGTAGTCGGCGAGCACGAACGGGCCGTCGCCGACGACGGGGAAGGTCTTGTCGTTGTTGAACTTGGAGAAGTCGCCGACCTTCTCCCAGATGTGCTTGGGCACGATCGGCACGTCGAGCGCCGTCATGGTGGCCTGGGGCTTCTTCAGCTCGATGACCAGTCGGGTGGGGCTCGGGGCGGTCACCTTGCGGAAGTTGCCGACGAAGCTGCCGTTGGCGGTGGCGGCGGACTCGTCGGTCATCATCTTGGTGAAGGTCCAGGCCGCGTCCTCGGCGGTGACCTTCTGCCCGTCGGACCAGGTGGCGTCGGAGCGGATGGTGTACGTCCAGGTGAGCTTGTCGGCCGAGGGCGCCCACCGGGTGGCGAGGCCCGGGACCGCGTGCGCGTCGCCGGGGTCGTAGTCGGTGAGGTACTCGTACATCAGCCGGTTGATGCTCGTGGAGAGCAGGCGGGTGGCGAGGAAGGGGCTGAGCGAGTCGACGCTCTGCGCGACGGCGACGGTGAGCACCTTCGGGCCGCCGTCCGCCGCCACGGCCTGGGCGGGCGCGGGGGCGAGCGGGGTGACGAGGGCGGCGGTCAGCGCCAGCGCGGCGGTGCCGGCCGCGGCGGCGAGGCGGGTGGTGGGGCGCGCTCTTACGGGTCCGTGCTGATCGTTTCGCTTCATGGAACGTGACCTCGCGTCGTCGCTCGCTGGGGACAACAGTGTCCGGAAGTGGCCCCTCGCTCGGGGACGGGTGTGTCTGGAAGTGGCTGATCACTCGGGGACGGCTGTGTCTATCAGTGGCTGTCTGCGCGCGTCAACGGTCCGTCAAACCCCTTGCCGCCTGCGAAAACGGCACTTCGACGGCTTCCTGCGCACACCATTGGTCCAGTCCACTGAAGCCCCCCAGGTGAAGCCCTGACGGCCCCTCGGGAGAACTCCCGGCACGCGAAGGAGCCCCGCCGGACATGGTCCGACGGGGCAGGGGTGGAACCGGCGCCCTCCCGTATGTGCCGGTTCCCTCAGGAGGTACGAGTGGGCATCACCCGTACTGGATCCCCCACAGGTTGTTGTTGCGCTTGGCGGGGGCGACGATGCCCGACTTCTTCCAGATCTTGTGCTTCACGCACTGCTGCTGGCCGTTGGGCTCCAGGTGGTACTTGGTGACGCTGAAGCCCTTGGCCTCGTGGTACATCATCAGGCGGCCCTTGGTCTTGCCGGACTTCTTCTGCACCGTCGCCGAGTAGGTCCAGGTGTCCGACTTCGTCCAGGTCTTGCCGACGGAGACGCTGAAGGACGTCGACGCCTTGGCGAAGATGACGCCGGCCTCGGTGCCCAGCGTGGCCGTGCCGGTGGCGGTCCAGCTGCCGGTCTTGTTCTTTGCGTAGCTGATGGTCACGCCCGGCCGCGCCCAGTCACTGTGCACGTTGGTCGGTTCCCACACGGTCTTCTTGTCGCTGATGCTGTAGATGGGGGTGTCGTCGCACCGGACCCCGGCGGCCGCCGTCGGGGCGGAGACCACCACCGCACCGCAGCCGAGCAGAGCGGTGGACAGGGCCGCGCTCATCACACGCTTCATGGATCGCCTTTCAGGCACACACGGGCCGGCGGCCGGACCGGTCGTGTCCCGGCGCGCCGACTTGAAGAGAACACGCCAGATACTTCTCCCAACTCCCCTGAGGGGGAAGCGATCTGAGTGACTCTTGAGCTTCGCGTGCGGTGCCCGGCGTGTCGTCGCACCCGAGGTCCGTCTCTTCATCCGATGCGACGAGGCGCCGTATCTCCTGCTCTTCCGTCCCTCCCGCGCGGTGCGCCGTATGCACCCGGACGGGCGACCCGTGCCCCGGACGGATGGCGTGAATGTGAGGTATGTGGCATTCAAGCGGATAGTGACCATAACGATCAGCGCCCCGGCGCCGGCGGCATCGCGTCGCCCGGCGGGGGCGCAGGGACGAGGAGGCACTCCATGCGCGGAGCCACGCACGCCACCTGGGCCACCTGCGCGGCCGCGGTAGTCCTCGCGGCGACGGCCTGCGGAAGCGGGGGAGACAGCGGCAGCGGTGGCGGCAACGGCGGCGGCGTCCTCAGCTCCTCCTGGGGCGACCCGCAGAACCCGCTGGAGCCGGCCAACACCAACGAGGTCCAGGGCGGCAAGGTCCTCGACATGATCGTCCGCGGGCTGAAGCGGTACAACCCGCAGAACGGCAAGGCCGAGGACATGCTCGCCCAGTCGATCGAGACCTCCGACTCCCAGAACTTCAAGATCACCATCAAGCCCGGCTGGACCTTCTCCAACGGCGAGAAGGTCACCGCCAAGTCCTTCGTCGACGCCTGGAACTATGGCGCGAGCCTGAAGAACAACCAGAAGAACGCCTACTTCTTCAGCTACATCGACGGCTACGACAAGGTCCACCCCGACAGCGGCAAGCAGACCGCGGACACCCTGTCCGGCCTGAAGCTCGTCAACGACCAGACCTTCACCGTCAAGCTCAGCCAGAAGTTCTCCACCTTCCCCGACACCCTCGGCTACCCGGCCTTCGCCCCGCTGCCGCAGGCGTTCTTCACCGACCACGCCGGCTGGACCAAGAAGCCGATCGGCAACGGCCCGTACGCCATCCAGTCGTACGCCAAGGGCTCGCAGATGTCCCTGCGCAAGTGGGACGGCTACCCGGGCTCGGACAAGGCGCAGAACGGCGGCGTCGACCTGAAGGTCTACACCGACAACAACACCGCCTACACCGACCTGATGGCCGGCAACGTGGACCTGGTCGACGACGTCCCGGCCGCGCAGTTGAAGAACGTCAAGAGCGACCTGGGCGATCGCTACCTCAACACCCCGGCCGGCATCATCCAGACCCTCTCGTTCCCCTTCTACGACGCGCGCTGGAACAAGCCGAACTCCGCGAAGCTCCGCCAGGGCCTGTCGATGGCCATCAACCGCAAGCAGATCACCGACACGATCTTCGCGAAGACCCGCACCCCCGCCACCGACTGGACCTCACCCGTGCTCGGCGCGGCGGGCGGCTACAAGCCGGGCCTGTGCGGGAAGTTCTGCGACTACAACCCGGCCGAGGCCAAGAAGTACGTCCAGCAGGGCGGCGGTATCCCCGGCGGCCAGCTGAAGATCACCTACAACGCCGACACCGGCTCCCACAAGCAGTGGGTCGACGCCGTGTGCAACTCCATCAACAACGCGCTCGGCAACACCAAGGCGTGCGTCGGCAACCCGGTCGGCACCTTCGCCGACTTCCGCAACCAGATCACGCAGAAGAAGATGAGCGGCCCCTTCCGGGCCGGCTGGCAGATGGACTACCCGCTCATCCAGAACTTCCTGCAGCCCCTGTACTACACCAATGCCTCCTCCAACGACGGTCACTGGTCCAACAAGCAGTTCGACGGCCTCGTCGACAAGGCCAACCAGGAGACCGACACCGCCCAGGCCGTCGGCCTGTTCCAGCAGGCCGAGGGGGTCGTCCGGGACAACATGGCCGCGATCCCGCTGTGGTACCAGAACGGCAGCGCCGGCTGGTCGGACCGCCTGTCCAACGTGAAGCTGAACCCGTTCAGCGTGCCCGTGTACGACGAGATCAAGGTGAGCTGACCGGTCATGGGGCGCTACGTCGTCCGGCGTCTGCTGCAGATGATCCCGGTGTTCATCGGGGCGACGCTGCTGATCTTCCTGATGGTGAACGTGATGGGCGACCCCATCGCGGGGCTGTGCGGCGAGCGGCAGTGCGATCCGGCCACCGCCGCCCAGCTGAAGAAGGAGTTCGGGCTCGACAAGCCGGTGTGGCAGCAATACCTGACCTACATGGGGAACGTCTTCACCGGTGACTTCGGTACGGCGTTCAACGGCCAGGAGGTCACCGAGCTGATGCGGACCGCGTTCCCCGTCACCATCCGGCTGACCATCGTCGCGATCCTCTTCGAGATCGTCATCGGCATCACCCTCGGCGTCGTCACCGGCCTGCGCCGCGGCCGGCCCGTCGACACCGGGGTGCTGCTCGCGACCCTCGTCGTGATCTCCGTGCCCACCTTCGTCACCGGCCTGCTGCTCCAGTTGCTCCTCGGCGTGGAGTGGGGCTGGATCAGCCCCTCGGTGTCCCCGGCCGCGCCCTTCAACGAGCTGATCGTGCCCGGCCTGGTGCTGGCGTCGGTGTCCCTGGCCTACGTCACCCGGCTCACCCGCACCTCCATCGCGGAGAACCGGCGCTCGGACTATGTGCGCACCGCCATCGCCAAGGGGCTGCCGCGGCGCCGGGTCGTCGTCCGGCACCTGCTGCGCAACTCCCTCATCCCCGTCGTCACCTTCATCGGCACCGACATCGGCGCGCTGATGGGCGGCGCGATCGTCACCGAGCGCATCTTCAACATCCACGGCGTCGGCTACCAGCTCTACCAGGGCATCCTGCGGCAGAACACCCAGACCGTCGTGGGGTTCGTGACCGTCCTCGTGCTGGTCTTCCTGGTCGCCAACCTGGTCGTCGACCTGCTGTACGCCGTACTCGACCCGAGGATCCGCTATGCCTGAGCAGCCGTACGAGCCCGAGGGCGCCATCGCCGGCACCGGCATGGGCGGCGCGATGGACCTCGCGTCCAGTGAAGCGACGACGCTGGAGAAGACGCCGGGCGGCCCGCAGGGCACCGGTCCGCAGGCCAAGCCGCGCTCCCTGTGGTCCGACGCCTGGCGCGACCTGCGCCGCAACCCGGTGTTCCTGATCTCCGGGGTCATCATCCTCTTCCTGGTCTTCATCTCCCTGTGGCCGTCGGCCATCACCTCCGGCTCCCCCCTCAAGTGCGACCTCTCCAAGGCCCAGCAGGGCTCCTCGGCCGGCCATCCCTTCGGCTACGACGGCCAGGGCTGCGACGTGTACACGCGCACCGTGTACGGGGCCCGTACGTCGGTGACGGTCGGCGTGTGCGCCACGCTCGGCGTCGCGCTGCTCGGCAGCGTGCTGGGCGGGCTCGCCGGGTACTTCGGTGGCGCCTGGGACGGGTTTTTGTCCCGGATCACCGACATCTTCTTCGCGATCCCGGTCGTGCTCGGCGGCCTGGTGCTGCTGTCCGTGGTCACCAGCAACACCGTCTGGCCGGTCGTCGGCTTCATCGTGCTGCTGGGCTGGCCGCAGCTCTCCCGCATCGCCCGCGGCTCGGTCATCACCGCCAAGCAGAACGACTACGTGCAGGCCGCCCGCGCGCTCGGTGCCTCCAGCTCCCGCATCCTGCTGCGGCACATCACGCCCAACGCGGTCGCCCCGGTGATCGTCGTGGCGACCATCGCGCTCGGTACGTACATCGCCCTGGAGGCCACCCTGTCCTTCCTCGGCGTCGGCCTGAAACCGCCCAGCGTGTCCTGGGGCATCGACATCTCCGCCGCCGCGCCCTACATCCGCAACGCCCCGCACGCCCTGCTGTGGCCCTCCGGCGCCCTGGCCGTCACGGTGCTGGCCTTCATCATGCTCGGCGACGCGGTCCGCGACGCCCTCGATCCGAAGCTGAGGTGAGTCGCCGTGCTGCTCGAAGTGCGTGATCTGCACGTGGAGTTCCGGACGCGGGACGGGGTCGCCAAGGCCGTCAACGGTGTCACCTACGGCGTGGAAGCGGGGGAGACGCTCGCCGTGCTCGGTGAGTCCGGGTCCGGCAAGTCGGTCACCGCGCAGACCGTCATGGGCATCCTCGACATGCCGCCGGGCCGGATCACCGGCGGCGAGATCCTCTTCCAGGGCAAGGACCTGCTGAAGCTGAAGGAGGACGAGCGGCGCAAGATCCGCGGCGCCGGGATGGCGATGATCTTCCAGGACGCGCTCAGCTCCCTCAACCCGGTGATGACGGTCGGCGACCAGCTCGGCGAGATGTTCGTGGTGCACCGCGGGATGACGACCAAGGACGCCCGCGCCAAGGCCGTGGAGCTGATGGAACGGGTGCGCATCCCGGCCGCCAGGGAGCGGGTGCGGCAGTACCCGCACCAGTTCTCCGGCGGTATGCGCCAGCGCATCATGATCGCCATGGCGCTGGCCCTGGAACCCGCGCTCATCATCGCCGACGAACCGACCACGGCCCTGGACGTGACGGTCCAGGCCCAGGTGATGGAGCTGCTCGCCGACCTCCAGCGCGAGTACAACATGGGCCTGATCCTCATCACCCACGACCTCGGCGTGGTCGCCGACGTCGCCGACAGGATCGCCGTGATGTACGCCGGCCGCATCGTGGAGTCGGCGCCGGTGCACGACATCTACAAGGCGCCCGCCCACCCGTACACCCGCGGCCTGCTGGACTCCATCCCGCGGCTGGACCAGAAGGGCCACGAGCTGTACGCCATCAAGGGCCTGCCGCCCAACCTCATGAACATCCCGCCCGGCTGCGCCTTCCACCCGCGCTGCCCCATGGCCCGGGACGTGTGCCGCACGGACGTGCCGCCGCTGTACGAGGTGTCCGAAGAGCGCGGCAGCGCCTGCCACTTCTTCAGGGAGTGCCTGCATGGCTGAGCCGATCCTCGAGGTCAGCGGGCTGGTCAAGCACTACCCGCTCACCCAGGGCATCCTGTTCAAGAAGCAGGTCGGTGCGGTGAAGGCCGTCGACGGCGTCGACTTCACCCTGGACCGGGGTGAGACCCTCGGCATCGTCGGCGAGTCCGGCTGCGGCAAGTCCACGGTCGCCAAGATGCTGGTCAACCTGGAACGGCCGACCGCCGGGCAGATCCGCTACAAGGGCGAGGACGTCACGAGGCTCTCCGGGCGCGCGATGAAGGCGGTCCGCCGCAACATCCAGATGGTGTTCCAGGACCCGTACACCTCGCTCAACCCGCGGATGACGGTCGGCGACATCATCGGCGAGCCCTACGAGATCCACCCCGAGGTCGCGCCCAAGGGCGACCGGCGCCGCAAGGTGCAGGACCTGCTGGACGTCGTCGGTCTGAACCCCGAGTACATCAACCGCTACCCGCACCAGTTCTCCGGCGGCCAGCGCCAGCGCATCGGCATCGCCCGCGGCCTCGCGCTGCGCCCCGAGGTGATCGTCGCCGACGAGCCGGTCTCGGCCCTGGACGTGTCGGTGCAGGCGCAGGTCATCAACCTGATGGACCGCCTGCAGAGCGAGTTCGACCTCTCCTACGTCTTCATCGCGCACGACCTGTCGATCGTCCGGCACATCTCGGACCGCGTCGGCGTGATGTACCTGGGCCGCATCGTCGAGATCGGCACGGACGAGCAGATCTACGTCCACCCCACGCACCCGTACACCCAGGCGCTGCTCTCCGCCGTCCCGGTCCCCGATCCGGAGGCCCGCGAACACCGGGAGCGCATCATCCTCGCCGGCGACGTCCCCTCCCCGACGAACATCCCCTCCGGCTGCCGCTTCCGCACCCGCTGCTTCAAGGCCCGCGAACGCTGCGCGCTGGAGGTGCCGCTCCTGACGATCCCGCCCCACCTGCCCGGCGGCCCGGCCGCCCACCCCTCGGCCTGCCACTTCGCCGAGGAGAAACAGGTCGTCCCCGCGGAGGACCGCCCCGGCCGGCCGCCCGAGGTGCCCACCGAACAGCGCCCGCCGCAACAGGGAGACGGGCCGGGGTGACATCGCTGCCACCCCGGCCCGCTCACGGCACCCGCACGGCCGTACGCTGATCAGTCTCACGCGTCCGTATATCGGTGCCGCTTCCACCAAGTTGCCGGTGTGTTAACGGAGTTAGCGGTTCTTTGTGCCGCTATGCGAGGGCCCGCCGGAGGAAGTCCACCTGGAGCAGGAGCAGGTTCTCCGCGACCTGTTCCTGGGGGGTCATATGGGTCACCCCGGACAGGGGGAGCACCTCGTGCGGGCGGCCCGCGGCCAGCAGGGCCGAGGACAGGCGCAGCGAGTGGGCGACCACGACGTTGTCGTCGGCGAGGCCGTGGATCACCATCAGCGGGCGGTGCGGTTCGGCGGGGGAGACCAGACCGCCGTCGTCCACCAGGGAGCTGTGCGCGTACGGCGCCGGGTCCGCGCCCGGGTCGCCGAGGTAGCGCTCGGTGTAGTGCGTGTCGTACAGCCGCCAGTCGGTGACCGGGGCGCCCGCGATGCCGGCGTGGAAGACGTCCGGGCGGCGCAGCACGGCTAGGGCCGCGAGGTAACCGCCGTAGGACCAGCCGCGGATGGCGACCCGGGTCAGGTCCAGCGGGTAGCGCTGCGCGAGGTCCCGCAGCGCCTCGATCTGGTCGTCCAGGGTCACCGTGAAGTCGCGGTGGATCGCCTTCTCCCAGGCCGGCGAGCGCCCCGGCGTGCCCCGCCCGTCCGCCACGACGACGGCGAAGCCCTGGTCGGCGAACCACTGCGAGGTCAGATGCGCGTTGTGCGCGGCGGCCACCCGCTGACCGTGCGGGCCACCATAGGGGTCGAGGAGCACCGGCAGGGGGGTGTCACCGGGGTAGTCCGCAGGCATAAGCACGGCGCACGGGATCCGCCGTGCGCCCCCCTCGGTGAGCGTCACGCGCGGGGACAGGCCGGGATCCTCGGCATACGACGCGACGGTCGCCACCGGCTTGCCGTCCCGCAGCACCTGCACCCGCGCGCCCGGCCGGTCCGGCGTCGCCGACACCAGCACCGTCACGCCCCCGGCGCGCACCGCCGAGTGCACCCCGGGCTCCTGCGACAGGCGCTCCCAGCCCAGCTCGTTCACCCGGTAGACGTGCACCTCACCGGTCTCCGGCGCCTCCGCCTCCTGGCCCGCGGACGCGGAGACCAGCACGTCCTCGTCGGCGACGTCGAGCACAGCCCGCACATGCAACTGCGGTCCGGTCAGCGGCCGTTCCCCGACCGCCAGGACCCGCGCCCCGCCCTCGTCCGCGATCCGGACAAGCCGTCCGGAGGGTGACCAGGCCGGCGCCCCGGCGAAAAGTTCCAGCCAAATCGGATCTTCATCGGCGTGCACCATCCGGGTCACCCCGGTGTCCGGGTCCACCGCCAGATACAGCTGGCTGCGCTGGTCCCGCGCCTGCACCAGCAGCAGCGGCGCCCCCGCCGCTGACCAGTGCACTCGCGCCAGATACGGGTAGCGCGCCCGGTCCCAGGAGACCTCCGTGCGCACCCCGTCGAGCCCGACCACGAACAGCCGCACCTCGGCGTTCGCCGTCCCGGCCGCCGGATAGCCGACATGACGTGGCTCACGTTCCGGATGGGCGGGGTCGGCGATCCACCAGCGCCGCACCGGCGTGTCGTCCACGCGTGCCACCAGCAGCCGGTCCGACTGCGGCGACCACCAAAAACCCCGCGAACGCGACATCTCCTCGGCCGCGATGAACTCGGCCAGCCCCCAGCTCACCCCCTCGGATTCCGCTTCCGCCAGCGCCCGGTCACCCTCGCCCTCCGCGCCGACCACCCGCAGGGCGCCCCCCGCGACGTAGGCGACATGGCGGCCGTCGGGGGAGGGGCGCGGGTCGATCGCCGGCCCCGGAACGCGCAGTTCACGTGCCGTACCGGCGCGCAGTTCGGCCGTGAAAAGCCGCCCCGACAAGGCGAAGGATGCCAGTTCGACGGCCGCGTCGGTGGCGTAGCCGACGATGCCGGCGCCGCCCTCCCGGCTGCGCTCGCGGCGCGCGCGCTCCTCGGGCGACAGGTTCTCCAGGGCCCCGCCGAGCAGGGCGTACGGGTCGGCCGCCATGCGCTCGGCGCCGTCGGCCACGTCGAGGACCCACAGCGCGCCGGCCCGGTCGGTGCCGGAGGACGACCGCAGAAACACGACACGGGAACCGTCGGGCGCGACGGTGAACGAACGCGGCGCGCCGAGGGTGAATCGCTGGGTGCGGGCATGCCGCCGCGGGAAGGAGTCAGGCTCGCTCGTCATGCCCTGACCATATTGGCCATGAGCCCCCTTGTGCGCCCGTGCGCCGAGCCATGCGCGAGTACGTAAAGCTATGATCACTAACGCTGTGTGGGTATGAACCTGTCGGCTCGTGCATGGACTTACGAAGTGCCCTGCTCTGTTTGGAGGTGAACCGCCGTGGCACTCTCGATTTCGGCGGTGGTGCTGCTGGCGATCATCGTCTTCCTGCTGGTCAAGAAGTCCGGGCTCAAGGCGGGGCACGCGATCGTCTGCATGCTGCTCGGCTTCTATCTCGCATCCTCGACGGTCGCGCCCACCATCAGCGACCTGACCTCGAACATCGCGGGAATGATCGGCAGCATCAAGTTCTGAGCTGCCGTACCACCCTCCGGGCCGTCCGCCCGGGGACCGTCGCGGGCCGTCATGGGCCGCCACCCTTAGGGTGGCCCCATGACCGCTCTGCCCTCCCGACGTCTGCTGCTGGTGCACGCGCACCCGGACGACGAGTCGATCAACAACGGCGCCACCATGGCCAAGTACGCCGCCGAGGGCGCCCAGGTCACGCTGGTGACCTGCACCCTCGGGGAGCGTGGCGAGGTCATCCCGCCCGAGCTGCGGCATCTGACCGGCGCCGCGCTGGGCCGGCACCGGCTGGGCGAGCTGGCTGCGGCCATGCGTGAACTCGGCGTCCACGACCACCGGCTGCTCGGCGGCGCCGGCCGCTACACCGACTCCGGGATGATGGGCCTGCCCGACAACGACGACCCCGCCTGCTTCTGGCAGGCCGACCTCGACGAGGCCGCCGGACACCTCGTTCAGGTGATCCTCGAGGTACGGCCCCAGGTCCTCGTCACCTACGACGACAACGGCGGCTACGGCCACCCCGACCACATCCAGGCGCACCGCGTCGCCATGCGCGCCGCCGAACTCGCCGCCGACGCCGGCCGGCCCATCCCCAAGATCTACTTCAACCGGGTGCCGCGCACGGTCGCCGACGACTCCTTCACCCGACTCCAGCGGGAGCTGCCGGGGCTGCCGTTCACCAAGACGGCCACGGTCGACGACGTACCCGGTGTCGTCGCCGACGACCGGGTGACCACCGCCGTCGACGGCAGTGCGCACTCCGCCGCCAAGGCCGCCGCGATGGCCGCGCACGCCACCCAGATCGAGGTCGCCCCGGGGCGGCCGTACTTCGCGCTCTCCAACGAGCTGGCACAGCCGCTGTTCACCACCGAGTACTACGAGTTGGTGCACGGGGAGCGCGGGAGCTCGCGCGAGAGCGACCTGTTCGCCGGGATCGGGGAGGCGTGATGGAGCAGCGCGGATCCGGTTCCCTGCTGGCTCAGCCGCTGCGGCCGCCGTCCCCCGGGCGGGCCGTCGCCTACCTCGGCCTGTTCGTCCTCGGCGGGGTCGTCGCCGTGGCCGGGGCGCTGGTGCAGGCCGCATGGTTCCCGGGCGGGCTGCTGCTGGCGCTCGCCGGAGCAGCCGGACTCTTCCTCGGCGGGGCGCGCGCCGCGGGCAGCCGGGCCGGGGCCGTCGCTCCCGTCGCCGGCTGGATGGTCACCGTAATCTTCCTCACCGCCAGCCGCCCGGAAGGCGACTTCCTGTTCGGCGCCGGCGGCGGTTCCTATCTCTTCCTGCTCGGCGGCATGGCCGTGGCTGTGATCTGCGCCACCCTCGGCGGGGGGCGCCAACCGGGGCCGGACCCCGCCCGACTTGGCAAGTGACGTCCCCTTCGCCGCAGCGCGCTCGTGCGATTCCCGTGTGGGTTTCCCCAGCGGTCGTGGGATACGGGCCAGAAGTGGCCAGTATGGTGGTGCGCGCCGCCGAGACGCCCTCAGGCTCCACGAGCCGGGGGGACCCCCAGCGAAGGACGATGACGCGGGCGGCGGAGCCAACCGGGAGAACCTGCCTTGAGTCGTGAAACTGACACTCCGTCCTCCGGGCCCAAGGGGCGCGGCGGAGCCGCCTACCCCTCGGGGACTCCGCCGTACGGAACGCCGACGGCTTCCGGTGACGGTACGGACGCGGGCCGTGCGGGCACGCAGCCGGAGGAGAAGAAGACCGAGACGACGCTGACGACCCGGATCCGGATCAACATCCCCGGATCCCGGCCGATTCCGCCCGTCGTCGTGCGCAAGCCCGTCGGCGACAGGGACGCCGCCGAGGGCGGTAGCGCCGAGCCGCAGTCCGCGGCCGCCGCCACGTCCACCGGCACCGTCGAGCCGTCCGCCGAGTCCGAGCCGCAGGCGGAGGAGAAGACCAGCGACTGGTTCGCGCCCCGCAAGTCCGCCGCGCCCAAGGGCGGCCAGGCCGCTCCGGACGGCAACGCGGCGTCCGCGCCCGGCGGTTCCGGCGCCCCCACGGGCCCGGGAGCGGGGCGCCCCGGCGGTGTGGTCGGCTCGATGAGCGCGCCCGGCGCCAACGGCTCCGCCCGCTCCGGCGGGAGCAACGGCTCCGGTCTGCCGGGTGCCGGCGGCTCCGGCCGCCCGGGCACCGGTTCCGGTCTGTCCGGCGCCACCGGCGGCCCGGTCGCGCCCGGCCACGGCGGCGGCACCGGCTCCTTCGACGTCACCGAGGCGCTCGGCGCGGGCCCGCTGGGCAGTTCGGCGCGCCCCGGCACCGACGCGCCCACCCGCGACGACCTGCCGTACTTCGCAGAGGGCGGCGACGACCGCCGCGACTTCGACACCCCGGGCGGCCCCGGCAGCCCCGCCGGTCCCGGCAACCGCACCGGCTTCAACGGCCCCGGTGGCCCCGGCGCGCCCGGTGGCCGCGGCCCCCACGGCCCCTCGGGCCCCACCAGCGGCCCGGTCACGGGTGACGGGCCCGTCGTACCGCCGGTCCCCGGTGCGGCCGGTCCGGGCCCCGTGAACACCCCGCCGGGCGTGCCCGGAGTCTGGGCTCCCGGAACCACTCCCGGCGTCGGGCTGAGCGACGACACCGCGATCCTCACCCCGCAGCAGCTCGCCCCCGAACCGCCCGCGGGCGGCTACGGCGGGCAGCCCCACGACAACGTCTCCGGACACACCGTCACCAGCGGCATCCCCGTGGTGCCGTCCGGCGAGCGCGGCACCGGCCCGTTCGGCGTGGGTCCCGACACCCCGCTGCCGCAGACCCCGCCGAGGCTGCCGGAGCCCGTCGCGCAGAACGTGCCCGCGTCGCGTCCGCCGAAGAAGAAGGGCCGCAGGAAGCTCCCGCTGCTCGTCGGCGGCGTGATCGTCCTGGCCGCCGGCGTCTACGGCGCCGGGCTGCTGATGAACCACTCCGACGTGCCCAAGGGCACCACCGTGCTCGGCGTCGACATCGGCGGCGGCACCCGCGACGAGGCCGTCAAGAAGCTCGACGAGGCGCTCGGCAAGTGGGTCAACGAGCCGCTGAAGCTGTCGGTCGACGGCTCCACGGTCACCCTGAAGCCCGACCAGGCGGGGCTGCACTTCGACGAGGCCGCCACGGTCGGCGCCGCCGCGAAGAGCGACTACAACCCGGTCTCCGTCATCGGCTCCCTGTTCGGGCAGCAGCGCCAGGTCGACCCGGTCATGCCGGTCGACGAGGAGAAGCTCCAGGCCGCCCTGGAGAACGCCGCGGGCGGCTCCGGGTCGATGACCGACGGCACCGTCCGCTTCGAGGCAGGCAAGGCCGTCGCCGTCTACGGCAAGGCCGGCAAGGGCATCGACGTCGCGGCCTCCAAGCAGGCCGTCGAGCAGGCGTACCGCACCCAGGTGGAGACCGGCGCGGTCACGCCCGTGCGGGTGGCGACGACGAACCGGCAGCCCACGGTGTCCGACGCCGAGGTCGACCGGATGATGAAGGAGTTCGCCCGGCCGGCGATGTCCGCCAAGGTCACCGTCATGACGGACGCGGCGCACAAGGTCGCCTTCAGCCCGCAGAAGTCGCTGTGGAAGTTCCTCAAGGTCAAGGCCGTGAACGGCAAGCTCGTCGACTCCTACGACGAAGCGGCCCTGAAGGAGCTGTACGGCAAGACCTTCGACGGGGTGCTGATCGCCCGGGCGAACGGCCAGAAGACCCCGGTCACCGTCCAGGACGTCTACGGCGCCCTGCGGCTGGCGCTGAAGAGCACCACGAACCGGGTCGCCGTCATCGACACCGAACCCAGCTGACGGGCCACGACGAGGGGGCGCACGGCACATCGCCGGGCGCCCCCTTCGTCGTATGCGACCTGCTTGCCGCCCGCTGTCCTCCGCTGTCACCCGGTCCGCATGACATCTGTCATCCGGCACTGCGGACGGCCGACACTGCCGCCGCCGGTGCCCGCGCCGCGACGATGGGGGCATGACCACGACAGCGACGGCCACCGGCACACCGGTGGTCGGTTTCGATCAGGTGAGCAAGGCCTACGGGGACGTACGGGCGGTGGACGGGCTGTCGCTCGCGCTGCACCCGGGTGAGACCGTGGCCCTGCTGGGCCCCAACGGCGCCGGCAAGTCGACCACCCTCGACCTGATGCTCGGCCTCAAGCAGCCCGACGCCGGCACGGTCCGCGTCTTCGGCACCAGCCCGCGCGAGGCCATCGTCGCCGGGAAGGTCGGCGCGATGCTGCAGAGCGGCGGCCTGATGGACGAGGTCACCGTCGCCGAGCTGGTCCGCCTCGCCTGCGACCTGCACCCGCGGCCGTACCGCGCCTCGGACGTGCTCGCCCGCGCCGGAGTCGCGAACATCGCCGACCGCAAGGTCAACAAGCTCTCCGGCGGCCAGGCCCAGCGCGTGCGCTTCGCCCTCGCCACCGCCGGCGACAGCGACCTGATCGTCCTCGACGAGCCGACCACCGGCATGGACGTCACCACCCGCCATGCCTTCTGGGCGACCATGCGCGAGCAGGCCGACCAGGGCCGCACGGTGCTGTTCGCCACGCACTACCTGGAGGAGGCCGACGCCATCGCCGACCGGGTGCTCGTGCTGCACCGGGGCCGGCTGCTGGCCGACGGCACCGCCGCCGAGATCAAGGCGAAGGCCGGGGCGCGCCGGGTGTCGTTCGACCTGGAGGGCGTCATCGACGAGGCCGCCCTGCGCGCGCTGCCCTTCCTCACCTCCCTCGACGTGTCCGGCGCCACCGTGCGCATCCAGTCCTCCGACGCCGACGCCACCGTGCACGCCCTGTACGGCACCGGCCTCTACCCCCGCAACCTCGAAGTCGCCGGACTCGGCCTCGAGCAGGCCTTCGTCGCCATCACCGCCGCCGAGGAGGCGAAGTCGCTGTGAACAGCCTGATCAAGCTGGAACTCACCCGCGCCCTGCGCAATCGCAAGTTCCTGTTCTTCTCCGTGCTCTACCCGTCGCTGATCTTCCTGATCATCGCGGGCAACGCCGACGCCGGCACCGAGATCGACGGCAGCGGGCTGACCCTGCCGACGTACATGATGGTGTCCATGGCCTCCTTCGGCGCCCTGACGGCCGTGCTGATGGGCAACAGCGAGCGCATCGCCAAGGAGCGCGAGAGCGGCTGGGTGCGGCAGCTGCGGCTGACCACCCTGCCCGGGCGCGGCTACGTCCTCGCCAAGACCGCGAGCGCGGCCGTGGTGAGCCTGCCGTCCATCGTCATCGTGTTCGTCGTCGCCGCGGTCGTGAAGGACGTGCGCCTCGACGCCTGGCAGTGGCTCGCCCTGACCGGCGCGATCTGGGCCGGCAGCCTGGTCTTCGCCGCGCTCGGCGTCGCCCTCGGCTACCTGGCCAGCGGGGACGCGGTACGGCCGATCACCATGATCACCTACTTCGGCCTGTCCATACTGGGCGGCCTGTGGATGCCGACGACCACCTTCCCGCAGTGGCTGCAGGACATCGCCGAGTGGCTGCCCACGCACGCGTACGCTGCCCTGGGGCGGTCCATCGAACAGAGCCAGGCCCCGCAGAGCCAGGACATCGCCATCCTCGCCGTCTTCTTCCTCCTCTTCGCGGGCGGAGCGGCGTGGCTGTACCGGAAGGACACGCTGAAGGCGTGAGCACCATGAGGGTGGACCACAACGGCGCGGACGATTCCGAACGCACGGTGCGGCTGGGATGGCCCCCGCGGACCCGGCGCGAGATGTACGTCAAGATCATGTGGATCGGCGTCTGGCTCGTGTTCCTGGCCTCACCGATCGGCGACCTGGTGGGCGGCCATCACACCGGCGCGGCGACCGCCGCCGGTTCGGTGGGGCTCGCCGCCTTCGTCGGCGCGTACCTGACGCTGGTCTTCCGGAACATGGGACGGCCGTTCTCCGCGCCGCTCGTCATATCGCTGACCGCGGTCCTCGGCGTCCTCGCCCCGCTGCTGGCCTACACGTTGGGCAGCGCCTGGCTGGGCCTGTTCGTGTACGTGTCGGTCGCCTGCGGGGCCACCCTGCCGCTGCGCGCCGCGTACTGGGCCGTCCCCACGGTGGCCGTGGGCATGTACCTGGTCGGACTGCACTCCAACGAGAAGGAGGCGCGCGGCCTGTTCCTGCTGGTGCTGCTCATCGGGTTCGCGATGAGCGGCGTCGGCCAACTGGTCCGCACGACGATCGAGTTGCGCAAGGCCCGGGCCACCGTCGCCCAGCTCGCCGCCAACGAGGAGCGGCTGCGGCTCGCCCGTGACCTGCACGACCTGCTGGGCCACTCACTGTCCCTGATCACGCTGAAGAGCGAGCTGGCCGGCCGGATGCTCCCCGGTCACCCGGACAAGGCGGCCCAGCAGGTCGCCGACATCGAACAGGTCAGCCGCCAGGCGCTGGTGGACGTCCGCGAGGCCGTCACCGGTTACCGCCGCCCGCGCCTGGCCGCCGAGATCGCAGGCGCGCAGGTCGCGCTGACGGCGGCCGGGGTCAGCGCCGAACTCCCCGCCGATCCCGACCTCGCCGGCCTGCCCGAGGAGAGCGAGGCGGCGCTCGCCTGGGCGTTGCGCGAGGCGATCACCAACGTGGTGCGGCACAGCGGCGCCCGCCGCTGCGCGGTGGAGCTGACCCGGCACCAGACCCTGGACGGACCCGTCGTCCAGCTCACCGTCGAGGACAACGGCAGCGGCGGCCCCGGCACCGGTCCCGGCAACGGGCTCACCGGCCTGACGGAACGTCTCGAGAAGGCGGGCGGCACGCTGGACGCCGGCCGGTTCAAGCACGGTTTCCAACTCGTCGCCCGCGTACCGGCCGGTACCGCCCGGCACGTAGGATCCGGGGCATGAGCCCCACGATCAAGGTCCTGCTGGCGGAGGACCAGTCGATGGTCCGCGAGGCCCTGGCCGCACTGCTCGGCCTGGAGGAGGGCATCGAGGTCGTCGCGCAGGTCGCCCGGGGCGACGAGGTACTCCCGGCCGCGCGCGAGCACGACCTGGACGTGGCCCTCCTCGACATCGAGATGCCGGGCATGACCGGCATCGAGGCGGCGGGCCTGCTGCACCGGGAGTTCCCGGCGCTCAAGCTGGTGGTGCTCACTACCTTCGGCCGCCCCGGCTATCTGCGCAGCGCGATGGAGGCCGGCGCCGACGCCTTCCTGGTCAAGGACGCGCCGGCCGCCCAACTCGCCGCCGCGGTACGCAAGGTGCTGGCCGGCGAGCGGGTCATCGACCCGACGCTCGCGGCGGCCGCGCTCGCCGAGGGCGCCAACCCGCTGACCGACCGCGAACGCGAGGTGCTGCGCGCCGCGGCCGACGGCTCCACCAACGCCGAACTGGCCGCCGCCCTGCATCTGTCCCAGGGCACGGTCCGCAACTACCTCTCGACGGCGATCCAGAAACTGGCGGTCCGCAACAGGGCGGAGGCGGTACGGATCGCGCGGGAGAAGGGCTGGCTGTAGCCCTGCCGCGGACGATGCCCGTCCGGCCCCGCTGCGGGTAGACATGACGGCGACTCTCGGCCAGGACGAGAACACCGCGCAGCTGCTGGTGCTGGGCACGATGGTCGTCGTCGCCCTCACCATCACCACGGTCGGCCGCTCCACGGACCGCTGGGGCCGCCGCCCGGTCTTCATGGCGGGCAGCGTGGCCCTGATCGCCCTGTCGGTCCCGGCGTTCCTGCTGATCCGGCAGGGCGGCATCCTCGGCCCGGCGATCGGCTGCCTGATCCTCGGCCTGCTCCTGGTCTGCTTCGCGGGCACTTCGGCGGCGACCCTGCCCGCCCTCTTCCCTACCCGCATCCGCTACGGCGCCCTGTCGATCGCCTTCAACGTCTCGGTCTCCCTCTTCGGCGGCACGACACCGCTGTTCACCTCGGCCCTGGTGACCGGCCTGGACGACAGGATGATCCCGGCGTACTACCTGATGGGCGCGGGCGTCGTCGGCCTGCTCTCCAGCCTGGTCCTCTACGAGACGGCCGGCCGCCCCCTGCGCGGCTCGGGCCCCATGGTGGAAACCCCGGAACAGGCCGCGCGCCTGGTCGCCGAAAGCCGCACGGAAGCGGGCCGCCGGGCGAGGGACATCTGGGTCCGCATCAGGAGGCACCCGCACTAGCCGTTCTCGCAGAGCGGCAGCCCGGTCGCCGGAATGCGAGACTCCGAGAACGCCACCGGCCCCCGCCTCACGTTCACGCGGGAGGCCTGGACCGGGTTCGTGTCTCTCGTCGGCTGAGCGGGTTCTACCGACGGCCCGCCGTCGCATCGGCGGTGCGCTGCTCCGGCACGTGCCTGTGGACAGGCCGGGAGGAGAACGTGGGCCTGCCGCGGTGGTCCTTGCCGACGTCCTTCCATCGCAGAGCGGGGCGTTCGACGAGGTGCCAGGAGGCTGCCGCCAGCAGCAGGGTGAAGACCAGGGTGAGGGCGAGGTAGGCGCCGATGCCCCACCGGGTCCAGCCGAGCAGGGCGAGCGTCTGCTGCACCGGGAAGCCGTAGATGTAGATCCCGTAGGAGTAGTCGTTGCGGGCGCCGATGCGGCGGAAGGGCGCCGGGAGGCGGACGGCGAGCCAGACGAGGAGGTAGGCGAAGGCCGGTATGCCGACGGTGAAGAGGTAGCCGTAGTGGAGGCTGCCGGCCAGGACCAGGAGCGACGCGACGCCCAGGGGGTCGCTGACGGGTATTCGGTGACGGGCGACCTCGATGAGCGCGCCGAGGCCGAAGGCGAAGCCCAGGTAGATCATGAAGCTCGGGCTGACCTGACCCACCAGGGGCAGGCGGACGTAGTGCAGGTAGTGGGAGTCGTACTGGCCTGCCCAGAGGGGGTCCCGGCTCGCGTGCCGTATGACCAGCCAGCCCAGCACCGCCGTGATGACCAGGACGGCACGGCGGGCACGGGTGAGGATGCCGGTGACGGCGAGGACGGCCACGCCGACGTAGCACATCACCTCGTAATGCAGGCTCCACAGCGCGCCGTTGAAGGAGACGGCGTGGGTGCGTCCCGCCGAGCGCGCGTCGGTCATGATGCGCGATATGTCCTGCTCGTCCGTCGACAGGCCCCAGTCGGCGCGCAGGTAGTCCACCGGTCCGTGGGGGCCGTTGAGGCCGTGGAGCGTGGAGTGCAGGCGCCAGTACAGCAGGGGTGCCAGGACAAAGGCCGTGACGCCCAGGCACACCCAGAAACCGGGGAGTATGCGCAGCATCCGGTGCCAGAGGAAGCGGCCGACCGTCAGGCGTGCCCCGCTGCGGGTGACGAGAATCCCGGACAGGACGAAGAAGCCGTAGACGGCGAGTTTGCCGAGATCGGCCTGACCGCCGCTGAAGTAGTGCAGGTACTCCTTCCCGCCGTAGCCCAGGACGCGGGCATGTGAGAAGACCACCGCCAGGGCCAGACACAGCCTGAGCAGGCCCAGGCTGTTGTTGCGGCCGGTCAGAAGCTCCGCGACGGTGCCGTGCGACCACCGAAGCGGGAAACCGCGATGCATGCTTTTCCCCGTTTTTGTGCGCGTGGGTGATGATGGGCGACAAAACCCCCGGAGTCGCGCACAGGCGTCACCGCCGGAGTGACGTGTGCGAGCCGGAGCCGCGGCGTAAGAGTGGCGAAGATCGGGGTAGGTTCCCGTTCCGCCCCCGCCGGCTCGCGGTGGTGCCCGTCAGTTGAGCAGCGCCCGCGCCGCCCGCGCTTCCCCCCGCAGCTGTTCCGCCGCGCTCTCGTCCACCGCCGCCACCACCTCCGCGTACGCCTCCAACTCCTCCGCGCCCGCGGTGAACTGCCCGCGGCGGATCAGGATCTCGGCGCGTTCCTGGCGCAGGCGGGCCGGGTGCGAGGGGAGGAGGAGGGACAGGTCGACCGCCCACAGGGAGACGTCCGAGCGTTCCGGGCGGGCCGCCGCCCAGGCGCGGATGTTGTTCAGGATGCGCAGGACCAGGTCCAGGGGGTCGGCGGGGGTGAGGTGGGACGGGTGCAGCGTGTTGCCCGTCGCTCCGACGACCAGGAGTTCCGCGTCCGGACCCGTCAGGACCCGCCCCCGGTCGAAGGGGTCGGCGAGGACCTGGTCCTCCTCGGGGCCGAAGCCGACCACGAAGTGACCCGGCAGAGCCACGCCGTACACCGGCGCCCCGGCGCGGCGCGCGACCTCCATCCAGACCACCGACAGCAGGATGGGCAGGCCCCGGCGGCGGCGCAGCACCTCGTGGAGCAACGACGACTCGAGGTGGCGGTAGTCGCCGGGCGTGCCGTGGAAGCCGAGGCGGTCGCCGAGCACGCGGTGGAGCGCGTCCGCCCAGTCCGCGGGGCCACCGGGGCGGAACGGCAGCTGCCCGGCCAGCCGGTCCAGTTCCATCTGCGCCGCGTCGAGGCCGGCCTCGCCCAGCGAGCCGTCCGCCACCGCGCCGATCAGCAGGCACAGCGCGGACAGGTCGGGTCGCTCGGCCCGAGCCTCGGCGGCGAAACGGTCGCGCAGTTCGGCCGAACGCTCGGGCGGCGGGGGGAACGGTGGGAACGGGGGACGCATCAGCGGATCACGCCTTCCCGGATCCGGGCTCGCGGTAGTGGTGGTACGCGTGATGCGCCGCGAAGCCCATCCCGGCGTACAGCGTCCGCGCGGCCGCGTTGTCCGTCTCGACCTGGAGCCAGGCGGCCGAGGCGCCCTCGTCGAGCGCCCGCTGGGCCAGCGCGGCCATGACGGCGGTCGCCAGCCCCTGCCGCCGCCGCGCCGGGTCGACCTCCACGGCGCCGAAGCCGGCCCAGCGGCCGTCGACCACACAGCGGCCGATGGCGGCCGGCGGCTCACCCGCCGGACCGGGCACGGTCGCGAACCACACGGACGGGCCGCTGTGCAGCACCTTCAGCGCCACCTCGCTCATCCCCTTGCGCTGGTAGCGGGCCAGCCACGCCTCGTCGGCCCGGAGGGACAGCGCGACCCCGGCCGGCTCGGCGAGATCGGCGACCGGGGCCAGCCCCCCGATCCACAGCTCGGCGCTCACCTCGCGCACCCAGCCGCGCCGCTCCAGCTCCGCGCACAGCAGCTCCTGGGTGCCCTCGGCGCCGGTCGCGGTCTGGACGTAGGCGGGCAGTCCGCGTCCGCCGTACCAGCCTCGTACGGCCGTCAGCGCCTCGCCGAGGGGCAGGCCGGGGTCGCCGAGCGGCAGCGCCGAGTTGGCCCGCCGGGTGAAGCCGGCGGACGCCCGCAGCTCCCACTCACCGAGGCGCTCGCTCTCCAGCGGCTGCCACGCGCGCGTGCAGACGTGCGCCAGCTCCTCGTAGGAGGTGGCGGGGCCGCGGCGACGCGCCGGGGCGGCCGGGATGACCTTCCCCGCGACCAGCGAGGATTCCGCGATCCGGACGGATTCCCCGTCCTTACGTGTGATCAGCAGCACACCGTCGTTCCATGATGTGAGAACACCCACCGTGTCGGTGAATTTCTCCCCAGCCACGCCGGTGTCGTCAAGGCGTCGTACCGAGACCCGTTTGCCCACGTCAGCAGTGGTGATACGGACCTCGAGGCGCCCGGTGGCGGAGATTTCCACTGGTCAGTTCACCCCTCCTGTTCGGATCATGCCCAGGAACGGAGATACTAGGGGCGGGCATCGACGACGCCGCGCTCCCGCGCGCCAGGCGGCGGAGCCTGAGGAGGCCCGCCAGCGCCCTATCGAGGAGGAACGACAGCGTGACCTACGTCATCGCGCAGCCTTGTGTCGACGTCAAGGACAAGGCGTGCATCGAGGAGTGCCCGGTCGACTGCATCTACGAGGGCCAGCGGTCCTTGTACATCCACCCGGACGAATGCGTCGACTGTGGTGCCTGTGAGCCGGTCTGCCCGGTCGAGGCGATCTTCTACGAGGACGACACTCCGGAGGAGTGGAAGGACTACTACAAGGCGAACGTCGAGTTCTTCGACGAGCTCGGCTCCCCGGGCGGTGCGAGCAAGCTGGGGCTGATCGAGCGGGACCACCCCTTCATCGCCGCGCTCCCGCCGCAGAACGGCTGACACCCGGCCGCCTCTGAAGCGCCGCCTCGGTCCCGTACGGCCCGATCACCGTCGTGATCGCCGTACGGGACCGAGGCGTTTGCCGAACCGACGAAAGCGAGCAAGATCCGTGTCCGCAGTCTCGGCACTTTCCGGCCGACTCCCCACCTTCCCCTGGGACAAGCTGGAGCCGTACAAGAAGACGGCCGCGGCCCACCCGGACGGCATCGTCGACCTCTCCGTCGGCACGCCGGTCGACCCGGTGCCCGAGCTGATCCAGAAGGCCCTGATCGACGCCGCCGACTCGCCGGGCTACCCGACGGTCTGGGGCACGCCGGCGCTGCGCGACGCGATCACCGGCTGGGTCGAGCGGCGTCTGGGCGCCCGTGAGGTGACGCACCGGCACGTGCTGCCCATCGTCGGTTCCAAGGAGCTGGTCGCCTGGCTGCCGACCCAGCTGGGCCTCGGCCCCGGCGACCGCGTCGCCTACCCCCGCCTCGCCTACCCGACGTACGAGGTGGGCGCCCGCCTGGCCCGCGCGGAGTACGAGGTCTACGACGACCCGACCGAGCTGGACCCCGCCGGACTGAAGCTGCTCTGGCTGAACTCGCCGTCCAACCCGACCGGCAAGGTCCTCGGCAAGGACGAGCTGACGAGGATCGTGGCCTGGGCCCGTGAGCACGGCGTCCTGGTCTTCTCCGACGAGTGCTACCTGGAGCTGGGCTGGGAGGCCGACCCGGTCTCCGTCCTCCATCCGGACGTCAACGGCGGCTCCTACGACGGCCTCGTCGCCGTCCACTCGCTGTCCAAGCGCTCCAACCTGGCCGGCTACCGCGCGGCGTTCCTCGCGGGCGACCCGGCGGTCCTCGGTCCGCTGCTGGAGATCCGCAAGCACGGCGGCATGATGACGTCGGCCCCGACCCAGGCGGCGGTGGTGGCGGCGCTCGGCGACGACGAGCACGTGCGCGTCCAGCGCGAGCGCTACGCCGCCCGCCGCGAGGCCCTGCGCATCGCGCTGCTGAAGCACGGCTTCCGCATCGAGCACAGCGAGGCCAGCCTCTACCTGTGGGCGACCCGTGACGAGTCCTGCTGGGACACGGTCGGCCACCTGGCCGACCTGGGCATCCTGGTCGCCCCGGGAGACTTCTACGGCACGGCCGGCGAGCAGTACGTGCGCGTGGCCTTCACCGCGACGGACGAGCGGGTGGCCGCCGCCGTGGCCCGCCTGTCCTGACGCGGACGTGGTCGGCGCGCCCCGAAAGGGGCGCGGGGAACTGCGCGACCAGCCACGACGGTCCGCAGCCGAATGACGTCAGAACACGATGTGGGCGCTTGGCTGCCCGAATCAGCAGCCGCAGCACCCGGGCGGGGGCCGGCCCGGCCGCCCCGCCGGCGCAGGCACGGCAGCGCAAAGCGACGGGGCCCAGGGGGAACCCGGGCCCCGTCGCCGCACCAGCCGTTCAAGCCGCGCAGCGGACCGTCAGCCGCCCAGCGGCAGGGACGGCGCGCCCTTGGTGAGCGAGTCCGTCGGCAGGCTGCCCTGCGTGGCGGTCTTGGCCGTGTCGCCGAGGAGGCCACCCGCGGAACCGGCAGCCTCACCGGCCGCCTTCTGCGCCACCGGCGTCAGCTTCTTCACCGCGCTGCCACCGGACTTGCCCGCGGCGGCGGAGGAGTGCTGCAGCGCGCTGTCGGCCTGGTTGGCGACGCTCGCCCCGTCCAGGGCCGTGAGCCCGCCCAGGTCGGGGGTGGCGGGCAGGGAGGGGGCTGCGCTGGCGGAGCCGGCCGCACCGACCCCGGCGGCCGCTCCTGCAGCGACGAGCAGCGCGGCACGGGCGATCCGGCGGGTCAGGGGGAGGGACATGATGCTCCTTCGACGGGAGAGATCGGTGAAACGCTGAACTGTCCGTCCTGGCCCGTGAGTTGGCCGACCGACTGGCTGCGGTCGTTCGGGCTCGGACGCAGTGACTACCGCTCGAAGCCCACGAAGGTTGCGGATCGGCAACGTAAAGAGTTGGCAATGCGTCGCATTATCGGCTGCGGATAAACACGGGCAAAGAGCGTCCGGTGCGAAAGTCCGCTGAATCCTTCCGCCTCTGTGTTTCCAAGGGATTTCGCGTAAGCGGGGGTGACGGCGCGAAAACCTGCGCGCCGCCCCCGCCGAACCCCTGCCGAGTAACTCCTGAGAGTGAATACCCGCACTACTGCGCAGTGATGATCCGGACCGCGCCGGTGTCCGCGTCCGCGGCCGTGGCCGCGTCCCGCACTGCCTCGCGCCATGTGCTGTCGGTGTTCCCGGCGCTCCACTGCCGCCCGGCGTACGTCACGCGCCGGATGTGCAGCGCGGAGGCGTTGGCCACCGCCCAGTGCGCCAGCTGCCAGCCGCGTTCGCGCACACCGCGCCGGCCGTCCCCGGCGGGCACCGGCACGCTCACCGCCTGCCCGTCGGCCTCGGCGCTCACCGACGGCGACGGAGCGGTCCGGCCCTTGGCGCCGACCTCCGCGCCGGTCTCCTGGAAGGCGCCCCGCCCGAAGTCGCGCACCAGCGCGGCCCGCACCGCGTCCGCGCCCACCGAGGCGTTCGCGCCGGGACGGCCGGTGCAGGTCAGGGTGGCCGCGGACTGCCCGGTCAGAGCCGCGGCGAGCAGGGACGCGTCCGGCTCGTGCTTGGCGTACGCCTCCGGGTAACCGCTGCGCTGCACCCGCTGCGCGGCCACCGTGAGCGGCAACTCCGTGTAGTCGGGGACCTTGACCAGATGCTCGTAGAAGATGCCCGCCGCGTACGTCGGGTCCATGATCTGCCGCTCGCTGCCCCAGCCCTGCGAGGGCCGCTGCTGGAACAGACCGAGGGAGTCGCGGTCACCGTGGTCGATGTTGCGCAGCCCGGACTCCTGCAGCGCGGTGGCGAGCGCGATCGTCACGGCGCGTTCGGGCAGGTCCCGGTTGGTGCCGACGGCCGCGATCGTCGCCGCGTTCACCGCCTGCTCCGGCGTGAACGAGTACGTCGCTCCGTCGTCCCTGCCCGAGACCACCTTGCAGCCCGGCACGCCGGCGCCTCCGGTGAGGTACTGCACCACGAGGTAACCGGCGACCGCGCACAGCACCACGACGGCCGCGCCGAGACGGAGGAGACGGCTGCGACGTCTGGGAGAGGTGGGGGACGGCTCTGGCACGTCGTACAAGTTACTGGAGAGTGCCGTGGGCGTCGCCAGGGGTGCGCACACCGCGCACACCGCGGGCGGGCGAGAGCGCGGGATAGGGTCGGGCCCATGGCCGACACCCCGCTTGACCTCACGCTGGACGCCGCGGCTCTCACCGCGCAGCTCGTCGACTTCCCCTCCGAGAGCGGTACGGAGAAGCCGCTCGCGGACGCGATCGAGGCCGCGCTGCGCGCCCTGCCGCACCTGACGGTGGACCGCCTCGGCAACAACGTGGTGGCGCGCACGGACCTGGGCCGCCCCGAGCGGGTGGTCCTCGCCGGCCACATCGACACCGTGCCGATCGCCGACAACGTCCCCTCCCGGCTGGACGAGGACGGCGTGCTGTGGGGCTGCGGCACCTGCGACATGAAGGCGGGCGTCGCGGTGCAGCTGCGCATCGCCGCGACCGTGCCGGCCCCGAACCGCGATCTGACCTTCGTCTTCTACGACAACGAGGAGGTCGCCGCCGAGCTCAACGGCCTCAAGCACGTCTCCGAGGCGCACCCGGAGTGGCTCGAGGGCGACTTCGCGGTGCTGCTGGAGCCGTCCGACGGTGAGGTCGAGGGCGGCTGCCAGGGGACGCTGCGGGTGCTGCTGAAGACGAGCGGCGAGCGCGCGCACTCCGCGCGCAGCTGGATGGGGTCCAACGCCATCCACGCGGCGGCGCCGATCCTCGCCAAGCTGGCCGCCTACGAGCCGCGCCGGCCGGTCATCGACGGCCTGCAGTACCACGAGGGCCTGAACGCGGTGGCGATCTCCGGCGGGGTCGCGGGCAATGTGATCCCCGATGCCTGTGTGGTGACGGTCAACTTCCGTTACGCGCCGGACCGCAGCGAGGAGGAGGCCGTCGCGCATGTGCGGGAGGTCTTCGCGGACTGCGGGGTGGAGGAGTTCGTGATCGACGACCACAGCGGCGGCGCGCTCCCCGGCCTGTCGCACCCGGCCGCCCGGGCCTTCATCGACGCGGTCGGCGGCACCCCGAAGCCCAAGTTCGGCTGGACGGACGTCGCGCGTTTCAGCGCGCTGGGCGTCCCGGCGGTCAACTACGGCCCCGGCAATCCGCTCCTCGCGCACAAGCGGGACGAGCGCGTGGAGACGGCGAAGATCCTCGCCGGGGAGGAGCGCCTGCGGTCGTGGCTGACGTCATGACCCGTTCGGCCGTGTTTACGACGCAGCGCGGCGGACATATTCAGGTCCCTCAGCCGTAACCCGCGCGGATCTACGCTGAGGTGCACGAACCGTACGACGGAGGGAGCGCACATGCCGACCGGGAACCCCGAGGGGAAGAAGATCCCGCCGGACGAGAAGCGACTCGGACCGGTCCTCCGGCGACGGGACCAGGTGCAGACCAGCACCACGGACCAGCGGCTGCTGGACGAACGCGCGCCGTCCGACTGGGTGCACACCGATCCCTGGCGGGTCCTGCGCATCCAGTCGGAGTTCATCGAGGGCTTCGGCACGCTGGCCGAACTCCCGCCGGCGATCAGCGTCTTCGGCTCCGCACGCACACCGGTGGACTCTCCCGAGTACGAGGCGGGGGTACGGCTGGGACGCGCGCTGGTGGAGGCCGGCTGGGCGGTGATCACGGGCGGCGGCCCGGGCGCCATGGAGGCCGCCAACAAGGGGGCCTGCGAGGCGGGCGGCACCTCGGTGGGGCTGGGCATCGAGCTGCCCTTCGAGCAGGGGCTGAACCCGTACGTCGACATCGGGCTCAACTTCCGCTACTTCTTCGTGCGGAAGATGATGTTCGTCAAGTACGCGCAGGGCTTCGTGGTCCTGCCCGGTGGCCTCGGCACGCTGGACGAACTCTTCGAGGCGCTGACCCTGGTCCAGACCCAGAAGGTCACGCAGTTCCCGATCGTCCTCTTCGGCACGGAGTACTGGGGCGGCCTGGTCGACTGGCTGAAGAAGACCCTGGTCGCCGAGGGCAAGGCGTCCGAGGCGGATCTGCTGCTGTTCCACGTCACGGACGACGTGGAGGAGGCGGTGGCGCTGGTGTCGAAGGAGGCGGGGCGGTAAGCGCTGCGCTTGCCTGAGCGGATCGGGATACAGGGGCTGAGCCCCCCGCGCCCCCGGGGTCCGGGGGCGGAGCCCCGCCGGGGTGCAGGGGCGGAGCCCCGTGACGGCACCTTCTGTCCAAGCGAGTCGGGTGGGTGGGTGGCCACGCACCCTCCGGGGTCTGGGGCGCAGCCCCGGGGACGGCACCCGCAGCCGACCGAACCCCAGCAACCGGCGGAGCCCTACGCCAATCCGCGCCGCGCCACCGCCGGCGCACGCCACCCCGCGATGGACGCCACCATGTCCAGGATCTGCCGGGTCTCGGCGACCTCGTGCACCCGGTACACCTGCGCCCCCAGCCACGCCGACACCGCCGTCGTGGCCAGCGTCCCCAGCAGCCGTTCCTTCACCGGCTTGTCCAGCGTCTCGCCCACGAAGTCCTTGTTGGACAGCGACACCAGCACCGGCCACCCCGTCGCGACCATCTCGTCCAGCCGCCGCGTGGCCTCCAGACTGTGCCGGGTGTTCTTGCCGAAGTCGTGCCCCGGGTCGATCATGATGGACTCCCGCGGCACCCCGAGCGCGGCCGCACGTTCGGCGAGCCCCACGGTCACCTCCAGGATGTCGGCCATGACATCGTCGTACGCCACCCGGTGCGGCCGTGTCCGCGGCTCGATCCCGCCCGCGTGCGTGCACACCAGCCCCGCGCCGTAGCGCGCCGCCACCTCCGCGAGGCCCGGATCGACCCCGCCCCAGGCGTCGTTCAGCAGATCGGCCCCCGCCTCGCAGACCGCCTCGCCGACCTCCGCGCGCCAGGTGTCCACGCTGATGACCACGTCCGGGAACCGCCGCCGCACCTCGGCCACGAAGCCGACCGTGCGCCGCGCCTCCTCCTCGGCGCCGACATCCTCGCCCGGACCGGCCTTCACCCCGCCGATGTCGATGATCGCCGCACCCTCGGCCACGGCCTGCTCCACGCGCGCGAGAGCCGGCTCGTCGCGGAACGTCGCCCCCTGGTCGTAGAAGGAGTCCGGCGTCCGGTTCACGATCGCCATGATCACCGGCTCGTGCGCGCCGAATTCCCGCCTGCCCAGCCTGAGCATCCGCTGTGACCTCTCCTCGTACGTCCTGGGTTCTTCCTGGTCTTGCGCCGCCTGTGACCCTAACTGTCAGCGTCGCATGGCACGATCGGACCCTGACACTGAAGACACCGAACGTGGGGTAGCCGGCGATGGTTATGTTCCTGTTCCTGGTCATCGCGCTCGCCGTCGTGGTCGCCGCGGTGACGCTCGCCGTGCTGGGCGGCGGCGAGGGCACCGGCCCGCTGCCGGAGGCGGCCCCAGAGCGGCTCCACGACCCGCTGCCCCCCGACCGCCCCGTCACCCGCGACGACATCGACGCCCTCCGCTTCCCGCTCGCCGCCCGCGGCTACCGCATGGCCGACGTCGACGACGCCCTCAACCGCGTCGCCGCCGAACTCGCCGAGCGCGACGCCCGAATCGCCGACCTGGAGTCCGCGCTGGCGGGGGCCCGGGCGGCGGCCGCCCGGGTGCCGATGGACAAGCACGAGCAGCAGGAGGAGCGGTGACCACGGGGATCGCCATCGCCGGCCCGGACGGCGCCCTGCGCTGCCCGTGGGCCCTGTCCGCGCCGGAGTACGTGCGGTACCACGACGAGGAGTGGGGGCGCACGGTCCACGGCGACGACGCCCTCTTCGAACGGCTCGCCCTGGAGGCCTTCCAGTCCGGCCTGTCCTGGATCACCATCCTGCGCCGCCGCCCCGGCTTCCGCGCCGCCTTCGCCGGCTTCGAGATCGCCAAGGTCGCCACCTTCGACGACGGTGACCGCGAACGGCTGCTCGCCGACCCCGGCATCATCCGCAACCGTGCCAAGATCGACGCCACGCTCGCCAACGCGCGCGTGCTCGCCGAGTGGCAGCCCGGCGAGCTGGACGACCTCATCTGGTCCCACGCCCCGGACGCGGACGCCCGTCCGGCCCCCAGAACCCTCGCCGACGTGCCCGCGATCACCCCCGAGTCGACGGCCCTGTCCAAGGCGCTGAAGAAGCGCGGCCTGCGCTTCGTCGGCCCGACGACGGCGTACGCCCTGATGCAGGCGTGCGGCCTGGTCGACGACCACCTGACCGACTGCGTCGCACGCCGCCGGTGAGGCCTACCGCCCCAGGTACTTCGGCTTCTCCTTGCCGACGAACGCCTGCACCGCGATCGCGTGGTCCTCGGACTGCCCGGCACGCGCCTGCAGTTCGTCCTCCTTCTCCAGCGTCTCGGCGAGGGAGTGCGTCAGGCCGTACGCCACCGACTCCTTCAGCGCCGCGTACGCCACCGTCGGCCCCTCGGCCAGCTGCCGCGCCAGCTTCTCCGCCTCGGCGCGCAGCTCGGCCGCAGGCACCAGCCGGTTGGCGATGCCCAGCTCGTACGCCTCCTGGGCGGTGATGCTGCGCGGGAAGAGCAGCAGGTCGGCGGCGCGGCCGGGCCCGACCACGCGCGGCAGGCTCCAGGAGATGCCGGAGTCCGCGGTGAGCGCCACACCCGCGAAGGACGTGTTGAACGAGGCCGTCTCCGCGACGATCCGGTAGTCCGCGGTGAGCGCGAAGCCGAAGCCCGCGCCGGCCGCGACGCCGTTCACCGCGGCCACCACCGGCTTCGGGGCGCCGGCCAGGGCCCGCACGATCGGGTTGTAGTGCTCCCTCACCGTGCTCATCGTCTGCCCCGAGCCGGACTCCCGGTCCGCGGCCAGCAGCCCGATGTGCTCCTTGAGGTCCTGGCCCACACAGAACGCCCGGTCCCCGGCCGCGGTGAGCAGGATCGCCCGTACGGCGCTGTCGCCCGCCGCGGACTCGGCCGCCTCCCGGAGGGCGACCTTGGTCGCGATGTTCAGCGCGTTCATCGCCTCCGGGCGGTTCAGCGTGATCGTCGCGAGTCCGTCGCTCACCTCGTAGAGCACGGTGTCGGCCATGGCGCATCCCTCCGGTGTCGAGGCACGGCGTACCGCTCGGTACGCCGACGTACGAAGGACAGCATGGCGGAGATCACCGGTGGTGGGCCGGGCCGGCCGTGTGAGCTGCGTCAAACAATTCCACGCACGGCGCACTCGGGTGCCGTCCGCGGGGTCGAGCAGTATCGCAGCCACATCGCCGAATTGAGTGGTTTTGCTCGCGCGCGTTGCCCAAGCGATGCGGACTGATGTTGGTCATCGGGTCCTGAGATGCGGGATAATGGCCTGGAAGCAATGTGTTCGATGCCGGTGACGCGTGTCCTGGGCCCTTCCGGGCGGTGGGCCCGCGCCTGCCCTTCACGGGCCGTCGGCCTTGACGATGAGCTGGTTTCAGGAAGGGGAACGAGCATGGCGGCCATGAAGCCGCGGACGGGCGACGGCCCGCTCGAGGTGACCAAGGAGGGGCGGGGCATCGTCATGCGCGTTCCGCTCGAAGGCGGCGGTCGGCTCGTCGTCGAGCTGACCCCGGACGAGGCAGACGCCCTCGGCGACGCCCTCAAGAAGGTCGTCGGCTGACGCGCAAGCGACCATATCCTTTCGGCCGCCCCGGCGCCCCAAGTGGGTGCCGGGGCGGCCGTTTGCGCAGGTGAGGGCGGTGCTTTTCAGTACGCAGGCCTGATCCGGCGGGTCGTCGCCTCAGCGCTTGACCGCGCACAGCAGGCCGTCCCCGACCGGCAGCAGCGACGGCACCAGATCCTGGCTCTCGCGCACCGCGCGCAGCAGTTCCCGGATCCGTATGACCTCCGTGGGCTGCGGACCGGAGTCGACCGTGCGCCCGGCAGCGAAGACGCCCTCGAACACCACCAGACCGCCGGGGCGCAGCAGGCGCAACGATTCAGCGAGGTAGTCCAGGAACTCCAGCCGGTCGCCGTCGCAGAAGACGAGGTCGTAGCCGGCGTCCGCGAGCCGGGGCAGGACGTCGAGGGCCGGGCCGGGGATGAAGCGGGCCCGGTTGCTGGCGAAACCGGCGGCGCGGAAGGCCTGCCGGGCGAACTGCTGGTGCTCCGGCTCGGGGTCGACGGTGGTCAGCACCCCGTCGGGACGCATGCCGTGCAGCAGATGGATGCCGGAGACGCCGCAACCGGTGCCGATCTCCGCGACCGCCTTGGCGTCCACGGTGGCGGCCAGCAACCGCAGCGCCGCGCCCGTGCCGGGCGACACCGAACGCAGCCCCGCCTCGCGGGCCCGGTCGCGGGCCCACAGCAGGGCGTCGTCCTCGGCGACAAAGGCGTCGGCGAACGCCCAGTCCGTCTGCCGGTTGCCGGTAATGACCCTCTCCTGTCCCCATGGTTGCCTCGGCGTGACTGTATCCGTTGGGCCCGGGAACCCGCAGATGGGACCGGGCGTTTAGAAGGGTGGGAGACGCACCGGGGGGACACAGTTGGATCACGATGCGGCGCGGGGCGCCGAGCAAGTGCTGACGCAGCCGTATGAGCCGTATCAGCACAGATCAAATTCTCGTAAAACCGCTTATCCGGTCCTAACGGGCGAGGTGGCTATGGTAGGGGCTCCACTGGACACCACCAGAGCCGACAGGGGAGGTGCGGCCGCACCTGAAGATCGGGGAGGAGTGCTGCGGCGCTTCCTCGGATCGGCGGGCAGGCCGAAATCCGTGACCGACACCGCTGACACCAGCCACGCCGCAGGCTTCACCGCCGGCCAGACCGCGACCTTCTCCACCGACGCGGACGGCCAGGCGTGGACTCCGCCCACCTGGGAGGAGATCGTCAGCACACACAGCGGGCGGGTCTACCGCCTCGCCTACCGCCTCACGGGCAACCAGCACGACGCCGAGGACCTCACCCAGGAGGTCTTCGTCCGTGTCTTCCGCTCCCTGTCGACGTACTCGCCGGGCACCTTCGAGGGCTGGCTGCACCGCATCACCACCAACCTCTTCCTGGACATGGTGCGCCGCAAGCAGCGCATCCGCTTCGACGCGCTCGGCGAGGACGCGGCCGAGCGGCTGCCGAGCAAGGAGCCCAGCCCGCAGCAGGTCTTCAACGACGCCCACTTCGACGCCGACATCCAGCAGGCGCTGGACACGCTCGCGCCGGAGTTCCGCGCCGCGGTCGTCCTGTGCGACATCGAGGGGCTGAGCTACGAGGAGATCGCCGCGACCCTCGGCGTCAAGCTCGGCACGGTCCGCTCGCGCATCCACCGCGGCCGCTCCCAGCTGCGCAAGGCGCTCGCCCACCGCTCGCCCGAGGCCCGGGAGCGCCGCTCCCTGATGGCCCGCGTGCCCGTACTGGGGGGAGGGGGCGCGACCGCGTGAGTGGATCACGTCCCAACCCGGCAGAGCAGCACCTGGGAGACCGACTCTCCGCCCTGGTGGACGGCGAACTCGGTCATGAGACGCGTGAGCGCGTCCTGGCGCACGTGGCGACCTGCCCGAAATGCAAGGCGGAGGTCGACGCGCAGCGCCGTCTGAAGAACGTCTTCGCGGAGGTGGCGCCGCCGCCCCCGTCCGAGAGCTTCCTGGCCCGCCTGCAGGGGCTGCCCGGGGGAGGCGGCCCCGACGGCGGCTCGCCGTTCGGCGGGGGAGGACTCGGCGGATTCCCCGATGGCTTCCCGGGGCGGCCCGGGGCGCCCGGCGTCTTCGGCGTGAGGCGGGGCGGCGACGCGTCGTTCGACTTCGACTACGCGCCGGGACACGGGCACGCCGCCGCAGTGCCGCTGCCCGCCGAGTCGGGATTCCGTATCCACCCCGTCAGCCGGGGCGAGGCCGGTCCCTCCCGGGGGCTGCGGTTCGCGTTCGTCGCGGCGGGCGCCGTGTCGCTGGCCGCGATCGCGCTGGGCGGCGTCACCCCCGGCAGCCCGGCCGCCACGGACACCCGGGCCGGTTCCGGCAGCAATGTCACCCCGGCCGGCTCCCCGGGCACGGGCGTAGCCACGGCGCCGGAGTCCCAGCGCCGCCGGGGCGCGACACCGCTGCCGGCACAGAGCGGCCAGAGCACGGCCGGGGGCGCCCCGGTGGTGCCCACGTCCCTGTCTGCGCCGCTGCTGCCGGGCCTGCCCGCTCGCGGCACCGTCCAGGACGTGGCGCGCACCCTGACCACGCCCGTCATGGCCGGTGCGGCCGCCATGTCACCGCTGATACGCCCGCTCAGCGTCACCGCGCCTGTTGCGCTGACCACGCTGTCCCCGGCGCCGCCGGCGACGGCACCGGGCGTGCTGTCCCTGTCGGCCTCCGGCGGCCCCACCTCCGCCTCCGCATCACCTTCCGCCACATCCTCTCCCTGACGGCCCCTGCGCGGCGGGCCCGCGAACCTGGTTGAATCCAGATCAGCCGCGCCCTCGGCATGCCGTCGGGCGCGGGGTTCGACCATCCGCGGCCGCCGTCGACGAGCCGTGCCGCGGCCACCCGTGGGGAGAGCATGAACGAGGGGAAGCCCACGCAGGGGCCGTCCGAGGAACGCGACACCGGGCCCGACGCGGCCATGGCCGCCGGCGCGAAGGGCGACGGGTCCCAGGACCTGGACGCCGACTTCGAACTGGCCCGGCCGCAGGCCCACGAAAGCGACGACGACGAGGGATCGGACGTCGGGAGGCGTCCGGCGCTGGGCGACGGGGACTACGAGCTGAGCGAGCCGGTCCCCGAGCCGGTCCCGATGGGCTCCGGTGCGGTGCCTGAGGCCGCCACCCCGCTCGAGCGGCCCGGGCCGCTGCACGATCCCGACCCCTACAGCACCCCGCCCTACGGCGAACCCGGCCCCTGGGCACCGGCTCCGCCGGTGCAGCACCCGGCGGTACCGGCGGCGACCCCCGCCCACGGCACGCTGACCGCACCGGCACCGCAACCGGCCCCCGCACCGCAGCCGGCCCCGGCCCCGCACCTCACGGCGCCGCCGGCCCCCGCCCCGCACCTCACCGCGCCACCGCACAGCGCCGTTCCGGGCGCCCCCGCGCCCATGGCGGCCCCGGCCCCCGCGCCCGTCGTCCCCGAGGACGCCCCCGGCCCCCCCGCCCCCGGCCCCATACCCGGCGCCCCCGCCCCCCAGGACGCCGCGCCCCCCGCCGGCCCCTGGCAGCGGTACGACCCCTGGGCCGCCGCCGGCGCGGCCCAGGGGCCCGCGCCCGGCGCGGCCGCGCACGCGCCCCTTCATCAGACCGGTGCCGCCGTCGACACCGAGCAGCAGCGGCGACGTAAGCAGCGACGCGCGGCCGTGGTCTTCCTGCTCGCGGTCGCGCTGGTCTCCGGCGGCGTCGGCGGAGTCGTCGGCGCGTACCTGGAGCGCAACGGCGGTGTCGGGACGGCCGTCGAGCTGCCGCAGGCCGGGGACGAGCCCACCGGCCGCGCCCCGGACAGCGTCGCCGGGATCGCCGCCCGCGCACTGCCGAGCGTGGTCACCCTGCATGTCACCGGCAGCCAGGAGCAGGGCACCGGCACCGGCTTCGTGCTGGACACCCGCGGGCACATCCTCACCAACAACCACGTCGTGCAGCCCGCCGGCACCGGCGGTGAGATAACCGTCGTGTTCAACGGCGGACAGACCGCCAAGGCCAAGGTGGTCGGCCGCGACAGCGGCTACGACCTCGCCGTCGTACAGGTCAGCGGCGTCAAGGGCCTCAAGCCCATGCCGCTCGGCAACTCCGACAACGTCCGTGTAGGCGACCCCGTCGTCGCCATCGGCGCCCCCTTCGACCTGGCGGGCACCGTGACCTCCGGCATCATCAGCGCCAAGGAGCGGCCGATCACCGCCGGCGGGGAGACGGGCGACGGGAGCGACGTGTCGTACGTCGACGCGCTGCAGACCGACGCGCCGATCAACCCCGGCAATTCCGGCGGCCCGCTCCTGGACTCGCGCGGCCGGGTCGTCGGGATCAACTCCGCCATCCGTTCCGCCGACAGCGGCGGCGACGCGGAGGGCGGCGGGCAGGCCGGTTCCATCGGCCTGGGCTTCGCCATCCCGATCAACCAGGGCAGACGCGTCGCCCAGGAACTGATCAACACCGGCCACGCCACGCACCCGGTCATCGGCATCACCCTCGACATGGACTACACCGGCGACGGCGCCCGCGTCGGCGCGCAGGGCGACGGCGGCGGACCCTCCGTCACCCCGGGCGGACCCGGCGCCAAGGCCGGGATCCGGCCCGGCGACGTGATCACCGCGGTCGACGGCCAGGGCGTCCACTCGGGCGAGGAGCTGATCGTCAAGATCCGCGCGCACCGCCCCGGCGACCGTCTGGAGCTGACGATCGGGCGAGGGGGACACGAACGAAAGGTTTCGCTGGTCCTGGGCTCGGCCGGCGGCGACTGAACCCCCGTCGCGCGCCTGACGTAAACCTCACCCCGGGACGGTACCGGTCGGACAGGTCGGACAGGTACCGTGGACCCGGCCGAGGACATCGCGAGGAGCTACAGGTGTTCAATGACATAGGACCACTCGAGCTGGTGACCATCATCGTGCTCGGTGTGCTCGTCTTCGGTCCGGACAAGCTCCCCAAGGTCATCCAGGACGTCATGCGTACGATCCGGAAGATCCGCGAGTTCTCGGAGAGCGCCAAGCAGGACATCCGTCAGGAACTGGGCCCGGAGTTCAAGGACTTCGAGTTCGAGGACCTCAACCCCAAGACGTTCCTCCGCAAGCACATGGAGAACGAGGACCTGGGGCTTAAGGAGATCCGCAACGGCTTCGACCTGAAGAAGGAGATGGCCGAGGTCACCGACGCGGTGCACAGTCGGGATACCGAGATCGCCTCCGCCAACGGCTCTCCGGCCGCCACCGGCTCCGGCCGGGTCGACATGACCAAGAAGCCCGAGGACGGCGGCAAGGACGACCGCCCGCCGTTCGACGCCGACGCGACCTGAACGCGCCGCCGCGCGACCCACGCGCCGGGCGGGTTCCCGGCTGCCCGCGGTGAGATGGATATGCTGCCGAGTTGTTGTGCGGATCGGACGAGTACGCCCGAAGGGGGGCGGGCCGTCCGGTCCGACGAGAGCGAGGAGGCGTCCGGGCATGGAGACGACGAGTCGGGCAGCCGCACAGGCGCCGGCCGCGGAGGGTGGACAGCAGGTCCCCACCGCACGGCGCACGGTCGACGGCTACCTGCGCGCGCCCTTCCCGTGGTACGGCCTCGACGAGGCGTTCACCGGGCCGCGCTGGCTGATGCAGGTGGGTACGGCGGCCGACGGGGCCGTCGAGCATGGTTCGATCGGGCACGGGGACGAGCCCTCCCTGCGGGGTGAGAGCGGTGCGGCCGGTGAGCCGCGCGAGAAGTTCGCCGTGGTGGTCACCGTCGCAGCGCACCCCTCCCGCCGCAGTGCCGACGGCACGGGGCTGCTGGAGGCGACGTCCGTGTCGTCGGCGGCGTGGCTCGCCGGGGTCGGGCTGCTGTCGTTCACCTGGCCGGGGCAGATGGACCACACCCTGCGCGACGACTGGCTGGAGCAGCAGACGGAGACGGCCTGGGTGCTGGCCGACGACCTCGACGGCGAGGACTGGTCCACGCTGTCCCTGCCGGTGGACGGCGTGCCGACGCCCTTCCACTACCGGGAGTCCGAGTTCGGCTGGGTCCTCGCCGGCACCACCCAGCAGAGCGTGCACGTGGGCGCGTACGGCCGCGGCATGAGCGCCTACGGCCTCGGGTTCGCGATGATCAAGGACATCGCCACGTACGCCTGACCGGGGATCACGGGGTGGCCTCCCGGCCGCCCCCGAAGGGCGGTCCCCGCAGGACGTGGCGGCCGGGGTCGGGCATGGTGGACATGTGATCCTGGTGGCCGCCTCCTTCGCCGTGCTGGGAGCGGCGTGCAATGCCGTGGGTACGGCGTTCCAGCGCAAGGCGGCCTCGTCCGTCCCGAGCGGCGGCGGACTGCGTCTGCTGCTGGCTCTGGCGCGGCGTCCGGTCTGGCTGATCGGCATCGGCGGCGTCCTGGCGTCCGCCACCTGTCAGGCGATCGCACTGCTCAACGGGCCGATGGCCCTGGTGCAGCCCCTGTTCATCCTGGAGCTGCCGTTCGCCCTGCTGATCGGCGCCCGGCTGATGCACCGCAGGATGCCGGCCCCGGGCTGGTGGGCGGTGGCCGCGGTGGTCACCGGACTGGTGCTGATCCTGGCGTCGGCGGCGCCCTCCGGCGGCGACAACGAGGCGCCGATGGTGCGCTGGGTGCCGGTGCTCGTGCTGTGTCTGGGAGCGATGGGAGCGGCGGTGGTGGTCGCCCGCCCGGGCCGGCCGCCCCTGTTCCGCGCGGCGGCGCTCGCGGCGGCGGCCGCCGTCGGCAACGCCCTCACGGCGGCCCTGCTGAAGACCGCGAGCGACTCGTTCGCCGAGGGCGGCCTGCCGGGCTTCCTGAGCACCTGGCAGACGTACGGCTTCGCGCTGGTCGGAAGCGCGGCGCTGCTGTTGCTGGAGAACTCCCTGCAGGCCGGTTCGCTGGCCGCGTCCCAGCCGGCGCTGACCATCGGGGACGCCACGGTCAGTCTGCTGCTCGGCGTCCTGCTGTTCGACGAGCACATCCGCACCGGCTGGTGGCTGGTGCCCGAGGCGCTGGGCGTCGGGTGCATCGTCTGGGGCGTCCTGCGGCTCACCCGGGTCGTGCCGGGCGCCCAGCAGACGCTCGTGGGCGACGACAGCCTGCAAAGGCCGCCGTCGCCCAGGTGAACGTCAGAACTTGTTGCGCGGCGTGATGCCCAGCGACAGACCCGACAGGCCACGCTGACGCCCGCCCAGCTTGCCCGCGATGGCGCGCAGCGCCGAACCCGCCGGGGAGTCCGGGTCGGACAGCACGACCGGCTTGCCCTCGTCGCCGCCCTCGCGCAGCCGCACGTCGATCGGGATGGAGCCCAGCACCGGCACCGACGTACCCGTCGTACGGGTGAGGCCGTCGGCGACCGTCTGGCCGCCGCCCGTGCCGAAGACGTCGACCATCTCGCCGCAGTGCGGGCACGGCAGGCCGGACATGTTCTCGACCACGCCGACGATCTTCTGGTGGGTCTGCACGGCGATGGAACCGGCGCGCTCGGCGACCTCGGCGGCGGCCTGCTGCGGGGTCGTCACCACGAGGATCTCGGCGTTCGGGACCAGCTGGGCCACGGAGATCGCGATGTCACCGGTGCCGGGCGGCAGGTCCAGCAGCAGGACGTCCAGGTCGCCCCAGTAGACGTCCGCGAGGAACTGCTGCAGCGCGCGGTGCAGCATCGGGCCGCGCCACACGACCGGGGCGTTGCCCGGGGTGAACATGCCGATGGAGATGACCTTCACGCCGTTCGCCGACGGCGGCATGATCATGTTCTCGACCTGGGTGGGACGGCCGTCCGCGCCCAGCATGCGCGGCACGCTGTGGCCGTAGATGTCGGCGTCCACGACACCGACCTTCAGCCCGTCGGCCGCCATCGCCGCCGCCAGGTTCACCGTCACCGAGGACTTGCCGACGCCGCCCTTGCCGGAGGCGACCGCGTAGACGCGGGTGAGGCTGCCGGGCTTGGCGAAGGGCACCTCGCGCTCGGTCTGGCCGCCGCGCAGCGCCGCCGCCAGCTCCTTGCGCTGCTCGTCGCTCATCACGTCGAGCGTGACGTCGACGCCCGTGACGCCCTCGACGCGGGAGACCGCGTCCGTGACGCGCTGGGTGATGGTGTCGCGCATCGGACAGCCGGACACCGTCAGGTACACGGTGACCGCGACCGCACCATCGGCGCCGATCTCCACCGATTTGACCATCCCGAGTTCGGTGATGGGCCGGTTGATCTCGGGGTCGTTCACCGTCGCCAGCGCTTCGCGCACCGCGTCTTCCGTAACCATAAGGTCGATGGTACGGCCCGGTAGCCATCGCCCGGGATGCCCGTCAGCGGTCGTCTACGTCACGTCCGTGCGGCCGTTCTGCCGGGAATACCACCGCCTCCGCGTGGTGGCCGTTCTGCCGGTGCTCCAGCTCCTTGATCGCGTCCTGCAGCTCGGAGCGGATCCAGTCGCGGGTGGCGACCTCGCCGAGGCCCATCCGCAGCGCGGCGATCTCCCGGGTCAGGTACTCGGTGTCGGCGATGGACCGCTCGTTCTGCTTGCGGTCCTGCTCCAGGTTGACCCGGTCGCGGTCGTCCTGCCGGTTCTGCGCGAGCAGGATCAGCGGGGCGGCGTAGGAGGCCTGCAGGGACAGCATCAGCGTCAGGAAGATGAACGGGTAGCGGTCGAAGCGCAGATGCACCGGGGCGGCCACGTTCCACACCACCCACAGGATGATGACGACGGTCATCCAGACGATGAACCGTCCCGTCCCCAGGAAGCGGGCGATCCGCTCCGACAGCCGCCCGAAGGCCTCCGGGTCCCATTCGGGCAGCAGCCTGCGCCGCGGCGGTCGCGGCTGGTCGAGCCGGGCGCGCGGGCGGCTGGTCGCGGTCGCCCCGGCGGGCATGCGGTCACGCGTGGTGTCGCGGTCAGGTGCCATGTGCGTTCGCCCCCTCTCCCAGGTGGAACTCGGTCTCGCGCCAGTCCTCGGGCAGCATGTGGTCCAGTACGTCGTCCACGGTCACGACGCCCAGCAGCGACCCCGACTCGTCGACGACGGGCGCCGCGACCATGTCGTACGTGGCGAAGAACCCGGCGACGACCGGCAGTGCCGCGTCCGGCGCCAGTGGTTGCAGGTCCTGGTCGAGCAGTGAGCTGACCAGGGTGTACGGCGGGTCGCGCAGGAGGCGCTGGAAGTGGACGGTGCCGAGGTACTTGCCGGTCGGCGTCTCGTCGGGCGGCCGGCACACGTACACCTGCGCCGCGAGCGCCGGGGACAGGTCGGGGTTGCGGACCCGGGCGAGCGCGTCGGCGACGGTGGCGTCGGGGCGCAGTACGATCGGCTCGGTGGTCATCAGACCGCCGGCGGTGTGCTCCTCGTACGACATCAGGCGCCGCATCTCGGCCGCGTCGGCGGGCTGCATCAGGCTCAGCAGCCGCTCGGTGTCCTCCTCCGGCAGCTCGGAGAGCAGGTCGGCGGCGTCGTCGGGGTCCATGGCCTCCAGGACGTCGGCGGCGCGTTCCTCGGCGAGCTTGCCGAGGATCTCGATCTGGTCGTCCTCCGGCAGTTCTTCCAGCACATCGGCGAGCCGGTCGTCGTCGAGGGCGGCGGCGACCTCGGAGCGGCGCTTGGGGGAGAGGTGGTGCAGCACGTTGGCGAGGTCGGCCGGGCGCAGCTGCTCGAAGGTGGCGAGCAGGCTCTCGGCGCCCTGCCCGTGCTCCTCCAGGGAGAAGCCGGTGACCTGGGACCACTCGACGGTCAGTGCCTCGCCCTTGGCCCGCCGGAAGGCGCTGGACTTCTTGCCCTTGCGGACGAAGACGCGGTCGATCTCCCAGTCCCGGCGGGCCGGCAGCTGCTGCACCGACAGATCGAGCACGGTGACCTCCTCGCCGGTCTCGACGAGGGTGACGCGCCGGTCCAGCAGCTCGCCGAAGACGAGCCGCTCGGTGGGCCGCTGCTCGAAACGGCGCACGTTGAGCACGCCGGTGGTGATGACCTGGCCGGACTCGATGCTGGTCACCCGGGTCATGGGCAGGAAGATGCGGCGCCGGGTCGCCAGCTCGACGACCAGGCCGAGCAGCCGCGGGGGCCGGCGGCCGACGCGCAGCATGACGACCAGATCGCGCACCCGCCCCACCTGGTCGCCGGTCGGATCGAACACGGCGACGGCGGCGAGGTGCGAGACGAAGATCCGGGGGGCGCCCCCTGCCATGACCGGGGCCTCCTTTACATGGGTGCGTGACGGTATCGGTGAGTCTTTCCCCAATTGCCCGCCGAGTCGGGCTTCAGGCTAGCCCGTCCCGTTCGGAAACGTCCCGGCGGGCGGTCCGGACGGACTGGCTCCGCCCGGCGGCCCGGCCCCCGGTACGCTGCCGTACGCCGCTGTGGACCCCGACGGAAAGGCACCTGCTTCCGTGACTGCGACTGCCCTGGGAATCACCCGCCGGAACGCGCTCGCCGGCGCGCTCACCGTGCTGGCCGTGACCGGGCTCGCGGGGTGCTCCGACGATCCCGACGCGGGCACCAACGGCGTCGGCAAGCTGCCGGTCGAGCAGATCCAGAGCCGTACCCAGCAGGCCGCGGACTCCGTCGACGCCGTGCACCTGTCGGGAAGCGTGGTTGCGAGCGGGCACACGTACACGCTGGACATGCGCCTCAAGGACGACGGCGGCACCGGCTCGGTCACCTCCGAGGCGGGCACCTTCCAGCTGCTGCGCGTGGACAAGCAGCTGTTCCTGAAGGCGGGCTCGGACTTCTGGGACCACGAGGACTCCAAGGGCGGGCCGAAGGTGGCGGACACCGCGGCCGCGGACAAGCTCGGCGGCAAGTATGTGAAGGTGCCGCAGCGCGACCCCGCGTACCAGCGGTTCAGCGGCTTCACGGACAAGGACGTCCTCCTCGACAGTGTGCTGACCCTGCACGGCTCACTCGCCACCGACGGCCACCACGAACAGTCCGGCGTCCGCACCATCCGCATCACCGGCGACAAGGGCTCCGGCGGCACCCTCGACGTCTCCCTCGAAGGCAAGCCGTACCCCCTGCGCCTGGTCCGCGCGGGCGGCGCGGGCACGCTGGTCTTCTCGGAGTGGGGCAAGGACTTCACCCTGGCCGAACCGGCCAAGGGCGAAACGGTGGACTACGGCAAGCAACTGCCGACGTCGTAGCTTCAAGCTCCGGCCGTCAGGAGCGCCCCAAAGGCGCGCGGGCAACGGCGCGACCAGCCACAACGAGCCCGCAGCCAAAACGCGACAGAACCCGGCACTACAGCGGAGCGCTACCGCTTGCGCTTCTTGAAAAGCAACCGAGGCAACCCCGCCGGAACGGCCTCCCGCGTAGTCGCCGACGAGGCAACCGGCACCGCGGCCAGCGACCCGTCCGGCAACGGCAGCACAGAACCGGAAGGCTCGAGGCGGAGCACCCGGCACTCCCGCGCCCACCGCTCCACCATCGCCTCACCGTCGGGCGCGTTGAGCCGCTTGCCCTTCAGCTCGGCGACGGCCGCCTGCCACGCCTCGGACTCCGGCGCCGGCTCGACGACCTTCACGGGGAAGGACACCAGCCGGCCGCCCTTGTCCTTGCTGCGCACGGTCACCTCGGCGGTGCCGCCGTCGGTGAGCCCGGTCAGCGGCTGCTCCCCGGTCCCGTCACCGACCAGGCACACCGCGCCCTCGTGCCACACGTGCCACAGCGCATGCGCGGCCGGGGCGCCGGCGGCCTTGACCCAGATGAGGCCGGACTTCTTCGTGGCCTCCTCGACGAGGGCCTGGTCGAGCAGCTCGCTAGTCATGCGCCCAGCCTAACCAGCGTCTTTGCCGCGCCTGTCACAGCCAGCCGTTGCGCTTGAGGGTGCGGTGGATGCCGAGACAGATCGCCACCGTGATCGACATGATCACCGGGTAGCCGTAGCGCCAGTGCAGCTCCGGCATGTGCTGGAAGTTCATCCCGTACACCCCGCACACCATCGTCGGTACGGCGATGATCGCGGCCCACGAGGTGATCTTCCGCATGTCCTCGTTCTGCGCCACGGACGCCTGCGCGAGGTTGGCCTGCAGGATGGAGTTCAGCAGCTCGTCGAAGCCGACGACCTGCTCCTGGACGCGGGCGAGGTGGTCGGCGACGTCGCGGAAGTACTTCTGGATGTCGGGGTCCACCAGCCGCATCGGCCGCTCGCTCAGCAGCTGCATGGGCCGCAGCAGCGGCGACACCGCCCGCTTGAACTCCAGGATCTCCCGCTTGAGTTGGTAGATCCGGCCGGCGTCCGTGCCGCGCGGGGTGCCCTTGCGGCCGGGCGAGAAGACGTCCGTCTCGACGGCGTCGATGTCGTCCTGGAGCGCGTCGGCGACCGCGATGTAACCGTCCACCACGTGGTCGGCGATGGCGTGCAGCACCGCGGAGGGGCCCTTGCCGAGCAGTTCGGGGTCGTCCTGGAGGCGGTGGCGCAGCGCGCGCAGGCTGCCCTGGCCGCCGTGCCGGACGGTGATGACGAAGTCCCGCCCGGTGAAGCACATCACCTCGCCGGTCTCGACGACCTCGCTGTTGGCGGTGAGTTCGGTGTGCTCGACGTAGTGGACCGTCTTGAAGACGGTGAACAACGAGTCGTCGTACCGCTCCAGCTTGGGCCGCTGGTGCGCCTGCACGGCGTCCTCCACGGCCAGCGGGTGCAGCCCGAACTCGGTGGCGATTCCGGCGAATTCGGCCTCGGTCGGCTCGTGCAGGCCGATCCACGCGAAGCCGCCGTCGCGCCGCACCCGGCGCATGGCCTCCTGCGGGGTGATCGGGCGGTCACTGGGCAGGCGGGCGCCGTCGCGGTACACGGCGCAGTCGACGACGGCAGACGGACGGGCCGGGCGGGGGGAGGTGTCGTAGCCGCCGGTCCTGGGCAGTTCCTTGCGCAGGGAGACACGGGAGGGGCGGACCACAGCGCGCAGGTCGCGGATCATCGACATGGGCGGGCTCCTTCGCATCGGGCAGCGAAGACCCCGGTCACCCACAGCGGGTGGAACTACCCGGAATGAGGACGTCCTGCGTGCGTATGTTTGGCACATCCACAAAGCGGGGAGCACCGCACCGTTGCGGTGACGAGCTTCGCTGCTGATTCAGATCAGACAGATCAGGCAAAACGAAACGAAGTGCTCTTCCGAGTGAAGGCGCGAGCGCGAAAGGCGGCAGCAGGCCGGATTCAGGGCAACCGCATCAGCGGCCGGAAGAGCGAGTGGTACTGCACGGTCGACTTCGATCCATGACAGCCCCACCTCCTCCGGTCGGTCCCTCGTAAGGGAGTTCCTTCGGCGCCGGGCTGGATGCGCAACGCTTCTGCGTGCTGCCCGACCGGCCAAGAGTATCAGCCGACCGGTGTGTCAAGGCGCCGCTTTGCCCGCTACTGACGAGTTCTATGCTCGCCGCATGGCAGATGTTCTTCCTCTGGTCGAGGCCCGCTTGCGCACCGCGCTGGGCGAGCCGGACGCGCGCGCGGCGGTCACCTTCCTCGGCACGGAACGGATCGAGGTGCTGCGCTTCCACGAGGGGGACATCGTGCGTTACGCCACCCTCGGCATGTCCGCGCAGCCGATGACCGACCCCACCGCGATGCTCGCCGATCCCGTCAAGGGTCCCCGGGCCGAGCTGGTGCTGTCGGTGCGCGCCGGCGTCACCGAGACCGACAAAGTGCTCCGCCCGCTCGCCGTGCTGGCCGCGTCCCCGCAGGTCGAGGGGTTGGTCGTGACCCCGGGCGCGTCCTTGGACGTCGGGGAACCGCTGTGGCCGGGAGCCCCCTTCACCTCCGTCCTCGTCGCCGAGCCCGGCGGGCTGGTGGAGGACCTTGAGCTGGACGACCCGATGGACCCGGTCCGCTTCCTGCCGCTGCTGCCGATGACCCCGAACGAGGCCGCCTGGAAGCGTGTGCACGGCGCCCAGGCCCTCCAGGAGAAGTGGCTGACGCAGGGAACGGACCTGCGGGATCCGTCCCGCAGGTCCGTCCCGCTGGAGTGACCGATGTCACCCAACCCCATGGCGGCAGGGGTCAGTTGGCGAAGACCGTGACACCGTCCTCGGTGGCATGCTTCGGCTGCAGTTCCTCGGCCTCGTGGGTAAGGGCGTTGCGCCGTACGAGGACCACGAGCGCGCCCACGAGCGCGGTGACCGCTGCGACCACGAACGGGATGTGGAGGTCGCTCCACTCCTCGATCTTCGGCGCGAGGTAGGGCGCGGCCGCCGCCGCGAACCACCGCACGAAGTTGTAGCCGGCGCTCGCCACCGGACGCGGGGCGTCCGACACGCCGAGGGCCAGCTCCGTGTAGACGGTGTTGTTCACGCCGATGAACGCGCCGGACAGGATCGTGCAGACGATCGCCATGGCGTGGTCGCCGTAGCCGAGGACGGTCACGTCGACCGCGAGCAGCACCAGCGAGCCGCCCAGCACCTTGAGCGAACCGAACCGGGCCTGCATGCGCGGCGCCACGATCACCGAGAACACCGCGAGCAGCACGCCCCAGGCGAAGAAGACCGCGCCCGACTTGTACGGCGTCATGTTCAGCACGAACGGCGTGAAGGCCAGGATCGTGAAGAACGTGTAGTTGTAGAAGAACGCCGAGACGGCGGCGGAGGCGAGGCCGCCGTGGCCGAGCGCCTTGAGCGGGTCGAGCAGCGACGTCTTGCGGGCGGGCTTCGGCTGCTCCTTCAGGAACACCGTGATGCACAGGAACCCCACCGCCATCAGGAACGCGGTGCCGAAGAACGGATAGCGCCAGCTGGCGTCACCCAGCAGCGCGCCCAGCAGCGGGCCGCAGGCCATGCCGAGGCCGAGCGCCGACTCGTAGAGCAGGATCGCCGCCGCGCTGCCGCCGGCCGCCGCGCCGACGATCACCGCGAGCGCGGTCGAGACGAAGAGTGCGTTGCCGAGGCCCCAGCCCGCGCGGAAGCCGACCAGCTCACCGACCGAGCTCGAGGTGCCGGCCAGGCCCGCGAAGACCACGACCAGCGCGAGACCGGCCAGCAGCGTCTTGCGGCCGCCGATGCGGCTGGAGACGAAGCCGGTGACCAGCATGGCGATCGCGGTGATCAGGAAGTAGGAGGTGAACAGCAGGGAGACCTGGCTGGGGGTGGCCTGAAGCCCCTTGGTGATGGACGGCAGGATCGGATCGACCAGTCCGATGCCCATGAAGGCGACGACGGACGCGCCCGCGGTCGCCCAGACCGCCTTGGGCTGCCGCAGGATGCTGCCGGCTTCCGCGTCGAAGGGGTCCATGTCTTCTCCGATCCCGGCGAGTGCCCGACGAAAGATGGTTGCAATATGCATGCAGTAGGTACAGTAAGTTAGGCGAGCTAATTAGTGCAACTAGCATCTGGTTCTGCCTGGGGGGATGCGGCGGACGGGGAGAGTCCGGACGGGTGATCGTCCTTGACGTGGCGCGGCCGGGGTAGGACCGTGGAGCCCTATGAGGGGCGAACCCAGTTGCCCGAAGTGTGGTGGCCGGGTCAGGGCTCCCGGCCTCTTCGCCGACTCCTGGCAGTGCGATGTCCACGGGACGGTGTATCCGTTGCAGCCTGTGATCCCACCCAGCGTCGAGGCCCTCAATGCGGTGGTGCGGCGCACCCAGGTCCCGGTGTGGATGCCGTGGCCGCTGCCGGTCGGCTGGTTGTTCACCGGTGTGGCCTGCGCCGGCGACGACCGCAGCGGCGGGCGTGCGACCGCGGTGGCCTGTACGGGTCCCGGTCCGCTCGGCGGCATGGGGGAGCTGATCCTCGTCGCCGAGGAACTGGGCGTCGGTCTCGGGGCGCGGTACGCCGGTCTGGACGGGCCCGACCCGGGGCCGTACATGAACGTCGAGAAACCCGCCGAGGTCAAGGTGCTGGCCGCCGGGCGGCCGACACCGCTGTGGCACGTGTCCGGCGGACCGGCCGACCGTGCCGTCTTCGCGGGGGAGGCGCTCGGGTTGTGGCTGTGGGCCGTGGTGTGGCCCGAGCAGTCGGGGTTGCTGATGTACGACGAGCTGGTGCTGGCGGATCTCCGGGAGGCGGGGGCGGAGGTCGAACTGGTGCCGTGTGGGGCGTTGTCGCCGCGCTTGCTCAAGCCGTAGGACGCCGTAAGCGGTGGGGGTGTGTGGTCGTCTGCGGGTTCGTCGTGGCCGGCCGCGCAGCTCCCCGCGCCCCTGGCGGCGCTGCAGGCGCCCTCGGTGTAGGGGGTGCCCCCTGCCTGGGGGTGTGACAGGGGGGTGCGAAAACCCGGCTATCCTTGAGTGTCCCCTTCCGTACCGTCCCGCCTGGAGTTCGCGTCGTGCGTATCGATCTGCACTGCCACTCCACCGCGTCCGACGGTACGGACACCCCGGCTCAGCTGGTGCGTAACGCCGCCGAGGCCGGGCTGGACGTCGTAGCGCTGACCGATCACGACACCACCCGCGGGTATGCCGAGGCGATCGCCGCGCTGCCCGAGGGGCTCACGCTGGTCACCGGCGCCGAGCTGTCCTGCCGTATCGACGGCGTCTCGATGCATCTGCTGGCCTACCTCTTCGATCCCGAGGAGCCCGCGCTGTTCGCCGAGCGCGAGCTGGTGCGGGACGACCGGGTGCCGCGGGCCCAGGGCATGGTCGCCAAGCTGAACGCGCTGGGCGTGCCGGTCACCTGGGAGCAGGTGGCCCGGATCGCCGGCGACGGATCGGTGGGGCGGCCGCACGTGGCGACCGCGCTGGTCGAGCTGGGTGTCGTCCCCACCGTGAGCGACGCCTTCACCGCCGACTGGCTCGCCGACGGCGGCCGGGCGTACGTCGAGAAGCACGAGACAGACCCCTTCGAGGCCATCCGCCTGGTCAAGGGCGCGGGCGGGGTCACGGTCTTCGCGCACCCGGCCGCGAGCAAGCGCGGGCGGACCGTGCCGGAGTCCGCGATCGCCGAGATGGCCGCGGCCGGTCTCGACGGCATCGAGGTCGACCACATGGACCACGACGAGGCGACCCGGGCCCGGCTGCGCGGCCTGGCGAAGGACCTCGGCCTGCTGGTCACCGGCTCCTCCGACTACCACGGCAGCCGTAAGACGGTCGAACTCGGCACGTACACGACCGACCCCGAGGTCTACGGGGAGATCACCCGGCGCGCGACCGGCGCGTTCCCGGTGCCCGGCGCCGGCGGAGCGTGAGCCGCCCGCTCACGCCCCCTCTCTTTCTCACTTCTCGGCAAGGCTTGCACCACACTCATGTTCGACGTCGCTGTCTTCGGTTCTCTCTTTCTGACCCTTTTTGTCATCATGGATCCCCCTGGGATCACCCCGATCTTCATCGCGCTGACCGGCGGCCGCCCCGCACGGGTGCAGAAGCGGATGGCGCTGCAGGCCGTCTGCGTGGCCGGCGGCGTGATCACCGTCTTCGGTCTGCTCGGCCACCAGATCCTGAACTATCTGCATGTCTCCGTGCCCGCGCTGATGATCGCGGGCGGGCTGCTCCTGCTGCTCATCGCCCTCGACCTGCTCACCGGCAAGACTGACGAGCCCAAGCAGACCAAGGACGTCAATGTCGCCCTGGTCCCGCTGGGCATGCCGCTGCTCGCCGGGCCCGGCGCGATCGTGTCGGTCATCCTGGCCGTGCAGAAGGCCGGCAGCGTCTCCTCGCAGGTGTCGGTCTGGGCGGCGATCCTCGCGATCCACGTCGTGCTGTGGCTGGTGATGCGTTACTCGCTGCTGATCATCAAGGTCATCAAGGACGGCGGCGTGGTCCTGGTGACCCGGCTCGCCGGCATGATGCTCTCCGCGATCGCGGTGCAGCAGATCATCAACGGCGTCACCCAGGTGATCCGGGGCGGCTGATCCGCCCGTACACGCAGCAGGGCCCCGCGCGGCGATGTGCCGTGCGGGGCCCTGAAGCTTCTGGTGGGGGAGCCGCCCTGTTATGAGGCCGTGGTGTCGGCCGGGCGGATCCACAGGCGCTGCCCGATGGCGGCGGCCTGCTGAACGATCCTGTTGACGGAGGCGGCGTCCACGACAGTCGTGTCCACGGGCGTACCGTCGACGTCGTCGAGTCGCATGATTTCGAAGCGCATGGTGGCTTCCCCCTTCGTCTGGTCATCCTCCTGGGGAGAACTACTCATCAGTGGACCACTGAGCGTCGGTGCCCGCGATCCGTACGTCTTAGTCAACCCGCCGCATGTTACGAACATTCCCTACGCTAAAGAAATTTTTCGAACGACTAATTACTGACGAGTAAGACGTCGGGCGCGGGACCGAACGGGACCGGTTGTGTCCACAGCGTGACCAACAGGACAATGGAGACGATGAACGACGACCCGGCGGCGCTGGCCGCCCGCATCGACCGCACGAACGAGCTGCTCCAGCGCATGCTCGCCGAGGTGGCCAAGACGCCCTCCACCCACGCGATCTTCGTCGACGCGGGCTACCTCTACGCGGCCGCCGGTCGCCTGGTCGCCGGCACCGAGGACCGCCGCGCCTTCGATCTCGACGCCGAGGGTCTCATCGAGGCGCTCATCGACCGCGCCCGCAACGTCTTCGCCGACAGCCGTCTGCTGCGCGTCTACTGGTACGACGGCGCCCGGCGCCGTATCCACACCGCCGAACAGCAGTGCATCGCGGAACTGCCCGACGTCAAGGTCCGCCTGGGCAACCTCAACGCCAACAACCAGCAGAAGGGCGTCGATTCGCTGATCCGCTCCGACCTGGAGTCCCTCGCCCGGCACCGCGCCATCAGCGACGCGGCCCTGCTCGGCGGTGACGAGGACCTGGTCTCGGCGGTCGAGGCGGCCCAGGGCTACGGCGCCCGGGTGCACCTGTGGGGCATCGAGGCACCCGAGGGCCGCAACCAGGCGGAACCGCTGCTGTGGGAGGTCGACAGCCAGCGCACCCTCGACCTCGACTTCTTCAAGCCGTACGTCTCCCGGCGCACCGCCGCCACTTACGAAGGCGCGCAGGCCAACCGGCCCACGCGCGAGGACGTCCGCTTCGTCGGTGCGCAGATCGCGGCGAAGTGGTTCGCGGCGCGGGGACGCGAGGCCCTGGTGGAGCTGCTGCCCGGGCACCCCTATCTGCCGGGCTCGGTCGACCAGGACCTGCTCGTCGAGGCCGAGGGCCTGCTCCAGTACTCCCTGCGCGGCCAGGCGGACCTGCGGCGCGCACTGCGGGACGGGTTCTGGGAGCACCTGCGGACGCAGTACTAGCCGCTCACGCCGGGACGGTGTCCCAGAAGTCGGCGAGCGCCCGGGCCGTCGCCTGCGGCTGGTCGGCGTTGGGAGAGTGCTCGGCGCCCTCGATGACCGTGCGGCGCGCGTCCAGGCGTACGGCCATGTCGTCCAGCAGCGGCACCGGCCAGGTGTCGTCGTGGGCACCGGACAGCACGTGGAGCGGCAGCGGGAGAGCGGCCAGTTCCGCCACCCGGTCCGGCTCGGCGCACAACTGCCGTCCCGTGGCGAGCAGTTGCGCCGGACGGGTGTTCAGCCAGCGCTGCCGCAGCTGCTCCGGGCTCACCGGTCCGCGGGCCGCGCCGCCGACCTCCTCCGGCGGGCCCATCGTCTGCATGACGTCCCACACCTCGGCCATCGTCATCACCGCGAGCGCGTCCCGCAGCAGCTTCACCCGCTGCTCCTGCGAGACGGAGATCTGCGCCGGCCCCGAGGACATCAGCGTGAAGGACCGAAACGGCGTGTGGTCGAGCAGCACGGCCGCCCGGCACAGCTGACCGCCGAGCGAGTGCCCGAACAGATGCACCGGCTCCCCGAGGGCCGCCGCCTGCGCCAGCACGTCCCGCGCCAACTCGCCCTGGGCATACGGCGACTCGTCGTCCGCGGGGCCGTCGGACTCGTTCTGCCCGCGTCCGTCCACGGCGACCGTCCGGTACCCGCGCTCGGCCAGCGGCTCGTGCAGCAGCGCGAAGTCCTCCTTGCTGCCGGTGTATCCGGGCACCAGCAGCGCGATGCCCCGCTGGGCGACGCCGGGTGACACCGGCATGTCCACCACCGCGAACTCCCCACGCGCGGTGCGCAGACGGTGGGCGCGGGCGCCGGGGGGCGGAGTGAAGGGGGAGGGGGTTGCTGCGTTTTCGGGCGCGGTGCGATCGGTCACGAGCCGAAGGGTATCGGGCGGCCCTAAGGGCAACGGGCGGGCCTGGGGGGCCGGGAGACGCGCACACGCCGACGGCCCGGCCCACGCGGAGGTGGGACGGGCCGTCGGATGCGCTTGCCGGGGCGCGGATCAGCCGTCGGCCGGCTCCGTGGCGCTCGCGGCGACCTTACGGGTGCGGCGGGTCTTCGGCTTGGCCTCCGCCGTCACCTCCGCCTCCGGCTCCGCGGTGGCCTTGCTCGCCGCGGTCTTGCGGGTGCGGCGGACCTTGTGCTTGGTCTCGGTGGCTTCGGCCATGTCGGCGGCGGCCTCGGCTGCCGTCTCCGTCGCAGTCGTGGCCGCGGTCTTACGGGTGCGGCGGGCCGTCTTCGGCTTGGCGTCGGTGTCCGGCTCGGCGGTGGCCTGGGCCGGGATCTCGGCGGTCGCCTGGGCGGTCGCTTCGGTGGCCTTGCTCGCCGCCGTCTTGCGGGTGCGGCGGACCTTGGGCTCGGCCTCCGTGCCCTCGGCCGTGTCCACAGCCGCCTCGGCGGTCGCCGTGGCCTTGCGGGTGCGGCGCGGCTTGGCCTCGGCGGTCTCCGCCGTCACCTCCGCCTCCGGCTCCGCGGTGGCCTTGCTCGCCGCGGTCTTGCGGGTGCGGCGCGCCTTGGGCTTGGTCTCGGTGGCTTCGGCCGTGTCGACGGCTGCCTCGGCTGCCGTATCGGTCGCAGTCGTGGCCGCGGTCTTGCGGGTGCGGCGGGCCGTCTTCGGCTTGGCGTCGGTGTCCGGCTCGGCGGTGGCCTGGGCCGGGATCTCGGCGGTCGCCTGGGCGGTCGCTTCGGTGGCCTTGCTCGCCGCGGTCTTGCGGGTGCGGCGCGCCTTGGGCTTGGTCTCGGTGGCCTCGGCGGTGTCGATGGCCGCCACGGCTGCCTCAGTGGCTGCCTCGGCGGTCTTGCTCGCCGCGGTCTTGCGGGTGCGGCGGGTCTTCGGCTTCGCCTCGGTCGCCTCGGCGGCTTCCGCGGTCTCGGCGGTCACCTCGGTCGCCGGGGCGGCGTCCTCGGTGCTCACCGTCGCCTTGCGGGTGCGGCGGGTCTTCGGCTTGGCCTCGGCGGTCTCCGCCGTGTCCACGGCTGCCTCGGCGGCCGTCTCCGTCGCAGCCGCCGCCTTACGGGTACGGCGGCGCGGCGCGGCGGCAGGGGCCTCGGTGACCTCGGCCTGCTCCGGGACCGACGGGGCCGTCGGCTCGGACGCCGGCGTGACCTCGGCCGGAGCCGTGGCCGCATCCGCAGGCTTACGGGTGCGGCGGCGGCGCGACTTCGCCTGGGTCTCGGGCGCGTCGAGCGCCGTGCCCTCCGACGCCGTGACCGCGGCCTCCGCGGCCGGGGCGCTCTCCGTCGTCGCGGCGGCGGTGGCGGTCTGGACCGCCGGAGCGGCCGTGGAACCGCCGCGCGTGCGGCGACGGCGGCGCAGGACGCGCTGCCCGCCCTCGGCGCCCTCGGCGGTCGCGGTCGCCTCGGCGGCGGCCGGAGCCGTCTGCTCGGCGCCCGCCTCCAGCGGCGACCCGCTGCGGGTACGGCGGCGACGGCGCGGCGTACGGCTGCGCTCGCGCTCCGCCTCCCGGTCGTGGGAACGGGACTCGTCGCGGCGCTCGCTGCGGCCACCGCGGCCGCGGCCACCCCGGCCGCCCGGCTCGCCCAGGTCCTCGAGCTCCTCGGCGTTCAGGCCGGCGCGGGTGCGCTCGGAACGCGGCAGGGTGCCCTTCGTACCCGCGGGGATGCCGAGGTCGGAGAACAGGTGCGGGGAGCTCGAGTACGTCTCCACCGGGTCGTTGAAGTCCAGCTCCAGCGCCTTGTTGATCAGCTGCCAGCGCGGGATGTCGTCCCAGTCGACGAACGTGATCGCCGTACCCTTGGCGCCCGCGCGACCGGTGCGGCCGACGCGGTGCAGGTACGTCTTCTCGTCCTCGGGGGACTGGTAGTTGATGACGTGCGTGACGCCCTCGACGTCGATGCCGCGCGCGGCGACGTCGGTGCAGACGAGGACGTCGACCTTGCCGTTGCGGAAGGCGCGCAGCGCCTGCTCACGGGCGCCCTGGCCGAGGTCGCCGTGGACCGCGCCGGCCGCGAAGCCGCGGCGCTGGAGCTGCTCGGCGATGTCGGCGGCGGTGCGCTTGGTCCGGCAGAAGATCATCGCCAGCCCGCGGCCCTCGGCCTGCAGGATGCGGGCGACCATCTCCGGCTTGTCCATGGAGTGCGCGCGGTAGATGAACTGCTTGATGTTCGCGACCGTCACGCCCTCGTCGTCCGGCGCGGTGGCGCGGATGTGGACGGGCTGGGACATGTAACGGCGCGCGAGACCGATGACCGCGCCCGGCATCGTCGCCGAGAACAGCATGGTCTGCCGCTTGGCAGGCAGCATGTTGATGATCTTCTCGACGTCGGGCAGGAAGCCCAGGTCGAGCATCTCGTCGGCCTCGTCGAGGACGAGGGACTTGATGTGCTTCAGGTCCAGCTTCTTCTGGCCCGCGAGGTCGAGCAGGCGGCCCGGGGTGCCGACGACCACGTCGACGCCCTTCTTCAGCGCCTCGACCTGCGGCTCGTACGCGCGGCCGCCGTAGATCGCCAGCACACGCACGTTACGGGCCTTGCCCGCCGTCAGCAGGTCGTTGGTGACCTGCGTGCACAGCTCGCGCGTGGGGACGACGACGAGCGCCTGGGGAGCCTCGGTGAGCGCCTCGGGGGCGGCCCGGCCGGCCTCGACGTCCGCGGGGACGACCACGCGCTCGAGGAGCGGAAGGCCGAAGCCGAGGGTTTTGCCCGTGCCGGTCTTGGCCTGGCCGATGACATCCGTGCCCGAGAGGGCGACGGGGAGGGTCATCTCCTGAATGGGGAAGGGGGTGATGATGCCGACGGCCTCCAGGGCCTCGGCGGTCTCGGGGAGGATCCCGAGCTCTCGGAACGTCGTAGTCAGGGTGCTGCCTCTTCTGTGTGCGCGGTGCGAGGCGAGCGCGGGGGTCGTGTCGGACCGTGCCGGGGACGTCGGCCGCCTTACGGAAAGCCGGACGGGCAAGCCGTAGTGCACGGGACCTCTGCCGACGCTCGAGCGCTCGTACCGCTGAGGGTGTCCCCCTCCGGGGCCGTACGCGTCCTGCCGTACGGTCGGGGAGGGCTGTCGGGTCGGAGCCGATCGGGCCACCGACCGGGCATCCTCATACGTGCGGCCCGTCGAGACACTACGTCGGAACACGACCGAGTATTCGGCAGGCGCATTACCACCATACCCCGGATCGGCGCACACGCGATGGCCGATTCGGTCACGTTGTGGTCGTCACATCCGTCCGGCGGAGACCGGCACAGCCGCCGCCCCTGTGGTGACCAGCCCTTCCGTCGTGCGGAGAGCGGGCTATTGTGCGCTGCATGACGAGCTCTGACAAGCCTGACCACGCCTCCGACGCACCTACGGCAGTCGCCGCCCAGGACTGGGCGACGGCCTCCGCCGAACCGCAGTACCGGGCCGCCGTCGTGGACCTGCTCGGCGCGCTCGCCTACGGCGAGCTGGCGGCGTTCGAGCGCTTGGCGGAGGACGCCAAGCTCGCGCCTACGCTGGCGGACAAGGCGGAACTGGCGAAGATGGCGTCGGCCGAGTTCCACCACTTCGAGCGGCTGCGCGACCGGCTCACCGAGATCGGCGAGGACCCGACGCTGGCGATGGAGCCGTTCGTCGCCGCGCTCGACGGGTTCCACCGGCAGACCGCGCCCTCGGACTGGCTGGAGGGCCTGGTCAAGGCGTACGTCGGCGACTCCATCGCCAGCGACTTCTACCGGGAGGTCGCGGCCCGCCTGGACTCCGACACGCGCTCGCTGGTGCTGGCCGTGCTGGACGACACGGGCCACGCCGGGTTCGCCGTGGACCGGGTGCGCGCGGCGATCGACGCCGATCCGCGCGTGGGCGGGCGCCTGGCGCTGTGGGCGCGGCGGCTGATGGGCGAGGCGCTGTCGCAGTCGCAGCGGGTGGTGGCCAACCGGGACGCGCTGTCCACGATGCTCGTGGGGGGTGTCGCGGACGGGTTCGACCTCGCGGAGGTCGGCAGGATGTTCTCGCGGATCACCGAGGCGCACACCAAGCGGATGGCTGCGCTGGGCCTCGCGGCCTGAGCAGGGTTCGCTCCGTGGGGTGATTGCGGGAGGTGCGCGGCTGCGGGCCCGTTGTGGCTGGTCGCGCAGTTCCCCGCGCTTCTTCCCCTCCGGCTACGCCGTCGCTGATCGACGGAGGCGGCCTGCGGGGCGCAGGAGCAGGGAGAGGGACGCCGCCGAGACGATGGCCGCGCCGATCAGGCTGGGCAGTGCGCTGCCGGTGCCGAGGGCGCTGTGGGTGACGAAGTCGCCGAAGAGGGCGCCGGCGGCGCCCGTCGCGAGGACCAGCGCGCGGTTCGGCAGCCGGTGCGACAGGCGGTGCAGCGCGGCCCACGCCAGGACCAGACCGATCACTGCCGAACCGAGCGCTTCGAAGATCATCGCGGGTCCCTCCCAGACGACCGGACATTGCACCGAAGGTGACACCCACCCGGTACCAAGGTCGTAGCCCGTCATACCCGTGACCTGCGGAATCCAATCCTCGACTGTGGAGCCGCCGTGCTCCGTCCGTGAAGCCCGTGAAGTCCCCGTAGAGCACCCGCAGGGAAAGCGGGAGGAAACGCAGGAGGAGACGCCGGAGGGGGCCGGCGGTGTCGAACCGTCGGCCCCCTCACGTCACGCCTCCGCAGTGCAGCGTCCCTACAGCGCGCCGAAACCCACCTTGCGGGGGGCGGGCTCGCCGATCTCGATGTAGGCGATGCGGTCGGCCGGGACCAGGATCTTGCGGCCGTGCTCGTCCTTGAGGCTCAGCAGCTGCGACTTGCCGGCCAGCGCCTCGGCCACCGCCTGCTCGACCTCCTCGGCGCTCTGACCGCTCTCCAGAACGATCTCGCGGGGCGCGTGCTGCACGCCGATCTTGACCTCCACGGCTATGTCCCTCCGACGGTCAGTGAAGTGCGCGACCTTCCGCGCCGTACCCAGCACACATTAGCCCGGTGAGGGGACCCGCACGCTCCGCGCCGGGCACGCCAACAGCGAACAGCCGACGGGAACAAACTCCCGTCGGCTGTCGCGGTCCCCATAGGGGGGTGTGTCAGTGGTGCTGCTCGGTGCCGTGCAGCGGGAAGCCGGCGATGCCGCGCCAGGCCAGCGACGCCAGCAGCTGCACCGCCTGGTCGCGCGGCACGCTGCGGTCGCTGTGCAGCCAGGAGCGGGCCACCACCTGCGCGAGGCCGCCGAGGCCGGAGGCCAGCAGCATCGACTCCGCACGCGAGAGACCGGTGTCCTCGGCGATGACGTCGCAGATCGCCTCGGCGCACTCGTTCGTGACCTTGTCGACGCGCTCGCGCACCGCGGGTTCGTTCGTCAGATCCGACTCGAAGACCAGGCGGAACGCGCCGCCGTCGTCCTCCACGTACGCGAAGTAGGCGTCCATCGTCGCCCGTACGCGCTGCTTGTTGTCGGTCGTCGAGGCGAGCGCGTTGCGTACGGACTGGATCAGCGACTCGCAGTGCTGGTCCAGCAGCGCGAGGTAGAGGTCGAGCTTGCCCGGGAAGTGCTGGTAGAGCACCGGTTTGCTGACACCGGCGCGCTCGGCGATGTCGTCCATCGCGGCGGCGTGATAGCCCTGCGCCACGAAGACTTCCTGCGCGGCGCCCAGCAGCTGGTTCCGTCGGGCACGGCGCGGCAGGCGCGTACCCCGCGGGCGTACCGCCTCTGTCTGCTCGATGGCTGTCACGCCGCCTCCCAAAGTCGTCCACATGCGGTGTGCGCCGCGCCGCCATCGTACTTTTCGGTAACCCGGGTGTGCGCGGTGCGAGCGCAGAATTTCACGGACCGGACGGTGACGAAAGTCGGGTAAAGGGTTTCAAACCTGATCCGAGCGGGCAAAAAATGGCCTCTCTCCAGCTCAGCGGGGTGCCAGGAGGTCAGCGGTAGTCGTCCTCGTCGAGCGAGACGACGCGCGCCTGCTCGACCAGGTCGGCCTCGTTCGCCCGGGCGGGGTCCACGCCGGTCAGCGGATCGTCGCGATCGGGCGCGACGTCGGCGTGCTGCTCGGCGGCGTCCGCGTCGGGCGCCTCCACGTCGAACTCCGCGGCACCCTCCTCCTCGATCTCCTCGAACGTCTCGGGGTCGGTGGGGTCGACGGCCATGGACGGGCTCCCTTCCTTCGAATGTCCCTGAAGAAGCAGGGGGTCCCACTCGGGTGCCCTGTCCTGAGCGTAGGAGACACCCGATGCGGACGCCATGCTGTCGCGGCTGTACGCGCGTGCGAATGGGGCGGATGCCGTACGCCCGTGTGCGTGCCCGGCGCGTGCCGGCCGTACGCGCGCCTACGTGGCCGACGTGTCCCGGTCCTACGCCCGCGACGGCCGTGTGCCCCTCGGGGTTCCGGCGACCCCTGTGATGGCGAACACGTGAACCAATGCGTGATCGTCTCGTAACATTGCCGCATGTCTTCGACCGAGCTGCCGTCCGTGCCGCCCACCGACCTGGCCCCGAAGGCGGCGCCCGTCAAGGTCGCGGAGGGCGAGCGGCTGACATCGGTCGGACTGCCCGGCATGACTCTCACCGTGCGCTCGCGGCCCGCCGCACGTGAGGGACTGCCGCCCGCGCTGTACGTCCACGGACTCGCCGGTTCCTCGCAGAACTGGTCGTCGCTCATGGCCGAGCTGGACGGCGTCGTGGACAGCGAGGCCGTGGACCTGCCGGGGTTCGGCGACTCGCCACCGCCGGACGACGGCAACTACTCCATCAGCGGGCACGCGCGTGCGGTGATCCGCTACCTCGACTCCTCCGGGCGCGGACCGGTCCACCTGTTCGGCAACTCCCTCGGCGGGGCCGTCGCCACGCGCGTGGCCGCCCTGCGCCCCGACCTCGTGCGCACCCTGACGCTCGTCTCCCCCGCGCTGCCGGAGCTGCGCATCCAGCGCTCCGCCGTACCGACCGGGCTGCTGGCCGTGCCCGGCGTGGCCGCGCTGTTCACGCGGCTGACCCGCGACTGGACGGCCGAGCAGCGCGTCCGCGGCTCCATGGCCCTGTGCTACGGCGACCCCTCGCGCGTGTCACCGGAGGCGTTCCGGCACGCCGTGGAGGAGCTGGAGCGGCGCATGCGGCTGCCGTACTTCTGGGACGCCATGGCGCGCTCCGCGCGCGGGGTCGTCGACGCCTACACACTGGGCGGCCAGCACGGGCTGTGGCGCCAGGCCGCCCGCGTCCTCGCGCCCACCCTGCTCGTCTACGGCGGCCGTGACCGGCTCGTCGGCTTCCGCATGGCCCAGAAGGCGGCGCGCACCTTCCGTGACGCCCGCCTGCTGACGCTGCCGGAGGCCGGCCATGTGGCGATGATGGAGTATCCCCGGGCCGTGGCCACGGGGTTCCGTGAGCTGCTGACCGACGTGGAGAGGGCCGCTTCCGGCTCCGCCGCCATGTCCCTGTCCGCATCCGAGTCCGCGAGCCAGGGGAGCTGAGGCGCGACGTGGGACGCCACAGCAGGCGGGGGCCCGCGCCCAAAAAGGCGCCTGGCGACACCACGGGGGCGGCGGGGGCGAGGCGTGCGGAAACGCCGGCTCCACAGCCGCCGACACCGGGGGCGGGGGAGGACACGGGGGACTACGCCAGGGGTCCGGCAAGGTCCGGGGCGCCTGGCGGGTCTGGCCGGCCTGGCGGGTCTGGCGGGTCCTGGGCCGGTCCCGGCTCCGCCCATGGCTTGCCGGCGCCGGGTGCGCCGATGCCTGCGCCTGGTGCCCGGATGCCCGGTGCGCGGATGCCGGGTGGGCGGATGCAGGGCATGTCTGCGCCGGGTGCGCCTGCGCAGGGTGGGGGGAGGCCGGCTGAGGGGACGCCTGCGCACGGTGTGCCCCGGTTTCCCGGCGGCACTCCCGCGCACGGCGTCCCCCGCGTGCGGGGTGGCCATCCCGAGCAGCGCGAATCCGGCGGTGGCTGGGGTGAGTTGGCCGGACCCGGTGGAGCAGGGCGGGCGCGCCCTGCGGGGCCGCAGGTCGCCGATGTTCCCCTGCCGCGGCAGCGGAAGGCCTCGCCGGCCGGCCCCCGTCAGGACTATCTCGACGCCTTCGAGGGCTACGAGGGCGACGGCCGCGGTCCCCGCGACGTCGGCGGCGAGGCCGGCGGCGGCCGAGGGGGCCGCGGCCCCCGCGACGATGTCCTCGTCCGCCCCCGGACCGCCCCTGACCGGCCCGCCGGCCCCTCCGCCGCGGCCGGGGCCGACTCCGCCGTCGCCCCGCCCGGTGCCCGCACACCGGACGCGGGTCTCGCCGCCGACGATCAGCCCGACGGTGCGAAGGGCGGCAAGAGCGGCAAGAGCGGCAAGGGCCGCACGTTCACCGGCATCGCGGCCGCCGCCGTCACCACCGTGCTCGCGGTCGTCGTGGCGGGGCAGGTCGCCGGTGGCCAGGGGGACGGCGTACACGCGCAGTCGGCCACCGACCAGGCGCGTGACGCCCGTGACTCCGCCTCGCGCGGCGACGGCCGGCCGAGCGCGGCGGCGCCGGTCGCCCCGCTGACGTACGAGCAGAAGATGGCGCGGAAGTACCCGCTCGGCGCCACCCTCAAGGGCCCGGGGGCCTTCGAGGCGGTGCCCGGCACCGACAAGGCGCCCGGCAAGGGGCAGAAGTACACCTACCGCGTGGACGTGGAGCAGGGCCTCGGTCTCGACGGCGCGCTGTTCGCCGAGGCCGTGCAGAAGACGCTCAACGACCCCCGCAGCTGGGCGCACGGCGGCGCGCGCACCTTCGAGCGCGTCTCCTCCGGCAAGCCCGACTTCGTCATCACGCTCGCCAGCCCCGGCACCACCGCCGCCTGGTGCGCCAAGTCGGGCCTGGACACCACCGAGGACAACGTCTCCTGCGACTCGGCTGCCACCGAGCGCGTGATGATCAACGCCTACCGGTGGGCGCAGGGTTCCCCGACGTACGGCGCGCAGATCCACGCCTACCGGCAGATGCTGATCAACCACGAGGTGGGCCACCGCCTCGGTCACGGCCACGTCACCTGCGACAAGGACGGCGAACTCGCCCCGGTCATGCAGCAGCAGACCAAGTTCCTGGACCACGACGGCATCCATTGCCGGCCCAACCCCTGGCCGTACCCGGGCCGATGACGGCCTCCTGACGACAGGCCCGCCCGCCGCCCCCGAACCGGGACGCGGCGGCGCTCGGCACCGGCGTGCTGGATGACGTTTCGCAACCGCCTGATCTCTTAGCGCGATCGAACGCGGCCCGCACGGGAAAGTTACTCCCGTTCACCCCTTTTGGTGGGGGGGGGGGGCCCCCCCCCCCCCCCCCCCCCCCCGGGCCGGCCGGGGGGCCCCCCCCCCCCCCCCCCCCCCCCCCCCCCCCCCCCCCCCCCCCCCCCCCCCCCCCCCCCCCCCCCCCCCCCCACCTGAAACAACCCCCACGGGCCCACAGGGGCCCACCAAACTCCC
>NZ_JBICAJ010000006.1:130953-328071 GCF_043088925.1 Streptomyces sp. NPDC014006 | reverse complement strand
GAGAAACGCGGGCGCGTGCGTGTGTTTTTTTCCAGGGTCCCCTGTTTGGGGGTGGTCAGTCTCCCCCCCCCCCGCCCCGCCACCGCCTTGTCCGCATACGTTCGTCCCGCTGCGAGCCGCTGGACCAACGGCGGCTCCCCACACGGAGATCGGGGGTGTACGCGTGCGCATCGGACTGGTTACGGAGGGTGGCTACCCCTTTCTGAGCAGTGACGCCGGGCCGTGGTGCGACCGGCTCGTGCGCGGGCTGGGGCAGCACGAGTTCGACGTCTACGCGCTCAGCCGCAGTCGGTGCCAGGAGGACGAGGGCTGGGTTCCGCTGCCGTCGCAGGTCAGCGGGGTGCGTATGGCGCCGCTGTGGACGGCCGAGGACGACGGCGTGAGGTACGGGCGCCGCGCTCGCCGGCGATTCGCCGACTGTTACGGCGAGCTGGTGGCCGCGATCTGTGCGGAGCCGCCCACCGGCCCGGCGCACGCCCCCGAGGCGGACCGTTTCAGCAACGCGCTGTACGGCCTCGCCGACCTCGCCCGCGACGAGGGCGGACTGGTCGGCGCGCTCCGCTCGGAAGGGGCGGTACGCGCCCTCGAACGCGCCTGTCGCGCGCCCGGCGCACTGCGCACCGCACGGGATGCCCGGGTACCGGACCTCCTCACGGTCGCCGCCCACCTGGAAAGCGCCCTGCGCCCCCTCTCCCTCGACTGGTACGACGACGCCGGGCTCGGCTCGGCCGACCTGTGCCACGCCGCCTCCGGCGGCCCGGCCGCCCTGCCCGGCCTGCTCGCCGGTCACTTCTTCGGCGTACCCCTGCTGGTGACCGAGTACGGCGTCCGGCTGCGCAGCCACTATCTGGCGCACGGCGGCGCCGACCCGGACGCCGCACCCGCCGCACGGGCCCTGCTCGCCGCCTTCCACGGGCGGCTCGCCGGCGAGGTCTACCGCCGGGCCGCCTGCGTCACGCCCGGCAACGCGCACGCCCGCCGCTGGCAGGAACGCTGCGGCGCCGACCGGGACAAGCTGCGCACCGTCTACCCGGGCATGGACGCGAGCCGTTTCGCCGAGGTGGGCGAGGCGCCCGACGCCGCCGACCCCGGCACGCTCGTGTGGGTCGGCCGGATCGAACCGGCCAAGGACCTGGTGTCGCTGCTGCACGCCTTCGCCGAGGTCCGCAAGGAGGAGCCGGGCGCGCGTCTGCGGATCGTCGGCCCGGCGGCCGGCGCCGAGGGTGAGGCGTACCTGGCGCACTGCCGGGCGCTCGCCGCCCAGCTCTTCCCCGACGAGGCCGACGGACTGCATACCGTCGGCGACAACCCCGTCTCCTTCGAGGAGATCGGCGGCCCGGAACTGCCCACCCTCGCGGACGCCTACGCGGCGGGCGCGGTCGTCGTGCTGTCCAGCGTCGTCGAGGGCTTCCCGATCGGGCTCGTCGAAGCCATGTTCTGCGCCCGCGCGACCGTCTCCACGGACGCCGGCGCGGTCGTGGAGGTCATCGGCGGCACCGGCCTCGTCGTACCGCCGCGCAACCCGCGGGCGCTCGCCGAGGCGTGCGTGGCGCTGCTGCGCGCCCCCGAGCGCCGTGCGCGCCTGGGCGCGGCCGCACGCGCGCGGGCGCTGGAGCTGTTCACCGTCGAGCAGAACGTCGCGGCATTTCACGGCATTTACCTGGAGCTGGTCTCCCGCTGCCCGGTCAACCGCGTCGTCCTCGACGACGCCGGCGAGCCCCTGCCGTTCGGCGTCCCGGCCGAGGCTCATGTGCCGGGCCGCTGGACCGACTCCGGCGGCGCCCGCGTGATGGCCCGCGGCGGCCCTGGCTGGGCCACGGCATCCCCGGTACGGGCGGCGGCCCGGGCCGGCACCGCTCCGGTCCCGGCGAGAGAGGGGGCGCGATGAGCGGCACGGGAGAGTTCGACCGCCCGAGTGCGCCCAGCAGCCCCGGCGCGTGGGACACGCGGTCGGCACAGTTGCTGGACGAGGCATTGGCGGGGGCGAACGCCGACGGCACACGCGAAGCCGGGGAGGGCCCGGCGGTGACGGGACGGCCGGACGTACCGGACCGCCCCCCGGCCACCACGACCTCCGTAGCATCCGCCGCCTCCACCGACCGCAAGCCCCCCGCCCCCCGGCGCGGAACCGTGGACCCCGTGAAGGCCCTGATGCACCGGCACCGCGAGCTGTGCGAGAGGGCCGTCGATCCACTGGAGATCGCGGCCGGTCTGGAGGCGCACGGTGTCACCGACCGCACCGCCGCCCGCTTCCGCCACCGGGACGTCTTCTCCCTCGCGGAGGAGATGTACGCGCGCGTGCCCCGCACCGGCGACGCCCCGGCGCAGCCCCTGGCCGCCGCCGCGGAGCGGCCGCGCACGGCCTGGCTGCTACTCTCCCTGCTGCCCGGCACCCTGTGCGCTGCGACCGTGGCCGGCCTGCGCCTCACCGACGGCCGCCCACGCCTGTTCGTCGCCCTGGCCGGCGTCCTCGCCCTGGCCGCCGCGCTGCGGGCCGTCCTGCGCCGGGAGCCGCTCGGCGCCCCGCACCGCCTCCGCCCGGGCGTGTGTCGCGCCGGCACTCGCGCGTGGACCTGCTGGCTGCTCGCCTACGCCGCCCTGGGCGACGCCCTGCTGTCGGACGCCGTCACCGGAGGCCCCGACGGCCCGCCCGACGGCACCGCGACCGGCGCCTGGCCCCTCGCCGCCGCCCCCGTCCTGGCGCTCGCCCTCGCCTGCGCCCCCGCCGCCTGGTGCGCCCACCTCCTCTCGGTCCGCGCACGCCGCAAACTCGCCACCAGCCGTGGCCTGGAGGAGTTCGCCGCCGCCGTACGGCCCCTGCTGCTCGGCGTCTTCGCCCTGTTCCTGGCCGCGCTCACCGCTCTGCTCGCCCTGTGCGCGGCGGTCCTGGGCGAGAGCGCCGGCTACGCCCAGGCGCTCACCCTCGGCGCGCTCCTGCTGCTCGCCCGGCTCCTGACCATCCACGGCTTCACCCGCGCCCCCCTGCTCGTCCTCGCCGTCACCGCGGGCTGCGAGGCCGCCATGCAGGCCGTGGTCTTCACCGCCCGCCTGCCCGGATGCGGCTTCCTGGCCACCCCGGTCGAGGCCCTCGTCGGCGCCCTGGGCGCCGGCTCCGTTCCCGCCCTGCTGTGCGGGGCGGCCGCACTGACTCTGCTGATCCACGCGACCCGCACCCTCACACGGGCCTCGGCCCACGCGCGAGCGGACCACCACCGGTGAGCCGCCGGCAGCCCACCCCCCACCGGGCCGCACGCCATCGCAACATCCCTGAAGGAGAAGACCAGATGATCACCTCCCGTGAGGACTCGGCCCGGGGAGCCGCCCGATGAGGGTCCTGCTGATCGGAGCCAACGGCTTCCTCGGCCGCTTCGTCGCCGACCGCCTGCTCGCCGACCCGGCCGTCCAGCTCACCGCGCTCGGCCGCGGCGACGACGCCGACGTCCGTTTCGACCTCGCCAGCGGCAGCCCGGGTGCGCTCACCCGCTTCCTGGACGCGGTGCACCCCGGCGTCGTCATCAACTGCGCCGGCGCCACCCGCGGCGGCGCCCGCGACCTCACGAGGCACAACACCGTCGCCGTCGCCACCGTCTGCGAGGCCCTGCGCCGCAGCGGCTGCGGCGCGCGTCTGGTGCAGATCGGCTGCGGCGCCGAGTACGGCCCCAGCCAGCCCGGCTCCTCCACCGCCGAGGACGCCGTGCCACGCCCAGGCGGCCCGTACGGCGTCAGCAAGCTCGCCGCCACCGAACTGGTCCTCGGCTCCGGCCTGGACGCCGTCGTCCTGCGGGTGTTCTCGCCCGCCGGGCCCGGTACCCCGGCCGGCTCCCCGCTCGGCCGGCTCGCCGAGGCCATGCGGCGCGCCATGCAGTCCGGTGACGGTGAGCTCAAGCTCGGCGGCCTCGGCGCGCAGCGGGACTTCATCGACGTCCGCGACGTCGCCCGCGCCGTGCACGCCGCCTCGCTGTCGGCCGCGCAGGGTGTCATCAACATCGGCTCGGGCCGCGCCGTCCGGCTGCGCGACGCCGCCGCGACCCTCGCCCGGGTCGCCGGATACGGAGGCGCGCTGCACGAGCTGGACGGCCCGCCCGGCCCCCTCAGGTCGACGATCGGCCACCCGCGCGCCGACTCCGACCACGTCGTGCCGGTGGCGTACCCGTACCCGGACGGCTGCGGCAGCTGGCAGCAGGCCGATGTGCGCACCGCGCGCGACCGGCTGGGCTGGCGGCCGCGGATCAACCTCGAAGAATCCCTCGCCGACATCTGGATGGAGGCGGCATGCCGCATCTGACCAGCACGACAGCGGGCTCCGCCGGCACGGTCCTGCGCACCGGCCTCGGCATCCCCGGCCTCGCCCACCCCCTTGTCGCCCCGGCCGAGTGGGGCGAGCTCACCCGGCCGGGCACGCCGCTGCACTGGGTCGTCCTCGACGTCGCCGACGGCCCCGGTGCCCGCCCCGACCCGCACTGCCTGCAGGCCGCCGGCCGGCTGCGCAACGCGGGCGTGCGCGTCCTGGGCCGGCTGGACGCCGCACGCACGGCCGGCGAGCTGATCGGCGACGCCGAGCGCTACCTCGACTGGTACCAGGTCGACGGCTTCCTGCTGCACCGCTGCCCCGTCGACCGCACCGACCTCCCGGCGGTGCGCCGCACGGTCTCCGCGCTGCGCGCCCGGCGTGACGATGCCCACATCGTCCTGGGCCACGGCACCCACCCGTACCCCGGCTACGCCGAGAGCGCCGACCAGCTGGTGACCTTCAGCGGCGCCTGGCGCGATTACCGCTGGTCGCAGGCGGCCGAGTGGACCGCGGACTATCCGCCGGAGCGCTTCTGCCACTTCGTGCACGGCGTGCCCCAGCCGCACCTGGACGAGGCGCTGCGCATCGCCCGCTGGCACGGCGCGGCCACGATCTGGTTCACCGACCGCGTGGCAGACGGCGGCCGGGGGTGCGACAGCATGGACGCGTGGACCACGATGCCCGGCTTCTGGGACGACATCGTCTCGCGGGTCGGGACAGGTGTCTCGGAATGAAAAAGGCCATGGCACTGTTACGGGGAGAACAACCGTAGTGATTGACCGACCAACGGAGTCCCCGTGTCGTTGCCACCCCTGGTCGAGCCAGCAGCTGAGCTCACCGTAGACGAGGTCCGCCGGTACTCCCGCCACCTGATCATTCCCGACGTGGGGATGGACGGGCAGAAGCGGCTGAAGAACGCCAAGGTGCTCTGTGTGGGCGCCGGCGGCCTGGGCTCGCCGGCGCTGATGTACCTGGCCGCCGCGGGCGTCGGCACGCTCGGCATCGTGGAGTTCGACGAGGTCGACGAGTCGAACCTGCAGCGCCAGATCATCCACAGCCAGTCCGACATCGGCCGTTCGAAGGCGGAGTCGGCCCGCGACAGCGTCAAGGGCATCAACCCGTACGTGAACGTGGTCCTTCACGAGGAGCGGCTCGAGGCCGACAACGTGATGGACATCTTCAGCCAGTACGACCTGATCATCGACGGCACGGACAACTTCGCGACGCGTTACCTGGTCAACGACGCGTGCGTGCTGCTGAACAAGCCGTACGTATGGGGCTCGATCTACCGCTTCGACGGTCAGGCCTCCGTCTTCTGGTCCGAGCACGGTCCCTGCTACCGCTGCCTCTACCCGGAGCCCCCGCCCCCCGGCATGGTCCCCTCCTGCGCCGAGGGCGGCGTGCTGGGCGTGCTGTGCGCGTCCATCGGCTCCATCCAGGTCAACGAGGCCATCAAGCTCCTCGCGGGCATCGGCGAGCCGCTGGTCGGCCGCCTGATGATCTACGACGCCCTGGAGATGACCTACCGCCAGGTCAAGGTCCGCAAGGACCCCAACTGCGCGGTCTGCGGCGAGAACCCGACCGTCACCGAGCTCATCGACTACGAGGCCTTCTGCGGCGTCGTGTCCGAGGAGGCCCAGGAGGCGGCCGCCGGTTCGACGATCACTCCCAAGCAGCTCAAGGAGTGGATCGACGACGGCGAGAACATCGAGATCATCGATGTCCGCGAGCCCAACGAGTACGAGATCGTGTCCATCCCGGGCGCCCGTCTCGTCCCGAAGAACGAGTTCCTCATGGGCACCGCCCTCGAGGGTCTCCCGCAGGACAAGAAGATTGTCTTGCATTGCAAGACGGGTGTCCGCAGTGCGGAAGTCCTCGCGGTCCTGAAGTCCGCGGGCTTCGCCGACGCGGTCCACGTGGGCGGCGGAGTCATCGGCTGGGTCAACCAGATCGAACCGCACAAGCCGGTCTACTGAGTCGCAGCCCCGCTGTGCGTGGCGGGGGTTCCGGGTGCCTTCCACGGCGTCCGGGGCCCCCGCCTTCTTCATGAGCAGACCGTGTCGGGCTTCGGCAGTGTGCCCTTCAGCAGGTACGCGTTCACCGTCGTGTCCACGCAGTCGCTGCCGCTGCCGTACGCTCCATGGCCCTCGCCCTTCCAGGTGAGGAGGGTGCCGACGTTCTTGCCGAGTTCGTCGGCCATGCGGCGCGCTCCCTCGTAGGGGGTGGCCGGATCGCCCGTGTTGCCCACGACCAGGATGGGGGCCGCGCCCGGGGCGCTCACCTGCGGTGTGCCGTACTGGCCCGGCACCGGCCAGTCGTGGCACCAGCCGGCCGTGTCCCAGGCGAGGAAGGGGCCGAAGACCGGCGAGATGCGGGTGAAGGACGCCAGACGCTGCCGCGTCTGCCGCGATGTCGGGCGCTGCTTCTCGTCCAGGCAGGATATGAGCCGCTGGGAGTGGGACGAGGTGCCGTAGTGGCCCGAGACGTCGCGTTCGTTGTAGCCGTCGGCGAGGGCCAGCAGTTCCGTGCCGTCACCGCGTTCCGCCGAGCCGAGCGCGCTCGTCAGGTTCGGCCAGCTCTGCTTGCTGTACAGCGGCAGGACGATGCCGGTCACCGCGAGGGTCTGGGTCAGCTTCCGTCCGGACGCGGTGGGCAGCGGACGGGTGTCCAGCCGGTTCACCAGGTCGGCGATCTCGCGGGTGCCCTGCTCCGGGTCCTGGCCGGTGGACTTCAGATAGTCGTCCAGCGCCCGCTGGAAGCCGCGGGTCTGGTTCTCCGCGTGGCCCACGGTGTCGGCGCTCGGGTCGACCACCGCGTCGAGGAGCAGCCGGCCCACGTTCCGCGGGAACAGATGGGCGTAGACGCCGCCCAGCTCGGTGCCGTAGGAGATGCCGAAGTAGTGCATCTTCGCGTCGCCGAGTACCTGGCGCATCAGATCCATGTCGCGTGCGGTGTCGGTGGTGGACACGTGCGCCATCAGCTCGCCGGCGGCCTGCCGGCAGCCTTTGCCGAAGGCGGTGGCGTCACCGAGGAACGCCCGCTCCTCGGCCGGTGTGTCCGGTGTCGCGTCGACCGCCTCGGCGGCCTCGATCTCCCGGTCGCCCCGGCAGCGCACGCCCTCGCTGGCGGCCACCCCGCGCGGATCCCAGCTGACCAGGTCGTAGTGTTCCCGCAGCCGCGAGACGAGCGGTGCGTACGACGGCAGGCCGGCCACGCCGGAGCCGCCCGGCCCGCCGAAGTTGAACAGCAGCGAGCCGATGCGGTCGCCGCCGTCGGCCTTGGCCCGGATCAGGGCGAGGCCGATCGTCCGTCCGGCCGGCCGCGACCAGTCCAGCGGTGCCCTGAGCGTGGCGCACTGCCACTCGCCGCTCGGGGCGGGGGAGTCGGCGGTGCCCTTGCATCGGCCCCAGTCGAGCTTCTGCGCGGTGAGCGCCGACGGTAGTCCCGCTGCCGTGCCGGGGGCGGTGGCCGATGCGTGTGTGTCGCTCCCCTCCGGCTTGCCGCCCTCGGGTGACGAGCCCCCGTCGCAGCCGGACAGCAGCAGCGCGGCAGCGGCTGCGAGCGCCGCCCACCGGATCGAACGTGCCATGCGCCTTACCCCCTCGTGGACCGTCCGCACCGGGCGGCGAACGGCGGTCAGGCCATCGTAGGTGGACCAGGCGGGTCCGGGCGGAGCCTGTGGATAACCCTGTGACCTGCGGGTTTGGCGCAGTGCAGGGTCACGAGCAGACCGTGCCGGCCGGCGGTACCTTCCCGTCCAGCAGATAGCCGTTGACCGCGGACTGCACGCATTTGTTCTTGCTGTCGTAGGCGCCGTGCCCCTGCCCCTTGTACGTCAGCTCCACTCCCACGCCCTTGCCCAGGGCGTCGACCATCTTGCGGGCGCCCTCGTACGGGGTGGCCGGGTCGCCGGTGTTGCCCACGACGAGGATCGGGGCCGAGCCGGGCGCGCTGACGTCGGGGTGGTCGGAGGCGCCGGGCACCGCCCAGTCGGTGCAGCTGACCATGGACCAGGCCAGGAAGTCGCCGAACAGCGGCGAGGCGGCCCGGAAGGCGGGCAGCTTCTTCTGCACGTAGTCGGCGGTGTAGCGGGCTTTGTCGTCGGCGCAGTTGATGGAGACGTTGGCGGCGGTGATGTTGCTGTACTCACCGTTCTCGTTGCGTCCGTTCATCGAGTCGGACAGGGCCATGAGGATCCTGCCGTTGCCGCTGTAGGCCTCCTGCAGTCCCTCGGTGAGGTACTCCCAGAAGTCCTTGGAGTACAGGGCCTGCGCGATGCCGTTGGTGGCGGCGGTCTGGGTCAGCTGGCGCGGGAAGATACCCGGGATCGGCTTGCGGTCCAGGTCCCTCAGAAACGTGGCGATGCGGTCCTTGACGGCCTGCGGGGTGTCCCCGAGCGGGCAGTCCTCCGTCTTGGAGGTGCAGTCCTTCGCGAAGTTGTCCAGGGCGAGCTGGAAGCCCTCGGCCTGGCCGAGCGCGCCCTGCTCGGCGTTCTGCGTCGGGTCGACGACCGCGTCGAACACGGCCCGTCCGACGTGCCGTGGGAACAGGTGGGCGTAGACGCCGCCCAGCTCGGTGCCGTAGGAGATGCCGAAGTAGTACAGCTTGGCGTCGCCGAGGACCTGGCGCATCAGGTCCATGTCGCGGGCCGCGTCCGTGGTGCGCACATGCGGCAGGACCCGCTTGGAGTTGTGTTCGCAGGCCGAGTTGAAGTCCTTCGTGTTGTCCAGGTACGTCGTGCGCTCGGCGGTGTCGTCGGGAGTGGCGTCCTGCTGGAAGTAGGCGTCCAGCTGCTGATCGTCCTCGCACTTCACCGGCGCGCTGCGGCCCACCCCGCGCGGGTCGAAGCTGACCAGGTCGAAGCGGGTGCGCAGGGTGGCGTAGTCCTGGCCGAAGGCGGGCAGCGTGGTCACGCCGGAGCCGCCGGGGCCGCCGAAGTTGAAGATCAGCGAGCCGATGCGCCGGTTCTGCGGGCCGCTGGCCTTGGCCCGGATGAGCGCGATGCCGATCGTGTCGCCCTTGGGCTTGGCCCAGTCGAGGGGGGCCTTCAGGGTCGCGCACTGCCACTGGCCGCCGTTCGGCAGCGCAGAGGGAGCGTTGCCGCCGCCCTCCGCCTGCGAGGGGGCGGGGCAGTCTTTCCAGCTCAGCTTCTGGTCCGTCAGGTCCTCGTCCTTGTTGTCGTCACCGCAGGCCGTCAGGGCTGCCGACAGCAGCAGGGCGGTGGCGGTCAGGGCGGCGGCGCGCAGCCGGGAGGGGTTGGGCATGATCCCATCGTGCGGTCACGCCCGCCCACGCGCGCGGGGCGCGGGCCGTTGGGGGGACGCGGGGCGGCAGCGCTTTTGCGGGGGCCCCGCGACTCTCCTTGCGAGTCCTACAGCGCTCCCTTGCGCGTGAGCTGGTTGAACGCCAGCCAGCCGGGCAGCACCGGAAGCCACAGCGTGAGCAGCCGGAACAGCAGTACGGAGGGCGCGGCGACCTCCTTGGGCAGTCCGACGGCGATCAGGCCCAGCGTCAGGGACGCCTCGACGGCGCCGACACCGCCCGGGGTCGGCGCGGCCGAGCCGAGAGCGTTGCCGGCGAGGAAGACGACGGCGACGCTGGCGATGCTCAGCGAGGCCGAGCCGTCGCCGAAGGCGCGGATGGAGGCGTCCAGGCACATCACGAAGCAGGCGGTGAGCAGCAGCATGCCGCCGATGCCGGTGACGAGCTTCTGCGGCCGCTGCAGCACGTCGAGCATGCGCGGGATGACGCCCGCGAACAGCGACCGCACGCGCGTGACGATGAACTTGCGCATGAACGGCACCGACGTCACCACGAGGACGAGGACCGCGACGGTCAGCAGACCCGCGATGACCGTGCGAGACGGCGACAACGACGGCGTCTTCTCGGTGCCGGTCAGATAGCCGAACGACAGCAGCATCAGGATGTGCGCGCCGAGGCCGAACAACTGCGAGGCGCCCACGCTCGCCACCGCGAGCCCCGGCCGCACCCCCGCGCGCTGCAGGAAGCGGGTGTTCAGGGCGACGCCGCCCACGGCGGGGGGAGCGACGATCTTCACGAAGGACCCGGCGACCTGCGCGGCCACCGTCCTGGGGAACGGCACCCGCTCGGGCACGAAGCCCAGCAGGCTCATCGCCGCGGCGACATAGCTCACCGCCGAGAACAGCACCGCCGCGGCCACCCAGCCCCACTGGGCGTTGGCCACGAGCGGTCCGAACTCGATGTGGGTGAGCTGGGTGAGCAGGAAGTACGCGCCGATGGCGCCGGCGATGAAGCTGATCAGCGTGCGCGGCCGCACCCGCTCCAACCGGGCGGGCTCGACCGGCGCCTGCGGCCTGATCAGCAGGACTTCGTGGCGGATCTGACTGAGCAGATCCTCCTCACGGGCCTCCGCGCGCGCCTCCTCCAGCGCCTCGTCGACGGCCCGCTTCTCGGCTCGCGCATGCGCCCGTACGGCCTTCTTGTCGGCCTCGTCCGGCAGGCTCTCGCCCTCTTCGTGGACCTCGGCACGGATCTGCTTGGCGTGCTTGGCGGCTTCCAGGACCGCCTCGCGCTCGCGCTGGGCACGCTCGCGTGCCAGCCTGCGCAGCGTCGCGCGCGTGGAGCGGGTCAGCGCGATCGGCTGGAGCATCGGCAGGCAGTCGGCCACGGTGTCGGGGCCGAGGACGCTCACCGCGGAGGCCACCGCCCGCTCGGCGCCCACCCGCAGGCCCAGCGTGGTCACCAGCTGCGCGACGTCCATGCGCAGCAGCAGATCGCCGGCCGCGATCTCACCGCCGCGCAGGTCGGTGAGGATCACTCTGCCGGAACGATCCACCAGGATCGCGTCACCGGCCAGCCTGCGGTGCGCGATGCGCCGCGACTGCAGGGCGCGTAGCTGGTGCCAGGCGTTGAGCAGCAGCTCGTCGGTGATCTCCTCGTCGGCCAGCGAGTCCAGGGTGCGTCCGCCGGTGTGCTCGTAGACCAGCATGACGGCGTCGGGTCCGAGCTCGGAGGTGGCGATCAGCTTGGGCGCGTTGGCGCCGGCGGCGATCGCGGCGTAGGCGAGCAGTGCCTCCTGCTCCAGGGCCTGGCGCAGCGACTGCAGGCTGCTGCGGGTGGCGAAACCGCGCAGCGTCAGGTTGCGCCAGGCGCGGTAGAAGAAGCCCTGGGCCTGCTGTTCGCGGTCGACGACCGTGACGTCCAGCGGCGGGCCGTCCTCCAGGGTGACGAAGTAGCGCCGGCCGCGGTCGCCGTTCTCGGCGGCCTCCGGCGCCTCCTCGCGGGCGGCGCTGACGGGGTGGAAGCCCACGGTCCGCAGGCCGGCCATCAGGGTGCGGCCGGTGGGGCGGACGTTGGGCGAGCCGACCGCGTACAGGGTGCCGTAGGCCACGGTCCAGCCGATGAGCACCGTCAGGATGATCGAGAACGGTGTCGTGTAGCCCGTGACGAGCATCGAGAAGGCGTCGAGGAGCAGCACGATCCACAGCACGGCCCGCCAGCGCGGCCTGCGGGACATGCCGACGGCTGTCATGTAGGCGATGACCGGGGCGAGGTAGCCGTGCACCGGGTCGGTCAGCGCATGGATGTCGCCGGGAGAGGGCTGGGTGAGCGCCTCCTGGATGGAGTCGGGGGCGGCCTTGGCGACCCACAGATCGGTGGCCAGCGTCACGCCGTGCGCGAGGACGGCCGCGAGAACGCCGTCCGCGATGCGCAGCCCGTCCCGCTTGATCAGCCGCTCGATCGCGAAGGCGACGGGCACCAGCAGGATCGCGATGCTGGAGGCCAGGCCGGCGATCTTGATGAGCAGGTCGGGCGCCTGCCCGGTGCCCTTGTTGATGTCCTGTTCGAGGCCGGAGGTGGTGCCGTGGGCGAACGCGGCGATGCCCAGCAGGACGACGACGGCGAGCACGCCCACCGCCAGCCGCATCAGGTCGGAGGGGCGGTGCACGCGCGCGGGGAGCAGCGGTTCGTCGCCCTCCACCTCGTCGATGTGCGTCACGTCACCTGCCTGGTCACCGCCGCGCGAGGCGTCCGGGGTGTCCCTGTTCTTCGTGTGCCGCACGGGTTGGTCGCCGTTCGTGGGCTCGTCGTCCTGACCGGCGTTCGCGGGCTCGCGGACCTCACCGGTGTATGCGGCCTCGCCGCCCTTGTCACCGCCGCCGTCGCCACTGCCGCCGGTGCCCGGGCGCGACGCAGCGTCAGAGGTGCCCTCCGCGTCCCCGGGGTGCACGCCCTGCTGCTTCATCGCCTCTTCTTGATCTCGTATCACCGGTCACCGCCCGCACGATGGTGGCATGCCCCACCGACACACGGGGGCATCAGGGTGCAGATGCGGGTGAAGATGCGGGGGCGCACAGTCTGCCCGAAGCGCCCTCCAGGGCGGGGATCACCCACCGTGTGGAGTCGGTCACGCTGTCGGTGGGGTGGTGCAGGATGGGACGAATGAGCGAGCAGAGCCTGCCGGACGAGGCCCGTCCGGAGTACGCCGCCGCCCGCCCCGAGGACGCCGGCGCGCTCCCGGAGTACGCCGAGCGGGTCCTCGAGGTCGCCGAGCTGATCCCGCCGGGGCGCGTCATGACGTACGGGGATGTCGCCGAGTGGCTTGAGGAGGGCGGACCCCGCCAGGTCGGGCGGGTGATGTCGCTCTACGGGGGCGCCGTCCCGTGGTGGCGCGTGGTGCGGTCCGACGGGGTTCTGCTGCCGGGACACGAGCACCGGGCGCTCGGGCACTACCGCGCGGAGGGCACACCGCTGAAGGAGGCGAGCCGGGCCGCGCAGGGTCATCTGCCGCGCCTCGACATGAAACGCGCGCGGTGGGACGGCGGCGGACGCGCTGACGCTCACATCTGACAGCTTCCGCCATGCAGCGCCCCCCGGTGTGACCTGTGACCCGTACGGGTGAACAAGGGCACAACCGTGGCATGACGTACGTTCGAGGGGCGAGGGACTCGCGTGGCGCGAGCGTCGGAGGGGAAGAAGCGGAAGTCCTGCTTCCGCCCGACCGCCCGGCGTAGCCTCGCCTGCGCGCGTCCCCCTCGTCCCGAGGCCACCACCGTGCACGCACGGGTGGTCGCACACCCAGCACACCCACCAGGACCGGCGAACCACGTGAGCTCCTCTTCCTCCACCAGGCGCCTGCCGCACCCCCAGGTGCGCCAGGGGAGCCGTGGCGCCTACCGACTCCTGCGTACCCCGCCACACCGTCCGGACCCCCCTCGTCTGGACGCCGCCCAGCGCGCCGTGGTTGACCACGACACCGGCCCGCTGCTGGTTCTCGCAGGTCCCGGCACGGGGAAAACCACCACCCTCGTCGAGTCCGTGGCCGCACGTGTCGCCCGCGGCGGCGACCCCGCGCGCGTGCTCGTGCTGACGTTCAGCCGCAAGGCCGCCGTCGAACTGCGCGACCGCATGGCGCTGCGCATGGGGGCGGCGCGCGCACCCATGGCGACCACCTTCCACTCCTTCTGTTACGCCCTGGTCCGCGCCCATCAGGACAGCGAACTGTTCGCCGAGCCCCTGCGGCTGCTGTCCGGCCCCGAGCAGGACGTCACCGTCCGCGAGCTGCTCGCCGGCGAGATCGACCTGGAGAAGCTCGGCCTCGCGCACGTGCGCTGGCCGGACGAGCTGCGCGCCTGCCTGACCACGCGCGGCTTCGCCGACGAGGTCCGCGCCGTCCTCGCCCGCAGCCGGGAACTCGGACTCGGGCCCGACGCCCTGGACGCCTTCGCGCGCCGCATCGGCCGCCCCGACTGGCGGGCGGCCGCCGCCTTCCTCGCCGAGTACCTGGACGTACTGGACCTGCAGGGCGTCCTCGACTACGCCGAACTGGTCCACCGTGCGGTGCTCCTCGCCCGCCGCCCGGAAGTCGCCCGCGAGCTGGCCGCCCGGTACGACGCCGTGTACGTCGACGAGTACCAGGACACCGACCCGGCGCAGGTACGGCTGCTGCGCGCGCTCGCCGGCGGCGGACGCGACCTCGTGGCCTTCGGCGACCCCGACCAGTCGATCTACGCCTTCCGGGGCGCCGACGTGAACGGCATCCTCGACTTTCCGCACGCCTTCCCGCGCGCGGACGGCCGCCCCGCCCCCGTCGCGGTGCTGCGCACCTCCCGCCGCTCCGGCGCGGCCCTGCTCGCCGCCACCCGGCTGATCACGCAGCGGATGCCGCTGACCCGGCTGCCCGCCGACAAGGTGCGTGCCCACCGCGAGCTGACGCCGGTGCACGACGGCGGCCGCGTCGAGGTGTACACGTACCCGACGGCCGGCACGGAGCTGGACAACGTCGCCGACATCCTGCGCCGAGCCCACCTGGAGGACGGCGTCCCCTGGCGTGACATGGCCGTCCTGGTGCGCGCGGGTGCGCGGACCATCCCGGTGGTGCGCCGCGCCCTCACCGCCGCGGGCGTCCCGCTGGACATCGACGGCGACGACCTGCCCCTGCGCCACGAACCGGCCGTGGCGCCCCTGCTGGCGGCCCTGCGGGCGGTCGCCACGGCGGAGGCCGGCGGGGCCTCCGAGCCGGCCGGGCCTGGGGAGGCCGTCGAGTCCGGCGAAGCCGACGAGGCTGCTGAGACCGACGAGGCTGCTGAGACCGACGAGGCTGCTGAGACCGGCGAGACCCATGAGGCTGGGGAGGCGAGGGAGGCCGACGCTCCGGAGGGTGCCGACGCCGCCGAAGCACCGCAGGGCCCTGACGCCGACGCGCCGCAGGAGCCCGACGACGCGGACCCCTCCCACGACCCCGATGACGACGGCCCCCAGGCCCCCGACAACGCACCCGTCGAGGCCCCCTGCTGGCTCGACACGGAGACCGCCCTCACCCTGCTCGCCTCCCCGCTCGCCGGCATGGACGCCGCCGACCTGCGCCGCCTCGGGCGCGCCCTGCGCGAGGAGGAACGCGCCGCCGGCAACCCGCTGCCGCCGCCCTCCGACGACCTGCTCGCCCGCGCCCTCGCCGAACCGGAACGGCTGGCCGTGCACGACCCCACGTACGCGCGCGGCGCCCAGCGCCTCGGCGCGCTGCTGCGCAAGGCTCGCGAGCGCTTGGCAGGAGGCGGCACCGCCGAGGAGGCGCTGTGGGACCTGTGGGAGGGCACACCCTGGCCCGGGCGCCTGGAGCGGGCCGCCCGGCGCGGCGGGGCGGCCGGCCGCAACGCCGACCGCGACCTGGACGCGGTGTGCGCGCTGTTCGCGACCGCCGCGCGCGCGGAGGAGCGTACCGGCGGCCGGGGCGCGCTGAACTTCCTCGAACAGATCGAGGCGGAGGACATCGCCGCCGACACCCTCACCCGGCGCGCCGTGCGCACGGACGCCGTCCGGCTGATGACCGCGCACCGCTCCAAGGGACTGGAGTGGCGCCTGGTCGTCGTCGCGGGCGTCCAGGAGGGCCTGTGGCCGGACCTGCGCCGACGCGGCTCCCTGCTGGAGGCCGACCGCATCGGCCGCGACGGTCTCGCCCAGCCCCTCACCCCGGCGGCCCTGCTCGCCGAGGAGCGCCGCCTGTTCTACGTCGCCGCCACACGCGCGCGTGAACGCCTCGTTGTCACCGCGGTGAAGGCCCCAGCCGACGACGGCGACCAGCCCTCCCGTTTCCTCACCGAACTCGGTGTCGAGCCGAAGGACGTCACGGGCCGCCCGCGCCGTCCCCTGTCGGTCGCCGCCCTGGTCGCCGAGCTGCGGGCCACCACCGTCGACCCGCGGGTCTCGGACGCCCTGCGGAAGGCCGCCGCACAGCGCCTGGCCCGCCTCGCCGCGCTCGCCGACCAGGACGGCCGCCCGCTGGTGCCGTCCGCGCATCCCTACCGCTGGTGGGGCATGTGGGACCCCACCGAGTCCAAGGTGCCGCTGCGCGACCGCGACCAGCCCGTCGTGCTGTCCGGCAGCGCCCTGGACCAGCTCGCCAACACGTGCGCCCTGCAGTGGTTCCTGGGCCGCGAGGTCAAGGCCGACGCCCCCGCGACCGCCGCCCAGGGCTTCGGCAACGTCGTTCACGTCCTTGCCGACGAGGTCGCCTCCGGGCACACCCCGGCCGACCTCGCCGTGCTGATGGAACGCCTGGAGACGGTGTGGAACGCGCTCGCCTTCGACGCGCCGTGGAAGTCGCAGCAGGAGAAGGAGAACGCGCGCGTGGCGCTGGAGCGCTTCCTTCAGTGGCACGTCATGGACCGCGGCGGCCGCACCCCGGTGGCCAGCGAGCACGACTTCGAGGTCACCCTTGAGGCGGGCGAGTACGCGGTGCGCATCCGCGGCCAGATGGACCGTGTGGAGGCCGACGGGGACGGCCGCGCCTACGTCGTCGACTTCAAGACCGGCAAGCAGGCCCCCAGCTCCGCCGAAGTGATCCGCCACCCGCAGCTCGCCGTCTACCAGCTCGCCGTCCGCGAGGGCGCCGTCGACGAGGCCTTCGACGGGGTGCGCCCCGAGCCGGGCGGCGCGGAGCTGGTCCAGCTGCGGCAGGGCGCCGCGAAACGGGACGGCGGTGAGGCGCTGCCCAAGGTGCAGGCGCAGGAGCCGCCGACGGGGGAGTGGGTCGGTGAACTGCTGGCCACGGCGGCCGGCAAGGTGCTCGACGAACGGTTCGCACCGACCGCCGGCCAGCACTGCACGCACTGCGCGTTCCGGGCCTCGTGCAGCGCCCGGCCGGAGGGCCGGCACGTCGTCGAGTGAGCGGCGTGACGTACCGCACCTCCCCTGCTGACCTGCGTTTCCTCTGCTCCGGAAGGTGAGGCGGGCCCCCGCTGTCAGTGGCCGCCGCTAGCCTCTTTCGAGTGTCCGCACGCATCACCGACCCCGAGCAGCTCAAAGAGCTCCTCGGCATCCCGTTCACCCCGGAGCAGACGGCCTGCATCACCGCGCCGCCCGCCCCGCAGGTGATCGTGGCCGGCGCCGGATCCGGCAAGACCACGGTGATGGCGGCGCGCGTGGTGTGGCTGGTCGGCACCGGCCAGGTCGCCCCCGAGCAAGTCCTGGGCCTGACGTTCACCAACAAGGCAGCGGGCGAACTCGCCGAACGCGTCCGCAAGGCGCTGATCAAAGCCGGTGTCACCGACCCCGATCACATCGACCCGGACAACCCGCCCGGCGAGCCGGTGATCTCCACCTACCACGCCTTCGCCGGCCGTCTGCTGACCGACCACGGCCTGCGCCTCGGCCTGGAGCCCACCTCCCGCCTGCTCGCCGACGCCAGCCGCTTCCAGCTCGCCGCGCGGGTGCTGCGCGAGGCCCCCGGCCCCTACCCGGCGCTCACCCGCTCCTTCCCCGACCTGGTCAGCGACCTGCTCGCGCTCGACGCCGAGCTCGCCGAACACCTCGTACGCCCCGAGGCGCTGCGCGCCCACGACGCCGAGCTGCTGCTCACCCTGCGCGGCGCCAAGCTCTCCAACGCCGACCTGCGCAAGGTCCCCGAGACCGCCGGCGCCCGCCGGGAACTGACCGACCTGGTCCGGCGCTACCGCGGCGCCAAACGCGAACGGGACCTGCTCGACTTCGGCGACCAGATCGCGCTGGCCGCACAGCTCGGCGGGCTGCCCGAGGTGGGACGGCTGCTGCGCGAGGAGTTCCGCGTGGTGCTCCTCGACGAGTACCAGGACACCTCCGTCGCCCAGCGCGTGATGCTCGCGGGCCTCTTCGGCGGCGGCACCGGGCATCCGGTCACCGCCGTCGGCGACCCCTGCCAGGCCATCTACGGCTGGCGCGGCGCCTCCGTCGCCAACCTCGACGACTTCCCCGACCACTTCCGCCGCGCCGACGGCCGCCCGGCCACCCGGCAGGCGCTCAGCGAGAACCGCCGCAGCGGCGGCCGCCTCCTCGACCTCGCCAACCGCCTCGCCGGGCCGCTGCGCGCGATGCACGCGGGTGTGGAGGCCCTGCGTCCGGCCCCGGGCGCCGAACGCGACGGCATGGTCCGCTGCGCCCTGCTGCGCACCCACGCAGAGGAGATCGACTGGATCGCCGACTCCATCGCCCACCTCGTGCACACCGGCACCGCGCCCGGCGAGATCGCCGTCCTGTGCCGTACGGCGAACGACTTCGCCGAGATCCAGGGCGCCCTCGTCGCACGGGACGTCCCCGTCGAAGTCGTCGGCCTGTCCGGCCTGCTGCACCTGCCCGAGGTCGCCGACCTGGTCGCCGTGTGCGAGGTCCTCCAGGACCCCGGCGCCAACGCCGCCCTGGTGCGCCTGCTCACCGGCCCGCGCTGGCGCATCGGCCCCCGCGACCTGGCGCTGCTGGGCCGCCGCGCCCGGCTGCTGGTGTCACACACGCGCGTGGGCGACGGCGACGACCCGGACCGGCGCCTCGCCGAAGCGGTCGAGGGAGTCGACCCGTCGGAGGTGATATCGCTCGCTGACGCCCTCGACACCTTTCTCGAAACGCCCATGGCGGAGGACGCCGACGGGCTGCCGTTCTCCCCGGACGCGCGCGTGCGCTTCGCCCGCCTCGCCGCCGAACTGCGCGACCTGCGCCGCTCCCTGTCCGACCCGCTCATGGACGTCCTGCACCGGGTCCTCGCCGTCACCGGGCTGGAGGTGGAGCTGTCCGCGTCCCCGCACGCGCTGGCCGCCCGCCGCCGCGAGACGCTGTCGAACTTCCTCGACGTCGCCGCCTCCTTCGCCGCCAACGACAGCGAGGCCACCCTGCTGGCCTTCCTCGGCTTCCTGCGCACCGCCGCCCAGTACGAAAAGGGCCTCGACAACGCCCTGCCCGGCGGGGAGAACACCGTCAAGGTGCTCACCGCGCACAAGTCCAAGGGCCTGGAGTGGGACGTCGTCGCCGTCCCCGGACTGGTCACCGGCACCTTCCCCAGCGGGCAGGGGCGCGAGAAGTGGACCGCGCAGGCCAAGGTGCTGCCGCACGCCCTGCGCGGCGACGCCGACACCCTGCCCGACGTGGAGGAGTGGGACGCGCGCGGCATGAAGGCGTTCCACGAGGCCATGAAGGACCACCAGCACACCGAGGAACTCCGCCTCGGATACGTCACCTTCACCCGCCCCCGCTCCCTGCTGCTGGGCTCCGGCCACTGGTGGGGCCCCACCCAGAAGAAGCCGCGCGGCCCGTCCGACTTCCTGCTCGCCCTGTACGAGCACTGCGCCGCCGGGTACGGCGAGATCGAGGCGTGGGCCGACGAGCCCGAGGAGGGCGAGGAGAACCCCGCCCTGCAGCGGGCCGGGGCCGAGCAGGCGTGGCCGCTGCCCCTGGACGAGGACGCTCTCGCCCGCCGCCGGGCCGCGGCCGCCACGGTCCTCGCCCACCTCGACGCCCTCGCCGCGGGTGAGGCGACGGCCACGCACGACCCGGACACGTACGGCGACCCGGACTGGCCGCCGCCACCCGAGGACGACGAGCCGCCGTACGACGAACCCGACCCGTTCGCGGACGACACGGACTGGGACGCGTGGCCCGCCGAGCGTCCGACGGTCCCCCACCAGGCCGCGGCGCCCGAGCACCCCGCCAACCGGGCCGCCGAGGCCCACGCGCCGGACCGCCTCGCCCCCGAGGGCCCCCTCACCCCGGAGGAGGCCCGCGTCGTCGCCTCCTGGGACCGTGACCTCGACGCCCTCACCGGTGAACTCCTGCGCGCCCGCGAGGCCGTCACCGACGTACCCCTGCCCGCATCGCTCACTGCCTCGCAGCTGCTGCGCCTGGCCACCGACCCGGACGGCTTCGCACAGGAACTGGCGCGCCCCATGCCGCGTCCTCCGCAGCCGGCCGCCCGCCGGGGCACCCGCTTCCACGCGTGGGTCGAGGCCCGCTTCGAGGCGCTGACGCTGCCCCTGCTGGAGCCGGACGAACTGCCCGGCAGCGACGCCGAGATCGCCGACGAACGCGATCTGCAGGCCCTCAAGGACGCCTTCGAACGCACCGAGTACGCCCACCGCACCCCCTACCGCCTGGAGGCGCCCTTCCAGCTGTCCCTGGCCGGACGCGTGATCCGCGGACGCATCGACGCCGTCTACCGGAACGGCGACGGGGACGACGTGACGTACGAGATCGTCGACTGGAAGACCAACCGCCACCGTGACGCGGACCCTCTCCAGCTCGCCGTCTACCGGCTGGCCTGGGCCGAGCAGGAGGGCGTCGATGTGGAATCGGTCACGGCGGCGTTCGTGTACGTGCGTACCGGACACGTCGTGCGACCGGACGGTCTGCCGGAGCGCGCCGCGCTGGAGCGGCTCCTCGTGGCGGAACCGGCCGCCGAGGCCGGAACGCGTACGTGAAGGTGTGACGAACCGCCCAGCCAGGATGTCACCGGGTGCCGATAGGCTCGTGACCATGAGCCAGACCCCGGACAGCGCCGTCCGCCAGTACATCGAGCAGCACCGTGCCGCCTTCCTCGACGACCTGTCCGCGTGGCTGCGCATCCCGTCCGTGTCGGCCCAGCCCGACCATGCTCCCGATGTACGCCGCAGCGCCGACTGGCTCGCCGCCAAGCTGAAGGAGACCGGCTTCCCGACCGCCGAGATCTGGCCGACCCGGGGCGCGCCCGCCGTCTTCGCCGAGTGGCCCTGTGACGACCCCCAGGCCCCCACCGTCCTCGTCTACGGCCATCACGACGTGCAGCCCGCCGCCCGCGAGGACGGCTGGGACAGCGAGCCGTTCGAGCCGGTCGTGCGCGACGGCCGGCTGTACGCGCGGGGCGCCGCCGATGACAAGGGCCAGGTCTTCTTCCACACCCTCGGAGTGCGTGCCCACCTCGCCGCGACCGGCCGCAGCGCCCCGGCCGTCCACCTCAAGCTGCTGATCGAGGGCGAGGAGGAATCCGGCTCCCCGCACTTCCGCGCCCTCGTCGAGGAGCGCGCCGGCCGGCTCGCCGCCGACGCCGTGATCGTCTCCGACACCGGCATGTGGGCCGAGGACACCCCGACGGTGTGCACCGGCATGCGCGGCCTCGCCGAGTGCGAGATCCACCTGTACGGCCCGGACCAGGACATCCACTCCGGCTCCTTCGGCGGTGCCGTGCCCAACCCGGCCACCGTCGCCGCCCGCCTGGTCGCCGCGCTCCACGACGAGCACGCACGCGTGGCGATCCCCGGCTTCTACGACGGTGTCGTCGAGCTGACCGACCGCGAGCGCGAACTGTTCGCCGAGCTGCCCTTCGACGAGCAGCGCTGGCTGGGCACGGCCAAGTCGTACGCCGGCCACGGCGAGGCGGGCTACTCCACCCTGGAGCGCATCTGGGCCCGCCCCACCGCCGAGGTCAACGGCATCGGCGGCGGCTACCAGGGCCCCGGCAGCAAGACGATCATTCCGTCCTCGGCGATGGTGAAGCTCACCTTCCGGATGGTCGCGGGTCAGGACCCCGCCCACGTCGAGAAGGTGGTCCGCGCCTGGGCCGCCGATCAGGTGCCGGCCGGGATCCGCCAGGAGATCGCCTTCGGTGGCGCCACGCGCCCGTGTCTGACCCCGCTGGACCACCCGGCGCTGCAGTCCGTCGTACGCGCCATGAGCCGCGCCTTCGAGCAGCCCGTCCGCTTCACCCGGGAGGGCGGCTCCGGACCGGCCGCGGACCTGCAGGAGGTCCTCGGCGCCCCGGTGCTGTTCCTCGGCATCTCCGTCCCGTCCGACGGCTGGCACGCCCCGAACGAGAAGGTCGAGCTGGACCTGCTCTTCAAAGGTGTCGAAACCAGTGCGTACCTGTGGGGCGAGCTGGCGGCCGCCCTGCGTGATGCGCCCTGACCCGGTGCGCCCCACAGGGCGCCCTCGCGCCGGAGGCACACTGTAAGCACCGCCCGCCGAGCCCGTCCGGACCCGGTCGCCGCATGTCGTAACGAACCGCTGAACCGCCCGCCGACCCAAACCGTTCCACCGGGGGAGTTGGAAGCACCCGTGACCACCTGGACCGACCACACCGCCGACCGACCCATCTCGCTCACCGCGCCCAGCGGCATCGACCGCGCCGCCCACCACCGGCTCGACGAGGCCTGGCTCGCGGCGGCGTGGAGCCACCCCTCGACGCGCTGCTTCGTGGTCTCCGGCGGCCAGGTCCTCATAGACGAGACGCCCGACGGCCGCACCGAGCTCGTCATGACGCCCTCGTTCGAGGCCCCCCTCACCGAGGCGCACCGCTACTTCCTCGGCATCGACGAGGACGGCGTCAGCTACTTCGCCCTGCAGAAGGACGCGCTGCCCGGGCGGATCGACCAGTCCGCGCGCCCGGCCGGCCTGCGCGAGGCCGGACTGCTGCTCTCCCCGCGCGACGCGGGGTTGATGGTGCACGCTGTCGGCCTGGAGAACTGGCAGCGCACCCACCGCTTCTGCTCCCGCTGCGGCGAACGCACCGTCATCGCCGCCGCCGGGCACATCCGCCGCTGCCAGGCCTGCGGCGCCGAGCACTACCCGCGCACCGACCCGGCCGTGATCATGGCGGTCACCGACGAGCAGGACCGCATCCTGCTGGGCCGGCAGATGCACTGGCCAGAAGGCCGCTTCTCCACGCTGGCCGGCTTCGTCGAGCCCGGCGAGTCCATCGAGCAGGCCGTGCGCCGCGAGGTGAACGAGGAGGTCGGCGTCAGCGTCGGGCCCGTGGAATACGTCGCCAGCCAGCCCTGGCCGTTCCCGTCCAGCCTGATGCTCGGCTTCATGGCCCGCGCCACCTCGACCGCCATCGACGTCGACGGCGACGAGATCCACGAGGCCCGCTGGTTCTCCCGCGACGAGCTGACGGCCGCCTTCGAGACGGGCGAGGTCATGCCCCCGTACGGCATCTCCATCGCCGCCCGCCTGATCGAGCTGTGGTACGGCAAGCCGCTCCCGACGCGGAGCGTGTGACGCACGACTGGCTCACGACCGGCATGACAAAGGGGTGGCCGTCCCGCACCGGGACGGCCACCCCCTTTGTCTTTCGCCGCGATCGTGCGACGAACCGCTTACGCGCCGATCTTCTGCTTCACCTGAGCCAGCGACGGGTTCGTCAGCGTCGAACCGTCCGGGAAGAGCACGGTCGGCACCGTCTGGTTTCCGCCATTCGCCTTCTCCACGAAGGCCGCGGACTCCGGGTCCTGCTCGATGTTGATCTCGGTGTACGCGATGCCCTCGCGGTCCAGCTGGCTCTTCAGCCGGCGGCAGTAGCCGCACCAGGTGGTGCTGTACATCGTCACAGTGCCCAGCATGTCGTCGTGCTCCTTCGGCGGCTCGGGATCAGGTGCTCGCTGTGGGAGAACGTACTTGAAAGGGCCACCATTCCCGCAGGCAGTGTCGACCCGGGGGTGACGCCCGTCGCACCGGCCACCGTGACGCCCGTCGCATTAATAGGACTACGGGCCCCTCCCTGTGGACAACCGCCGCTCCCGTACCGGACGACCTGGCAGCATGGCCATGTGACAGCAGCAACGCATTCCCCCCTCTTCCCGCAGGTACCGGACTCGGCCGACGCGGTGCTCGAAGGGCTCGACCCCGAGCAGCGCGAGGTGGCGACCGCGCTGCACGGACCGGTGTGCGTGCTGGCCGGAGCCGGGACGGGCAAGACGCGCGCGATCACCCACCGCATCGCCTACGGGGTGCGCGCCGGCATCCTCCAGCCCTCCAGCGTGCTCGCCGTCACCTTCACCAACCGGGCCGCGGGAGAGATGCGCGGCAGGCTCCGCCAGCTCGGCGCCCAGGGCGTGCAGGCCCGCACGTTCCACTCCGCCGCCCTGCGGCAGCTGCAGTACTTCTGGCCGAAAGCGATCGGTGGCTCCATGCCCCGGCTCGTCGACCGCAAGATCAAGCTCGTCGGCGACGCGGCCGCCGCCTGCCGCCTCCGCCTCGACCGCGGCGAGCTGCGCGACGCCACCGCCGAGATCGAGTGGTCCAAGGTCACCCAGACCGTCCCCGCCGACTACGCGCTCGCCGCCGCCAAGGCCGGCCGCGAAACCCCCCGGGACCCCGCCGAGATCGCCCAGCTGTACGCCGCCTACGAGGACCTCAAACGGCAGCGCGCCGTGATCGACTTCGAGGACGTGCTGCTGCTGACCGTCGCCGTCCTGCAGGACCGGCACGACATCGCCGAGCAGGTCCGCGCCCAGTACCAGCACTTCGTCGTCGACGAGTACCAGGACGTGAGCCCCCTCCAGCAGCGCCTGCTGGAGCTGTGGCTCGGCGACCGGGACTCCCTGTGCGTCGTCGGCGACGCCAGCCAGACCATCTACTCCTTCACCGGCGCCACCCCCGACCACCTGCTGGACTTCCGGCTGCGGTACCCCGGCGCCACCGTGGTCAAGCTGGTGCGCGACTACCGCTCCACCCCGCAGGTCGTCCGCCTCGCCAACGGCCTGCTCGCCCAGGCCAGCGGGCGGGCCGCCGACCACCGTCTGGAGCTGGTCTCCCAGCGGGCGCCGGGCCCGGAGCCGGTGTTCGCCGAGTACACCGACGAGCCCGCCGAGGCCGAGGGCTGCGCGCGCCGCATCCGCGAGCTGCTCGACGCCGGCGTCCCGGCGAGCGAGATCGCCGTCCTGTTCCGCACCAACGCCCAGTCCGAGACCTACGAGCAGGCCCTCGCCGACGCCGGCGTGCCCTACCAGCTGCGCGGCGCCGAGCGGTTCTTCGACCGCCCCGAGGTGCGCAAGGCGGGCATGGCCCTGCGCGGCGCGGCGCGCTTCGGCGGGAACGACTCCGCCCTCGACGAAGCCGTGGACCTGCCTTCCCTGGTGCGGGCCGTGCTCTCCGGTGAGGGCTGGACCTCCGAGCCCCCGGCCGGCTCCGGCGCGGTCCGCGAGCGCTGGGAGTCACTGGCCGCCCTGGTCCACCTCGCCCAGGACTTCGCCGCCGCCAAACCCGGCGCCACCCTCGCCGACCTGGTCGCCGAGCTGGACGAGCGGGCCGGCGCCCAGCACGCCCCGACCGTGCAGGGCGTCACGCTCGCCTCCCTGCACTCCGCCAAGGGCCTGGAGTGGGACGCCGTCTTCCTGGCCGGTGTCGCCGAGGGCATGATGCCGATCACCTACGCCCGGACCGACGAGCAGATCGAGGAGGAGCGCCGGCTGCTCTACGTCGGCGTCACCCGCGCCCGCGAGCGTCTTTATGTCTCCTGGGCGCTCTCCCGCTCGCCCGGCGGTCGTGCCAGCCGCCGCCCCAGCCGGTTCCTGGACGGGCTGCGCCCCGGATCGTCCGGTGCCGCCGGCCGTGGCGGTGCGGGGGGTGCCGGAGGCGCCGGTGGTGTGGAGCGGGGCTTCGGCAGCGGCGGCCGTACGACGGCCGAGCCCGCGCTCCGGCGCAGAGCGCGCACCCCGGCCCGCTGCAGGGTGTGCGGACGTACCCTCACCGACGCCGGTGAGATGAAGCTGATGCGCTGCGAGGACTGCCCCTCCGACATGGACGAGGGCCTGTACGAGCGGCTGCGGGACTGGCGGGCGGAACAGGCCCGGCTCAGCGGCCAGCCGGCGTTCTGCGTCTTCACCGACCGCACCCTGATCGCGATCGCGGAAGCCGTGCCCGACGACGAGCGGGAGCTGTCGCGCATCCCCGGCGTGGGAGCCCGCAAGCTGGGCCGCTACGGCGCCGACGTCCTGGCCATCTGCGCAGGCCGGGACCCGGGCCAGGGCGGTGCGGCAGGCAAGATCGACGACTGATGCGAACTCGTCGAAAAAATAGTTTGCACATGCCCCAGCAATCCCCATAGGTTCTTAGGCACGGGAACAGCGGCCTTCTCAAAGGCCCTGACGCCGTGTTGTACTTGCATATCCGTTGGACTGGTTCATCCCAGTCCTTGAGACGCCGAGAGGAGGCGAGTCCAGTGATCACCATCAACGCCAACTACACCAGCACCACGGCCAAAATGACCGATCCCGCGGCCGTCTCCCTGTGCATGCTCGGCGCCTCGAACCAGGGCACCGGTCTGTCCGGCATTCGTGCCGTCCGCCCGGCGTCCTCCCCTGCCCTCGCGGGTCTTCCGGTCCGCGAGCGCAGTGAGCGACCGACCAAGGCACTGGAAGCAGCAGTAGTGGCGCAGGCGCAGGCCTATGCCTTTACGGCGACCGGTGCCGGTATGCGGAAGCAGACGACGCAGCACCACCTGATGTGGGCCTTCCGTGGGCCAGAACCCTGGAGTGATCCAGCCTGATTCGATCAGGCCGGCGCCTTCAGGGCCGCGGAACCCCATCCGGGATCCGCGGCCCTTCTGTTTTTCCCCGAACGGGGACGGCAGAGCGAAGGGGCCTCGGGACAAGAAAAGAACCCGGTACCAGCCGCCACCCGGCCAACAGGCCGGAACGACCAGACGAGGAAGACGATCCGTGCAACTCGAAGCGCACGCCCCGTCCGTACCGCCTTCCGACACGATCCCCAAGCCCGGCTCCACGGAGGACCCCGCCTTGACCCCGCTCACCGCGCTCACCGCGCTCGACGACGCCATCGAGAACCTGGGCGTACCCGTCCCGTGCCGTTCCTACGACCCGGAGGTCTTCTTCGCCGAGTCGCCCGCGGACGTGGAGTACGCCAAGTCCCTGTGCCGCACCTGCCCGCTGGTCGAGGCCTGTCTCGCCGGCGCCAAGGAGCGGCGCGAGCCCTGGGGCGTCTGGGGTGGCGAGCTGTTCGTGCAGGGTGTCGTCGTCGCCCGGAAGCGGCCGCGTGGCCGCCCGCGCAAGAACCCGGTCACCGCATGAACACCACAGGAACGATCGACCGTCCCCTCACGCACGACCCCCAGAAGCAGGCCCCGATGAAGCCGTCCACCAGCGAGCCCACCGGCTCCGCGATCGAAGACCTCACTACGCCCGGCGCGCCCGACTCGCGCCAGAACAGGACCCGAGAGATGCAACTCATCCCAGAAGCCCTGGCACGTGCGCATATGCACGAGCGACTGCGGGAGGCCGAGCGGGACCGCCAGGCCGTGCGCCTGGCGGCCGCCCAGCGGATGCAGCGCCGGGCCGAGCGTGCCTCCCTGCGCGCCCGCCGCGCGCTCGCCATGGCGGTCATGCACTGACGCGGTCATGCACTGATCCGGCCGCGCCGCGGTGCCATCCGCCCACGGGCGACGGCACCGGGGCACGGCCCGTGCCACCGCCACCGCAGCGGCACTACTGACAGCAGCGGCCTCCCGTACCGGGAGGCGTGGCTCCCCGCGGGGGCCGGTCCGTCCACCACGGACCGGCCCCCGCGGGCGGTGTACCCGGCGGTCACCCGGTCCGGGCGCTATCGTCACCGGATGACGAGCCTTCCCGGCAGCGGTGACAGGGCCGAGGGCGACAGCTCCCCGGCGGAGCCCCGGCCCCCCGTGTGTGCCCGCTGCGGCACCACGGCCACCGAACCGCAGCCCACCACATGGACCTTCTCCGTGGAGAACGGCGTCCGCGGCTACTTCTGCGACGCCTGCTCCCGGGAGAACCTCCGCGCCATCGAGGGCCGCCTGGACTCGTCCTGGTGGTGACGGGGCCGGCCTAATGGTGACCGGCCCCGCCCGATGGTGTTCCCCGGTGTGTGTCCCTACGCCTGCGCCGCCGGCTTGTCCTCGTCCGCGCCGTCCTCCGGCACGAACCCCGGCAGCCACTCCTCCAGCTCGTCGCGCATCCGGACGGTCGCACCGAGCTGGCACAGCACGCCGATGGTGCTCAGCGTCACCCGGTGTATCAGGAGATAGGCCGGCGGGAGGTTGAGCCGCTTGCCCAACTGGTAGGCAGGGGAACGCGGGTCGGCGACCCGGGCGGCCTGACTGCGCATCCAGCCTCGGCTGAAGGTGAACTCCTCCACTTGGGCCGGCTCGATGATCGGCAGCAGATAGTCCAGGACCGCCTCCGGGTCCAGGTCGATCGACTCCTTGACGAAACCCTCCGTGCACAGCAGCTCGTAGACCGCCTCTGCCTCGCCGTCGAGCGTCATCCGAAGGGAGTCGCCGATCGTCGTGGGCAGTCCGCCCGGCAGCCGGTCGACGGTGCCGAAGTCCAGCACGCCCAGGCGCCAGTCGTCCTCACCATCCGGACCGCCGGGCAGCAGACGGAAGTTGCCCGGGTGCGGGTCGGCGTGCAGCAGACCGGTGCGGGCGGGGCCGGAGAACAGGAAGCGGGCCAGCAGCTGCCCGGCGCGGTCCCGCTGCTCCTGCGTGCCGTCGGCGATCACTTCCGACAGCGGGACGCCGTCCATCCACTCGGTGACGAGGACCTGCTCGCACTGGTGGACCACCGCCGGGACGACCACGTCCGGATCGCCCGCGAACTCCTCCGCGTGCACCTCCTGGGCCTGCGCCTCCAGGCCGTAGTCCAGCTCCTCGGAGACGCGGTCCTTCAACTCCGTGATCAGCGGCTTGATGTCCATGCCGGGCACGAGCGGACCCAACAACCGGGCGAACCGGCTCAGTTGGTTCAGATCGGAGAGCAGTGCCTCACCAGCGCCCGGGTACTGCACCTTGACCGCGACCTCACGGCCGTCGTGCCACACACCCCGGTGCACCTGGCCGATCGAGGCCGCCGCGGCCGGCTTGTCCTCGAACTCCTCGAACAGCTCGTGCCAGTCCTCGCCGAGCTGCTCGCGCAGTACGGCGTGCACGGTGCGGGTCGGCATGGGCGGCGCCGCGTCCTGCAGCTTGGTCAGGGCGGCACGGTAGGGCCCGGCGATCTCCTCGGGCAGCGCCGACTCGAAGACGGACATCGCCTGCCCGAACTTCATCGCCCCGCCCTTCAGCTCGCCGAGCACCTTGAACAGCTGCTCCGCTGTTCGCTGCTGCAGCTCGCGGCCGACGATCTCCGCGGACTCGCCCACGATCCGCTTGCCCAGCCCCCAAGTCGCCCGGCCTGCGAAGCCGAGCGGGAGCGCGGCGAGCTTGGCGGTCCGGGTGACCGCCTTCCGGGGAAGATCAGACATGCGCCCTCCAAGTCCCAGCCGGCCGCGCCGCGCGTGCCTGACGGCGTACCCGAATCGACGACCGTTGCACAGCCATTGTCTCGTGCGCTACCCCGTCCTCTAAGACCCGTTCCCCTTCGGCTTTCGCCGGGCTCTGCCCGACCGCGGCGCAGGAGCATTCCGGGTGAGGCCACACCGGTCGCGCGTGCCACTGCAGCCCCGGCAGGGACACCTCCCAGCGAGTGTCCGCCGCGGCGGTGGAGCGCCGGTCGAGGAAGGCGAGCGCGTGCGCGGCGGCCAGCCCGGCGACCGTAGTGGCGAGGGTCACGTCGCAGGGCCGCACGGGACGCTGCCGACCGGAGCGCCACTGGGCGATCATGCGTGGCCAGGCCGGGTCCCGGTCGGTTCGGTCCCGGTCCAGGCAGCCCGCGCAGGCACTCTCGCCGGGCAGGACGAGGGGGCCGACCACACCGGTCGCCTCCACCACACCCGCATACAGATGAGGGGTGCCGGAGGAGACGAGCGCGTCCGCCGCGGACGGGGCGGGCGCGTGCACGGCGACGTCGTCACGCGGGGCGATGATCACCAGCGACAGCATCGGCTCGTCGTCCTCGAGACGGGAGCGTGCGGTGCGGCGCGGCGGCCGGTCGGGGGCGGCCCGGCGCGCGCCACGGCGGGCGGCCTCGTCCCGGCGCTCGCCGACCGCTTCCACGGGCACGCCGCCGGGCGTGACGTCCCCCGGCTCGACCCGGCCGGTGTCGCGGACGTCGACCTCGCCGACGCCCGCCGCGGACAGCAGCGCGGCCACGGTCGACCCCACCCGCCCGGCTCCGCGCACCTGCACCCGCAGACTGCGGCGGGCGGCGAGCAGAGAGATCGCCTCACCCGGTTCGGACGTCGTCAGTGACAGCGACTCCAGGTCCGGCCGCAGCCGGTCGAGGACGTCCTTCTTGGTGCGCAGCGCCGCCGCGGCCCGGCCGCCGCCGCGCGCGTCGTCGAGCAGACCGGCCCGCGTCAGCCGCTCCACCAGCCGGTCGACATGGCCGTCGGGCAGATCCACGCGGGGTGCCTGCTCCCGCAGCAGAGGCAGCCCGCGGGTGCCGTCGAGCAGTTCGAGGAAGCTGCCCGTCGCCGTGTCCACCGGGCCCAGTGTCATCGCGTGCGCCGGTGTCATCCCGAACTGCACGGTGTTCAGATCGCGCCAGCCGCGCCGCAGCGCGGGTTTCACCACTGGATGCATGACAGGCCCCCGTAGCCCGAGAAGGTCGGCAAGGTCACAAAGCAAGGTCCTGGTGCCGGCGGGGCGGGGGCGTGGGGGCGTCCACGCCCCGCCGACGCATGCCAGCATGCCCGGCCCCGCGGCCCGGCGCCGAAAGTTATCCACAGGCGAAGGTATTCGTCGTACTGGTCGTACGGATCAATCCATCACATCGTCGTACACGTCGGTCGTACAAATCCGGCGCTCGGTGGGGCATCGGAACACAACCGTTCGGGAGCCGGGACTTCCACCGTGTGCAGCGGGTAACGTCGGGGCGTGTCCGCCGACCCCCTCCACCGCGCCGGAGCACCTCAGCGCAGCACTACGAGCCCGCCGACCGCCGGCTCGGGGACGAGCGCGATCGAGGTGCGCAGAAGCAGTCGCCGACGCCGTACGGTCTCCGCCTACCGCGAGGGCGACCGCACCATCGTGCTCATCCCCGCCCGCATGTCCGAGGCCGAGGAGCGGCGCTGGGTCACCGTCATGCTCGACAAGCTGGCCGCCCAGGAGAGCAAGCGGAAGCTGGGTGACACCGAGCTGGCCGAGCGCGCCGAGCACCTGTCGGCGCAGTACTTCGGCGGGCGCGCCCGCCCCGCCTCCGTGCGCTGGGTCACCAACCAGAACACCCGCTGGGGCTCCTGCACCCCCTCCGAGGGCAGCATCCGCCTGTCGCACCGGCTGCAGGGCATGCCGGAGTACGTCGTCGACTACGTCCTGCTGCACGAGCTGGCCCATTTGCTGGTGCCGGGCCACGGCCCGGACTTCTGGCGGCTGCTCGAGGCCTATCCGCGCACCGAGCGGGCCCGCGGCTACCTCGAGGGCGTGGTCGCCGCCGAGCGGCTGCCGCACGTGCCCGGTGCGCGCGGAGAGTGATCACGCCGACCGTCTGTGCTGCAGCCCGGCGGTCGTTGTGTAGCGGGTCTGTACCGGCCTGCGTCGATGTCCGGGTTTGCCGTTAGCCTGGCGCGACGCACTCGCATTCGGGATGGGGGACGGTCGTAACGCATGCCCAGGGAATTCCAACGTGGCCACAAGGCCAGGATCAGTGACCTCACCGCGGGCACAGATCTGTACGTCGGTGTGCAGATCTCCGCCCCCGGGCTGAGCTTCGACATCAGCTGCTTCGGCCTGGACGCCACCGAACGGCTCTCCGACGACCGGTACTTCGTCTTCTTCAACCAGCCGAAGTCCCCGGAGGAGGCCATCCAGCTGCTGGGCTCCCAGGCGGGCGACACGGAGTCCTTCCGTGTCACGCTCGACAGGATCCCCCCGCACATCCAGAAGCTGTCCTTCACGGCGACCATCGACGGCGCCGGGCAGATGGCGCACATCAACCCCGGATATCTGCGGATCGTCGCCGGCGGCGAGGAGGTGGCCCGCTACTCCTTCACCGGCGCCGAGTTCTCCACCGAACGCGCCGTGATGCTGGGCGACCTGTACCTGAAGGACGTGTGGCGGTTCGCCGCCGTCGGGCAGGGCTTCGACGGCGGTCTGGAGGCGCTGCTGAAGAACTTCGGCGGCGAGGTGCTCGAGGAGGAGACGCCCGCCGAGCCGCAGTCGCATCCGCAGCCCGGTGTCGCTCCCGGCTTCGCCGCGCCCGCGTTCGGCGTGCCCTCCGGCCCCGCCGCGACCCCGGCTCCCGCCCCTGCCCCGCAGGGCTTCGCGCCGCCGCCGGGAGCCACGCCGCCCCCGGCCCCCGCCCCGGCGCCCGCCCCGTCCGTGCACGCGCAGCCCACCATCGTCGCGCCCCTGACGCCGCACGGCAGCACCCCGCACACACCCCCGCCGCCGCCCCCGCCGGCCCCCTACCCGGGACCGAACGTGCCCCACGGCCCGCACCCCGGGCAGGCGACCATGCCCCTGCCGCCCGGCTACGCCCAGCCCCAGGCCCCGCACTCCCCGCCCCCGCCGCCCGGTTACGGCCAGCAGCCGCCCGGGCCCCCCGGTTACGGCCAGCAGCCGACGCCCCCCGGATATGGTCAGCAGCCCTCCTACGGCCAGATCCCGGGCCAGCAGGCGTACGGCGCCCCCCAGGGTGCGCCCCAGGGTGCCGGTGTCACCGCTGCGCTCCAGCAGTTCAAGGAGACGCCGACCGGCCAGCGCTGGACGCAGCAGAACAAGAAGCTGGTCCGCGTCGACCTCGGCATCGGCGGGCAGCCCGTGCTCGCCCGGCAGGGCAGCATGGTGCTCTATCAGGGCAAGGTGGACTTCAGCTACAAGGGCGCCGGCTTCGCCGGGCGGATCGTCGGCAACGCCACCGGCCAGGAGATGCAGCTGATGCGCTGCACCGGCCAGGGCCAGGTGTTCCTCGCCGAGAACTCCACCCACCTGCACCCCATCGAGCTGCAGGGCGACGCGATCTGCGTCTCCGCCGAGAACGTTCTCGCCTTCGACGAGACGCTGCAGCACGAGGTACGCCGCATCGAGGGCCACGGCATTCCCGGCGGCGCCCTGTTCACCATGCAGTTCCAGGGCACCGGCACGATCGTCGTGAAGACGCACGGCACTCCCGTCGTCCTGCCGGTCACCCCGACCACGTTCGCCGACTGCAACGCCGTCGTCGCCTGGTCCGCCGCCTCCCAGGTGATCGTCTCCAGCCAGGTGCGGATGCGCCGCAACGCCTACCCGGGCGACACCGGCGAGAGCGTCAACCTCCAGTTCCGGGGCGCGCCCGGCAACTTCATCGTCGTCCAGCCGTACGAGGTCTAAGGGAGCCCGACATGAACCAGCCGCTCGCGGGCTTCGCCCCCGCACCCGTCACCGCCCGCATGGAGAACCACGGCAACCACATGCTGAAGGTCGCTCTGCAGAGCGGGCACGACCTCCTCGCGCGCGTGGGCTCGATGGTCGCCTACGAGGGCTTCATCCAGTACGAGCCCAACCCGCCGGCCGTGCGCCAGATCGCCCGGGACTGGATCACCGGCGAGGGCGCCCCGCTGATGAAGTGCTCCGGCGACGGCCTGCTCTACCTCGCCGACTACGGCGCGAACGTCGTCGTCATCCAGCTCAACGGCGACGGCATCTCCGTCAACGCCACCAATCTGCTCGCCTTCGACGCCCATCTGACGTGGGGTGTGGAGCGGGTGAAGGGGCTGGCGAAGTTCGCCGGGCAGGGCCTGTGGAACACGAAGATCTCCGGGCAGGGCTGGGTCGCGCTGACGTCCCGGGGCAAGCCCATCGTCGTCGACTGCGGCGGCGGCGAGGACGAGACGTACGTCGACCCGGACGCGCTGGTCGCCTGGTCCCCGAACCTGAAGGTGAAGGGCAAGCGCAGCTTCAAGGCGCAGTCGCTCATCGGCCGCGGCAGTGGCGAGGCCTACCAGATGGCCTTCTCCGGCCAGGGCATCGTCGTCGTCCAGCCCAGCGAAGACAGCACCGACCGTCTCCGGTTCCGGGGCTGAGGGGGAGCCAGAAAGCCATGCAGAGCCCGCTTTTCGCCCACAACGACCTGCAGTCCTCCGAACGCTGGGGCCTGCAGAACAAGCAGATGCTGCGCGTCACCCTGGAGGGCCACGACGACATCCTGGCCCGCAAGGGCACGATGGTCGCCTACCAGGGGCTCGTCGAGTTCGACGCCGAGTACCGCAGCAACAACCAGGCACGCGCGCGTGCGTACACCGGCGAGGGCCTGGACCTGATGCGCTGCCACGGGCAGGGCACGGTGTACCTCGCCAACCTCGCCCAGCACGTCCACGTCATGGACGTCGAGCAGGACGGGCTGACCGTCGACAGCTCCTACGTCCTCGCCATGGATTCCTCGCTGCACCACGAGGTCATCGCCGTGGACAGCCTCTACGGCATCTCCGGCTCGGGGAAGTACCAGCTCAACATCACGGGGCGCGGCAAGGTCGCCCTGATGACGTCCGGGGCACCGCTGCTGATGCAGGTCACCCCGGACAAGTACGTCAACTGCGACGCCGACGCCATCGTCGCCTGGTCCACCGGGCTGCGGGTGCAGATGCAGGCCCAGACGCACTCCTCGGGCGTGTGGCGGCGGCGCGGCAGCACGGGCGAGGGCTGGGAGCTCAGCTTCATGGGCAACGGCTTCGCGCTGGTGCAGCCCAGTGAGCTGCTGCCGCCGCAGAACGCCCAGATCGGGCAGGGTCTCGCCGCACAGTTCGGCATGGGGCAGCAGGGGGCGCGCGGACAGAACCAGGGCAACGTCTGGAGCTGACGCTTCCGCAAGGCCAAAGGTAAGGGGCGCCCGCCCACTGCGGACGCCCCTTACACGTGCAGGAGCCCGGCGCGGCCGTTCACAGCCGGGCGCGGGTCGCCTCCAGCAGCCGTACGACCGAATCGTCCGCTACGTCGGCGACCTCGTCGTAGGCGAACCAGCGCAGGTCGAGCGACTCGTCGCTGATCTGTTCCACGGCCCCGGCGGGAGCCAGCGCCGCGTACTGGACGTCGAGGTGCCAGGCGCACGGCGTGAGGTGCCGGTCCAGGCGGACCGGGCCGCCGGGCAGCAGGCGCAGCCCCTCGACACCTGACTCCTCGGTGGCCTCCCGCAGGGCGGCGGCGGTCAGGGTGGTGTCGCCGGGCTCGCAGTGGCCGCCCATCTGCAGCCACATGCGCAGCTTCTTGTGCAGGGTCAGCAGCACACGCCCACGCTCGGGGTCGACGACCAGGGCGCTCGCCGTGATGTGGCCGTCCGCGCAGGCCTTCCACATGCCGTCCGGGTGGGCGGCCAGATGGTCCAGGTAGACCTGGCGCAGCAATTCCTGGTCCTCGTACCCCTTGAGCACGAGGACCGCGTCGTCGTGGAGGCTCACTCGGTGTCGTCGTCCTCGGGCTCGTCGGTCCCGGGCTTGTCGCCCTCGGCGCTCTCGTCCTTCTTGCGCAGGTCGGGCTTCGCGCGGCCGGCCGCCTCGCCGAGCATCTTGTCGAGCTCGGAGAAGTCGATCTGCTCGCGGTGCACGAAGCCGTCCGGGTCGTCCAGGTCGGTGGCCGTCGGCAGCATGTCCGGGTGCGCCCACAGGGCGTCCCGGCCGTCGACCCCGCGCGCGTCCGTGAGCGAGGCCCACAGGCGGGAGGCGTCCCGCAGGCGGCGCGGCCGCAGCTCCAGGCCGATCAGCGTGGCGAACGTCTGCTCCGCCGGCCCGCCCGAGGCGCGGCGGCGGCGCAGCGTCTCGCGCAGCGCGTCAGCGGACCCCAGGCGTGGCTTGGCGGCCGCGTGGACCACCGCGTCCACCCAGCCCTCCACGAGGGCCAGAGCGGTCTCCAGACGGGCCAGGGCGGCCTTCTGCTCCGGGGTGTCCTCCGGCTGGAACATGCCCTGCTGAAGAGCCTGCTGCAGCTCCTCCGGGTTCTGCGGGTCGAACTGGCCGACCACGTCCTCCAGCTTGGCCGTGTCGACCTTGATCCCGCGCGCGTAGCCCTCCACCGCGCCGAACAGGTGCGAGCGCAGCCACGGCACGTGCGCGAAGAGACGCTGGTGGGCGGCTTCGCGCAGGGCGAGGTACAGCCGCACCTCGTCCTGCGGGACGCTCAGGTCCTTGCCGAAGGCCTCGACGTTCAGCGGCAGGAGGGCCGCCTTGCCGGCCGGGCCCAGCGGCAGGCCGACATCGGTGGAGCCGACGACCTCGCCGGCGAGGACGCCGACGGCCTGCCCGATCTGCGTGCCGAACATGGCGCCGCCCATGGAGCGCATCATGCCGATCAGCGGGCCGGCCATGGCCTGCATCTCTTCCGGCAGGATGTCGCCCATGGCGCCGCCGACCCGCTCGGCGACCGGGTCGACGAGCTCCTTCCACGCGGGCAGGGTCGCCTCGACCCACTCCGCGCGGCTCCACGCGACGGCGGAGGCCGAGCCGGACGGCAGCGACGTCGCGTCGTCGAGCCACAGGTCGGCCAGGCGGACGGCGTCCTCCACGGCCTTGCGCTCGGCGGGGCCGACGCTGGCGTCCTTGGTGCCGTCCGGGGTGCCCTGCGAGACCGTCTGGCGGGCGATCTGCTTGGCCATGTCCCAGTTCACCGGGCCGCCCTCGTAGGAGAGCATCTGACCCAGCTGCTGGAACGCGGCGCCCAGGTCGGTGGGGTTCAGTGAACCGAACATGGCAGCGAGCGGATTGTCCGCGCCGCCTCCCAGGCCTCCGGCACCGGGCAGCCCGAAACCGAAGGGGTTGGACGGTCCCTGACCACCACCGCTCTGCTGGTCCTTCTCCTTGCCCTCGTCGCCGTTCTCCGGCTCCTCCGGCGGAAGGCCGAATCCGAATGGGGTGTCACTCACGGGATTCCTCGGCTGGTAAGGCCGCCGGTCTCTCTCCGACGGCACGACTGCCCGACAACACCACCCAGCGTAGACACCGCGAGCGGTTCGGGCCTCGGTGCTTCGCCGAGTGAACGCCTGCGGCAGGATGGATGCCACCTGGTACGTACGCGTCATTTGCGCTCGTATGAAGACAACCGCTGGAGACGCCCGGTGAGTTCCCCAGATCCGCAGGTTCGCGCAGCGCGAAACCACTCAACCACATCCGCCCCGCGCGGGCCCGTCGTCGCGGTCACCGGTGCCGCGTCCGGCGTCGGCGCGCTGCTCACCGAGCGGCTCGCCGCCTCGGAGGAGATCAAGCAGGTCATCGCCATCGACGAGCGGCGCGGCGAGTGCGAGGCGGCGCAGTGGCAGATCCTGGACGTCCGGGATCCCGCCATCGCCGACAAGCTCCGCGGCGCCGACGTCGTCGTCCATCTGGCGCTCGACCTCGACCTGGGTTCGGACGCCGCCGCCCGAACGGCCTACAACGTGCGGGGGACCCAGACCGTGCTGACCGCCGCGGCGGCGGCCGGTGTGCACCGGGTGGTGCTGTGCACCTCCGCGATGGTCTACGGAGCGTTGCCGGACAACGAGCTGCCGCTGGCGGAGGACGCGGAGCTGCGGGCGACGGCGGAGGCCACCGCGGTCGGGGACCTGCTGGAGATCGAACGGCTTGCGCGGCGCGCGCCGCGGGCGCATCCGGGGCTGAACGTCACCGTGGTGCGGCCGGCGGTGCTGGTCGGGGGCACGGACACCGCGCTGACCAGGTACTTCGAGTCGCCGCGGCTGCTGGTGGTGGCCGGGTCGCGGCCCGCGTGGCAGTTCTGCCACGTCGAGGACCTGTGCAGCGCGCTGGAGTACGCCGTGCTCGAGAAGGTCGACGGGGAGCTGGCGGTCGGCTGCGACGGGTGGCTGGAGCAGGAGGAGGTCGAGGAGCTCAGCGGGATCCGGCGGATGGAGCTGCCGTCCGCGGTGGCCTTGGGCGCGGCGGCGCGGCTGCACCGGATCGGGCTGACGCCGTCGCCGGCGGGCGACCTCGCGTACACGATGTACCCGTGGGTGGTCAGCGGCAGCCGGCTGCACGACGCCGGATGGCGGCCGAAGTGGACCAACGAGGAGGTGCTGGCCGAGCTGCTGGACGAGGCGTCCGGGCGGCACACCGTGGCCGGGCGGCGGCTGGGGCGCAAGGACGCGACCGCGGCCGGTGCGGCGGGCGCGACGGTGGCCCTGCTGGGCGCGGCCGCGGTGGTACGGCGGGCCCGGAAGGCGCGGCGGAGGGTCTGAGCCGGGCCGGCACTCGCCGGCGCCGGTCAGCGCTCTCCCCGGCTGACCGAACCCCGCACCGCGGCCGTCCGTGGCCGCGTGTCCGTACGTATCTCCAAGCCTTCACGCGTGCGTGCATGGTGAAACGTCTATTTCGGATGGGCGTGCGGTGCGGCACGATGGGGGCATGGCACCCACGTACGACCATCCCGGTGAGCAGGCCGCGGCGGATCCCATCAAGTTGATCGGTGTGCGGGACACGGCGCTGTCCGTGGACGAGGTCTTCCGGGCCGTCGGGGACGACGCCGCCGGCGGGACCGCGCTGTTCGTGGGAACCGTGCGCAACCACGACGGGGGCACCGACGTGGACGCGCTCGGGTATTCCTGCCACCCCTCCGCCGAGGCCGAGATGCGGCGCGTCGCGGAGAAGGTCTGCGCCGAGTACCCCGTACGGGCGCTGGCCGCCGTCCACCGTGTGGGGGAGCTGGCCGTCGGCGATCTCGCCGTCGTGGTCGCCGTGTCGTGCCCGCACCGCGGCGAGGCATTCGACGCCTGCCGGAAGCTGATCGACGACCTCAAGCACGAGGTGCCCATCTGGAAGCACCAGAGGTTCTCCGACGGTACGGAGGAGTGGGTCGGCGCCTGCTGAACCGGCCGCCTGTCGAGCCGGCTGCCACCGAGCCGCCGTGCGGTGGATTTCCGGTTGCGTAACCGACCCCCTGGCGTGAGCGTTGTCACGGCAGGCGGTTAATCTGCTGATCAGTCGGTAGCGGTCACTCAGTCGGGGTCGGGAGGTCGCCATGGGGGCGCTCGTCTGGTTGCTGATTCCGCTCGTGGCTGCGGTCGCGGCCGGCCTGTGGGGCGGTTGGGCGAACCGGACCCGCAAGGTCCGCAATGACGGCCCCGAGCTGGACGGCTACGCGCGCTTCCGCGAGGCGATGGAGAAGTCGCACTCCGGCACCTGAAGCGGGCGCGGGTGTGATCAAGTCGGCGGCCCTGACGGTGCTCCGACAGACACGTCCCGTACTGTCGTGCCATGCCACGCCGCACCGCGACGATGCTCGCCTCCACCTTGATGCTGATCGCACTCCTGTGCGCCGGAGTGCTGATCGACGTGCCGTACTCGGAGATGTCCCCGGGACCGACGGTGAACACGCTCGGCGACCACGACGGTGAGCCGGTGCTGCAGATCTCCGGGCGCAAGACGTATCCCACGGACGGTCACCTCAACATGACCACCGTGCGGGTCACCAGCGCCGACTACCGGATGAACCTGGTGGAGGCGGTCTACGGCTGGCTGGCGCACGACATGAAGATCGTGCCGCACGACACGCTGTACCCGGACGGCAAGACGGAGGAGCAGTCCAGCCAGGAGAACGCCGAGGAGTTCAGCCAGTCCCAGGAGAGCGCCAAGGTCGCCGCCCTGAAGGAGCTGCACGTCCCGGTGCAGTCCTGGGTGATCGTCTCCACGGTGGTCAAGGGCTCCCCGGCGGAGGGCAGGCTGCACGCCGGTGACGTGATCAAGGCCGTCGACGGCACCGCGGTGAAGCAGCCCGCCGACGTGGCCAAGCTGGTGACCGAGCACAAGCCCGGCGAGAAGGTGGTCTTCCGGATCGTGCCCGCCAAGGAGCAGGCGGCCGCCGAGAAGGAGCACCGGACGGCGACCGCGGCCAAGGACGTGACGATCACCACCGCGACGTCCGACGACCAGGGCCGCAAGCGGGCCATCGTCGGGATCTCGGCCGGCACCGACCACACGTTCCCGTTCACCGTCGACATCAAGCTCGCCGACGTGGGCGGCCCGAGCGCCGGTCTGATGTTCGCGCTCGGCATCTACGACAAGCTGACCCCGGGCGCCCTGACCGGCGGCAGGTTCGTCGCGGGCACCGGCACCATCGACGACGACGGCAAGGTCGGCCCGATCGGCGGCATCGAGATGAAGACCGTCGGCGCGCGCAACAAGGGCGCCCAGTACTTCCTCACGCCCGCAGACAACTGCGCGTCCGCGGCCAAGGAGACCCCCGAGGGCCTCACCCTGGTCAAGGTCAAGACCATCGGCGACGCCCTCGACGCCCTCAAGGACATCGGCAGCGGCCGGACCGCCGACCTGCCGAAGTGCACCAAGTAGCGGGTTCTCAGCCCTCGAACGTCGCCGCGAGGGCGTCCGCCAGGCCCGGGATCAGGTCCGGACCGGTGAGGACCTCCGTCGGGGAGTCCTTCTCGCGCAGCCGCAGCGCCGACTCACGGGCGCCGTCGCGCAGCACCGCCACCGTCATCCGGACCTCCTGACGCTCGGGGTGCTCGGCGACCCACTGCGCCAGCTTGGGGCCGTCCAGGCCCTGCGGAACCTGGGCCTCGGCGGACGGCGGCAGCATCAGCCGCTCCACGGTCAGCGCACAGCCGGCCACCGCGTCGGGCCAGGCGATGGTGGCCAGGAACTCGTCGAGCGGCCGGTCCGTTGCAATCTCGTCCTGCTCGATCGGGGTGAGGCCGGGAGTCTCGTCCTGGCCGAGGCCGAGCTGGTCGGCGAGCGAGGGTTCCTGAGCGCGCAGCTGCTGGGTGTCGACGAGGGCGAAAAGGCGTGCGGGCTGGTCCCAGCCGAGCCCGGAGGCGTACTCGTCGATCTCGAGTACGGCCCGGGTGAGGGGGTTCGCTGCCATGGGAGTGTTGGACATGGTCACAATCCTGCCTCGTTCCCGGCCGAAATCGGGAACCGAGTAAACCGTGAGTAAGTTGCATAGGTGTGGGCCCGCGATCACGGGGGGCCACGGCGGGCCGGCGAAAACGCGGGTCTGACGAGACGACAGCGAACTTCGAGGTGCGCACCTTGGCTTTCCAGATGCCGGACCGCGGCGGAGGCCCCACGGGGCCGCGGATCAGAGTGGGACGCCCGTCCCGGCGTGTCCGGACCCTGCTCGCGACGCTGGGCGTCCTTGCCGTACTCGGCATGGCGTTCACCATGTTCGCGGGCTTCTGGACGGACTGGCTGTGGTACCGGTCGGTGAAGTACTCCTCGGTCTTCACCACCACCCTGTGGACCAAGATCGGGCTGTTCTTCGTCTTCGGCCTGCTGATGGCCGTCGCCGTCGGCCTCAACATCTGGCTGGCCCACCGGCTGCGCCCGCCGCTGAGCGCGATGTCGATGGAGCAGCAGAGCCTCGACCGCTACCGGATGGGCATCGCGCCGTACAAGAAGTGGCTGCTGCTCGGGATCACGGCCCTGGTGGGTCTGATCGCCGGAGCGTCGGCCGCCGGCCAGTGGCGCACCTGGCTGATGTGGGTCAACGGCGTGTCCTTCGGGCAGAAGGACCCGCAGTTCCATCTCGACGTCTCCTTCTACGCCTTCGACCTGCCCTGGTACCGCTTCCTGCTCGGCTTCGGCTTCGCCGCCACGATCCTGTCGCTGATCGCCGCCGCGCTCACCCACTACCTGTACGGCGGGCTGCGCGTCACCAGCCCCGGCGCGCGTGCAACGGCCGCGGCGACCGGTCATCTGTCGGTGCTGCTGGGCGTGTTCGTCACGCTGAAGGCGGTCGCCTACTGGCTCGACCGGTACGGACTCGCGGTGAAGTCCAGCGACTTCAAGGCGACCGACAACTGGACGGGCCTGAGGTACGTCGACGCCAACGCGTACCTGCCCGCGAAGACCATCCTGTTCTGCATCGCCGTCATCTGCGCGCTGCTGTTCTTCGCGACCCTGTGGCGGCGCACCTGGCAGCTGCCGGTGATCGGTTTCGGCCTGATGGTGCTCTCCGCGATCCTCATCGGCGGGCTCTACCCGGCGATCGTGCAGAAGTTCCAGGTCCAGCCCAACGAGCAGGCCAAGGAAGCTCCGTACGTCCAGAAGAACCTCAAGGCGACGCGTGAGGCGTACGGCATCGACGACACCCAGGTCAGCGAGTACCCGGGCACCAGCACCACCAAGGACACCACGAAGCTGCGCGACGACGCCGAGAGCGTCGCCAGCATCCGGCTGATGGACCCCAATGTCGTCGGCCCGACGTTCCAGCAGCTCCAGCAGGTGCGCAACTACTACGGCTTCCCGTCCAACCTGGCCGTCGACCGGTACAAGACGAAGGACGGCAAGGTCCAGGACACGGTCATCGGTCTGCGTGAGCTGAACCTCAACGGCATTCCGAAGCACAACTGGATCAACGACCACTTCCGTTACACGCACGGCTTCGGCGTGGTCGCGGCCAAGGGCACCGAGGCCGACTCCGAGGGCCGCCCGGTCTTCACCGAGTACGACCTGCCGTCCAAGGGCGACCTCGGCGCCTACCAGCAGCGGGTCTACTACGGCGAGAAGACCACCGCCTACTCCATCGTCGGCGGTCCCCAGGACGAGATCGACTACTCCGACGACAGCGGCGAGAAGACCACCCGCTACCAGGGCAAGAGCGGTGTGAACCTCGCCAATCCGCTCAACCGGGCCGCGTACGCGGTGGCGTTCGGCGAGCCGCAGATCCTGTACTCCGGTGCGATCGGCGACGGTTCGCGCATCCTGTACAACCGCACGCCCAAGGAGCGCGTCGAGGCGGTCGCTCCGTGGCTGACCATCGACGGCGTGACGTACCCGGCGGTGGTCGACGGCCGGATCCAGTGGATCGTCGACGCCTACACCACCACCAACGGCTACCCGTACGCCTCGCGCACCACCCTGGGTGACACCACGACCGACTCGCTGACGGCCGCGAACAACCAGCGGGTGGTGGCCCAGCAGAACCAGGTCAACTACATCCGCAACTCGGTGAAGGCGACCGTCGACGCGTACACCGGCGAGGTCAAGCTCTACCAGTGGGACACCAAGGACCCCGTCCTGAAGACGTGGATGAAGGCGTTCCCGGGCACGGTCCAGCCCAAGAGCGACATCTCCGCCTCGCTGATGGAGCATCTGCGCTACCCGCAGGACCTGTTCAAGGTGCAGCGCGAGCTGCTGACCCGCTACCACGTCGAGGACGCGCAGACCTTCCTCAGCGGCAGCGAGGTGTGGCAGATCCCGGACGACCCGACCAACAAGTCGGGCGACGCGGTGCCGCCGTACTACCTGAGCATGAAGCTGCCGGGGCAGAAGTCCCAGGCGTTCTCGCTGACGACGACGATGACGCCGAACGGCCGGGACAACCTCAGCGCGTTCATGTCCGTCAGCGCCGAACCGCAGTCGGGCGACTACGGCAAGATCAGCATCCTGAAACTGCCGACCGGCAAGACCATCGACGGCCCGAAACGGGTGCAGAGCCAGTTCAACTCCGAACCCTCCATCGCCGAGTCGATCAGCCTGCTGCAACGCGGCGACTCCAAGGTGGAGTACGGCAACCTGCTGACCGTCCCGCTGGACGGGGGCCTGCTCTACGTGGAACCCGTCTACGTCCGCGGCGGTGACCTCAAGTACCCGCTGCTGCGCAAGGTGCTCGTCACCTACGGCGGCAACACGGCCTTCGAGAACACCCTGGACGAGGCCCTGAACAAGGTGTTCGGCGCGAACGGTTCCGCCACGCAGCCACCGGACCAGGGCACCGGCACCACCAAGCCGCCGGCGACGGGCAACCCGACGGTCCAGCAGGCGCTGAACGACGCGCAGAAGGCGTTCGACGCCGGCCAGGAGGCCCTGAAGAAGGGTGACTGGCAGGCGTACGGCCAGGCGCAGAAGGACCTGGAGGAAGCCCTGAAGCGGGCCGAGGACGCCCAGTCCAAGGCGAGCCAGGGGGCGCAGGGCGGCAAGGCCCAGGGCGCGAGCCCCAGTCCCAAGCCGACGACCGCTCCGAGCGCGGGTTCCAAGCCGACGCCCTCTCCGAGCAGCGGCTGATCATGGCCCGCCCCGCGCCGTGGTACGGTTGTACACACAACGGCGCGGGGTGGAGCAGCTCGGTAGCTCGCTGGGCTCATAACCCAGAGGTCGCAGGTTCAAATCCTGTCCCCGCTACTGAAGTCGACGACGTGGTCGTACGACAGTGAAGGCCCGGATCCTCACAGGGATCCGGGCCTTCGTGTGTGCGAACGCATGTGCCGACGGGTAGGAGCGCCGTGCCGCCGTGGGGAGTTGGGGGAACTGTGTTTGACTTGTCTCTCTGTGGGCATGTCGACAAAACGCTGAAGTGACCTCACGGACTGCGGTATACCGGGTGTACCCAGGTTGCAGGTGGTGCGACGATGGACGTTATGGGGGACAAGGCAACTCTGTTCGAGACAGGGCGATTTGTTCAGCCTTCGGGCGATGAGGACGAGGGCGACGCCGCGGAGGAACTGCGCCAGCGCCTCGCCGCGGAGGCCGGCGACGTCGAGGCGATGAGCGTCCTCGGGGCCATGCTGCTGCGCCGGGGCGACCTCGACGGAGCCGAACCCCATCTGCGTGCCGCCACCGCCGAGGGCGACCGCGCGGCCGCCAACAACCTCGGTGTCCTGCTGCACCAGCGGGGATATGCCGACGAGGCCGCCGGATGGTGGCGGATCGCGGCCGTCGCCGGTTCCGCGGCCGCCGCGCACGCGCTCGGCCGGCACCACCGCGAGCGCGGCGACGAGCCCGCCGCCGAGTACTGGCTGCGCCAGTCCGCCGAGCAGGGACACGTGCTGGGCGCCTACGCGCTCGCCGATCTGCTGGAGCACCGCGCGGACGCCGAGTTCGAGCGGTGGCTGCGGGCCGCGGCCGAGCGCGGGCACCGGGAGGCGGCGTACCGGCTGGCCAGGGCGCTCGACGCGAGAGGCGCACGGGAGTCCGGCGGAGACAACGGTGTCGGCCTCGTCGCCGAGGCCGAGCAGTGGTACCGGCAGGCCGCCGCGCGCGGCCACCGGCGGGCCGCGCTGCACCTCGGGGCGATCCTGGAGAAGCGGGGCGAGCTGCAGGAGGCCGGCCGCTGGTACCTCACGTCCGCGAAGGACGGCGAGCCGCGCGCCGCGTGCGCGCTGGGCTTCCTGCTGCGCGACGCCGGCGACTCCGACAGCGCCGCCGCGTGGTGGCTCAAGGCCGCGCAGGAGGGCGACGGCAACGCCGCCAACGCCCTGGGCGCGCTGCACGCCGAGCGCGGGGAGACGCAGACCGCCGAGCGGTGGTACCGGGAGGCGATGGACGCCGGGGACGTCAATGGCGCCTACAACCTCGGGCTGCTCTGTGCCGAGCAGGGGCGGACCGCGCAGGCCGAGCAGTGGTACCGGCGCGCCGCCTACGCCGGGCACCGGGAGGCGGCCAACGCGCTGGCCATCCTGCTGCTGCGGGGCGGGGACGAGACCGGGGCCGAGCCGTGGTTCTCCAAGGCGGCGGAGGCCGGGAGCGTGGACGCCGCGTTCAATCTGGGGATCCTGTACGCCGGGCGGGGCGAGGACGCGGCCGCGCTCAGGTGGTACGAGCGGGCGGCGGCCGCCGGGCACACCGAGGCGGCGCTGCAGGTCGGGATCGCGCGCCTCAGGGAGGGCGACGAGCCGGAGGCCGAGCGGTATCTGCGGTGCGCGGCGGGTGGCGGCAGCGCGGAGGCGGCGTACCGGCTGGCCGCGGTGCTGGACGCGCGGCGGCCGCCGGTGCCCACGCACGAGCTGGGCGAGTCGCTGCAGTCGCTGCACGAGAAGACCGAGTGCGAGGAGTGGTACGAGCGCGCGGCGTCCCAGGGGCACCGGCGGGCGCAGGTCCGGGTGGGCATGCTCGCCGCGGCGCGGGGCGATGTCGTCGAGGCGGCGCGGTGGTACCGGGAGGCGGCCGAGGCCGGGTCGCGGAACGGGGCGTTCAATCTGGGGCTGCTGCTGGCGCGGGAGGGCAGCGAGCCGGAGGCGGCGGTGTGGTGGACGCGGGCGGCCGACGCCGGGCACGGTCGGGCGGCGTTGCGGCTGGCCCTGGTCTACGCGCGTCGGGGTGAGCTGGCCGAGGGGCAGCGGTGGGCCGACCGGGCGGTGACGCTGGGACCGGGGGAGGTCGCGAAGCGCGCGGCGCGGCTACGGGACGCCCTGCGAGAGGAACTGTCGGCGTGAGGCTGACGCCGGCCGGCGTGCCGACGGGGGGCTCCAGCCGGCCCAGGGGCGCGGGGAACTGCGCGACCAGCCACGGCGGACCCGCGGACGAGCGAGTGCCGCGGCACCCCGCACGGAAGCGATTTGCTTCTGTCGGCTCCCTTGACGTAGTGTTCCATTCATCGACGCGGGGTGGAGCAGCTCGGTAGCTCGCTGGGCTCATAACCCAGAGGTCGCAGGTTCAAATCCTGTCCCCGCTACTGAAGGCCGAGGGCCGGAAGCCGAAAGGTTTCCGGCCCTCGGTTTTTTTCGCTTCCGCCCTCGGTGCGTTCCCGGGCGGACGTCGGTTCGCGGCAGAGAAAAACCCCGGTACGGGATCCGTATCGGGGTTTTCGGCGTACTGCTACGCGCTCGCGCAGTTCGGGCACAGGCCCCGGTACGTCACCTCGACGTCCGAGACGGTGAAGCCGAAGCGCTCCGTGTCGGGCAGGTCGGACAGGGGGTTGCCCGTCGGGTGCACATCCTTGATCGCGCCGCAGTTCGCGCAGACCAGGTGATGGTGCGGCCGGTGCGCGTTCGGGTCGTATCGCTTGGCGCGCTTGTCGGTGCTGACCTCGAGCACCTCGCCCAGGGAGACCAGTTCGCCGAGCGTGTTGTACACGGTCGCCCGGGAGATCTCCGGCAGCTTGGCGACGGCCCTGGCGTGCACCTCGTCGGCGGTGAGGTGGACGTGCTCGCCGTCCAGGACCTCGGCCACGACACGCCGCTGCGCGGTCATCCGCCAGCCGCGGCCGCGCAGGCGTTCCAGAAGGTCGCTCATGGAGACCAGCCTAACAGCAAGGAGACCAGGTTCCGAATAGGTGTGAAGTTGGATCTCGACTTGACTTAGACATAGTCCAATGTAGGATCGGCAACGGCTTTGGCCACGGGGCAGGTACAGACGGAAGTTACGCAGGAGGCGCTCATGACCACGGGACCGCTCACGACGGAGGCCGGTGCTCCGGTAGCCGACAACAACCACAGCGAGACCGCGGGCATCGGCGGCCCGGTGCTCGTCCAGGACCAGCTCCTGCTCGAGAAGCTGGCCCACTTCAACCGCGAGCGCATCCCGGAGCGCGTGGTGCACGCCCGCGGTGCCGGCGCCTACGGCACCTTCACGGTGACCGCGGACGTCACGCCGTACACGCGGGCGAAGTTCCTCTCCGAGGTGGGCAAGGAGACCGAGGTCTTCCTGCGCTTCTCCACGGTGGCCGGCAACCTCGGCGCCGCCGACGCGGTCCGCGACCCGCGCGGTTTCGCGCTGAAGTTCTACACCGAGGAGGGCAACTACGACCTCGTCGGCAACAACACCCCGGTGTTCTTCATCCGGGACGCGATCAAGTTCCCGGACTTCATCCACACCCAGAAGCGCGACCCGTACACCGGGTCCACGGAAGCCGACAACGTCTGGGACTTCTGGAGCCTGAGTCCGGAGAGCACCCACCAGGTGACCTGGCTCTTCGGTGACCGCGGCATTCCCGCCTCCTACCGCCACATGGACGGCTTCGGCTCGCACACCTTCCAGTGGAGCAACGAGGCCGGCGAGGCCTTCTGGGTCAAGTACCACTTCAAGACCGACCAGGGGATCAAGAACCTCACCGCCGAGGAGGCCGACGTCCTCGCGGGCAAGGACCCCGACTCCCACCAGCGCGACCTGCGTGAGGCGATCGAGCGCGGCGAGTTCCCGAGCTGGACGGTGTACGTCCAGGTCATGCCGGTGGCCGAGGCGGCGGCCTACCGCTTCAACCCGTTCGACCTGACCAAGGTGTGGCCGCACGGCGACTACCCGCTCATCGAGATCGGCAAGCTGGAGCTCAACCGCAACCCGCGGAACGTCTTCGCCGAGGTCGAGCAGTCGATCTTCTCGCCGGCCCACTTCGTGCCGGGCATCGGCCCGTCGCCCGACAAGATGCTCCAGGGCCGCCTCTTCGCGTACGGCGACGCGCACCGCTACCGGGTCGGTATCAACGCCGATCATCTGCCGGTGAACCGCCCGCACGCCACCGAGGCGCGCACCAACTCCCGGGACGGCCACCTCTACGACGGCCGCCACGGCGGGGCGAAGAACTACGAGCCGAACAGCTTCGGCGGCCCGCAGGAGACCGGACGCCCGCTGTGGGAGCCGCTCGGCTCCCTCGCCGGCGGCACCGGCAACCACCCGACGCCTCGGCATGCCGAGGACGACGACTTCGTGCAGGCCGGCAACCTCTACCGGCTGATGACCGAGGACGAGAAGGAGCGCTTGGTGGGCAACCTGGCCGGCGCCCTCTCGCAGGTCTCGCGCGAGGACATCGTCGAGCGCGCGATCGGCAACTTCCGTCAGGCCGACGCCGACTTCGGCAAGCGGCTGGAGGTCGCGGTGCAGGCGCTGCGCGGCTGACCTGCCGGATCGAGTGTGCGGCCGACGGGCCGGGTACCCTCGCGGGGCCCGGCCCGCCGCCGTGACTCACGCGGGGATGCGTTCGCGGGCCGGTGCCCAGCAGCGGATGATGTCGCGGACCGAGACGACGCCGGCCGGCTCGTCGCCGTCCAGGACGATCAGGTGCCGGAAGCCGCCGTGCGCCATGGCGCGGGCCGCCTCTTCCAAGGTCCAGGCGGGGGTCGCGAACACGACGTCGGTCGTGGTGTGGTCGTCGGTCAGCTCGGTGTCCGGGTCCTGGCCCAGGCCGACCGAGTTGAGGATGTCGCGTTCGGTGAGGATGCCGATGCCGCCGGCGTCGGGGTCGTACACGACGGCCGCGCCGACCCGGCGGGCGGACATCAGAGCGGCTGCCTGACGGAGGGTGTGGTGCGGGCCGATGGTGAGGACCACCGTGCTCATGGCGTCGCGGACGAGCATGGTCTAGAGCCACCTCCTGGAGTCGTCCCCGGCTGCTTGTTCCTTCATTCACAAGTTCACAAGCGGGGGGACTCTCAGAGTGGCAGGTAAAGCGGGGGTCAACAAGAGGGCGCGTGCGGCCCGTTGGGGGCGCGCACGCTCACCTCGGGTTTCTCAGTAGCGCCCGTTCAGATACCCCAGCAGCTCGTCGTGCAGCAGGCCGTTGGACGCCGCCGCGTTGCCGCTGTGCGGGCCGGGGCGGCCGTCGAGGCCGGTGAAGGTGCCGCCGGCCTCCGTCACGACGATCGCGTTGGCGGCCATGTCCCACAGCGACAGCTCCGGCTCGGCGCACAGGTCGACCGCACCCTCGGCGACCAGCATGTACGGCCAGAAGTCGCCGTACGCGCGCGTGCGCCACACCGTGCGGGACAGGTCCAGGAAGCCGTCCAGATGGCCCCGCTCCTCCCAGCCGGTGAGGGAGGAGTAGGCGAAGGAGGCGTCCGCGAGCCGCGAGACGCGGGAGACCTGGAGGCGGCTCGCCCGGGAGAGGCTGCGGCCGGTGTAGGCGCCGTGGCCCTTCGCCGCCCACCAGCGGCGGCCGAGGGCGGGGGCGGAGACCACGCCGACGACGGGCTGGTAGCCGCCCTCACCGGCCTCCATCAGCGAGATGAGCGTGGCCCAGACGGGGACGCCGCGGACGTAGTTCTTGGTGCCGTCGATCGGGTCGATCACCCAGCGGCGGGGGCCGGTGCCCTCGATGCCGTACTCCTCGCCGAGGACCGCGTCGCGGGGGCGCGAGCGGGCGAGGTGGCCACGGATTATCTCCTCCGCGGCCTTGTCCGCTTCGCTGACCGGGGTCATGTCCGGCTTCGTCTCGACCTTGAGGTCGAGGGCCTTGAAGCGGTCCATGGTGGTGGCGTCGGCCGCGTCGGCGAGGACGTGGGCGAAGCGGAGGTCGTCGAGGTAGTCGGGCATGTGAGGAACGGTAGTCGTCGTGGTGAGGGTGGGACTACCTGGGTCCGTCAGCTGGAAGGCACGGTGACCCGCGAGCCGGGCACACACCGCGTACACACCCTTGACAGTGCATACGACCGCGTCAAACCTGGGCGCAGAGTCGGTCGCCCTAGGGAGCGATGATGCCTGCTGCGAGGGAATCCCTGCTGGAGGCCGCGTTCGCGGCGGTGACGCGTCGGCCGTGGCCGGCGGTGCGGATGGTGGACGTGGCCGCGGCGGCGGGAGTGTCCCGGCAGACGCTGTACAACGAGTTCGGCAGCAAGGAGGGGCTCGCGCGGGCGCTGGTCAGAAGGGAGGCGGACGCCTACCTCGCCGGCGTCGAGCGGGTGCTCGCCGGGAGCGGTGACGCGGGGGAGCGGCTGGCGGCGGTCGCCGAGTGGACGGCGTCGGCGGCCCGCGACAACCCCCTGCTGCGTGCCCTGCTCACCGGCTGCTGGAGCGAGCGGCTGCCCGCGCCGCCCCTGCACGCGGTGCCGTCCACCTCGGCCGTACCGGCGCAGCGCCGCGCCGACGGGCCGCTGCCCTCGCCCGGCGAGTTCGTGGCCCAGGTGCGCGACCGGGCCGTCGCCGCGCTGTCCGGGCCCGGCCCGGCGAAGACGGACGGTGCCGAGTCGGCCCGCTCCTGTGAGCTGGTGGTCCGGCTCGCGCTGTCCTGCATAGCCGCCCCGCCCGGCGAGGGCGGTCTCACCGAGCTGGTGCACGCGGTGCTGCCCCGGCAGGGGGCCTGAGCGGCGGTCAGTGCGCGGAGCCGGACAGCTGCAGGCCGATCACGCCCAGGATGACCAGGCTGATGGAGACGATCTTCAGCGTGGACACGAGGTCGCCGAGGAAGACCATGCCGTAGATCGCGGTGCCGGCCGCGCCGATGCCGGTCCACACCGCGTACGCGGGGCCCACGTCGAGCTTCTTCAGGGAGAGGGTCAGCAGGCCGAAGCTGCCGAGCGCGAAGCAGGCGAACGCGATCGTCGGCCAGAGGCGGGTGAACCCGTGCGAGAGCTTCAGGCACACGGCGAAACCGGTCTCCAGAAACCCGGCCACTATGACCAGCAGCCACGCCATGTGCTGTCCTCCCGTTGATCCGGATCTCCGGCTCGGTGCGATTATGCACTTACCGAGCGCGAGCCCCGGCAAACAACGCGACACCGGACCGGCACCTGGGGACAACGCGACACCGAACCGGCACCGGCGGACAACGCGGCGGCCTCCCGTCCCGCTCAGTCGCCCTCCGTGCGCTCCCGCGTGGACAGCAGCCGGCGCAGCGAGTACAGCCGGGCCGGGTCGGAGTGGCCCTCGGCGACCCACGCGTCCAGCGCGCAGTCCGGCTCGTCGTGGCTGCACGCGCGCGGACAGCCCTCCGTGCCGGCCGCCAGGTCGGGGAAGGCGTGGATCACCCGGGAGGGGTCGACGTGGGCGAGACCGAAGGAGCGCACGCCCGGGGTGTCGATCACCCAGCCGTCCCCACCGGCCAGCGGCAGCGCCAGCGCCGAGGTGGTGGTGTGCCGGCCGCGGCCGGTCACGGCGTTCACATGCCCCGTCAGCCGCCGCCGCTCCTGCGGCACCAGCGCGTTGACCAGCGTCGTCTTGCCGACACCCGAGTGGCCGACGAACGCCGTGATCCGTCCGTCCAGCTCCGCGCGCACCCGGTCCGCGGCTTCGCCGTTCTCCAGTTCCTCGCGGCTGGTGACGACGTAGGGGATGTCCAGGTCGCCGTACAGCTCGAGGAGTTCGTCCGGCGGGGCCAGGTCCGACTTGGTCAGCACCAGCAGCGGCTCCAGGCCGCCGTCGAACGCCGCGACGAGGCAGCGGTCGATCAGGCGCGGGCGGGGCTCGGGGTCGGCGAGGGCGGTGACGATGGCCAGCTGGTCGGCGTTGGCGACGACCACCCGCTCGAACGGATCGTCGTCGTCCGCAGTACGGCGCAGCACCGACGTGCGTTCCTCGATGCGCACGATCCGGGCGAGCGTGTCCTTCTCGCCGGACAGGTCGCCGACGATCGCCACCCGGTCCCCGACCACGGCGGCCTTGCGGCCCAGCTCGCGCGCCTTCATCGCCATGATCGTGCGGCCGTCGACGAGGCAGGTCAGCCGGCCCCGGTCGACGGTGAGGACCATGCCCTCGGTGGCGTCCTCGTGCTTGGGCCGGATGCTGGTGCGCGGCCTGCTGCCCCGGCGTCCGGGGCGGGTGCGGATGTCGTCCTCGTCGGTGTGCTTGCCGTAGCGGCGCATGGTGAACCCCTACGCCCCGAGCATCCCGGTCCACAGTTCGGGGAATTCCGGCATGGTCTTCGCCGTCGTCGCCACGTTCTCGATCTCCACGCCCGGAACCGCCAGGCCGATGATCGCACCGGCCGTCGCCATGCGGTGGTCCTCGTAGGTGTGGAAGATGCCGCCGTGCAGCGTGCGCGGGCGGATGTGCAGGCCGTCGGCGGTCTCGGTGACATCACCGCCCAGCTCGTTGATCTCCTTGGTGAGCGCGGCCAGCCGGTCCGTCTCGTGCAGCCGCAGGTGGGCCACACCGCGCAGCGTGGAGGGGGAGTCGGCGAGCGCGGCGACCGCGGCGATGCCGGGGGTCAGCTCGCCGACCTCGCCGAGGTCGACGTCGATGCCGTGCACGGAACCGGAACCGGTGAAGACGAGGCCGTAGTCGGTCAGCTCGCAGGAGCCGCCCATCTCGGTGAAGATCTCCCGCAGCCGGTCACCGGGCTGGGTGGTGCGCTCCGGCCAGTCCGGGACGACGACCCGGCCGCCGGTGACCAGCGCCGCCGCCAGGAACGGCTGCGCGTTGGACAGGTCCGGCTCGATGGTCAGGTCCCGGCCGAGCAGGGCGCCCGGCGTCACCCGCCACACGTTCGGCTCGCCCCCCGACTCCGGGGTGTCCACCTGGGCGCCGACCGCGCGCAGCATGTCCACGGTCATCTGGATGTGCGGCATGGACGGCAGGGTGGTGCCGATGTGCCGGACCTCCACGCCCTGGTTGAAGCGCGGCCCCGACAGCAGCAGCGCCGAGACGAACTGCGAGGAGGAGGACGCGTCGATCTCCACCGGGCCGCCGTCCAGAGCGCCCCCGCCGTGCACAGTCATCGGCAGCGCGCCCCGGCCGTCGTCGTCGATCCGCGCGCCGAGCGCGCGCAGCGCGTCGATGACACCGTGCAGCGGTCGCTCGTACGAGCGCGGGTCGCCGTCGAAGCGGATGGGGCCGTCGGCGAGCGCGGCCACCGGCGGCAGGAAACGCATCACCGTGCCGGCGTTGCCGACGTCGACCGTGGCCGGGCCGCGCAGCCCGGTGGGCAGCACACGCCAGGCCTCGCCGGTGCCGTCCGGGCCCACGCCCTCCTCGATCTCCACGCCCATCGTGCGCAGGGCCCCGGCCATCAGCAGGGTGTCGCGCGAGCGCAGCGGGCGGCGCAGCCAGCCCGGTTCGGAGGCGAGGGCGGCGAGCACCAGGGCACGGTTGGTGACCGACTTGGACCCGGGCACGTGGACCGTCGCGTCGACGGCTCCGCTCGCGTGCGGGGCGGGCCAGAGGGCGGTGTGTGCGGGGTTCGGGGCCATGAGGCCACTTTATAAGGAGCCCGAGGTGGAGGTCGTCGCGAGCGCCCGTCGGCCGGCGGCCCGGCTGCCGGGCCGTCACCACCCCAGCAGCCAGCGCCCCCCGCCGATCAGCGAGCACAGCGACACCGCGTGGAACAGGAACAGCCACAGCCCCGCCGGCGCGTGCGTCAGCCGGTGCAGCTGGTCGGCGTCCGAGTCCCCGGCGCTTGCCCGGGCCCGCTTCGCCTGCAGCTCGAAGGCCGGGCGCACACCGCCCAGCAGCAGGAACCACACCACCACGTACGCGAACGCCGCCTGCACCTGCGGCCCCGCGAGCCAGGAGACGAGCACGAACGTGCCACCCGTAAGGAGGACCGTCAACGCGCCGTACGCATTGCGGATCATCACCAGCATCGCCACCAGCAGAGCCGTCGCCACCCACAGCAGCAGCGTGATCCGGCCCGTGGCGAGCAGGGCCGCGCCGCCGAGGCCGAGCAGCGGGGGAGCGGTGTACCCGGCGGCCGCGGTGAGGATCATGCCGAGGCCGTACGGCTTGCCCCGGCTCACCGTCAGCCCGCTGGTGTCGGAGTGCAGCCGGATCCCGGTGAGCTGCCGGCCGGTGAGCAGCGCGACCAGACCGTGGCCGCCCTCGTGGGCGATGGTGATGGCGTTGCGCGATATCCGCCACAGGGTGTGCGGGACGACCACGGCCAGCGCCGCGACCATGGTGGCCAGCACCACCCACAGGTCCGGGTCGGGCTGGGTGCCGGTGAGCCGGTCCCAGAGGTCGGGCAGCGCGGTGGCGGCGAGGTCGTCCATTGTCTCGGAGTGCTCCTGTGCTTGTGCGGAGTCTGGCAGGGTGGCACGTATGTGCGGACGGTTTGCATCGAGTCGTAGGCCAGAGGATCTCGCAGGAGTCTTTGAGATCGAGAAGTGGGAGCCGGAGGAGACCCTGGCGCCCGACTACAACGTGGCCCCGACCAAAGAGGTGTACGCCGTCCTGGACCGCCCCCTCAAAGACGTCCCGGACCCGCGTCCGGTTCGGCAGCTGCGCAAGCTGAAGTGGGGGCTCGTGCCCTCCTGGGCCAAGACGCCCGAGGGCGGCGCCCGCATGATCAACGCGCGCGCCGAGACCGTGCACGAGAAGCCGTCCTACCGCCGTGCCTTCACCTCCCGCCGCTGCATCCTGCCCGCCGACGGCTACTACGAGTGGGTCACCGGCGAGCAGGAGCGGGAGCTGGAGGTCGAGGGGAGGCGGAAGCGGCCGCGCAAGCAGCCGTACTTCGTGCTGCCGGCCGACGGTTCGGTGTTCGCGATGGCCGGGCTGTACGAGTTCTGGCGGGACCGCACGCTGCCCGACGACCACCCGCAGGCCTGGTGGGCGACGTGTTCGGTGATCACCACGGAGGCCGAGCAGACCCCGCTCGCCGTCGCGCCGGCCGAGGGCCCGGGCTCGCTCGCCGACATCCACCCGCGGATGCCGCTGATGCTCACCCCGGACCGCTGGGACGCCTGGCTGGACCCCGCCCGCACCGACCCCGACGAGCTGCGTGAGCTGCTCGCGCCGCCGCCCGCCGGACTGATGCGCGCCTATCCGGTCTCCACCGCCGTGAGCAATGTGCGCAACAACGGCGAGGAGCTGCTGAAGGAGCTGGCGGCGCCGGAAGAGGGCACACTCTTCTGACGTGACGACCGAGATCATCAGCACCGACGCGGGGGACGCCCGTATCACCTGGCACACGGCGCGCAAGGCACGGCTGGTCCTGGCCGTCGGCCACGGCGCCGGCGGCGGCATCGAAGCGCGCGACCTGCGGGCGCTGGCCCGGGTGCTGCCCGGGCACGGGGTGAGCGTCGCGCTCGTCGAGCAGCCCTGGCGGGTGGCCGGGAAGAAGGTCGCGCCCGCGCCGAAGACGCTGGACACCGGCTGGCGCGGCCTGTGGCCGGCGCTCACCGCGCCTGGCCTGCCGGTGATCTCCGGCGGCCGCAGCGCGGGGGCGCGCGTGGCCTGCCGTACCGCCACCGAGCTGGGCGCGCACGCCGTGCTCGCGCTGAGCTTCCCGCTGCACCCGCCGGGCAAGCCGGAGAAGTCCCGCGCCGCGGAACTGCTCGGCGCCGGGGTGCCCACCCTGGTGGTGCAGGGCGGCAACGACCCGTTCGGCAGGCCGGAGGAGTTCCCGAACGGGTCGTACGACCTCATCGAGGTGCCCCACGGCGATCACGGCTTCGCGGTGCCCAAGCGGGCGGAGATCACCCAGGAGCAGGTGCTGGAGATCATCACCGACGGTGTCGTGCGGTGGTGCGCGTCACTGGCCTGAAACGCTCGGGAATGCGGAACGCAGGGGCGCTGTTGTGGCGGACAGAAGTGCTGGGGAACCAGCGCCGACGTCGTGGGAGAGGAAGTCCGCCGCATGGGTTCGACCGCATGCCCGCTCGCCACCCACCACCAGCCGGTGGACGGGCTGCGCCCGGCAGAGCTCGATTCGAGCCGCAGCAGCCGTGCCGACTTGGACTGGACGGTGCTGCACGCGGCCAAGACCGCTCCTATTCGAGCGGCGGCAGGCACGGGTCGTCGTCTATCCTCCGATTCGGGTGGGACCGGTTTCGGCCGCCCGACAACGTTTGAGGAGGTGGGTCCGGTTCCCGGTACCGACGCAGGGACCGACAACGGCCAGACGGGGCTGCCCGAGGGCCAGGGCGCCGGCGCGGACGTGAGCACGGAGACGACCGCGGAGCGCACCGCGCGCTTCGAGCGTGACGCCCTCGAATTCCTCGACCAGATGTACTCGGCGGCGCTGCGCATGACGCGCAACCCGGCCGACGCCGAGGACCTGGTGCAGGAGACGTATGCCAAGGCGTACGCGTCCTTCCACCAGTTCCGCGAGGGCACCAACCTCAAGGCGTGGCTGTACCGGATCCTCACCAACACCTTCATCAACTCCTACCGCAAGAAGCAGCGGGAGCCCCAGCGCTCCGCGGCGGAGGAGATCGAGGACTGGCAGCTCGCGCGTGCCGAGTCGCACATGTCGACGGGTCTGCGCTCCGCGGAGTCGCAGGCGCTCGACCACCTGCCCGACTCGGACGTCAAGGAAGCGTTGCAGGCGATCCCCGAGGAGTTCCGCATCGCCGTCTACCTCGCGGACGTCGAGGGCTTTGCGTACAAGGAGATCGCGGACATCATGGGGACACCCATCGGTACGGTGATGTCCCGGCTGCACCGGGGGCGCCGTCAACTGCGCGGCATGCTCGAGGACTACGCCCGCGAGCGCGGACTGGTCCCGGCCGGCGCCGGAGAGTCGAACGAAGCGAAAGGCTCGGGCTCATGAGCTGCGGAGAGCCGCACGAGACGGACTGCAGTGAGGTCCTGGACCACCTGTACGAGTTCCTCGACAGTGAGATGCCGGACGTCGATCGCGACAAGTTCAAGCAGCACTTCAAGGAGTGCTCGCCGTGCCTGGAGAAGTACGGCCTGGAAGAGGCCGTGAAGAAGCTGGTCAAGCGGTGCTGCGGGCACGACGACGTACCGATCGACCTGCGCGCCAAGGTCCTGGGCCGACTGGATCTGATCCGCTCCGGACAGGCCGTGCCCGAGCACGACGTCACGGCCACGCCGCAGGAGTCCTGACCGCCTCGCCGTCACCCGAATGTGCTAATCCGCGCGTCATACGCCCGCGGAGCCCCCTGACACCGCCCTAGGCTCCGAAGACCTGAGGTGGCACGGTCGGGGGGAGGGGCGTTCATGGAGACGGTTCCGGCACGGGCGCGCGTGTACGTGGCCGGTGTCGTGGTCTGCGCGCTGCTCTGCCTGCTTCCCCCGGCGTCCCTGACAGTGCCCTGGCCCGCGGTCGTGCCGCTCGCGGCCGTGTACGCCGTCGGAGAGCGCGTCGCCCGCCGTCGCTTCGCCGGAACGTTCTACCCGGTCCTGCTCGCCGGGGCCCTCCTGCTGCCGGCGCCCGCGGCGGCGCTCGTGCCGCTGCCCGGCGCCCTGCTGGCACCGGTCGAGCGGCGCCCCGTGCTGCTGCGCCGGCTCTGGCGCGCCGCCCAGCTCGCCGTCGGGGCCTGGGCGGCGGCCCGGGTGCACGGCGCGCTCGGCGGCCTCGACGCCGTCGCCGACTGCCACTTCCCGTACGTCCTGCTGCCCGCCGGCGCGGCCGTGCTCGCCTTCTGCCTGGTCCTCGTCCTGCTCGACGGGGGCATCCGCGCCCTCGCCGAACGCAGGCCGCTGCGCCGCGCCTGGCGCGGCCTGTTCCTGCGCTCCCTCGGCCCGCTCGCCGTGCACGGGCTCGCCGGGCTGATGATGGCCGTCCTCTGGCGCAGCCCCTACGGTCCGGTCGCCGCCCTCCTCGTCCTGCTGCCGATGGGCGTGTCGTGGTGGGTCTTCGCGCAGTACCACCGCCAGCGCGCCGCCCATCAGGCCACGATCCGCGCGCTGGTGCAGGCCGTGGACATCAAGGACGGCTACACCCGCGGCCACAGCGAGCGCGTCGGCCAGGCGTCCATGATGATCGCCCGTGAACTGGGCATGAGCGACGAACGCGTGGAGGTGCTGCGCTTCGCCGGGATCCTGCACGACGTCGGCAAACTCGGCGTCCCCACCCGGCTGCTGCGCAAGGACGGCCCGCTCACCGCCGAGGAACGCCGGATCATCGAACTGCACCCCGAGTACGGCCATGACATCGTGCGCGGCATCTCCTTCCTCGGCGAGGCCCGCTCGGCCGTGCTGCACCACCACGAACGCCTCGACGGCAGCGGGTACCCCTACGGCCTCAGCGGCTGCCAGATCCCCGAGCCGGCCCGTGTGGTGGCGGTCGCCGACGCCTTCGACGCGATGACGTCCACCCGCTCCTACAGCAGGGCCCGGCCGGTCCCGACGGCGCTGACGGAACTGCGGCGGTGCGCGGGCACCCACTTCGATCCGCAGATGGTCGAGGCCCTGGTCCGGGCGGTGGCCCGCCAGGGCTGGCACCCGACGGTCACGGCCGAGGAGACCGCCGCCGCGGGCACGCTGCCCGTCCCGCGTTCCGGGTCGAACCGAGGGGTGCACCGGTGAGGGGACCCGGTCTGTCGGGCGTGGGCGGGGCGGTGGCCCGGCGGTGCACCGGTGTGTCGGGCGTGGGCGGGGCGGTGGCCCGGCGGGGCCGCCGGGCGGGAACGCGCCGGTGAGCGGGCGGCCGGCCCCGGTGACGCTGCTCTGTGTGCACGCCGGTGCCGGGCTGCTGGCGGTCCTCTGTCTCGCCGGCACGCTGCACGCCGGTCTCGTCGACCGGCCCATCGCGCTCGCCTTCGGCTCTCTCGTCGCCGTCGGTGAACTCACCCGCTGGAGCGGCCACCGTCTTCGGGAGCCCGCGCCGCTCGGTGCCGCCGGAGCGCTGTCGTACGCCCTGCTCGGGCAGTGCGCCGGGCGGCCGACCGGGCACGGGGTCGCCCAGGTCGTCGCCGTCGTCTGCGCGGCCGCCCTGCTCGGCGCGGTGCCGCACATCGCGCGCGGGCACGGGCCGACGCTCGACGACCTGGCCCGGCGCACCCTGACCGCCGGCTTCGCCGCCGCCTGTTTCCAGCCGCTGTACAACCGGGGCGTCTTCGACGCCTGGATCGGCCCCGCCTACGCCCTGCTGCTGCTCGCCCTGCTGGCGCTGACAGCGCTGTGCGACGCGGTGCTCGCCGCCGCCCTGGCCCACGCGCGCACCCGCTGGCCGTTCGGGCCGCTGCTGCGCGACCAGTTGCGCGCGCTGCCCGGCGTCGGCTCGGCGGTGTGCGCCACCGGGGCGGTGATGGCCCTGGCGGTGGCCGTCGCGGGCCTGTGGGCGCTGCCGGTGTTCTGTCTGCCGCTGCTGCTGACCCAGCTGGCCTTCCGCCGGTATGCGGAGGTGCGCGCCACCTACCGGCAGACCATCGCCTCGCTGGCCCGGGCCACGGAGATCGCCGGGTACACGCCCGCCGGGCACGCCCGCCGCGTCGCCGCACTCAGCGAGGCGGTCGGGCGGGACCTCGGGCTGAGCGAGCCGGAGCTGACGGTGCTGGAGTACGCGGCGCTCATGCACGACATCGGGCAGCTGAGCCTGCTCGACCCGGTCCCGGACGGGGCCACCGCCCACCTGCCGGCCGAGGAGCAGCGGCGGATCGCCCTGCTCGGCGGCGCCGTCGTACGGCAGACCGGGGTGAGCCGGCAGGTCGCCACGGTCGTGGAGCGGCAGGCCGACCCCTGCTGCGAGCAGCCGCTCGCCGCGCGGATCGTGCGGGCGGTCAACGCCTACGAGGAGAAGGCACGGGGCGCCGGACCGGGCGGGGCGCTGGCCGCCCTGGAGGAACTGCGGCTCGGGACGGCCGGGGACTACGCGCCGGACGTGGTGGAAGCGCTGGCCCGGGTGTTGTCCCGACACCGGTCTGACCCTGCCCCGAGCTGGGTAACCCATGGGTAATGAGCGCCCCTCCCGGCGTACGTGGTTGGATGCGAGGGAGAGGGTGTCCGGGGGCGTGAGCCAGCCCACTTTCCGGAACTGGAACTGGCAGGCGGGAATCGTGAGGATCTTCGGCAAGGGACGGCACCGGCCCTCCGCCTCCTGGCGGCAGGCCACGGACCGCGCGTTCACGCTGATCGGTGACGGCCGGTACGAGGACGCGGGCGCGCTGCTGACACGCGCGGCGGATCTGGAGCCCTGGCTGGCCGAGTCCTGGTTCAACCTCGCCCTGCTGCACAAGTTCCGGCACGACTGGGAGCAGGCCCGGGCCGCGGGTCTGCGGGCCGTGGCGCTGCTGGAGAAGGAGACCGGCGCGCCCGACTGGTGGAACGTCGGCATCGCCGCCACCGCGCTGCAGGACTGGCCGCTGGCCCGCCGGGCCTGGCAGGCGTACGGGCTGCACGTGCCCGGCGGCGCGACCGCGGCCGGCGAGCCCCTCGGCATGGACCTGGGCAGCGCGGCCGTACGGCTCTCTCCGGAGGGCGAGGCCGAGGTGGTGTGGGGCCGGCGGCTCGATCCGGCGCGGATCGAGGTGCTGTCCATTCCGCTGCCGTCGTCCGGGCGGCGCTGGGGCGAGGTCGTGCTGCACGACGGGGTCCCGCACGGCGAGCGGACCACCTCCACCGGACATGCCTTCCCGGTGTTCGACGAGATCGAGCTGTGGGCGCCCTCGCCGGTGCCGACCTGGGTCGTCCTGATCGAGGCGGCCACCGAGGCCGACCGCGACGCGCTGGAGCAACTCGCCGCGGACGCCGGGTTCGCCGCGGAGGACTGGTCGTCGTCGGTGCGGCTGCTGTGCCGGATGTGCTCGGAGTCGCGGATGCCGTCGGACGAGGGCGACGGTGTCCACCTCGACCCCCACGACCACAGCGAGCCGGGTCACCCCGGCCCGCTCGGCCACCGCACGGACGGGCAGCTGTGGGTGCCGGAGCGGGAGTGCGGCGTGGCTGCGCCGGCTTCCCTGGTGCGGGGGCTCTTGGACGGATGGGTTGCCGACAGTCCGGACTCCCGTGATTGGCGGGATCTCGAGGAGGTCTGTTAAGCCGTCGTCCGGCTGCGGCGCCGTGGTGGCTGGTCGCGCCCGCGCGGCGGAGCCGCATATCGGACACCGCCCGCGCCCGTACCCGTGCGCCTCCCCGTACCCTGTATCAAGCACCACTCCCTGTTTTTGTTGAGGAAGGCTTACGTCGGTCATGGCGCAGCAGGACACCGATCAGCAGCACGTGGGCGTGCTCCCCGTCGACGACGAGGGGTTCGTCGTCGACTCGGAGGACTGTGAGGAGCGCGAGACGGCCTGGCGTGAGCGCGGCACCTCGCGGCCGATCACGGTCGTCGGCAACCCGGTCCTGCACAAGGAGTGCAAGGACGTCACCGACTTCGGTGACGAGCTCCAGCAGCTGGTCGCGGACATGTTCGCCTCGCAGCGCACAGCCGAGGGCGTGGGCCTGGCCGCCAACCAGATCGGCGTGGACCTGAAGGTCTTCGTCTACGACTGCCAGGACGACAACGGCGTGCGGCACGTCGGCGTGGTCTGCAACCCCAAGCTGGTCGAGCTGCCCGCCGACCGGCGCAGCCTGGACGACAGCAACGAGGGCTGCCTGTCCGTGCCGACGGCGTACGCGCCGCTCGCGCGCCCCGACTACGCCGAGGTCACCGGGCAGGACGAGCGGGGCAACCCGATCAAGGTGCGCGGCACCGGCTACTTCGCGCGCTGTTTGCAGCACGAGACCGACCACCTGTACGGCTACCTGTACATCGACCGGCTCTCCAAGCGTGAACGCAAGGACGTGCTGCGGCAGATGGCCGAGAACGAGCCGCGCTACCCGGTCGTCGCGAACGACTGACGCGGCGCACCAGCCCCACCAACGGCGTCCGTTCGGGCCTCACTGCCCGCACGGACGCCGTTCGTCTGATCGTCGCACGTTCGATCCTCATTGCGCATCTCTTGATCGATAAGCAGTCACATGGGGGAGATTCTCGGCACGTTGGGGTAGTGAATGAGGCAAACCCGCTCCCAGGAGAGTCAGTTGTGGTGCTGAATGGAGAGTGCGGGGATACGCGACGGCGCACGCCCGGTACGACAGGAGGGGTGTGCGCGAACGGCGGCTGAGAGGGGTAGTTCGTGCACGCTCTCCCGTACAGCACCACACGCGGCGCCGGTGCGGCGCCGAAGGCGGTGACAGTGCCGCCATCGCTTACTCTTCCGGTGATCGAGGCGGCGTTTCCCCGGCGGATGCACCCGTATTGGCCGAAACTCCAGGAGAAGACCCGAACCTGGTTGCTGGAAATGCGGCTCATGCCGGCGGACAAGGTCGAGGAATATGCCGACGGCCTGTGCTACACCGACCTCATGGCGGGGTACTACCTGGGCGCCCCCGACGAGGTCCTCCAGGCCATCGCCGACTACAGCGCCTGGTTCTTCGTCTGGGACGACCGTCACGACCGCGACATCGTGCACCGCAGGCCCGTCGCCTGGCACCGCCTGAAGAGCCGGCTGCACGCCGCCCTGGACGCGCCCCAGGACCATCTGGACGACGACGATCCGCTGGTCGCGGGGCTGGCGGACAGCGTGGGACGGCTGTACTCCTTCCTCCCGGGCGGCTGGAACGCCCGCTTCGCCCGGCACTTCCACGCGGTGATCGAGGCCTACGACCGCGAGTTCCACAACCGCACCGAGGGCATCGTTCCGACGGTCGCGGAGTACCTGGCCCTGCGCCGGCTCACCTTCGCGCACCGGATATGGGTCGATCTGCTCGAACCGAGCGCCGGCTGTGAACTCCCCGACGCCATACGAAAGAACAAAGCATTTTCGCGTCCGGCCCTGCTGAGTCAGGAGTTCGCCGCCTGGTACAACGATCTGTGCTCGCTGCCGAAGGAAATAGCGGGCGACGAGGTGCACAATCTCGGAATCAGTCTCATCGCCCACGAGGGACTGACTCTGGAAGAGGCGGTACGCGAAGTCCGGCGCCGTGTGGAGGAATGCATCACGGAATTCCTCGACGCGGAACAGGACGCTTTACGGTTCGCCGACGGACTCGACGACGGAACGGTGCGCGGAAAAGAACTGAGCGCCGTCGTGCGGGCCTGCGTCGGGAACATGCGGAACTGGTTCAGTTCCGTCTACTGGTTCCACCACGAGTCCGGCCGGTACATGGTCGACAGCTGGGACGACCGGTCCACGCCCCCGTACGTCAACAACGAAGCGGCAGGTGAGAAATGACCGTCGAGTCGGTGAACCCCTCGGTGTCAACGGCCCCCGAACCGGGCGAGCCACCCCTGGCGGGCGGCGGTGTCCCCGTCCTCGGCCACGGCTGGAAGCTGGCCCGTGACCCGCTGCAGTTCATGTCCGCCCTGGGCGACCACGGCGACGTCGTCCGCCTCAGGCTGGGCCCCAAGACGCTCTACGCCGTCACCACGCCGGAACTGACCGGCGCCCTCGCGCTCAGCCCCGACTATCACATCGCCGGTCCCCTGTGGGAGTCCCTGGAAGGGCTGCTCGGCAAGGAGGGTGTGGCCACCGCCAACGGCCCCCAGCACCGCCGGCAGCGGCGCACCATCCAGCCCGCGTTCCGGCTCGACGCGATCCCCGCCTACGGGCCGGTCATGGAGGAGGAGGCGCACGCGCTCGTCGAGCGCTGGCGGGACGCCGGGACCATCGACTGCACCGGTGAGTCCTTCCGGGTCGCGGTGCGCATCGCCGCCCGCTGCCTGTTGCGCGGCGACTACATGGACGAGCGCGCCGAGCGGCTGTGCACCGCCCTCGCGGTCGTCTTCCGCGGCATGTACCGGCGGATGGTGGTCCCGCTCGGGCCGCTGTACCGGCTGCCGACACCGGGCAACCGCGAATTCAATCGGGCGCTGGCCGATTTGCATCTCCTGGTCGACGAGATCATCGCCGAGCGACGCGCATCTGGTCAAAAGCCGGACGATTTGCTGACGGCATTGCTGGACGCGAAGGACGAAAACGGTGAGCCCATCGGGGAGCGGGAGATCCACGACCAGGTGGTCGCCATCCTCACCCCCGGCAGCGAAACTGTGGCATCCACCATCATGTGGTTGCTTCAGGCACTTGCCGAGCACTCCGAACACGCCGACAAGGTGCGCGACGAAGTCGAATCCGTCACCGGCGGACGGCCTGTCGCATTCGAGGACGTGCGCAAGCTGCGGCACACCAACAATGTCGTCATCGAGGCCATGCGTTTGCGGCCGGCTGTATGGATATTGACCCGGCGGGCGGTCGTCGACACGGAACTCGGTGGCTATCGCATTCCGGCCGGGGCCGACATCATCTACAGCCCGTACGCCATCCAGCGCGACCCCAAGTCGTACGCCCGCAACCTGGAGTTCGACCCGGACCGCTGGCTTCCGGAGCGGGCCAAGGACGTGCCGAAACACGCCATGAGCCCGTTCAGCACCGGCAACCGCAAGTGCCCCAGCGACCACTTCTCGATGGCGCAGCTGACGCTCGTCACCGCCGCGCTCGCCGCGCGGTACCGCTTCGAGCAGGTGCCCGGCTCGAACGACGCCGTCCGGGTCGGGATCACCCTGCGCCCGCACCGGCTGCTGGTGCGGGCGGTGCCGCGCTGAGCGCTCAGGCGGCCTGCGGGCCGCGGAAGGTACGGCGGTAGGCGTTCGGGGTGGTCCCCAGCGCCCGCGTGAACTGGTGGCGCAGCGCCGCCGCCGTACCGAACCCGGTACGCCAGGCGATCGCGTCCATCGTCTCGTCCGTCGCCTCCAGCAGCCGCTGTGCCAGCAGCACCCGCTGGCGCAGGATCCACCGGTACGGCGTCGTGCCGGTCTCCTGCTGGAAGCGCCGGGCGAAGGTGCGCGGCGCCATGTGGGCCCGCGCGGCGAGCTGTTCGACGGTCACCTCCTGGTCGAGGTGCTGCTCCATCCACGCCAGCACCTCGCCGACGGTGTCACAGGAGTCCTTCGGCAGCGGGCGCTCGATGTACTGCGCCTGCCCGCCGTCCCGGTGCGGCGGCACGACCATGCGCCGGGCGATCTTGTTGGCGACCTCCGGCCCCTGCTCCTTGCGCACCAGGTGCAGACAGGCGTCGATGCCGGCGGCGGTGCCCGCCGAGGTGATCACGGGGTCCTCGTCGACGTAGAGCACGTCCGGTTCGACGACCGCCCGCGGGTACTGCCGGCGCAGCTCCTCGACGTGGTGCCAGTGCACCGCGCAGCGCCGCCCGTGCAGCAGCCCGGCGGCGCCCAGCACGAACACGCCGGAGCACACGCTCAGCACCCGCGACCCGCGCTCCACCGCCCGTACCAGGGCGTCCAGCAGCGCCGGCGGATAGATGCGGTGCGTGAAGTCGTCGCCGGCCGGAACGGCGATCAGATCCGCCTCCTCCAGCCGGTCCAGGCCGTACGGCGTGGACAAGGTCAGCCCGCCGACGTGCGTGCCCAGCGCCGGGCCCTCGGCGGAGACGACCGCGAAGTCGTACACCGGCAGTCCGTCGTCGCTGCGGTCGAGCCCGAAGACCTCGCACACGACCCCGAGTTCGAAGGGATGCACACCGTCGAGCAGGACGGCGGCCACGTTTTTCAGCATGCTGCCAGTGTGCCTCGCCGGTGGCAGTAATTCGAGGGTCTGCGGCAGTCCTGCCACTCACGGTAAGGAGCGTTCCGCGCGAGAGTGGTGTCCATGAACGGAAACCAGATCGAAGGCCTGATCGGAATGCTCTTCACCCTCGGGATCCTGGTCCTCCTCGTCCTGCCGTCCGCGCTCGGCGTCGTGCGCGACCGCCGCATGGACCGGCAGATCCGGGAGGCCGCGCACCCCGCTCCCCGCATCCAGACCCCGCGCCGGACCAGCCCGCGCATCCAGGCGCACCGCACTGTCCGACCCCGCATGTAACCTCCCGCTGACGCAATCGATCACGGTGATCGAGCGCCGGGGAGGGAAACATGAGCAACGGCATCCCGCGAAGAGCGGTCTGGGCCACGGCGAGCGGCGCCGCGGCCCTCGTGCTCCTCACCGCGACCGGCGCGCACGCCGAGGGCCGTGGAGACATCCGGGTGGTGGGGGCCGTCGTCAACGGCGGTCACCCCGTGGGCATCGGGACCGTCAAGGAGATCACGTTCCCGGTCGTCCTCACCATCCGGGACGACTCCGGGGTGAAGGGCGTCGGCCGCGTCAGCACGATGAACGTGTCGAACGCCTACGGCTTCATCGAGTGGTCCGGCACGACCTGCGCGAAGAAGTCGGCAATCACCTCGGTGTGCACGGCCACCATGAAGGCCACGCCCGCCTGGATGCCGGCGAGCGACGACATCGACACCAACCGGGTCGCCGGCCTCTGGCAGGTCAACGCCACCGTCAAAGCGAACGACGGCGACTACTGGATCTCCGACAACATCGCCCGGTACTCCGTCAAGCGGGCCACGACACTCACCGCCGACGCAGCGCCCGAGCCCGTGCGCAAGGGCGGACAGCTGACCGTCACCGGAACGCTCAGCCGGGCGAACTGGGAGAGCCTGAGGTACCAAGGCTACGCCGGGCAGCCGGTCCAGCTCCAGTTCCGCAAGGCCGGCACCACCCGCTACACCACGGTCAAGACCGTCACAACGGGCAGCACCGGCCGGCTCAGCACCACCGTCACCGCCTCCGCGGCCGGCGACTGGCGCTGGTACTACCCCGGCACGTCGACCACCATGCTCGCCGTGTCGGCCGGGGACACCGTGACCCTGAAGTAACCGCGCCTCAGAAGTCCTCGTCCAGGTCGACGGTGCCCTCCACCGCCACCTGATACGCCGAGGGGCGGCGCTCGAAGAAGTTGGTCAGCTCCTGAACGCCCTGCAACTCCATGAAGGAGAAGGGGTTCTCCGAACCGTAGACGGGAGCGAAGCCGAGGCGGGTGAGGCGCTGGTCGGCGACGCACTCCAGGTACTGGCGCATCGAGTCGGTGTTCATGCCGGGGAGGCCGTCGCCGCACAGGTCGCGCGCGAACTGCAGCTCGGCCTCCACGGCCTCCTCGAGCATGTCGGTGACCTGCTGCCCGAGCTCCTCGTCGAAGAGGTCAGGCTCCTCCTTGCGGACGGTGTCGACCACGTCGAACGCGAACGACATGTGCATGGTCTCGTCGCGGAACACCCAGTTGGTGCCGGTGGCGAGACCGTGCAGCAGGCCCCTGCTGCGGAACCAGTAGACGTACGCGAAGGCGCCGTAGAAGAACAGGCCCTCGATGCATGCGGCGAAGCAGATCAGGTTCAGCAGGAAGCGGCGCCGGTCGGCCCTCGTCTCCAGGCGCTCCAGCTTCTCCACCTCGTTGATCCACTTGAAGCAGAACCCGGCCTTCTCCCGGATGGACGGGATGTTCTCCACCGCGTCGAAGGCGGCCGCCCGGTCGTCCGGGTCGGGCAGATAGGTGTCCAGCAGCGTCAGATAGAACTGGACGTGCACGGCCTCCTCGAAGAGCTGCCGCGACAGGTACAGGCGCGCCTCGGGGGAGTTGATGTGCTTGTACAGCGTCAGCACCAGATTGTTCGCGACGATCGAGTCGCCCGTCGCGAAGAACGCCACCAGCCGGCCGATGAGGTGCTGCTCCGCCGGCGTCAGCTTCGCGAGGTCGGCGACGTCCGAGTGGAGGTCGACCTCCTCCACGGTCCAGGTGTTCTTGATGGCGTCCCGGTAGCGCTCGTAGAAGTCCGGGTAGCGCATGGGGCGCAGGGTCAGCTCGAAGCCCGGGTCGAGGAGGTTCGTGTTACGGGTGGTCATTACTGGCAGGCCTCGCAGGACTCGGGGTTTTCCAGGGAGCAGGCGACGGCCTCTTCGGAGGTCACCTGCTGGACGGGAACGGGGACGGTGGCCTGCGCCCGGGCGGCGCGAGCGATGCGCGTCGCCGGGCGCGAGCGCAGGTAGTACGTCGTCTTCAGCCCGGACTTCCAGGCGTAGGCGTACATCGAGGAGAGCTTGCCGATCGTCGGCGTCTCCAGGAACAGGTTGAGGGACTGCGCCTGGTCGAGGAACGGGGTCCGCGCCGCCGCCATGTCGATCAGACCGCGCTGCGGGATCTCCCACGCGGTGCGGTACAGCCGCCGCACGTCCTCGGGGATCCAGGCGAAGTCCTGCACCGAGCCGCTCGACTCGCGCAGCGCCTCACGGGTGCGGGCGTCCCACACGCCGAGCTTCTTCAGCTCGGCGACCAGGTAGGAGTTCACCTGGAGGAACTCGCCGGACAGCGTCTCGCGCTTGAACAGGTTCGACACTTGCGGCTCGATGCACTCGTACACGCCCGCGATGGAGGCGATGGTGGCGGTCGGCGCGATGGCCAGCAGCAGGCTGTTGCGCATGCCGGTCCCGGCGATCCGCTCCCGCAGCGCCGCCCAGCGCTCCGGCCAGGTCAGCTCCACGTCGTAGTGGTCGGGGTGCAGCACCCCCCGTGCGGTGCGGGTCTTCTCCCAGGCCGGCAGCGGGCCGTTGCGCTCGGCGAGGTCGGCGGAGGCCTCGTACGCGGCGAGCATGACCCGCTCCGCGATCCGGGTGGACAGCGCCTTGGCCTCGGGGGAGTCGAACGGCAGCCGCAGCTTGAAGAAGACGTCCTGCAAACCCATCGCGCCCAGGCCCACCGGGCGCCACTTGGCGTTGGAGCGGCCCGCCTGCTCGGTCGGGTAGAAGTTGATGTCGACGACGCGGTCGAGGAAGGTGACGGCGGTGCGGACGGTGGCGTCCAGCCGCTCCCAGTCGATGTCCCCGTCGGCCACGAACGCGCCGAGGTTGACCGAGCCGAGGTTGCACACGGCCGTCTCACCGTCGTCGGTGACCTCCAGGATCTCCGTGCAGAGGTTGGAGGAGTGGACGACGTGGCCCGGCAGCGCGGTCTGGTTGGCGGTGCGGTTGGCGGCGTCCTTGAAGGTCATCCAGCCGTTGCCGGTCTGCGCGAGGGTGCGCATCATGCGGCCGTACAGCTCACGGGCCGGAAGCGTCTTCTTCGCCAGCCCCGCGTCCTCCGCCTTGCGGTACGCGGCGTCGAACTCCTCGCCCCACAGATCCACCAGCTCCGGCACGTCGGCCGGAGAGAACAGCGACCACTGCGCGTCGGCGCCCACCCGGCGCATGAACTCGTCCGGGACCCAGTGCGCGAGGTTCAGGTTGTGCGTACGGCGGGCGTCCTCACCGGTGTTGTCCCGCAGCTCCAGGAACTCCTCGATGTCGGAGTGCCAGGTCTCCAGGTACACCGCGGCCGCGCCCTTGCGCCGCCCGCCCTGGTTCACCGCGGCGACCGAGGCGTCCAGCGTCTTCAGGAACGGCACGATGCCGTTGGAGTGCCCGTTGGTGCCGCGGATCAGCGAACCGCGGCTGCGGATACGGGAGTACGACAGCCCGATGCCGCCGGCGTGCTTGGAGAGCCGGGCGACCTGGTGGTAGCGGTCGTAGATGGAGTCCAGCTCGTCCAGCGGTGAGTCGAGCAGGTAGCAGGACGACATCTGGGGGTGCCGGGTGCCGGAGTTGAAGAGGGTGGGGGAGGACGGCAGGTAGTCGAGGCGGCTCATGAGCCCGTAGAGCGCCGCGACCTCGTCGGCGGAGCGGAGGGTGTCGTCCTCGGCGAGCCCGCTGGCCACCCGCAGCAGGAAGTGCTGCGGCGTCTCGATCACCTTGCGGGTGATCGGGTGCCGCAGCAGATAGCGGCTGTGCAGGGTGCGCAGGCCGAAGTAGCCGAAGCGGTCGTCGGCGTGGGTGTCGATCAGCGCGTCCAGCCGCTCGGCGTGCAGCCGGACGAAGTCGGCGGTCCGGTCCGCGATGAGCCCCTCGCGGTGGCCGACGGCGACCGACCCGGTGAACGACGTGACGTCCTGGGAGGCCGCCTCCGCGCGGATGGTGAGGGTGAGCAGGCGGGCGGCGAGCCGGGAGTAGGCGGGGTCCTCGGAGATGAGTCCGGCGGCGGCCTCCGTGGCCAGCTCCCGCAGCTCCGCCTCGTCGGCGTGCGCCGAGCGGCCGCGCAGCGCGGCGGCGGCGACCCGGCCGGGGTCGGCGTCGGGGAGGTCGGCGGTCAGCTCGGTCAGGGTGCGCAGCAGCGCGGCACCGGGGCCGTCGTGCTCCCGCTGGCTGGCTGAGGCCGGATCGGCTGGCGCGATGGTCACGTGGGGCTCTCCCTCGCTCGGCACGGGGCCTTGCGGAGGGCAGGGGGCAGCACACGAGCGCACGCGGCGTCGCGTCCACCGGCCCATCCCACGAGGCCCGGACGTCAGGGCACACCGGCCGGGTGGCCGGGTGCACTGTCGGCAGGTCCTCGGACTGAACCAGCGTGCGCGAAGCACGCATGTACACCGTTGCGGGACAGTTCCGGATTCGCACCGGATTCCCCTGCGGCGACAGCGAGCATGAGCATACATCTAGTGCCGGGCTGTCGTGTCACCCCCAGATGTTGTGTCCCGGTGGCTTCACAGCGTCAGCTCGTAGGTGAGAAGGGTGATGTCGTCGAGTTCCGGCAGGGGATTCCAGTCCCGCTCCGGCGTACGGACGAAGCCCAGCCGTTCGTAGAGGCGGTGGGCGGTGTGCATGGTCCGCTGGGTCGACAGGACGAGCCGCCCGCAGCCGTCGACGGCCCGGGCCCGCTCGACGCAGGCCCGTACGAGCGCCTCGCCGACACCCCGGCCGCGGGCCGCGTGGGCGACGGCCAGCATGCGCATCTCGGCCTCGCCGGGACGCGCGACGTCGGCCATGGGCCCGCCGGCCGGAACGAAGGTGACGCCGCCGAGGACGGTGTCGTCCGCCGTGGCGACCAGGACCTCGGCCGCGGCGGCGCGCTTGGCGACGTCGCGCAGCTCGCCGAGGTAGGGGTCGCTCGCGGCGAAGTCCAGGAGTCCGTCCTGGAGATAGGCCTGGGCGGTGATCTCACCGAGGGCGGCGTGTTCGCGGGGTGCGACGGGCCGGATCACGATGTCCATGACGGCGAGTGTGCCCCACGGGTACGACGGCGGGCCGCCGGATTTCTCCGGCGGCCCGTCGTCGATGCCGCTCTCAGTGACCTGCGGCGCCCGCCGTGGCCGGGGGGAGTTCGGTCTGGACGCCCGGGTCGCCGGCGTCCGCCGTGTAGTCCTCCGGGCTGGTCTCGTCGACGCCCTCGGGGGCCTTCACGGCCTTCAGGACGAAGGTGAGGACCACGGTCACCACCACGTTCAGCACGAACGCCGTGAGGCCGATGTAGCCGATCTCGCCGATGCCGGGGATCTCCTTCGCGGAGCCGCCGAAGTGCTTCTGGCCCGGGTTGGTGGGCGACGGTACCCCGTAGGCGACGAGGGTGCCGTAGACCATGCCGACCGCCCAGCCCGCCAGCAGAGCCCAGCGGTGGAACCAGCGCGTGAACAGGCCGCCGACCAGGGCCGGGAAGGTCTGCAGGATCCAGATGCCGCCCAGCAGCTGGAAGTTGATGGCGACCGTCTTGTCCATCGTGAGGACGAAGACCAGCGCGCCCACCTTCACCAGCAGGGAGACGATCTTGGAGACCTGTGCCTCCTGCTTCGGCGTGGCGTCCGGCTTGATGAAGTCCTTGTAGATGTTGCGCGTGAACAGGTTCGCCGCCGCGATGGACATGATGGCCGCCGGGACCAGCGCGCCGATGCCGATCGCCGCGAACGCGATGCCCGTGAACCAGTCCGGGAACATGTCCTCGAACAGCTGCGGGATGGCCAGCTGGCCGTTCTGCACCTTGATGCCGGCCGCGATCGCCATGAAACCGAGCAGCGCGAGCAGGCCCAGCATCAGGGAGTACAGCGGCAGGATCGTGGTGTTGCGCCGGATCACCTCACGGCTCTTGGACGACAGCGTCGCGGTGATCGAGTGCGGGTACATGAACAGCGCGAGCGCGGAGCCCAGAGCCAGGGTGGCGTACGTCCACTGCTGAGCCTCACCCGACACCAGCGCGCCGCGCGGCTTGCCGGTCTTCGGGTTGACCTGGCTGAACGCGTGGGCCGCCTTGGCGAAGATGTCGTCGAACCCGCCGAGTTTGATCGGGATGTAGATGATCGCCACGGCGATGACGATGTAGATCAGCGCGTCCTTCACGAACGCGATCAGCGCGGGGGCGCGCAGACCCGACGAGTAGGTGTACGCCGCCAGCACGCCGAACGCGATCAGCAACGGCAGGTCCTTGACGAACCAGTTGGTGTTCTCGCCGCCGCCGACACCCAGCACGTCCAGCACGGCCTGGATGCCGACGAGCTGGAGCGCGATGTACGGCATCGTCGCGAGGATGCCGGTCAGCGCCACCGCCAGCGACAGCCCCTTGGAGCCGAAGCGGCCGCGCACGAAGTCCGAGGTCGTCACGTACCCGTGCTTGTGCGACACCGACCACAGCCGGGGCAGGAACGTGAAGATCAGCGGGTAGACGAGGATCGTGTACGGCACCGCGAAGAAGCCGGACGCGCCCGCCGCGTAGATCGCCGCGGGCACGGCGACGAACGTGTACGCCGTGTACAGGTCACCGCCGAGCAGGAACCAGGTGATCCAGGTGCCGAACGACCGCCCGCCCAGGCCCCATTCGTCGAGACTGTGCTCGTTCTCGGCCTTGCGCCAGCGCGCGGCCAGGAAACCGAGCACGGTGACGAGCAGGAAGAAGAAGATGAAGACGCCGAGTGCGACGCCGTTCACGCCGTCATTCACTTGTCCGCACCGCCCTTCTGGGAAGCACGGGCGCGCTGGTCACGCCGCCACAGCTGGTAGGCGATCACCGTCAGCGCCGTGGAGATGATCACCCACAGCATCTGGTACCAGTAGAAGAAGGGGATCCCGATGAACGCCGGGTCCACCTTCGCGTAACTTCCGACCCACAGCATCGCCACGAAGGGCGCGACAAGGCAGAGGGCGATGACGACGCGCACGGGCGTCACCGTCGCCGGTCTGGACACATCTGGCGCATTCGTCATCGCGCGGTTCCGTCCCCTCACTGATCACCTGTGCAATGCGCAGGAAATCTAGGTCAGGTGCAGCAGGAACGGAACCCCTCGTCCGCATAACGGGCGTTGACGGTCTGGACCGTTATCCGACCGCGACTCCGGCGGAATGTGACGGAGCCTTTTACGGCCGCTTCAGGCGCGCCACGAACTTGTAGCGGTCCCCGCGGTAGACCGACCGCACCCACTCCACCGGCTCGCCCTGCCGGTCGAAGGAGTGCCGCGAGAGCATCAGCATCGGCAGGCCGACGTCGGTGCCGAGCAGACCGGCCTCGCGAGGGGTGGCCAGCGAGGTCTCGATGGTCTCCTCGGCCTCGGCGAGATGGACGTCGTAGACCTCGGCCAGCGCGGTGTACAGGGACGTGTACTTCACCAGGGAACGGCGCAGGGCCGGGAAGCGCTTGGCCGAGAGGTGGGTGGTCTCTATGGCCATCGGTTCGCCGTTGGCCATGCGCAGCCGCTCGATGCGCAGCACCCGGCCGCCGGCGGTGATGTCGAGCAGGCCGGCGAGATGGTCGTCGGCGGTGATGTAGCCGATGTCCAGCAGCTGGGAGGTGGGCTCCAGGCCCTGGGCGCGCATGTCCTCGGTGTACGACGTCAGCTGCAGCGCCTGCGAGACCTTCGGCTTGGCGACGAACGTGCCCTTGCCCTGGATGCGCTCCAGCCGGCCCTCGACCACCAGCTCCTGCAGCGCCTGGCGGACGGTCGTGCGCGAGGTGTCGAACTCCGCCGCCAGCGTCCGCTCCGGCGGGACCGGGGTGCCGGGCGGCATCGTCTCGGTCATGTCGAGCAGGTGCTTCTTCAGGCGGTAGTACTTGGGCACGCGCGCGGTACGGACGGTGGCGCCACTGTCGTTCTCCGCACTGCTGACGTCGGTGCTCATGCTCTGCCTTCCCGGCTCCGGTGCCGAAGCGGCCGACTCGCCATCGGCCGCGGGCTCACATCGTGGCACGGCTTCGTGCGGTGTGACCTCGGTGGGCGCCTCCGCACGCTCCGTGATCTCCTCTGTATACCGTTGACACCCTCGCTGGTCTAGTCCAGCGAGGACGCTCGTGCGCCCGCTCCTTTCAGATGCCCTGCCACTCCGGCTTGTTCGCGTAGGTGTGCCGGAAGTAGTCCGCCAGCTTCAGCTTGGACGCCGCCGCCTCGTCCACGACCACCGTCGCGTGCGGGTGCAGCTGCAACGCCGAGGCCGGGCAGATGGCCGCGACCGGGCCCTCGACGGTCGCGGCCACCGCGTCCGCCTTGCCCTCGCCCGTGGCCAGCAGGACCAGGTGGCGGGCCTCCAGGATGGTGCCGATGCCCTGCGTGATCACGTGGTGAGGTACCTGGTCGATGTCACCGTCGAAGAAGCGGGCGTTGTCCACCCGGGTCTGCTCGGTCAGCGTCTTGATCCGCGTACGGGAGGCGAGCGAGGAGCACGGCTCGTTGAACCCGATGTGCCCGTCGGTGCCGATCCCGAGGAGCTGGAGGTCCACCCCGCCGGCCTCGGGCAGCGCCCTGTCGTACGCCTCGCACGCCGCCTGCACGTCCTCGGCGGTGCCGTCCGGGCCGAGGAACCGCTCCATGCCGATCCCGAGCGGCTCCAGCACCTCACGGCGCAGCACCGAGCGGTAGGACTCGGGGTGCTCTGCGGGCAGTCCCACATACTCGTCGAGCTGGGCGACCCGGGCCCGGCCGGTGTCCACGGCACCGGAGCGCACCTTGGCCTCCAGCGCCCGGTAGATGGGCAGCGGGGTCGAGCCCGTGGCGACGCCCAGCAGGGCGTCGGGCTTGCGCCGCAGCAGCTGTGCCATGGCCTCGGCTATGAGCTCGCCGCCCGCCTCGGCGTCCGGAACGATGACAACTTCCACGCTGGCCTGCCGTTTCGAAGAGGGGACTCGGGGAGGGACCGGGGTGGCCGGCATCGGGGAGGCACTGGGTGACCCGCCGGGGGCCCGGTGCCCGGAATCGGGCAATGTGGTTTAGACCAATCTAACAGAGGCGGGCACCCCTCTCCCAGGGTCTCCGCACCATTCCCTGTCCGCCACCGCCCGGCTGTACGGGGCACGCCCGCCCGTCGCGCGACCCCCGCGCGCACCCTCGCCGCCCTTCCGAGACGCGCCCTCGGGGCCCGGGGCTCCGAGGCTCGGGTGCCGGTCAGGTCACGTCAGGTCAGGGAGCCTCCCGTCGCGTCGAGCCAGTGGCCCGTCACCCAGCGGCCGTCGTCCGAGGCCAGGAAGGCCACCGCGTCGGCGATGTCCGCCGGCGTGCCCACCCGGCCGAGCGCCGAGTAGGCGGCGGCGCCCTGCCACGCCTCGTCGCTCGTCCGCAGCCACGCGGCGTTGACGTCGGTGTCGACGATGCCAGGGGCGACCGAATTGACCGTGATCCCGCGCGCGCCGAGCACCTTGGACAGGTCCCGGGTGAAGACGTCGAGGGCGCCCTTCGTCATCGAGTAGGCCATCAGCTGCGGCATCGCGGCGGTCCGGGCGAGGCCCGAGGATATGTTGATCACCCGCCCGCCGTCCCTGAGCCGGGGCAGCCCGAGCCGGGTGATGAAGTGCGGCGCCTTCACGTTCACCGCGAAGAGACGGTCGTACTCCTCTTCGTCGATCTCCTCGAACGGGCGGGAGGTCCCGATCCCGGCGTTGTTCACCAGGATGTCCACCCCGTCCGCATGCCGGTCGAATTCGGCCCACAAGCGCTCGGCGTCCCCCGGCACCCCCAGCTCCGCCCGGATGGCGAAGGCCGAGCCGCCCGCCGCCTCGATCGCGGCGACCGCATCCTCGGCCGCCGTCTCGTTGCTGCCGTAGTGCACCGCCACCCGTGCCCCGTCGCGCGCCAGCCGCTCCGCGACCCCGCGTCCGATGCCCCTGCCGGCCCCCGTCACCAGAGCCGTCCTGCCTGCCAGTACGCCCATGCCGGCGCCCCCTTCGCTCTGTCGCCGCATTTGTCTAGCGGTCGATACAAAAAAGACGGTACACCGGTCCGCTGACATTTCTCTAGTGCCCGCTATAAAATCCCACCCATGGGTGACCAGCGAACAGACAAGGCGAGCTCCGGCAGCAGCGGTACCGCGGCCCGCACCCCCCGTCCCCGCGGCCGCCCGCGCGCCTTCGACCGCGCGACCGCACTGGAGAAGGCGGTCATGGCCTTCTGGGAGCGGGGCTACGAGGCGACCTCGGTCGCCGACCTGACCCGGGTGATGGGCATCGGTGCCCCCAGCCTGTACGCCGCCTTCGGCGACAAGCGCGCGCTCTTCGAGGAGGTCGTGCAGGTCTACGGCGCCACGCACGGCTCCTTCGCGCGGCGCGCGCTGGAGGATGAGCCGACCGCCGAGGCGGCCGTGGCGCGGCTGCTGCGCGAGGCCGCGGCCGAGTTCACCGGCCCGGGCCACCCGCACGGCTGCCTCGTCATCCACGCGGCCACCAACTGCTCGACCCCCGAGGTCGAGGAGGCCCTGCGCCGGCAGCGCGAGGCCAATGTGGTCGCCATCGAGGACCGCATCCGGGCCGATGTCGCCGCCGGCCGGCTGCCGCCGGACACCGAGGCGGGCGTCCTCGCGCGCCATGCCGCCGCCGTGTTCCAGGGCATGTCGCAGCAGGCACGGGACGGGGCGAGCCGGGAGGAACTGGAAGCGCTCGCGGAATTTGCCATGACCGTGTGGCCCCGTTGCTGACCAGGGCGGGCTAGGCTGCGGTGCATCAACTTCACACAGGCTGCGCGAACGATTCGCCCCGGCGCATGGACAGGCCTAGTGGTCTAGTCCAGAATGCGTCAGGACGGCGCGAGCACGACCGAGCGCAGCGATCACAGCCTCCGTCTTCCCCGCACAGGAAGACGGATCGAGGAACCGGAGCTCTCTGCCCTGACTGCCCCGGCTCCTCACCTTCGGCCGACCGGGACCGCACACCCCACGGCCGATATTGCTCCGGGCTGCGGTGCCGGGAGGGTTGAGGGTCCCTCCCAGGCGCCGCGGCCCGCGGGTGTTCCCGGGCCCGCCCGTCCCACGGCCGCAGGTCCGCGCCGTACATTTCAGGGCCGTACAAACCGCCAGGTACGCTCGCACCCGTGCCCTCCATGAACGAACTGGTCCGCCAGCACACCGCCCTCGACGACTCCGACCTCGAGTGGCTGCATCTGCTGGTGTCGGAGTGGCAGCTGCTCTCCGATCTCTCCTTCGCCGACCTGGTCCTGTGGGTGCCCACCCGCGACGGCACGCGGTACGTCTCGGTCGCCCAGATGCGGCCCAACACCGGCCCCACCTCCTACCAGGACGACATGGTCGGCCACCTCGTCCCGCGTGGCCGCCGGCCCCTGCTGGACGCGGCGCTCGACGAGGGCCGGATCGTGCGCGAGGGCGACCCGGAGTGGCGCGAGGAGGTCCCCGTCCGGGTCGAGTCGATCCCCGTACGGCGGGAGGGCCGCGTCCTCGGCGTGATCGCCCGCAACACCAATCTGCTCACCGTGCGCACCCCGAGCCGGCTGGAGCTGACCTATCTGCAGAGCGCCTCCGACCTCGCGCAGATGATCGCGGCCGGCTCCTTCCCGTTCCCGAACCAGCAGGTCGACATGGACGCCTCGCCCCGCGTCGGCGACGGCCTGATCCGGCTCGACGCGGACGGCATCGTCCAGTACGCCTCCCCGAACGCGCTCTCCGCCTACCACCGCATGGGCCTCGCCTCCGACCTCGTCGGCCAGCACCTGGGCCTGACCACCGCGGAACTCGCCCCGACCCGGGGGCCGGTGGACGAGGCGCTCGCCAAGGTCGCCAGCGGCTGGGCCCCGCGCGAGTTCGAGATCGAGGCCAGCGACGGGGTCATCCAGTTCCGGGCGATCCCGCTCAAGCCGAAGGGCACGCGCATCGGGTCGCTGGTGCTGCTGCGGGACGTGACGGAACTGCGGCGCCGCGAGCGTGAGTTGATCACCAAGGACGCCACCATCCGGGAGATCCACCACCGGGTGAAGAACAACCTCCAGACGGTCGCGGCCCTGCTGCGGCTGCAGGCCCGGCGCATCGACTCCGATCGGGGCAGGGAGGCGCTGGAGGAGGCGGTCCGCCGGGTCGGCTCCATCGCCATCGTGCACGAGACGCTGTCCCAGAACCTGGACGAGCGGGTGGAGTTCGACGAGATCGCCGACCGCGTGCTGGCCATGGTCGCGGAGATCTCCCCGGGCAAGGTCACCGGCCGGCGCACCGGCCGCTTCGGCATCCTGGACGCCGAGGTCGCCACGCCCCTGTCGATGGTGCTCACCGAGGTCCTGCAGAACGCCCTGGAACACGGCTTCCACCAGGGCGACACCGGCACGGTCGAGGTCTCGGCGGTGCGCGGCGGTACGACGAAGGAGGCGCGCCTGCTGGTCACGGTCCAGGACGACGGCATCGGCCTGCCCGAGGGCTTCGATCCGCGCACCGCCGGAAACCTCGGGCTGCAGATCGTCCGCACCCTGGTCGAGGGCGAGCTGGGCGGCACCTTCGACATGGTCCCGGCGCCCGAGGGCGGCACCCAGGTGATCCTCGACATCCCGGTGCGGGCGCAGAAGTAGTACCGGACGGCAGCGGTACGGGCGCGAGCGACCGACGTCACAGAGAGTAAGTGGCCCTGATCATGCAGGGCAGTGGCCCGCGCCACCCGGCAGTTGAGGGCCGCGTCACAAGGCGGACAGCAAAAAGCCCCGGACCGCCATTGGTCCGAGGCTAGTGCTCGACTTCTTCGTTCACTGCGCGCTGCGGCTCGGGGGCGGGAGATGCGCACGCGATGTGCGCGCCGCCAAGCTCAGGCTGTCAGCAGGGGTGGGTCGTCAGGCGGAGGCCTGACGGGCCCGGTTGCGGGCGGCGCGGCGCTTCATGGCACGGCGCTCGTCCTCGCTGAGACCACCCCAGACGCCGGAGTCCTGACCGGACTCGAGCGCCCACTGCAGACACTGCTCGATCACCGGGCAGCGACGGCAGACGGCCTTGGCTTCCTCGATCTGCAGCAGCGCAGGACCGGTGTTGCCGATGGGGAAGAAGAGCTCGGGGTCTTCCTCGCGGCAAACGGCGTTGTGACGCCAGTCCATGGCTGCTACCTCTCCTTGGTATGACTGTGCAAGTTGCTTGTGAATGTGAACGCTTTCACGAATCCCTCAACAAGTGAAGGGCCGACCGCCGAGTCTTCCCCGGCGTGGTCCTGTGTTTTGGAGAGGGGTTCTGGTGATCAGTGGAGGCCGGTCTTGCGGGCCGTCCCGATCGCCACGTAGAGACTCGCAAACCTCAGCGGCGGATACAACCCCTTCAGGAAAGTTTTTTTTGATTCTTCGGTGTCGACTAGGTCACAGCCGTACTTCCATGGGGTGGATCCTGGCCTAAACGTTCGAGTGAAAGGACTTTAGCCCCTTCTGCTCACACAATCACACGCAGTGCACGGCGTACACCTGTGAACGTCACGCTGGTACGCAGCCCCAGATGGTCACCGTCCATCTGGAGGGGCAACGGCACCTTCGAATGCAAGGTGAAGCGGTCCAGATCGTGCAGTGCGACGGCGTGCTTGCCGCGTGGTCCGCGCTCCGGGGACGAAGTGAGCAACTGGGTGCCATACCGGGCAACCGCGGCCGTGGACAGACGGCTGAGACCGAACACATCGAGCCCCGTGTCGAACGAGGCCTGCGGGGAGGCGTAGATCGGGCGGTTGCCGAGAAACGTCCACGGCGAGGTGTTCGAGACTATGGAAAGGACGAGATCCGTGAGCGGCTCCTCACCCTCCCGCTCCAGCGTGATCGCACCGTGCCGGCGATTCGGCTCGCCCAGGAGCTGCCGCACCACCTGACGCACGTACAGCGCGTGCGTCGACTTCTTGCCGCGCTCGCGGTGCTGCTCCACCCGGCCGACCACACCCGCGTCGAAGCCGAGCCCCGCGTTGAAGGTGAACCAGCGCTGCGGCACCGCCTCGTCCTCCGTGCCCGGCGTTCCCGAGGCCAGACCGAGGCCGACCGTGCGCTCGCTGCCCTCGCGCAGCGCGTCCAGCAGGGCGCCGGTCGCCTCGACGGCGTCGTTGGGCAGGCCCAGCGCGCGGGCGAAGACGTTCGTGGAACCGCCGGGCACCACCGCGAGGCCGGGCAGCCGCGCCGGATCGGGGCCGGCGTGCAGCAGACCGTTGACCACCTCGTTGACCGTGCCGTCGCCGCCGAGCGCCACGACCAGGTCGATGTCGTCCCCGACAGCGGCCTGCCGGCCCAGGTCGCGCGCGTGCCCGCGGTACTGGGTGGTGACCGCCTCCAGCTTCATCTCACTGGCGAGTGCGTGGATGAGCACGTCACGTGTGCGCGCACTGGTAGTGGTTGCCGCCGGGTTGACCACGAGAAGTGCACGCATGACGTGCAGCGTACCTACTGAGCGGTACTCGGACGAGGGCGAGGTAGGGAACAGGTAAGAGGGGGCGCGCCTCGACGCACCGCACGCGGGGCAGTCCTCGATGCGCCGCCCGCGGGTGAGGCTCGCCCCGGGGGTGCGTCGGGTGAGGGCTACCCTTCAGGGGTGAGCAGTGAGCAGACCCCCACCCCCACGCAGACCCAGGACACCGCCGGCCCGCGCCCGCGGCGTCTGACGTACGCCGCGGTGCTCGCCGGCCTCGAAGGGCTCGCGCTGCTCGTCGGCGGGGTGTGGATGCTCGTCCTCGCGATGACCGGTGCCCCGGACGACCGGCAGCAGGCCGTGACCGGCGGGGTGACCATCGTCGTCCTCGCGCTGCTGCCGCTGCTGGCCGCGCGCGGACTGCTGGCCCGCCGCAGCTGGAGCCGCGGTCCTGCCGTCATCACGCAGATCATCGCGCTGCCGGTGGCCTACAACCTGATCCACGCCGACGGCGCCGCCATCCCGGCGGGCATCGCGCTCACCGCCGTCGCCGTCGCCGCGCTGGTCCTCCTGGTCAACGGCGAGACGACCCGGGCCCTTGGCATCCGGGGACCGGGCGCGCAGAAGTAACGGCGACGGCCCCCGTGGGCGCTCACGCCCGCACCGGGAGCCGTCACCGACAGCGAACCGCTCGTCACTCCTCCACGAGCAGCTTCTCCCGCAGCTGCGCCAGGGTCCTCGCCAGGAGCCGGGACACATGCATCTGGGAGATGCCGACCTCCTGCGCGATCTGCGACTGGGTCATGTTGCCGAAGAAGCGCAGCAGCAGGATCCGCTTCTCGCGCGGCGGGAGGCCCTCCAGCAGCGGTTTGAGCGACTCCCGGTACTCCACGCCCTCCAGCGCCTCGTCCTCGGCGCCCAGGGTGTCGGCGACCGCCGGGGACTCGTCGTCGGTGTCCGGGACGTCGAGCGACAGCGTGGAGTAGGCGTTGGCCGACTCCAGGCCCTCCAGGACCTCCTCCTCCGAGATCGCCAGCTTCTCGGCGAGCTCGTGGACCGTGGGCGAGCGGCCGTGCAGCTGCGACAGCTCCGCCGTGGCCGTCGTCAGCGACAGCCGCAGCTCCTGCAGCCGGCGCGGCACGCGCACCGCCCAGCCCTTGTCGCGGAAGTGCCGCTTGATCTCGCCGACGACCGTCGGGGTCGCATACGTGGAGAACTCCACGCCGCGGTCCGGATCGAAGCGGTCGACGGACTTGATCAGCCCGATGGTGGCGACCTGGGTGAGGTCGTCGAGCGGCTCGCCGCGGTTGCGGAAGCGGCGCGCGAGGTGCTCGACGAGCGGCAGGTGCATCCGGACCAGCCTGTTGCGCAGCTCGGCGTACTCCGGGCTGCCCTGATTCAGCGCGCGCAGCTCGATGAACATCGCCCGCGCCCCGCTGCGGTCCTGCGGGCCGTGCGGCGTGACCCGCACCTCGCGCACGGCCTGCCCGTCCGGCGCCTGTTCCTCGGCGTCTCGCTCGTGCTCGCTCATCGTCCCGCCCGTTGCCCTGCCCCGAGCCCCGGCTTCCGCTGGGACAGGGGTGCCCCCGTTCCGCCGGCCCCGGGGATTGCCCCGTCCGGCGCCTTCCCTCTGCCGCGGGCCGCCGTCGGCGGTGCCCCGCGGACCGGCGTCCACGGCCCCGGCCCGGGAGGACTCGTCCTCCGGATGCGGCCGGGCCTGCTCGGGGATGCCGTCGATGCCGTCCGCCGTACGCCGGGAAGCACCCTGAGCGCCCAGGGCGTTCTCGGGCGGCAGTTCCCTGGTGTCGCGCTCTTCGTCCCGCACCGGCCCGTCCCCGTTCCTCACGCCGGCCCGGGTCCCGCGCCGCGCTGTTTGTAGAGGCTGATCGAAACGGTCTTGTCCTCGTCCACGGCGGAGGAGACCTTGCCCGCGAGGGCGGACAGGACGGTCCAGGCGAACGTGTCCCGCGAGGGGGCGTGCCCGTCCGTGGTCGGCGCCGAGACGGTGACCTCGAGTGAGTCGTCGACGAGCCGGAAGACGCAGGAGAGCACCGAGCCCGGCACGGCCTGCTGCAGCAGGATCGCGCAGGCCTCGTCCACGGCGATGCGCAGGTCCTCGATCTCGTCCAGGGTGAAGTCCAAACGGGCCGCGAGACCGGCCGTGGCCGTCCGCAGCACCGACAGGTAGGCACCCGCAGCCGGCAGCCGGACCTCCACGAAGTCCTGGTTCACCACGGGCTCGCCTGCGATCTGGGACACCCTCACCTCCAAGGTGGTACGAGCTGTTCGGGGCCGAGGGTCGCCCCCCGGGTCAACGCGAAGTGTGGTACTGCGGTGACGCTATCGCGCCCAGAAGTTTCCTGTCCCGGGACCCCAACCCCTTGCCGTCACTCATAGTAAAGCTCCGGATACGCTCCGTGGCTAGAGGGTGGGCGGGTCCAATTGGGAACAGCGCGCGCCGGATTGACGTACCCAGGCGTCAGACGCTCGAACCGTACCCGGTACGGTCCCTTCCGGTCTCCTCCCGCAGCCCGTTTTCCGCCGGTACCGGGCCGTTCACGGCGGCTTCCACCGGTGACCGACCGCTCATACCAGCACGTGGTCGACGAAGCACCAGCGCCAGTCCTCGCCGGGTTCGAAGGTGCGCATCACCGGATGACCGGTTTCCTTGTGGTGTCCGGTGGCGTGCCGGTTCGGCGAGGAGTCGCAGCAGCCCACGTGGCCGCACGTCAGACACAGCCGCAGCTGCACCGGGTGGGTGCCGTCCCGCAGGCACTCCGGACACGTCTCGCTGAGCGGAGTCGGTTCCGGACGGGGCAGCGCGTCGGCGTGCGTGCACTGTTTCATGATTGCCAGGTTACGACGGGCGTGCGGCGAGCGGCGCCGAGAACGAGGGTGGGCGAGGACGATGGACGTGATGCCACTGCTGTTGCTGGTGGCGGGGAGTGCGGCGGTGGCCGCGGCCGCCCGGCGCACCCCGGTGCCGGCGCCACTGCTGCTGGTCGCGGTCGGCCTCGCGGTGGCGTACGTCCCCGGCGTCCCCGACTACCGGCTCGCCCCCGACGTCGTCCTGCCCCTGCTGCTGCCGCCGTTGCTCTACACCTCCGCCGTCGACAGCTCCTACCTCGACCTCAGGGCGCAGATGCGGCCCGTGGCGCTGCTGTCGGTCGGATACGTCCTGTTCGCGACCGTCGTCGTCGGCTGGGCCGCGTACGTCCTGGTGCCCGGCCTGCCGCTGACCGCGGCGCTGGTGCTCGGCGCGGTCGTCGCGCCGCCGGACGCGGTGGCCGCGACGGCGGTGGCCCGCCGGGTCGGGCTGCCCTCCCGGATCACGACCATCCTCCAGGGCGAGTCCCTGCTGAACGACGCCACCGCGATCACCGCCTACAAGGTGGCCCTCGCCGCCGCCGTCGGCGAGGGCGCCTCCTGGGCCGGCGGGATCGGCGAGTTCCTGCTCGCGGCGGTCGGCGGCGTGGTGGTGGGCCTGATCCTGATGGCGCCGATCCACTGGCTGCGCACCCACCTCAAGGAACCCCTGCTGCAGAACACGCTCTCCCTGCTGATCCCGTTCGTCGCGTACGCGGCGGCCGAGCAGGTGCACGCGTCGGGCGTGCTCGCCGTGGTCGTCGTCGCCCTCTACCTCGGCCACCGGAACTGGGAGGTCGACTTCGCCACCCGGCTGCAGGAGGAGGCGGTGTGGAAGATGGTCGCCTTCGTCCTGGAGTCGGCCGTGTTCGCGCTCATCGGCCTGCAACTGCCGGTCGTCCTGCAGGGCCTCGGGGAGTACAAGGGCGTCGACGCCGTCTGGTACGCCGTCGCCCTCTTCCTCGTGGTCGTCGCGGTCCGCTTCCTGTGGGTGTACCCGGCGACCTTCCTGCCCCGGCTGCTGTCGGCGCGCATCCGCGCCCGCGAGGAGAACCCGACCTGGCGCGCCCCCGTGGTCATCGCCTGGGCCGGGATGCGGGGCGTGGTCTCGCTGGCCATCGCCTTCTCCATCCCGCTCCACCTGCACGACGGCGAGCAGCCCTTCCCGCACCGCAACCTCGTCCTCTTCCTGACCTTCACCACGGTCATCGGCACCCTCGTGGTGCAGGGCCTGTCCCTGCCGCCGCTGATCCGGCTGCTGAAGTTCCCCGGCCGCGACGCGCAGGCCGAGACCCTCGCCGAGGCCAACGCCCAGGCGCAGGCATCCCGCGCCGCCGAACGGCGCCTCGACGATCTGTTGGCCGACGAGCGCAACGCGCTGCCGGGACCGCTCGCCGACCGGCTGCGCAGCGTCCTGGAGCGCCGCCGCAACGCCGTGTGGGAACGCCTCGGCCAGGTCAACCCGATCACCGGCGAGACCGCCGACGACACCTACCGGCGGCTGTCCGGCGAGATGATCGGCGCCGAGCGCGAGGTCTTCGTGAAACTGCGCGACGGCCGCTACATCGACGACGAGATGCTGCGCGCCCTGCTGCGCCGGCTGGACCTGGAGGAGGCGGCGGCGTACCGGGAGGCGACCTAGTCGCCCGGAGGCGCGGTGGTCGTGGCCGGGCTCGTCACTCGGGAAAGGGGCGGCCGGTGATCACCGCCGCGAGGGTGGTGCCCCTCGGGAACGCGCCCTCCTCGGTGAGGGTGAGGAGTCCGTACAGCATCTTGGCGACATAGAGACGTTCGACGGGCAGCCCGTGGCGGTCTTCGAAGTCGTCGGCGAAGGCGTCGAGCGCGGGGGGCACGCGCGCGTAGCCGCCGAAGTGGAACCGGTCGTCCAGCAGCCAGTCGCCGCGCGGACCGCCGAAGGCCCGCTCCTGCAGCGCCCGCACGTCGTCGAGCAGGAAGCCCCCCTTGAGGACGGGGACGCCCACCGCGCGCTGCCCGGGGTCCAGCCCGGCGGCCAGCCCGGCCAGCGTGCCGCCGGTGCCGCAGGCGAGCGCGACCACATCGGCCCGCCCCCGCAGCTCCGCCCCGAGCGCGACGCATCCTCGTACGGCCGCCGCGTTGCTGCCTCCCTCGGGGACGACATACGCCTCCCGGGCGTCCACGGCGTCCAGCACCGCGGCAAGAATGTCCGGTTCCGTCTTACGGCGATACGTCGACCTGTCGACGAAGTGCAGCCGCATACCGTCCGTGGCGCAGCGGGCGAGGGAGGGGTTGAGGGGGCGCCCGGCCAGTTCCTCGCCGCGGACCACGCCGATCGTCGGGACGCCGAGGAGACTGCCCGCTGCGGCCGTGGCCCGCAGGTGGTTGGAGTACGCGCCGCCGAAGGTCACGATCGGCCGGCCTGCCGCCGCGTCCAGGTTCGGGGCGAGCTTGCGCCACTTGTTGCCGATCAGCTCCCGGTGGATCAGATCGTCGCGCTTGAGCAGCAGCCGGACGCCGTGCCGGGCGAAGCGGTCGTCCGCCGCCTCGTCCAGGGGCGAGGGCAGGCGTGGGTGGAGGGCGTCCAGGCTGGTCACGGCACCATTGTCGAACGCCCGTCCCGCCGGCTGCCCGCCGTACCCCGCTCCTACTTCAACCGGTCGCGGATCCGCTCCCGCAGCCACGCCATCGTGAAGCCCCGCGGGTCCACCTTCCCAGGCTGCCACTCCAGGTGCCCGATGACCGACCACTGCGTCCATCCGTGCCGGCGGCAGATCGCCGCCGCGGCCTTCTGGATCGCGATCAGCTGAGCCTCGGGCCAGGGGTCCTCGCCGTCGCCGAGGTTCTCGCACTCGAAGCCGTAGAAATGGCGGTTGCCGTCGGTGTTCGCCTCGTTGTCGTGCGGCAGCGCCTTCTCCGCGATCACCGCGCGCAGGACGTCGTCGTCGCCCAGGCCTGCGTGGTTGGCCCGGCCGTAACCGACCAGGTGGACCGTGCCGTCCTTGGTGATCACACCGTGGCACAGCGGTCCCGGCAGCCCGGGGTGGCCGTCCCGGCAGATCTCCACCGTGCGTGCGCTGCCCCGGGTCACCGTGTGATGGATCATCACGCCGTGCACCGGTCCCCAGGGACCCTTGTGGTTGCGATGGTGATGCCTCCAGTCGCCGACCTCGACGACCTCCAGGCCCTCGGCTCTCAGCGCGGTGAGAAAGTCGCTCGCGGACAGGGGTGAGGCCATGTCGCCTCCTTCGTGCTGCTGTCCCGGGGCCACGGGGCGCGGCCGCCGTCGTACACCGCTTCTACCGAAACCGGACGAGTTGGACTACATCGTTCGTACGGTGTGCGAGCCGATCCGGACACGCCGACTTGAGGCGGGCGGCTGGGAGAGCTGTTGAGTTTTCCCTTCGCGGAGTGATCCAACCCCGCTCGTTCGTGTAATAGCACCGGCACGCTCCGTAATGGGAGCCTGGTCACCAGATCGAATGCCTGGCGCGCTTCGGAGCCAGCGCAGCACTGAGAGGGCAATTCTCTATGTCGGTAGGCGAAGAGGTCCGCACGGAAGAGACCAGGCCGCAGCAGAGCCTCGGCACCGCGGCCGCGCGGAACCTGGCCACCACCACCAAGTCCGTTCCGCAGATGCAGGAGATCAGCTCGCGCTGGCTGCTGCGGCTCCTGCCGTGGGTGGACGTGCAGGGCGGCACGTACCGGGTGAACCGGCGGCTGACCTACGCGGTCGGCGACGGCCGCGTCACGTTCGTGAAGACCGGAGACCGTGTCGAGGTCATCCCCGCGGAGCTGGGCGAGCTGCCCGCCCTGCGGGCCTACGAGGACGAGGAAGTGCTGGCGGAACTGGCCCAGCGCTGCCGGCAGCACGAGTTCGCCCCCGGCGAGGTGATCGCCTCCTTCGGCAGCCAGGCCGAGGAGGTGTACCTGCTGGCCCACGGCAGGGTCGAGAAGGTCGGCACCGGCCCGTACGGCGACGACCAGGTCCTCGGCGTGCTCGCCGACGGCGCCTACTTCGGCGAGCAGGCGCTGATGTCCGGCGACGCCATCTGGGAGTACACCGCCCGCGCGGACACCGCCTGCACGGTACTGATCCTCTCCCGCCAGGACGTCGAGCAGGTCGCCGAGCGCGCCGAGTCGCTGCGCGAGCAGCTGCGGCAGGCGCGCTCCGTTCCGGCGCAGCGCACCAACAGGTACGGGGAGAAGGAGGTCGAGCTCGCGGCCGGCCACTCCGGCGAGCCGGACATCCCGCACACCTTCGTCGACTACGAGAGCCGGCCCCGTGAGTACGAACTGAGCATCGCCCAGACCGTCCTGCGCATCCACTCGCGCGTGGCCGACCTGTACAACCAGCCGATGAACCAGACGGAGCAGCAGCTGCGGCTCACCGTCGAGGCGTTGAAGGAGCGCCAGGAGCACGAGCTGGTCAACAACCGGGAGTTCGGGCTGCTCCACAACTGCGAGTACGACCAGCGGATCCAGCCGCACGACGGTGTGCCCGGCCCCGACGACCTGGACGAGCTGCTCAGCCGTCGGCGCGGCACCAAGATGTTCCTCGCCCACCCGCGGGCGATCGCCGCGTTCGGGCGCGAGCTGAACAAGCGCGGGCTGGTCCCGGAGACCATCGACGTGGGCGGCAACCGCATCCCGACCTGGCGGGGCGTGCCCATCTATCCGTGCAACAAGATCCCGGTGACCGAGGCGCGCACCACCTCCATCATCGCAATGCGTCTCGGCGAGCAGGACCAGGGCGTCATCGGTCTGCGGCAGTCGGGCATCCCGGACGAGATCGAGCCGAGCCTGTCGGTGCGGTTCATGGGCATCAACGAACAGGCGATCATCAAGTACCTGGTCACGGCCTACTACTCGGCCGCCGTGCTCGTGCCGGACGCGCTCGGTGTGCTGGAGAACGTCGAGATCGGCCGCTGGCGGTGACCCTCCCCGTCCAGGGGCCCCGTGCCCGCCCCGCCGCGGGGCGGGCACACCCTTCGGCCACGCTGCCCGCCCAGGGGGCACCGGCCGGACCGGCCGACACAGCCGAGGCGGCGGCGCTGCTGGAGCAGACGCGGGCCCTGGTCGATCCCGAGCTGCGCGCGGCGATCGGCTCACTGCCGGGGCCCATGCGGCGTGTCGCGCGCTACCACTTCGGGTGGGAGCAGCCGGACGGCAGCCCGGCAGCGGGTTTCGCGGGCAAGGCCCTGCGTCCCGCGCTCGTGCTGGCGGCAGCCGACGCGCTGGGCGGCACACCGGCCCGGGACAGCGCGGTGCGGGCGGCAGCGGCGTTGGAGCTGGTGCACAACTTCACGCTGCTGCACGACGACGTGATGGACCGGGACGTCACCCGCCGGCACAAGCCGACCGCATGGGCCGTGTTCGGCGACGCCGACGCGATCCTCGCGGGCGACGCGCTCCAGGCGCTCGCGCTCAAGCTGCTCGCCGAGGATCCGCATCCGGCGTCCGCGGCGGCCGCCGCCCGGCTCGCGGCGTGCGTGGTGGAGCTGTGCGCCGGGCAGCACACCGACACCGCGCTGGAGCGGCGATCGCCCGGTGACGTGGACCTCGACGAGGTGCTCGCCATGGCCGAGGCCAAGGCGGGGGCGCTGCTGGGGTGTGCGTGTGCCATCGGTGCGCTGTACGCGGGTGCGGCCGCAGAGGACGTCGACGCACTGGACGCGTTCGGCCGCGAGGCCGGGCTCGCGTTTCAGCTCATCGACGACGTGATCGGGATCTGGGGCGACCCCGGGCGCACGGGCAAGCCGGCCGGTGCGGACCTCGCGGCGCGCAAGAAGTCGCTGCCGGTGGTGGCGGCGCTGGTCTCCGGCACCACGGCGGCCGTCCGGCTGGCCGAGCTGTACGGGGCGCCGTTCGAGCCGGAGGACGTCGAGTGCACGGCGCTGGCGGTCGAGCGGGCCGGTGGCCGTGACTGGGCGCAGGAGGAGGCCGCCGACCGGATGTCCCGCGCGGTCTGCGCCCTGGCCCGCGCCGTGCCGGAGCCGGAGCGGGCGGGGGGCCTGCTGAGCCTGGCGGAGTTCGTGACCCGGCGCAGTGCGTGACGGGTCGTGGGGGCGAGAGGCCGAGACGTCCACAGGGCGAGAGGAGGGGATCGAAAGGAACGGACGGAGAGGGGACGGAGAGGGGACGGACAGAGGGTGGATAGGGTCAACCCCCGTAGAAGACAGGCGCGTTGAAGGGGGCCGGGATGGGTGTGGCGATACGGCGGGCGGGCACGGGCGACCGGGAGGCGGTCGTACGGCTGCTGGACGAGGCCTTTCGGGACGATCCGGTCAGCGCCTGGGTGTTCCCTGGTGAGGAGTACCGGCGCGGCACCCACCACCGGCTCATGGCGGCGTTCACCGACATCGCTCTCGGTGACGGCTGGATCGACATCACCGAGGACGGGGCGGCATGCGCGCTGTGGCTGTCCGTGCCGGGCGGGGATCATGACGACGACAACGGGGGCGACGGTCCCGCCGAGCTGCGCCGGGCCGTGGACCCGGACAACGAGCGGGTGGAGCTGATCGGGCGTCTGACGGCCGGGATCCACCCCGCGGACCGCTCGCACGCCTATCTGTGGATGATCGGCGTCGCGCCGCAGCGGCAGGGAGCGGGACTGGGCACCGCGCTGATCGAGCACGTCCTCGAGCGGTGCGACCGCGAAGGGCGGGCCGCGTATCTGGAGGCCAGCAACGCGCGCAGCCGGGCGCTGTACGAGCGCCTCGGCTTCACGGTCATGGACGGCGTGCTGGACCTGCCCGACGGCCCGAGGATGTGGCCCATGTGGCGCGAGCCCCGCCGCGGGAAGCGCTGAACCGCGCATCGCCCTACGCTGAAGACGTGGGCAGCGACGAACCCGTCTGTCCCGTCTGCGGACAGCGCGTCGAGACGGTGGTCCGGCGCCACAAGACGCTGGGCGCCTGGGTGCCTGTGTGGGTGCCCGGGCCCTGCCGCAACGCCGGGTGCCCGGCCTTTGCCGAGCCGTCCACCGCGCGGGCGTCCCGCAGCGAGCCTCCGGTCGTCGCCGCCCCGAACGAGGACGGCGACGCCTCCGGCGCGGCCGGGACGTCCGGGACATCCGAGGCGTCCGCAGCGGACGAACCCTGACGGCTGTGCAGGGAGGCCGACCATCGTAAAGCCGTGGGTGGGAGGCCCTTCACCGCATAGCGTGGGTGCATGACCGACGCGCCGCACATCCTCCACCTCACCGAACGCTCCCTGTGGGAGGCCGCCCGCGCCGAGGGCCGGTACACCCTTTCGACCCGCGGCCGCACGCTGGAGCAGGAGGGGTTCATCCACTGCTCAACCCGGGAGCAGCTCGCGCCGGTGGCCGATTTCCTGTACGGCGGCTACGACGGCCCGGACGAGCTGGTCGTCCTGGTCGTGGACCCGGCACGGCTGGACGTGCCGCTGAAGTACGAGGCCGCCGAACCCGGCGGTGAGGAGTTCCCGCATGTGTACGGGCCCATCCCGGCGGAGGCGGTCGTGTCCGTGGAGCCGTGGCCGGCGTGAGCCCGGGCCCTCACCGAGAGGGCAGTCCGCCCGTCACCGAGGGGGCAGTCCGCCCGTCTCGGGGTCGCGGGCCGTGAGGCAGTACAGGCCGCCCGCCGGATCCCGCATGACCGTCCAGTGGGCGCCGGCGGAGACGACGGTGGCGCCCAGCTGCTCGTGCCGGGCGCGGGTCGCCGCCCGGTCGGCGCAGGCCATGTCGAGGTGGGCGGAGGCGGGCCGTTCCTCGCCCAGACGCTGGAGCAGGATGCGGACCGGCAATCCGTCGGGCGGGGCGATGACATGGAACTCGGGGCGGGAGCCGGGCCGGGACGTCCACCGCGGCAGGAGCGCGCCGAAGAAGGCGACTTCGGCGTCGTGGGCCGAGGGCGGCACATCGAGGCACACCTGGTCGAGGCGGCTGCCGTGGACGACGGGCGGGCGCCGGCGCTCGCCGTGCCACGGCACCGCGCAGAACAGCTGCCCGGCGGGGGAGCGCAGCACCGCCCAGCCCTCGTGCTCCGCCTCGACGCGTGCGCCCAGCCGCAGCGCCGACGCCACGAACTCCGGCACGTCGGCCACGGCGAAGTCGAGGTGGGCGCCGCCCGGGCCCGCCGCGACCCCCTGCGCCTTCAGGCATGCGTCGGCGCCGTCGTCCGGGAGCAGGGTGGTGAACTCCCCCCGCTCACCGCGCGCCGGGGACAGCCGCGTGCCCGTGGCGGCCGTCCAGAACGCGCAGGCGCGGTCCAGGACTTCGGCCGGGCGGTCGACGAAGGCGTAGGTCCACCGGACGTGCCGGTCCATGGCGGGAATGATCAGCTCTCCGCTCGCTGCATGAACCGCAGCAGATTGCCCGCCGGGTCCCGGAAGGCGCAGTCGCGCACTCCGTAGGGCTGGTCCATCGGTTCCTGGAGGATGTCGGTGCCGGCCTCGCGGACCTTCTCGCACAGGGACTCGCAGTCCGGGGTGGTGAAGATGACCCCGCGCAGCACCCCCTTGGCCAGCAGCCGGGTCAGCGTCTCCCGGTCGGCGGGGGAGGCGTCGGCGGCCGGCGGCTCCAGGACGATCTCCACGTCCGGCTGGAGCGGGGAGCCGACGGTGAGCCAGCGCAGTCCCTCGAACTCCACGTCGTTGCGCAGCTCGAGGCCGAGGACGTCCCGGTAGAAGGCGAGTGCCTTGTCGGGGTCGTCGACGGTGATGAAGCACTGCTTCAGTTTCACATCCATGACGTCACCCTAGGGTCGGCGCGGTCGCGTGAGCCTGCGCACCACGCAGGGCGGGATCTGCGCGGCCGCCTCGTGCGGACGGGCCCGGTACGCGGTCGGTGTCATGCCCACGAGCTGGGTGAACCGGGAGCTGAACGAGCCCAGGGAGGTGCAGCCGACGGCGAGGCACACCTCGGTCACGCTCAGATCCCCGCGCCGCAGCAGCGCCTTGGCGCGCTCGACACGGCGGGTCATGAGATAGCCGTAGGGCGTCTCGCCGTAGGCCTCGCGGAAGCTGCGCTGGAAGTGACCCGGGGACATCAGAGCCGTACGGGCGAGCGCGGAGATGTCCAGGGGCTCGGCGTACTCGCGGTCCATACGGTCGCGTGCCCTGCGCAGCCGCACCAGGTCCTCGGGGGTCACCCGGCCAGCATGCCACGCCAGACCGGCCCCGGACCCGCCGATCAATCGATCGATATATGAGCGAATAGCGATCGTTTGATACGTAACCATTGACGTGATCCGTCTGTCTCCCTAGCTTCGGGCGTCGTCCCGGTCCCCTGAGCCACCAAGAAAGGTGGACGCGTCATGAGGATCACCCCCGCCCGGCTCCGGCGGGCCGTCGTCGCGCTCGTCGTGATGGGTACGGCCGCGCTGCCCGCCGTATCCGCGTCGGCCGCCGGCACCACCACCTACGTCGACTGTTCGCGGACCACCGCGGGCGACGGCAGCCAGGCCGCCCCCTTCAACAGCCTCGCCCAGGCAAGCGCCCGCACCTACGGCCCCGGTGACACCCTCGCCCTGGCCGCCGGTACGACCTGCACCGGCACCCTCACGCCCCGCGGCAGCGGCACCGCCGCCGCCCCGGTCACGCTGACCGCGTACGGGTCCGGGGCCCGCCCCGTGATCGACGGCGCCGGCGCGCCCGACGCCGTCTCCTTCACCGACCAGGACCACTGGATCATCCGAGGTCTGAAGATCACCAACCCTGCCCCGGCTCTCGCGCGCCGGACCGGCCTGCGTGTCTCCGCGACCGACGGCCACGCGCACTCCGGCTTCGACATCGGCGATCTCGTCGTGGACCGGGTCGCCGGGCAGACGAACAAGAACAGCCCGACGACCGACGACTACGTGCAGTCCGCCGGCATCGTCACCGGCGCGAGCGGCACCGGGTCCGCGCTGAACGACATCCACGTCCACGACAACACGGTCGGCAACACCGGCGGCGGGGGCGTGAAGGTCCGGGTCGGCTCGATGGCCCTCAAGGGCACCGGGGTGCTGATCGAGCGGAACACGATCACCGACGTCGGCGGTGACGGTGTCATCGTCAGCTATGCCGAGGCGCCGCTGATCCAGTACAACACCGCAGCTGGGGTCGGCAACGGTGTCTATCCGTTCTCCGGCGGGAACTTCGCCGGGATCTGGGTGCTCGGCGACCACAACCCGGTGATGCAGTTCAACGCCGTCCACGACATCACGCGGATGTCCGTCTTCGACAGCGAGTCCTTCGACTGCGACTGGGGCAACACCGGCACCTGCACGATCCAGTACAACTTCAGCCGCGACAACATCGGCGGCTTCTTCCTCGACTGCGACGGCTGCGGCACCAGCGGCGCGGCGACGCAGGTCATCCGCTACAACGTCTCCGAGAACGACGGCCGTATCGTCCACGCCTCGGGCGGCCGGTCCGCGCTGCGGATGTACAACAACGTCTTCTACTGCCCGGACAAGAAGTTCGACGTCACACTGCCCGCCACCGCTCTGGTGGAGAACAACATCTGGGTCGGGACCGCCGACTCGCGGCTGCCCACCGGCTCCGGGATCTCCTGGCTGTGGAACGTCTTCCAGGGCGTGCCCCGTCCCACCGCCAACGGCATCGTCGGCGACCCGCAGTTCACCGCGCCCGGCACCGGCGGCGACACCCTCGCCTCCGCCGCGGGCTACCGGCTGAAGGCGGGCTCACCGGCGCTCGGCAACGGCGGGGTCGTCCAGGACAACGGCGGCCGTGACTACTGGGGCAACCCGGTCTCCGCGACCGCCAAGCCGCACCGGGGCGCCTACAACGGGCCGGGCCTGTGAGAGGCCGGTCTCGGGAGCAGAGCGAATTGATGGAGCGAATTGATCAGATGACCACGATGTGATCGGATACCGTGAGGGCGGGAGGTCGTGAGCCCCGAAGCAGAGGGCGACGGGCGCCACCGCGCCAGGATCAGGAGGACCCGATGGCCGCATCGGCGCAGGAACGCCGTACGCGCATCCTCGAGGTGGTGCGGGAGGCCGGATCCGTCCGGGTCGTGGAGCTGGCCGAGCGCCTGGGCATCCCCGCCGTCACGGTCCGCCGCGATGTGGCCGCGCTGGCCGACGAAGGCCGGCTGGAGCGCACGCACGGGGCGGTCTCGCTGCCGGCGGGCGCGCCTGCGGCCGGGCCCGGTGGGCAGGGGCGGGTGATCGGCATGCTGGTGCCGTCCGTCGGGTCGTACTTCGACGAGGTCGTCGCGGGCGCCAGCGCCGCGGCGACCGCCGCCGGGGCGCGGGTGGTACTCGGCATCGCCCCCTACGAGACGGACAGCGACCGCGCCCAGGTGGAGCGGCTGCTGGAGTCGGACGTCGACGGGCTGCTGCTCACCCCCAACTGGTCGGCTCAGGGAGGCCTCGTCGGCAGCGACTGGCTGGGCGGCCTGCCCGTCCCGGCCGTTCTGGTCGAGCGCCGGGCCGCCCCCGCGAGCCCGGCCGCAGGGCTCGACGCCGTCTGCTCGAACCACCGCCACGGTGTACTTCTCGCCCTGCGCCGGCTGGCCGAGCGCGGCCATACGTCCGTCCTGCTCGCCGCCCGTTCCGACACCCGCACCGCGCACGAGGTGCGCGCCGGGTACGCCATGGCGGTCGAGGGGCTCGGGCTCGCCGACCTGCCGGTGATCGATGTGCCCACACCGGCCGCCGCGCATCCCGCGAGCGCCCATCAGGAGCTGGCCGCGCGGATCGCCGAGGCCGCCGCCTCCGGTGTGCGGGCCGTGCTGGTCCACAACGACCAGGACGCCATCCAGCTGCCGCCGCTGCTGCGCGCCCACGGTCTCACCGTCCCCGACGACCTGGCCCTGGTGTCGTACGACGACGTGTACGCCAACCTCTCCGACCCGCCGCTGACCGCGGTGGCCCCGCCCAAGCGGGCCGTGGGCGCGGAGGCGCTCAGGCTGCTGCTGCGCCGGCTGGAGGAGGGCGACGCGCTGCCCGTGCACCAGATCGAGCTGCTGCCGACGCTCACGGTGCGCGCGTCCTGCGGCTGACGGTACGGCCCGTGCGGCGCCGGGCACGCTCTTCGGCAGGCTCGTCTGATCACTTCAGATCATTTGATCGAAGAGTATTGACTCCGATCAAATGGCGCTTGAGGATGTCACTCGATCCCGCCCCGTTCAAGGAGCTGCGCCCATGACTTCCTCCGCCACCTCTCGCAGAGCCACCTCACGCAGAGTCCGCTCCACCGCCCTCGCCGTCGCCACCGCCCTGTCGCTGGCCACGCTCGCCGCCTGCGGGTCGGGCGAGGACGCGGACGCCGGCGCCGCAGGCAAGAACGGTCCGGTGACGATCACGTTCTGGGGCTGGGCCAAGGGCACCAAGGACGTCGTGGATGCCTTCAACGCGGCGCAGAAGGACGTGAAGGTGCAGTTCCAGGAGATCCCTTCCGGCAACGCCGGCGGCTACGCCAAGATCTCCAATGCGGTGAAGGCGGGCAACGCACCCGACGTGTTCAACGTGGAGTACCCGCAGCTGCCGGACTTCGTCAGCCAGGGCGCGGTCAAGGACATCAGCACGCTGGTTCCCGCCGGCCTCAAGGCCGAGTACCTGCCGCAGGCCGTGCAGCTGACCACGCTCGGCGGATCGACCTGGGCGCTGCCGCTGGACGCCGCGCCGCAGACCTTCTACTACCGCAAGGACGTCTTCGCCACGGCGCACATCACCGCGCCGCCCAAGACGTGGGCCGAGTTCCGCGCCGACGCCGAGAAGATCAAGAAGGCCGACCCCAAGGCCCGTATCGCCACCTTCTTCCCCGACGACCCCAGCACCTTCGAGGCGATGGCCTGGCAGGCGGGCGCGCAGTGGTTCAAGACCGAGGGCGACTCCTGGAAGGTGAACTTCGTCGACTCCGCGACCCGGCAGACCGCCGACTACTGGCAGAAGATGATCGACGACGATCTGATCGACGTCGCCCCGTCCTTCTCCCAGCAGTGGACCGCCGCCCTGCAGAAGGGGCAGACCGTCGGCTACCTCGGCGCCAGCTGGGGCGCGGGCGTGCTCGGCTCCACCCTGCCGGACCAGACCGGCAAGTGGGCGGCCGCGCCGATCCCGACCACCGACGGCAACCCCGCCGGCGGCATGCTCGGCGGCTCCACCTTCGCCGTGTCCAAGGACAGCAAGAAGGCCGAGGCCGCGGTGAAGTTCGCCGAGTGGGCGACCACCACCGAGGCCGGCATCAAGGCCCGTATCGCCAGTGGCACCTCCTCCGCCTACCCGGCCGCGCCCGCGCTCGTCCCGGTCGCCAGGGGCTCCTTCAAGGGAGCGCTGTTCGCCGGGCAGGACGTCTACACGCTCTTCCAGGACGCCGCGAAGTCCATTCGCACCGACTGGAGCTGGGGCCCGGCCATGGGCGTCACCAACAACTCCCTGAAGGACTCCTTCGCCGGCATCAAGGGCGGCAAGGGCAGCATCTTCGACAGCGTCACGGTCGCCCAGACCGCGACCACCAAGGAACTGGGCAACCGCGGCATCAAGGTGACCGGCTGATGGTCGCCCCGACGCTGCCCCACGGCAGCGCCCCGGCCTCCCGCCCCGCCCGCCGGCGCGGGAGGCCCGGCGCCCCGGTGGTCCTGCTCCTGCCGTTCTTCCTGCTCTTCACCGCCTGCACGCTCGTCCCCATCGGCAACGCCGTCTACCTGAGCCTCTACCGCGAGCGCCGCTCCGGTCTCGGCTTCGGCGGCGTACGGCGCGTCTTCACCGGCCTCGGCAACTACACCGACGCCCTCGGCGACGCCGCCTTCCGCGACGGCTTCCTCAACCTGGCGCTGTACTGCGCGCTGTACATCCCGCTCATGCTGGGCCTGTCCCTGCTGCTGGCGCTGCTGCTCGACTCCACCCTCGCCCGCGCCCGGCGCTTCTTCCAGCTCGCGCTGTTCCTGCCGCACGCCGTGCCCGGCATCATCGCCGCCCTGGTGTGGATGTACCTGTACACCCCCGGTGTGAGCCCGGTGATCGGCGCCCTGAACTCCGGCGGCATCGAGGCCGACCTGCTCGGCCACCCGGTCCCGGCGGTCGTCAACATCGCGCTGTGGGAGTGGACCGGCTACAACCTCATCATCTTCTTCGCCGCGCTCCAGGCCATCCCGCGCGAGGTGCTGGAAGCCTCGGTCGTCGACGGCGCCGGCCCCCTGCGCACCGCGCTGAGCATCAAACTCCCGCTGATCCGGCCCTCGCTCGCCATGGTCGGCCTGTTCACCGTCATCGGCTCGCTCCAGCTGTTCACCGAGCCGACGATCCTGCACGGCGCGGCCCCCGGCGTCGTCACCACCTGGACGCCCAACATGTACGCCTACACCGCGGCCTTCGAACGGAACGACTACGGACTCGCCGCGGCCGCCTCCGTCCTACTCGCCCTCGCCGCCGCCGTGCTGTCCTTCGTGGTCACCCGGCTGACGGGCGGCCGCGGCGCCAAGCCGAAGGGAGCGAAGGCATGAGCACCGCCGCGCCCGTACGGCCGCAGCCGCTGAAGACCCCCGCGCACGACACCGCGGAGCCCGGCCGCAGCCCCTGGTCGCTGTCCAAGGCGGCCGTCAACGGCATCCTGCTACTGGCCACCGCCTACACCCTCTTCCCGCTGCTGTGGCTGCTGACCGCCGCCGCCAAGAACACCGGCGACCTGCTCGGCGGGCGGACCCTGTCGCCGTCGCGCTGGCACCTCGGCGACAACCTCGCGAACCTCGCAGCGACCGGCGACGGTGTGTACTTCCGCTGGTACCTCAACTCCCTGCTGTACGCCGGTGCCGGCGCGCTGCTGTGCGGGCTGATCTGCGTCGCGGCGGGGTACGCCTTCCACGTCTCGCGTTTCCCCGGCAAAGAGAAGCTCTTCGGCCTCGTGCTGCTCGGCGTGCTGGTGCCGACCACCGCGCTCGCCCTGCCGATGTATCTGCTCGCCTCCAAGACGGGCCTGGTCAACACCTTCTGGGCGGTGTTCCTGCCCTCCCTGGTCAACCCGTTCGGCGTGTACCTGGCCCGCGTCTTCTGCGCCGGATACGTGCCCGGCGAGGTGCTGGAGGCCGCGCGCATGGACGGCGCCGGTGAGCTGCGGACCTTCTGGTCGATCGGGCTGCGGATGGTCATGCCGGGGTTCGTGACGATCTGCCTGTTCCAGTTCACGGCGATCTGGAACAACTTCTTCCTGCCGCTGGTGATGCTGTCCGACACCAAGCTCTTCCCGGTCAGCCTCGGCCTGTACGCGTGGAACACGCAGACACACTCGTTCCCCGAGTACTACCCGCTCGTGGTGACCGGTTCCCTGCTCGCCGTGATCCCGCTCGTCGTCGCCTTCGTGGCGCTGCAGCGGTTCTGGAAGGCGGGCCTGACCGCGGGGGCCGTCAAGTGACCTTCTTCCCGGACCGCCGCCGCCCGCGAGCCCTGCTCGCCATGCACGCCGACCTCGCGGCCAAGCTCATCGACCCACCGACCCTGACCCGGCTCACCGACCTCGCGGACCTCGACCCCAAGCTGGTCGTCGAGGACTTCACCGAACCCCGGGCGGCGGCCGTGCTCCGGGACACCGAGGTCATCGTCAGCAGCTGGGGCTGCCCGCCGCTGACGGCGGAGGTGCTGGCCGAGGCTCCCCGGCTGCGGGCGGTCGTCCACGCGGCCGGCTCCGTCAAACACCACATCACCGAGGCCTGCTGGCAACGCGGTCTCCAGGTCACCTCCGCGGCCTGGGCGAACGCCCTGCCGGTCGCGGAGTACACCGTCGCCCTGATCCTGCTCGCGGGCAAACAACTCCTGCGCATCCGCGACGACTACCGGCGCCGCCGCGCCCCGCATGACTGGCAGGGCGCCTACGCACAGGCCGGCAACCACCGCCGTACGGTCGGCATCGTCGGCGCCTCCCGCATCGGCCGCCGCGTCCTGGACCTGCTGCGCCCGCACGACCTGGACCTCCTCCTGTACGACCCCTACGTCCCGCCCGCCGAGGCCAAGGCGCTGGGTGCGCGGGCGGTCGGCCTCGACGAGCTGTGCGCCGCGTCGGACGTGGTCAGCGTGCACGCCCCGGAACTGCCCGAGACCCGGCACCTGATCGACGCGGACCGGCTGGCGCTCATGCACACCGGCGCCACGCTCATCAACACCTCCCGCGGCTCCCTCGTCGACCAGGACGCGCTGACCGAGGAGCTGACCGCGGGCCGCCTCGACGCGGTCCTCGACGTGACGGTGCCGGAGGTCCTGCCTCCCGACTCCCCGCTCTACGACCTGCCCAACGTGCTCCTGACCCCGCACATCGCGGGCTCCCTGGGCAACGAGCTGCACCGCATGGCCGCGGCCGCGGCGGACGAACTGGAGCGCTACGCCACGGGCCGCCCCTTCGCCCACCCCGTGAGCCGGGCGGAGTGGCACCGCTCGGCGTGAGCGGGCACTTCATGAGCGCCGTGATGAAAGAGACCGCACCCGGACCGTCAGGACGCCTGTGCGGCGCGCTGTGGACCGGGTGCGGGCAGGAGACGCTGCGGTCGAAACGACCGCAGGTCAGAGGGCGCGGGAAGATCAGGCCTCGGTCTTCTGGTAACGGGCCGGGTCGGTGACCTGCAGCGATAGACGCTGCACGTCGCCGACTTGGCCTTTTACCGTTTGCGGGCGATGGGGTGCGACGGTCCCGATCGGGTGTCCTGCGGACTGTGTGCGGACTGCCCCGGCTTACAGATCATCTTCGTCGACGGGTTCCGGTTCGCGGATGTAGGCGAGGTCCAGCACGTAGCGTTCGGTGACCGGGGGGTTGTTCCACGCCTGGGTGAGGTGGTCTTCGAAGGTGTCGTCTGTGGGGTGGTCGAGCGTCGTCGCGTAGTAGTCGGCTGTCGCCTGCCGGTTCTCCCACCAGGCGTGGCCTTCGTACACGCCCGGGCGGGGCAGGGTCATCTCCCCCGCGGGGCCGTATTCCAGTTGGTTGACGACGAGGACGCCGGTTTCCGATTCGATGCTGACGGGCACGTGGCCTTCGGCCTCGGCGGGCGGGACGGGGGCGATGTCCCAGACGCGAAGGGCGACCTCGACCTCGATGTCTGGCTGCAGGCTGCGGAGGTAGAGGTGGTAGCCATTGCCGGCGGCCACCTGTGCCTCAGCGGCGTCCAGGGCTGCTTCGTCGCCGAGGTAGGCATCGGCGTCGTAGACCTCCACAACCCGGCGAGCCGGTGTGGCCTTGCAACGGTATTCAGCCAGGAGCGCCATGGTGCCGCTGCCCTTTCCGCTAGCTGGTGATCTTCATGTAGAAGGCGTCGCCGTCCAGCATGCGGTTGAGGGTGTACATCTGGTCGAGCCTGCGACCGCCGGTCTCATTGTCATCGCCGTCGATCAACCGGACGGAGAACCGGTTGTCGTCCCGGCTTTGTTCCGCGCCGGGGTGAGGTGGTCTTCGAAGGTGGCTGACCGAGTTGCTGCGCGATCGCTTCGTTCCTGAACCATGAGGGGCCGGCGGAGGTGGGTTCGAAACGTGCTTGATCGTATTCGTCCCCTCGGGAACGCAGGAACCACCGGTTGCCGCTGCCAAGGAGAGTCGGCGGGATCGCCTGATCCGTCAGCACGGAAAGCCCCCGCTCGACATGCGGTGATCTGGCAACCCGAGGGAGGGGGAGCGACCTGCAGGCCGCCCCCCTCCTGGACGTGTAGCGGTCCCTTCACGTAGATGCCGTACGCGTTGTCGTGCAGGATCCGGTCGCTGCCGTGCCAGTCGGACAGCTCGCTGCCCGCCTTGCTGTTCTCCGCGCCCGGCACGCAGCGGACGGAGAAGGTGCCGTCCCCGAGGCCGGCACCTTCGTTGGTGGACGCGAAGGGGAACGGCAGCGGCTCCAGTCCGGGAGGATCGGCCCGCCGGCGACCGCCAAGTCCCGGCGGACGGTCCCGGTCGGGGAGGTCGTCACCGACGCGCTCCTCGCGCATCTTGCCGCACGCCCGTCCAGGGACTGGCTGTTCACGATGGAGGAGGGTGAGCCGCTCAACTACCGACGGTGGAAGACCGAGTGGAACTGCCCTCGCAGTGCGCTCCAGGCGGCGGAGAAACGAGGCAGCCGAGCGCGAGGGCCGCAAGCCCGTCGGGCTGCCGCACATGGTGACCCACGACCTGCGGCACTTCTTCGCCTCCGCGCTCATCGCGGGCGGGGCGAGCGTCAAGCAGGTCCGGCTCGTCCTCGGCCACGCGTCCGCCGTCATCACGCTGCGGATCTACGCCATCTGTGGCCGGGCGAAGAGGACCGCACCCGGTCCGTCATGGACGCCGTACTCGGCGGCCTGCGGACCGGGTGCGGACCGAAGGACCAGGCGGTCAAGGAAACCGCAGGTCAACGGCATGATCCAAAGATCAGGCCTTCTTGGTCTCCCAGAAGATCTTGTCGATCTCGGCGATCAGCTCCAGGGCCTTCTCACCGGTCTTCGGGTCGGTGGAGGCCTTGGCGGCCGACAGCGCCTTCAGGGTGTCGTTGACCAGCTGGTGCAGCTGCGGGTACTTCTCGAAGTGCGGGGCCTTGAAGTAGTCGCTCCACAGCACGGAGACGTGGTGCTTCGCGAGCTCGGCGCGCTGCTCCTTGATGACCGTGGCACGAGCCTGGAAGTGCGGGTCGTCGTTGCCGGCCATCTTCTCCTGTACGGCCTTCACCGACTCCGCCTCGATGCGGGCCTGGGCCGGGTCGTACACGCCGCAGGGCAGGTCGCAGTGCGCGCTGACCTTGACCTTGGGGGCAAACAGGCGGGAAAGCATGGAGCATTCCTTCCTCGTGATCGTCTTCTCAGGTGGGACATTACTCCCTGTGGCACGGGTTTTCGCGGGTGCCCCCTTGGGCTTAGGACAAAAGTCCAGGGTCAGACTGGGACTGGTGGACGATCGGACCGGGGAGGTACGGGTGATGCCGGAGCTGTCGCAGGGCACCGAGCAGGGCAGGGGCGCCGAACCGCCCTTCGGCTGGGTGGAGGTCACGGGCCCGTCGATGGTGCCGACGCTGTACCACGGCGACCAGCTGCTGGTGCGGTACGGGAGCCGGGTCCGCCCGGGCCACATCATCGTCCTGCGCCATCCGCTGCAGCAGAACCTGCTGGTGGTCAAGCGCGCGGCCGAGCGCCGTGAGGGCGGCTGGTGGGTGCTCGCCGACAACGCCTTCGGGACGACCACCGACAGCGAGGACTTCGGCGTCGTACCGGACGAGCTGATCGTGGGGCGGGTGCTGTTCCGCTTCCGTCGCCCGCCCGAGCCGGATCAGCGTTCGCCGCTGGCCGTCGTGCGCTGGGCGGTGTCGGCCGCCAGGCCCGTGTTCGCCGACCGGTCGGCCTCCAGGCGCTTGCGGGCCCGGTAGGCGGCGACGTTGGCGCGGGTGGCGCAGCGGTCGGAGCAGTAGCGCCGGGAGCGGTTGGTCGAGGTGTCCAGGAAGGCGTTGCGGCAGGGCGCGGCCTCGCACAGGCCCAGGCGGTCCACGCCGTACTCCGTCAGGTGGAACGCGAGGCCCATCGCGGCGATGGCGGCGTAGCCGGCCGTCGCGTTGGACGGGTGGTCGGCCAGGTGCATGTGCCACAGCGGGCGGCCGTCGTCGTCGCGGTGGTCGTGGCCGGAGACCTGGGGGCTGACCGGGAACTCCAGCAGCAGCGCGTTCAGCAGGTCCACCGCACGGGTCTCGTCGCCCTCGTCGGCGGCCTCGAAGACCGCGCGCAGCCGCGCCCGTACCGAGCGGAACCGGGTGACGTCCGCGTCGGTGGCCCGGCGGGCCGCCGACTGGTTGACGCCGAACAGCTCCCGGACGGCCTCCACCGAGGTCAGGCAGTCCTTGCCGCGGGCCGGTTCCTCGCTGTTCACGAGCCGTACGGCGTAATCCGAGTAATAGGCCAGTTCCACCTGTAGTCCTTACGAAGGCGCTCTATGGTCGTGGGTGCGGTCGGGTAACAGCCGGTCGTGGTTACAGGGTATTACGGTCATCCCGGACGGAGGGGCGGCGATGACGGACACCGGCTCGCCGGCCGGGCTGCCGAGATCCCGACTGCGCCGGCCCCTGCCGGCAGCCTCGTCCGGCACGGCGGCGTCTTCCTCGACGCGGACCACATGATCGACGACGGCACGCCCCGGATCAACGCGGACGAGGGGATCCGGCGCCGCGCCCGCACGGATCAGGCCATGCGCCCGTAGCCGGGAGACGCCGAGGGGCGGTACGGCCAAGCCGTACCGCCCCTCGCGCATGCGCGCCTACAGCACCTCGCCTACAGCACCTTGGACAGGAAGGACTTCGTCCGGTCGTGCTGCGGGTTGGTCAGGACGTCGCGCGGGTGGCCGGACTCGACCACCACACCGCCGTCCATGAAGACCAGGCTGTCGCCCACCTCGCGGGCGAAGCCCATCTCGTGCGTGACGACGATCATCGTCATGCCCGACTCGGCCAGATCCCGCATGACGTCGAGGACGTCACCCACGAGCTCGGGGTCCAGCGCCGAGGTCGGCTCGTCGAACAGCATCAGCTTCGGGTCCATCGCCAGCGCCCGGGCGATCGCCACCCGCTGCTGCTGGCCGCCGGAGAGCTGCGAGGGGTAGCTGCGCGCCTTGTCGGCCAGGCCCACGCGCTCCAGCAGCTGCAGGGCGCGCTCCCGCGCCTGTGTCTTGCCGGCGCCCTTGACCTGCATCGGCGCTTCCATGACGTTCTCGACGGCCGTCATGTGCGGGAAGAGGTTGAACCGCTGGAACACCATGCCGATGTCCCGGCGCTTGCGCGCGACCTCGCTGTCCTTCAGCTCGTACAGCTTGTCGCCCTTCTGGCGGTAGCCGACCAGCTCGCCGTCGACGTAAAGCCGGCCGGCGTTGATCTTCTCGAGGTGGTTGATGCACCGCAGGAAGGTCGACTTGCCCGAGCCGGACGGGCCGATCAGGCAGAACACCTCGCCCTGCTTGACCTCGAGGTTGATGCCCTTGAGCACCTCGAGCGCGCCGAAGTTCTTGTGGACGCCTTCGGCCTTCACCATCGGGACGGTGGACTTCTTGGGGGCGGTGTCCGCCGTGTCGGTCTTCACCGTCTCGTTGGCCTTGTCGTTCTTCGCGATCTTCTCGGTCATGCTGTGGCTCCCTTCCGGCCGGACAGGGAGAGCACGTTCGCCTTGACCTTCTGCCACGGCGTGGCCGGCAGCTGGCGGCTGGAGCCGCGGGCGTAGTAACGCTCCAGGTAGTACTGGCCCACGCTGAACACCGAGGTCAGCAGCAGGTACCAGGCGGCGGCCAGGAACAGCATCTCGGCCGGGGCGCCTGAGGTCTGGCCGATGTCCTGCGCGACGCGCAACAACTCGGAGTACTGGACGACCGAGACCAGCGAGGTCGTCTTCAGCATGTTGATGACCTCGTTGCCCGTCGGCGGCACGATCACGCGCATCGCCTGCGGAATCACGATCCGGCGCAGCGTCTTGCTGTGGCTCATGCCCAGCGCGTGCGCCGCCTCCGTCTGGCCCTCGTCGACCGCGAGCAGACCGGCGCGGCAGATCTCCGCCATGTACGCGGCCTCGTTGAGGCCGAGGCCGAGCAGCGCGGTCAGGAACGGGGTCATGAAGTCCGACCACTCGTTCTTGTAGATCGGCCCGAGGTTGATGTACTCGAAGACCAGACCCAGGTTGAACCAGACGATCAGCTGGACCAGGACCGGGGTGCCCCGGAAGAACCAGATGTAGAACCACGCGATCGACGAGGTCACCGGGTTCTTCGACAGCCGCATCACCGCGAGCACGATGCCGCCGACCACGCCGATGAGCATCGAGAGGATGGTCAGCAGCAGAGTGTTGCCCACGCCGGTGAGCACACGGTGGTTGAAGAAGTAGTCCGGGATCGCGCCCCAGTTGATCTTGCCCTGGGAGAACGCGTAGACGATGCCGCCCAGCAGGGCGACTGCGATGACGGCCGAGATGTACCGCCCGTAGTGACGGACCGGGATGGCCTTGATGGCCTCCGGGCCGGCCGGCGGGGTGGCCGCCGGTTCCGTCGTCTTGTCTATGTCAACAGTCACGGGTGTTGCCTTTCAGTGCCCGCAGGAATCGAGCGGTCACTTGCCGCCGTTGACGGTGGCCTGCTTCACGGCGCCGGCCGTGACGCCCCACTTCTGGAGGATCTTGTTGTACTCGCCGTTCTTGATGATCGCGTCCATCGCGGTCTTCAGGGCGTCGCGCACCTGCGTGTTGGCCTTGGCGACGGCGATGCCGTACGGGGCGGCCTCGACCTGGCCGCCGACGATCTGGAAGTCGTTGCCACCGCCGGAGGTCTTCACCGCGTACGCGGCGACCGGGAAGTCGGAGGAGCCGGCGTTGGCGCCGCCCGCGCGCAGGCGGGTCTGGGCCTGCTGGTCGGTGTCGAAGGCCTCGATCGACAGGGTCTTGCCGGCCGGGCACTTCTTCGCCTCGGTCTTGGCGAGATCCTCGGAGGTCGTGCCGCGCTGCACCACGATCTTCTTGCCGCACAGGTCGGCCCAGGACTTGATGCCCTGGTCCTTGCCCTTCTGGGTGTAGATCGAGACACCGGCGGTGAAGTAGTCGACGAAGTCCACACCCTCGCCGACCTTCTTGCCGGTGTCGGCGTCGATGCCCTGCTGGCGGTCCTTGGTGTCGGTCATCGCGGACATGGCGATGTCGTAGCGCTTGGAGCGCAGACCGGTGATCAGCGTGTCGAAGGTGCCGTTCTGGAACTCGAACTTCACGCCGAGCTGCTTGCCCAGGGCGTCGGCGATGTCCGGGTCGATGCCGGCCGTGTTGCCGGAGCTGTCCCGGAACTCCACCGGCGCGTACGCGATGTCCGAGCCGACCCTGATGACACCCTTGTCACGGACGGACTTGGGGAGCAGGTCGGCGAGCGGGGCGGTGGTGGTGGAGGCCCCGCCGCTGCTCTGTGAACCGGTGTCCTTCTTGGTCTGGTCACCACAGCCGGTGAGCAGCAGTGCGCCTGCGACCGCGATCGCACCGACCGCTGCTAGCCGTGAGTGCGCGGCGGTCGTACGACGGGTGGAGCTTGCGGTCATCGTGGGTTCCTCCGGCGGGATGGATGGTGCCGATGGTTGACGGCAATGCCGATGGGTCGACAAGAACACACACCTTCGAGTGTCGCGACCTCGTGTGATTACGGCATCTTGCCATTCGGACTCCGACATTCAGGTGACTCGCCATGTCAAAATCGGATAACGGGCGACGCCCGAACCGCACCAGTCCGGTACATCACGGCGCACCTTCTGCGGGAATCTGGGCTTCCGGCAGGAAGATCTTCGGTCCATCTCACCATGCGGGCGTCAGCCTCGGCGTGATCGTGTCCGCTTGAGTGCGGGTTGAGTATTTGTCCAGACCTTGTCCGCATATTCGGCCATCAGCGAAGTCGCGCCATGCGGCTGACGTGTGACCTTCGCGGTATCGACTCGTCGGCGACACCGTCCGTCGGGTAAGAAGGTTCTTTACACCCCTCATCCGGGGCTCAGGGCGCGTGTGCGGCGCGCCCGTCGCGTAGGTGCCCGTACGCATCAGTCAAACCGGGCCGTACGCGGTGCCCGCCCGCCCCTCACCAGGGGCGGTTAGAAAACCCTCAAACCATGAATACTTAAGGGGTAAAGAGAAAGTGGCAGCGGAGATCGTCAATCCTCGCAGCGAGAGCAAAGCGGATCAGGAGGGCGGTGCGGAGCCCCTCGATTCCTTCGATCCTGCGTTCGCCCTGCACCGCGGCGGCAAGATGGCCGTGCAGGCCACCGTGCCGATCCGCGACAAGGACGACCTGTCCCTCGCGTACACCCCCGGCGTCGCGCGCGTGTGCACCGCGATCGCGGAGCAGCCGGACCTGGTCAACGACTACACCTGGAAGTCGTCCGTGGTCGCCGTGGTGACCGACGGCACGGCGGTGCTGGGACTCGGGGACATCGGCCCCGAGGCCTCCCTTCCGGTCATGGAGGGGAAGGCGATCCTCTTCAAGCAGTTCGGCGGCGTCGACGCGGTGCCGATCGCGCTCGCCTGCACCGACGTCGACGAGATCGTCGAGACCGTGGTGCGCCTCGCGCCGTCCTTCGGTGGTGTGAACCTCGAGGACATCTCGGCGCCGCGGTGCTTCGAGATCGAGCGGAAGCTGCAGGAGCGGCTGGACATCCCGATCTTCCACGACGACCAGCACGGTACGGCCGTGGTGACCCTGGCGGCGCTGCGGAACGCCGCGCGGCTGAGCGGGCGGGAGATCGGGCAGCTGCGCGCCGTCATCTCCGGCGCGGGTGCGGCCGGTGTGGCCATCGCGAAGATGCTGATCGAGGCCGGGATCGGGGACGTGGCCGTCACCGACCGCAAGGGTGTCGTGTCCGCGGACCGCGAGGACCTGACGTCCGTGAAGCGGGAGCTGGCCTCGTTCACGAACAAGGCCGGGCTGAGCGGATCGCTCGAGGACGCGCTGGCCGGCGCCGACGTGTTCATCGGCGTCTCCGGCGGCACGGTGCCGGAGGCCGCGGTGGCGTCCATGGCCGAGGGCGCGTTCGTGTTCGCCATGGCCAACCCGAACCCGGAGGTCCACCCCGACGTCGCGCACAAGTACGCGGCGGTCGTGGCGACCGGGCGGTCCGACTTCCCGAACCAGATCAACAACGTGCTGGCGTTCCCGGGCATCTTCGCGGGCGCGCTGCAGGTGCGGGCCACGCGGATCACGGAAGGCATGAAGATCGCGGCGGCTGAGGCGCTGGCGGCGGTGGTCGGGGACGACCTGGCCGCGGACTACGTCATCCCGTCGCCCTTCGACGAGCGGGTGGCGCCGGCCGTCACGGCGGCGGTTGCGGCTGCGGCTCGGGCGGAGGGGGTGGCGCGGCGGTAGCGCTGCGCCGGCTTGACCGGGTCGACCGGCTTGGCTGATGACCCCGTCCTGGGTGGGCGGGGTCGTTTGCGTCTGCCTGCGGCGCCGGGTGGTGTTTCGGGTGCGGGTTTCGGGGCTGGTCGCGCCCACGCGGCGGAGCCGCATGTCGAATACAGCCCCGCGCCCCTTTTTGTGCCTGCGGCGGTCCGTTGCGGTGCGTGGGTGGCTGGTGTCGCACCTGCGGTGCGTTGTGGGTCGGGGCCGGGGTGGGGGGTGTCCGTCCTCGGTCCGGCCGCCCGTCCCCGACGACGGCGCCCTTGCCCGGTGCCGGCCACTGCGGGCGGACACCCCCCGCCCCCGGCCAGCACCGACGCCGGGCGTCACGAGATGCCGGGTGCGCAGGTCAACACGTCCGTCGTGGCGGTTGTGCGCAAGAGGGTGTGTGTCACAGCGTGCTGTGGTTCCACGCGGGGCGTGGGGAACCTATCGTCGGGGGCATGTTCGCTGTCTATGCCGCTCGAATTGACCGCGACCAGCCGTTGAACGGTCTGGAGTTGGGGGAACGTCCCGCTCCTGAGGTCCGTCCCGGGTGGAGCACCGTCAACGTCAAGGCCGCCTCCCTCAACCATCACGACCTGTGGTCCCTGCGCGGCGTGGGCCTCGCAGAGGACAAGCTGCCGATGATCCTCGGCTGTGACGCCGCCGGTGTCGACGAGGACGGCAACGAGGTCGTCCTGCACTCCGTGATCGGCCAGAGCGGTCACGGCGTCGGGCCCAAGGAGCCCCGGTCGATCCTGACCGAGCGGTATCAGGGGACCTTCGCCGAGCAGGTGGCCGTACCGACGTGGAACGTGCTGCCGAAGCCGAAGGAGCTGTCGTTCGAGGAGGCCGCCTGTCTGCCGACCGCCTGGCTGACGGCCTATCGGATGCTGTTCACCAATGCCGGTGTCCGGCCCGGTGACTCCGTGCTGGTGCAAGGCGCGGGTGGTGGTGTCGCCACCGCCGCGATCGCGCTCGGCAAGGCCGCGGGGCTGCGGGTCTTCGCGACCAGCCGGGACGAGGCCAAGCGCAAGAGGGCGCTGGAACTGGGGGCCGTAGAGGCCCTGGAGTCCGGGGCGAAGCTGCCGCAGCGGGTGGACGCGGTGATCGAGACCGTGGGCGCCGCCACGTGGTCGCACTCCGTGAAGTCGCTGCGGCCCGGGGGCACGCTCGTCATTTCCGGGGCCACCAGCGGGGACCGGCCCTCGCACGCGGAGCTGACGCGGATCTTCTTCCTCGAGCTGAAGATCGTCGGGTCGACCATGGGGACCAAGGACGAGCTGGAGGATCTGCTCGCCTTCTGCGCCGCCACCGGGGTCAGGCCTGTGATCGACGAGGTGCTGCCCATGGAGCGGGCCCGTGAGGGCTTCGAGCGGATCGAGTCCGGGGAGCTGTTCGGGAAGGTCGTGCTCGCCAACTCCTGAGTTCGGTTCGACTGAGGCGGGTCCGCGTTCGGGCCCGCCCTTTTCGTGCCCTTGGTGTCAACTGTCGTTGACAGGGGTGGAGTGTCAACGTAGGTTGACTGGCATGAGTGAAGCCATCGATCTCGCCGAGCGGGCGGGAGACCGGGATCCGCGGGTGGGCCTGCGGGCCGTCGCCGCGCTGCGTCGGCTGCTGGAGCAGTTGGAGGCGGTGCAGGTGCGCAGTGCCCGGAATCAGGGCTGGTCGTGGCAGGAGATCGCCGCGGAGCTCGGGGTCAGTAGGCAGGCCGTGCACAAGAAGTACGGGAGGCGTTGATGTTCGAGCGGTTCACCAAGGACGCCCGGGGTGTGGTCCAGGGGGCGGTCGCCTGTGCGGGAAGGGAGGGCGCGCAGACGGTCGGTGCCGGGCATCTGCTGCTCGCACTGCTCGATCAGGAGGGCAGCTGGGGATCGTTCGCGCTTGCCGCTCTGGGGAGCGATGACTGGCGGGAGTCGGTACGGCGGGACCTGGGAGAGGCGCGGCGGCGGGCCGGGCTGACCCGGGCAGACGCGGACGCGCTGGCGGGGCTGGGGATCGACGTGGAGGAGATCATCGCCCGGATGGAGGAGGCCCACGGGGTGGGGGCCATGGCCGGTGACACCAGGGACGGGCGGCGGTGGTCCGGGCAGCGGCCACGCTTCAGCCGCGAGGCCAAGGACGTACTGGAGAAGTCGTTGCGGATGGCCCTCGCGCGGCGCGACCGGCACATCGGCGACGAGCATCTGCTGCTGGCCCTGACCGTACTGCCGGGCGTGCCGGCCGAGGTGCTCGCCGATCACGGGGTGACACATGCGTCGGTGACCCGGGTGCTGTACGGCGGGGGTGAGGCGAAGGCCGGCTGAACCGGCCGTCGCGTCATGCCTTCGGGGTGCGCAATATCGCTCCGATGTGGGCCGCCGCCGTGGACAGATGGCGGCGGGCGTCGCGCAACTGGTCGGCGTCGACGCCGTGGTCGCGGGCCGCGTCGCGGATGTCGTCGCGGAAGCGGTCCAGGAGCCGGTCGAGGTCGCGGGCCGGCTCACCCGTCAGGGGCTCGTGGGCCCAGGCGGGCTCGTAGACGGCCGGGAAGTCCTCCGGCGTCTGCTCGTACTCGGGCTGCGCGTACGGCCTGCCGGAGGCCGTACGGCCCCAGGCGAAGTCCTTGCCGAAGTCGCCGAACTCCTTGGCCAGCTCGGTCAGCCCCTCCTTTACGCCCGTCGGCCAGTCGCCCCGCGCGAAGTGGTCCTGCACCTGCTCCTGCACCCGGCGTGCGACGCGCTGCAGCTCCTCCTGCGCCTGGGCGCGGGCCCGCTCCTGGGCGTCCTTGGCCTGGCGCCGGGCACGCTCGGCCTCCTCGCGGGCCCGGCGGCTCTCGTCCTTGGCGCGCCGGGCCTGCTCCTTCCACTCCTGCTTGACGCGGCGCATCTCCTCCTTGGCGGCGCGCCACGCCTCCTTGTCGTCGGCGTCGGCGTCGGCGTCGGTGAGGCCGGACATGTCCGGGGTGTCGTGGGCGCGGCTCGTCCGGCGGCGGCGGGCCTCGCTCGCCGCCGCGCGCATCTCGCGGCGCAGGTCGCCTGCGGCGCCGCGCACGTCGGCGCGGATCTCGGCGGCCAGCTCGGCGACCGACTCGCGGATCTCCAGCTCCAGATCGGCCAGTTCACCGCTGCGGTCGGCCAGCTCGGCGCGGCCGGCGTCGGTGATGGCGTACACCTTGCGGCCGCCCTCGGTGGTGTGCGTGACCAGGCCCTCGGCCTCCAGCTTCGCCAGGCGCGGGTAGACGGTGCCGGCCGACGGCGCGTACAGCCCCTGGAAGCGCTCCTCCAGGAGGCGGATCACCTCGTAGCCGTGGCGGGGGGCCTCGTCCAGGAGCTTCAGCAGGTACAGACGCAGGCGGCCGTGGGCGAAGACGGGAGGCATGTCAGAGCACCTTCTTGTCGGTCGTGCCGTCGGCCGGGGTCCCGGAGTCACCCGCGCCCGGACCGGAAACGGAATTGTCCCCCGAGGTGCCGCCGGCGCCGGAGGCCGGGCCGTCGCCGTGCGGCCCTGCCTCCCAGGGCTCGTCCTCGGCCAAGGGCCGCCGCAGCAGGGCGATGGAGCCGGAGACGGTGGTCGCCTTCAGCCGGCCGTTGCCCGCGCCGAGCCGGCCGGTGATCCGCTTGGCGCCCCACTGACCGGTGACCCGCAGGACCTCGAAGGCGTTGGAGACCGAGCCGCTCGCGGTGTTCGCCTCCACCCGGGTGTCCGCCGGGTGGGGCAGACGGATCGCGATCTCGCCCGAGACACTGGTCAGACTGACGTCGGTGGGGTGGTCCGCGGGGTCCAGGTCCACGATCATCGAGCCGCTCACCGAGTCCGCCCTGACCGCGGAACCGGAACCGTCCAGCACGGTCAGGTCGCCGGAGACGGAGTTGAAGCGCAGATCGCCGCGCAGGGCCTGCGCCTCCACGTTCCCCGAGACCGTGTCGGCGCGCACCGGGCCGCCGAGATCGACCAGGGTGGTGTCCCCGGTGACCCCCTTGACCTCGGCGCGGCCGTCGACGCCGGAGACCACGGCTTCGGCGCCGACCACGCCCACCTCCACGCGCGTGTGCGCCGGGACGGCCAGGGACACGACGGCGCTGCGCCGCCGGCCCTTGCGGTCGAGCCACTTCAAAAAGCCCTTCCAGGGCAGGTCCTCGTACGCCACCGTCAGGGTGCCGCCCTGCTGGGTGACGAGCAGGGGCGGGCCCTCGATCTCGGAGACCTCCAGGCGGGCGGCACCCTCGTCCGCGCCCACCACGTTCACCGTGCCGTTGACGATGCGCACGTGGAGCTCGCTCACCGGCTCGTCGAAGGTGAGCTTCTGCGGTTCTGCGACGGACCACTCGGACATGGAAGACCTCCTCGACACGCCATATCGCGTCTTACGAGATTCACGATATATCGCGGTCCCGGGAAGTCAAGACACCCGTTCTGGTGATCAGGGGGAGCGGGCGGCGGTGACGCGGCCTTAGCGTGGGGACATGCCGACGGAAGACGCCCAGGGTCGCAGCCGCCCGTCGGGCGGTGCCGCGACCGGCGCGCTGCTGCTGTGCCGTGCCGCGCCCGCGGCCGTCGCCCCCACCGCCCAGTTGCTGCGCGATCCCATGCTGCTCGCCGAGGCGGGCGAGGGATGGAGCGTCCTCGTGCCCGAGGGAGGTCCCTGGCGGCACGGCGGCGAACCGGTCGACCGGGTCCTCACCGGCTGGGCCACCGCCCTGGCCGTCGCCGCGACCTGGCCCGTGCTCGCCCTGTGGTGGGACACCGACCGCGCCGGCTACACCCTCGCCGCGGGGTTCCGCCGCCCTGTCGGCTACGTCTGGCTGGCCAACGGCACCGCCGCCGGGGAGGACGAGGCGATGCGCACCTTCGCCGCCCGGCTCGGCCTCGACCCGGTCCTGGACGTGCAGGCCCTGGAGCAGCTCACCCGCCCCGACGCGTCCGCCGATGCCCGCGCCCGGCTGCGCGGCCTCCTGGCGGTCCTCACCCGCGCCGGCGTCGCCTTGCCGCCCGGCCTCGATCCGGGCGCCGCCGCCGACCGGCTCCGGGAAGCCGCCCTGAGGCGTCATGGCGTCCGCGAGCTGGACCGGCACGGTCTGCGTGAGACGCTGCGCGGTGAACTCGACGCCGTCGAGCGCGCCGCCCTGGCCCCCTGCCTGCCCTGGTCCGCCACCCCGCAGGCTCGCGCCCTGGGCGCCGCCCAGCTCACGACGGGCCTCTCGCTCGCCCTGTGGGGCCTACGGCGGCACAGAGGTGGCTGGGCGGCGGTGGGGGCGCTGCTGCTGGCCCACGGCGCCCTGGGCCTGACGTACGGAATCACCCACCCCCGCGACTGACCGGAGAAAGGCCCCCAGGGCGGCCCAGGGCGCCCGGGAGCGCCCTGCCGACGCCCGCGAGGTGTTACTCGTCGTCCTCGTCGTCCAGCCGCGCCAGCCACGTCGCCAGGCGTTCCACCGGGACCTCGAAGTCCGGGTTCAGATCGACGAACGTCCGCAACTGCTCGGCGAGCCACTCGAAGGTGACCTCCTCCTCGCCGCGCCGCTTCTCCAGTTCTTCGATGCCTCGGTCGGTGAAGTACATGAGGTCAAGGATAAGTGGGCGCAAACGGCCGGGCCGCACCCCTTGAGCAGGGGTGCGGCCCGGTCATGTACGACCCGCGGGAGCGGTTACGCGTCGAACACCTCGCGCACGAGCTGCTCCTGCTCGGCCTGGTGCCGCTTGGCGGAACCGACGGCCGGGGACGAGCCGTGCGGACGCGAGATGCGGCGCAGGCGCTCGCCGGCCGGGATGTCCGCGCCGACCGCCAGGTCCAGATGGTCGATCAGGTTCAGGGCGATGAACGGCCAGGCGCCCTGGTTGGCCGGCTCCTCCTGGGCCCACAGGTACTTCTCGGCGTTCGGGTACTTCGCGATCTCGGCCTGCAGCTCGGCACCCGGCAGCGGGTACAGGCGCTCCAGACGGATGATCGCGGTGTCCGTGACGCCCCGCTTCCTGCGCTCGGCGTCGAGGTCGTAGAAGACCTTGCCGGAGCAGAAGACGACCTTGCGGACCGCGCTCGCCTCCACCGAGGTGTCGCCGATCACCGGCTGGAACTGCCCGGTGGTGAAGTCCTCCGCCTTCGAGGCGGCGGCCTTCAGGCGCAGCATCGACTTCGGCGTGAAGACGACCAGCGGCTTGTGGTGGGGGTTGTGCACCTGCCACCGCAGGAGGTGGAAGTAGTTCGCCGGAGACGTCGGCATGGCGACCGTCATGTTGTTCTGCGCGCACAGCTGCAGGAACCGCTCGGGGCGGGCCGAGGAGTGGTCCGGGCCCTGGCCCTCGTAGCCGTGCGGCAGGAGCAGGACGACGCCGGAGGTCTGGCCCCACTTCTGCTCGGCGGAGGAGATGAACTCGTCCACCACCGTCTGGGCGCCGTTGACGAAGTCGCCGAACTGGGCCTCCCACAGCACGAGCGCGTCCGGGCGGGCCAGCGAGTAGCCGTACTCGAAGCCCATGGCCGCGTACTCGGACAGCAGGGAGTTGTAGACGTTCAGCCGCGCCTGGTCCTCGGAGAGGTACTGCAGCGGCGTGTACTCCTCGCCGGTGCTGCGGTCGATGATGACCGCGTGGCGCTGGCCGAAGGTGCCGCGCTGGGAGTCCTGGCCCGCCAGACGGACCGGCACGCCCTCCAGCAGCAGCGAACCGAACGCCAGGGTCTCGCCCATGCCCCAGTCGATCGTGCCGTCCTCGACCATGGCCGCCCGGCGCTGCAGCTGCGGCTGCAGACGCGGGTGGACGGTGATGTGGTCGGGCACGTTGACCTGGGACTCGGCGATCCGCTTGACGACCTCCGTGGAGATCGCGGTCGGGACCGCGACCGGGAAGCCGTCCTGCGGCTCGGCGGAGTCGACACCGGCCGGCTGCGAGGTGGCCTCGCGGACCTCGGTGAAGACCTTCTCCAGCTGGCCCTGGTAGTCCTGCAGCGCCTGCTCGGCCTCTTCCAGGGTGATGTCGCCGCGACCGATCAGGGACTCGGTGTACAGCTTGCGCACCGAGCGCTTCTTGTCGATCAGGTCGTACATCAGCGGCTGGGTGAAGGCCGGGTTGTCCGACTCGTTGTGACCGCGGCGGCGGTAGCAGATGAGGTCGATCACCACGTCCTTGTTGAACGCCTGGCGGAACTCGAACGCCAGCCGCGCGACACGGACGACGGCCTCGGGGTCGTCGCCGTTCACGTGGAAGATCGGGGCCTCGATCATGCGGGCCACGTCCGTCGCGTACATGGAGGAACGCGAGGACTCGGGGGCCGCGGTGAAGCCGACCTGGTTGTTGATGACGATGTGGACCGTGCCGCCGGTGCGGTAACCGCGCAGCTGCGACATGTTCAGGGTCTCGGCCACCACGCCCTGGCCCGCGAAGGCCGCGTCGCCGTGGATCGCCACCGGCAGGACCGTGAAGTCCGTGCCGCCCTTGTTGATGATGTCCTGCTTGGCGCGGGCGACGCCCTCCAGGACCGGGTCGACGGCCTCCAGGTGGGAGGGGTTCGCGACCAGGGAGACCTTGATCTGCTCGCCGTCCAGGCCGGTGAAGGTGCCGTCGGCGCCCAGGTGGTACTTCACGTCGCCGGAGCCGTGCATCGACTTCGGGTCGAGGTTGCCCTCGAACTCGCGGAAGATCTGCGCGTACGACTTGCCGACGATGTTGGCCAGCACGTTCAGGCGGCCGCGGTGAGCCATGCCGATGACGACCTCGTCCAGGCGCGACTCGGCCGCGGAGTCGATGACCGCGTCCAGCAGCGGGATGACGGACTCGCCGCCCTCCAGGGAGAAGCGCTTCTGGCCGACGTACTTCGTCTGCAGGAACGTCTCGAAGGCCTCGGCGGCGTTCAGGCGGCGCAGGATCCGCAGCTGCTCCTCGCGCTCCATCCTGGAGTGCGGGCGCTCCACGCGGTCCTGGATCCACTTGCGCTGCTTGGGGTCCTGGATGTGCATGAACTCGATGCCGGTGGTGCGGCAGTACGAGTCGCGCAGCACGCCGAGGATGTCGCGCAGCTTCATCATCGACTTGCCGGCGAAGCCGCCGACGGCGAACTCGCGCTCCAGGTCCCACAGGGTGAGGCCGTGCTCGACGATGTCCAGGTCGGGGTGCTTGCGCTGCTTGTACTCCAGCGGGTCGGTGTCGGCCATGACGTGGCCGCGGACCCGGTAGGAGTGGATCAGCTCGAAGACACGGGCGGCCTTGGTGACGTCGTCGTCGTGGCTGGCGTCGATGTCCTTGAGCCAGCGGACCGGCTCGTAGGGGATGCGCAGCGCCTCGAAGATGTCGTCGTAGAAGCCGTTCTCGCCGAGCAGCAGGTTCGCGACGATCCGCAGGAACTCGCCGGAGGCGGCGCCCTGGATGACCCGGTGGTCGTAGGTCGACGTGAGCGTCATGACCTTCGAGATGCCGAGCTTGTTCAGGGTGTCCTGGCTGGTGCCCTGGAACTCCGCCGGGTAGTCCATGGAGCCGACGCCCATGATCACCGACTGGCCGGGCATCAGCCGCGGCACGGAGTGGACGGTGCCGAGGCCGCCGGGGTTGGTCAGGGAGACCGTGACACCGGTGAAGTCGTCCATCGTCAGCTTGCCGTCACGGGCGCGGCGGACGATGTCCTCGTAGGCCTGCCAGAACTCGAAGAAGTTCAGCGTCTCGGCCTTCTTGATCGCCGCGACGACGAGCTGGCGGTCGCCGTTGGGCTTGACCAGGTCGATGGCGAGACCGAGGTTGACGTGCTCCGGCTTGACCAGGGTGGGCTTGCCGTCCTTGAGCTGGTACGACCAGTTCATCGCCGGCATGGCCTTGACGGCCTGCACCATCGCGTACCCGATGAGGTGCGTGAAGGAGATCTTCCCGCCGCGGGCACGCTTGAGGTGGTTGTTGATGACGATGCGGTTGTCGAACAGCAGCTTCACCGGGACCGCGCGCACCGAGGTGGCGGTCGGCATCTCCAGCGAGGCGTCCATGTTCTTCGCGACCGCGGCGGACGGACCGCGCAGCGTCACGAGCTCCGGGCCCGCGGGGGCCTCCTTGGCGGGCTCCGCCTTCGCCTGGGGCTGAGCGGGCGCCTGTGCGGGACGCGCCGGCTGAGCCTGGGCGGGGGCGGGCTTCGCCGCGGGGGCGGGAGCGGGGGCCGGAGCCGGAGCGGCGGCCGCGGGCTTCGCAGCCGCGGGAGCCGGAGCGGCCGGCGCGGCGGCCCGGGGGGCCGGGGCGGGCGCCTGGGTGGGGGTCTGCGCGGCCCCCGCGGCCGCGCTACCCGACGCAACCGGGGCTCCTGCCGCCCCCGGCTTGTAGTCGGCGAAGAAGTCCCACCAGGCACGGTCTACCGAATTCGGGTCCTGGAGGTACTGCTGATAGATCTCATCGACGAGCCACTCATTGGGACCGAACGCGGCAGCGGGGTTCTTTCCCGCTTGGTCGGCGTCGGTCGTAGGTGCGCTCGATGCGTTACTGGGGGACTGTGGCGACACGGCGGCAACCGCCCTCTTCCGCTTCACAAGGTGATGGACAGCGGGAATAAAGGCTACGCCTCCCTGAGGGTGAAGGTCAGGTCGGGCCCGTTCATCGTCGCGTAAGTCACATCTCAGCCCGTGTTTCGGCGCTTGAAATGGCGGGAAACAAGCGTGGTTCCGGTGTGAAAGAGGCGCGCCGGGGTACGGCGACGAGGGCCCTGCACGCGGGGCGTGCGGACGTGTGCCTGATCACACGTGTCCGTCGGCGCGAACGCTCGTGGATCTTGAGGCTCCGTTTCGAACCCTACGTCAACTTTGGACGGTCGGCTCTCCTGGAAGAGTGACAAGGATCCGGCAACCTCGCTCGGATTCGGCCACGCCGATGCGGCCCCCGTGCAGGTCCACGGCCCAGCGCGCGATCGCCAGGCCGAGCCCGGTGCCGCCGTCGCTGCCGGGACCGTGCGGCCGCGCGACCACACCCCGGTTGAACCGCTCGAAGACGCGGTGCCACTCCGACTCGGGAATGCCGGGCCCCTCGTCCAGGACCTCCAGCTCCAGTGAGCCGGGTGCCTTCCCGCTCCGCGCCTTGACCGTGACCCGGCCGTGCGGCGGGCTGTGCTTAACCGCGTTGTCGATGAGGTTGGCGACGACCTGGTGGATGCGCTCCGGGTCGGCGTGCGCGGTCAGGTCGCTCGGGAAGACGTCCAGGTGCAGATGGACGTCGGCGCGGGTGTGGCTGCCGGAGCCGGAGGCGATGCCCGCGCGCGCCGAGGCGACCATGTTGGCCTCCTTCAGCACGCCGGACAGATACGGCCACACCTCGAAGCGACGTTTCTTCAGCGGTACGACGCCGTTGTCCAGCCGGGACAGGTCCAGCAGCGTCTCCACCAGCCGGCCCAGCCGCTCGGTCTGCTTCAGCGCCGTGCGCATGGTCTCGGGATCGGCCTCGGTGACGCCGTCCACGATGTTCTCCAGCACCGCCCGCAGACCCGCGATGGGCGTGCGCAGCTCGTGCGAGACGTTCGCCACCAGCTCCTTGCGCTGGCGGTCCTGCGCCTCCAGCTCGTCCGCCATCACATTGATCGTCTGGGCGAGGTCGCCCAGCTCGTCACGACGGCTCTCCCGCACCCGGCTGGTGTAGTCGCCCTGCGAGATCGACCGGGCCACGGTGTTCATCTCGTCCAGCGGCGCGGTCAGCGAATGCGCCACGAACTGCGTGATCAGCAGCGTGGCGATCATGGAGAAGACCGTGATGAAGCGCAGCTCCGTCCGGGTGCGCATGGCGATCATCATCAGTCCCGTGGTGATCAGCACCGCGATGACGACCAGCACACCCAGCTTGGTCTTGATCGAGAACGGGCGTACGCCGCCCCAGGGATCCCCGGGACGCCGCCGTGCGGCCGGCCGCCCGTCGCTCATGGCGTCGGCGTCTCCAGCGCGTAGCCCACACCGTGCACGGTGCGGATCCGCTCGGCACCGATCTTCCGGCGCAGCGCCTTGATGTGGCTGTCGACCGTGCGGGTGCCCGAGGCGTCCGCCCAGTCCCACACCTCCGCCAGCAGCTGCTCACGGGAGAGCACCGCGCGCGGAGTGTTCGCCAGGCACACCAGCAGGTCGAACTCGGTGGGCGTCAGATGCACGTCCTCCGACTTCACCCGGACCCGGCGCTGCGCGTGGTCGATCTCCAGCTCGCCCAGGCGCATCACACCGCTGCGCGGCGTGGCGGCGGCCAGCGCGGCCCGCTCCACCCGGCGCAGCAGCACGTGCACGCGGGCGGCCAGCTCCCGCATCGAGAACGGCTTGGTCATGTAGTCGTCGGCCCCGACGCCCAGCCCGACCAGCATGTCGGTCTCGTCGTCGCGGGCGGTGAGCATCAGCACCGGAACCGGCCGCTGCGCCTGCACCCGCCGGCAGACCTCGAGCCCGTCGAAGCCGGGCAGCATGATGTCGAGGATCAGCAGATCGGGCTGCCAGGCCTCGGCGGTGTCGACGGCCGCCGGGCCGTCACCCGCGGTTTGCACGAGAAATCCCTCGGCGCGCAGGCGGGCCGCGATGGCGTCGACGATCGTCGGATCGTCCTCGACGACCAGGACCCGCCGCTGCGCGCCGGGGGTCGCCGTCGTGCCGCTCTGGGAGGTGTGTGTCTGCTCCATCGCCCGCCCCTGAAGTGTGCTTTCCGGAATCAGTGGGGTGATCCCTCGGTCTGCGCGTGACTGCGATTGACGCTTGAATGATCCGCGCCAGGGAAGCAGCGTACGGGGAGTCACCACGGCTTTGCTATTCAGGGCGGATCCCGAGGTGCACGACGTCGGGAACGCCTCGGGCAACGGGGATCTCTTCCGTACGCACCTGCTGGAACCCGACATTCCCCAAGGTTTCTTCGAAATCCGGTGACGGCTGGGCCGACCACACCGCGAGCACCCCGCCGGGTCTCAACGTCCTTGCGCAGCTTGCCAGTCCGGCCGGTGAGTACAGTCCGTCATTGCCGTCCGTGACGGTCCAGCCGGGGCCGTTGTCGATGTCCAGGCACAGGGCGTCGAACGTGGCGGATGTCTCATTGACGTAGTCCACGAGGTCGTCGTGGACGACCTCGGTACGCGGATCGGCCAGCGCCTCGTGGGAGAGCCCGCCGAGCGGCCCGCCGCGGTGCCAGTCGATGACGGCGGATTCCCTTTCCACCACGGTGATCCGGCCCCACCGCGAATTCGCAGCAGCATGGGCCAGCGAGAAGCCGACGCCCAGCCCGCCGATCAGCACGTGCGGCGCCGGGCGTTCGCCGAGTGCCTCCAGGGCGGCGTCGACCAGCAGCCGTTCGCTGCGGCCGTCGGAGGTGTCCATCAGAAAGCACCCGTTGGCGATGATCTGCAGCAACTCGCCGTGCCGCCGCAGCACGACCTCGCCGTAGGGACCCTCGCGGCGGTCCAGGACCTCGGGACTGTCGTACGTCGTGGACATGGACCCCATCCTGCATGAACGGGGCTTTGCGGGAACGGGAATTACGGGAGGCGGCGGGCTCGGACGGCGCCGGAGCACCCGTTCGTGGGACGCGGGGCGCGGGCCACGGGACGCCGGGGCGGGTACGCCGGAACGCGCGCCGGGGCGACGGGGATCGGCGGCGGACGCGTAAGAACCTTGAGAGGTTGCTGAGAATCCGGTCACGCGTGGCGTGGATCACAGACAGCGGGTGGGTGGGACCCGAAAGGTGGGGGGCGACGGAAGGAGCGCCTCACCGTGGAACGCACTGCGAGGGTCGACAGGACGCCTCCCGACGCGCCCCTTCCGGCCGATCTGCCGGATCTCACCCGGCTGCTGGACGGCATGCCCGGCCAGCCGCGGCGCGGCGGCCCGCAGGCACCCGTCGCGCCGTCCGCCGCTGCCGTCGAGGCCACGCCGGCTCCCCGCGGCCGGCTGCGGGCGGTACGCCCCTGGCGGCTGCTGCCCACTCCCCGGGCGACCCCCTTCACCTTCGCCTACGCCGCCGTGCTCGCCTTCACCTCGCTCGTCGCCGCGTACGCCGACCCCGCCGTCGTGCAGGCGCTGCAGCAGGGGTCCAGTACGGACGTGGCGCACCTGGCGCGGCACCCGGTGCTGGTGCTCGTCGGCAGTGCGCTGTGGATCGCCGGCGGGGTGCTCTCGCCGTACGCGCTCGGCTTTCTGCTCGTCCTGACCGCGCTGGAGCGGCGCGTCGGCGGTCTGCGCACGGCCGGCGTCTTCCTGTGCGGGCATGTGCTGGCGACCCTCGCGACAGAGGTGCCGGTCGGGTTCGCGGTCGCCACCGGACACCTGCCGGACACCTCGCTGCACCGCCTCGACTACGGCATCAGCTTCGGTGTCGCCGCGGGCGTGGGCGCGCTGGCCGGGCTGCTGAGACCCTGGCTGCGCTGGCCCCTGCTCGCCTGGGTCGCGCTGATCATCGGCCAGGACCTGCTGTCGCCCTACGACCCCCTCACCAGCTGGGGTCACGCGATAGCGCTGACGATCGGCATCACCACCTGGCCCCGCCTGCGCCGCTGGGCGGCCACCGCGCAGCACGGCGGGCCGTCGCGGGCGTGAAGGGGCGCGGGGGGGGCCCCCCCCCCCCCCCCCCCCCCGCCCGGGGGGGGGGGGCCCCCCCCCCCCCCCCCGCCCCCTCAGTCCTTCACCCGCCTAGCGCTCGTCAGCGGCGCGACCGTCCGCCACCCCAGTGTTTCGTACAGTGCCCGCCCGTCCGGCGTCCCGGCCAGCACGCCCGTTCGCGCGCCCGCGTCCGCCGCACCCCGCTGGAGGGTGCGCATCACGAGGGTGCCCAGGCCCCGGCGGCGGTGCTCCGGCGAGGCCTCGATCATGTCCGCCACCGCGGTCGGGCCGGTCGGCGCGATCTGCCCGCTCGCCGCCCAGGAGCCGTCCGGCGCGGTGACGAGGGCGCGCAGCACACCGCCACGCGTCCACGTGCGCAGCCGGTAACCGTCCGGGACGGCGGGCGCCGGGGCGGACGCCGTCAGCGGGACGGACATCAGCCAGCCCGGCTCTGGGTCGATCCACCAGCCGTCGCCGAGCCAGCCGCCGACCTCTGCCGGATCCCGGAACGCCTTGAACTGCACCCCCGCCCCGGTCACCGTGTCCGCCACCTTCCGTACGGCCGTCTCTGAGACGGCCTCGCCGACGCCGCCGAACACGTGCCTGCTGACGTGGTCCGGCCGTCCGACGTCGATGGTCCAGCCCCACTCCCGTGCCGCCGGCGGCGCCGCGCCCCGCGACACGACCCACCCCTCCACCCAGGACCGCACGATCGTGTCCACTCCGGTCTCCCGTCCGCCGTGCCAGATCGCGGTAATAGCCACTAGCCCACATAGGCTATTACGTGACGGGTCGGTGCGCGAGCCCCTCCCGTGACCTTTCCGGGCGCCCGTGTCCTTGATCGCTCACAGCGAACACCGGCTTGGGAACATCTGCCGACTCCCAAGCATTGAGTCGATACAACTCAACTTGACTGCCGAAAGGGAGATCATGGCTTCGACGTCCGCATCGCTCACTCTGCCTGTGCTGCCGCTCGACGACGAGGTCGTGCTGCCCGGGATGGTGGTTCCGCTGGACCTGAGCGACTCCGAAGTGCGCGCCGCGGTGGAGGCCGCGCAGGCCGCCGCCGGCTCCGAGGCCGGAAAGCCCAAGGTCCTGCTCGTGCCACGCATCGACGGGACCTACGCGAGCACCGGTGTCCTCGGCACCGTCGAGCAGGTCGGCCGGCTGGCCGACGGCGACCCCGGCGCCCTGATCCGCGGCCGCAGCCGCGTCCGGATCGGTGCCGGGACCACAGGCCCGGGTGCTGCGCTGTGGGTCGAGGGCACACAGCTCGACGAGACACAGCCGGACCCCGTCCCGGGCCACGTGCAAGAACTGGTCAAGGAGTACAAGGCGCTCGCCACCACCTGGCTGAAGAAGCGCGGCGCCTGGCAGGTCGTCGACCGCGTCCAGGCCATCGACGACGTCTCCGCCCTCGCCGACAACTCCGGCTACTCACCCTTCCTCACCACCGCGCAGAAGGTGGAGCTGCTCGAGACCGCCGACCCGGTCGCCCGCCTCAAGCTCGCCACCCAGCAGCTGCGCGACCACCTCGCCGAGCAGGACGTCGCCGAGACCATCGCCAAGGACGTCCAGGAAGGCGTCGACAAGCAGCAGCGCGAGTTCCTGCTGCGCCGCCAGCTGGAGGCCGTCCGCAAGGAACTGCGCGAGCTGAACGGCGAGAAGGAGGGCGAGGAGTCCGACGACTACCGCGCCCGCGTCGAGGCCGCCGACCTCCCGGAAAAGGTCCGCGAGGCCGCCCTCAAGGAGGTCGACAAGCTGGAGCGCGCCTCCGACGCCTCGCCCGAGGGCTCCTGGATCCGCACCTGGCTCGACACGGTCCTGGAGATGCCGTGGAACGAGCGCACCGAGGACGCCTACGACATCCAGGGCGCCAAGGCCGTCCTGGACGCCGAGCACGCCGGGCTGAACGACGTCAAGGAACGCATCACCGAGTACCTGGCCGTCCGCAAGCGCCGCGCCGACCGCGGCCTGGGCGTCGTCGGCGGGCGGCGCGGCGGTGCCGTCCTCGCGCTCGTCGGCCCGCCCGGCGTCGGCAAGACCTCCCTCGGCGAGTCCGTCGCCCACGCCATGGGCCGCAAGTTCGTCCGCGTCGCCCTCGGCGGGGTGCGCGACGAGGCCGAGATCCGCGGTCACCGCCGTACGTACGTCGGGGCGCTGCCCGGCCGGATCGTGCGGGCCGTCAAGGAGGCCGGCTCCATGAACCCGGTCGTCCTGCTCGACGAGATCGACAAGGTCGGCTCCGACTTCCGCGGCGACCCCGCGGCGGCCCTGCTCGAAGTCCTCGACCCGGCGCAGAACCACACCTTCCGCGACCACTACCTGGAGGTCGAGCTCGACCTGTCGGACGTCGTCTTCCTCGCCACCGCCAACGTCCTGGAGGCCATCCCCGAGGCGCTCGCCGACCGCATGGACATCGTCCGCCTCGACGGCTACACCGAGGACGAGAAGGTCGTCATCGCCCGCGACCACCTGCTGCCGCGTCAGCTGGAGCGGTCCGGCCTGAACAAGGAGGAGGTCACCCTCGACGAGGGCGCCCTGCGCAAGCTGGCCGGCGAGTACACCCGCGAGGCCGGTGTGCGCACCCTGGAGCGCTCCATCGCGCGTCTGCTGCGCAAGGTGGCCGCCCAGCACGAACTGGGCGAGCGCGAGCTGCCCTTCACGGTCACCGCGGACCACCTGCGCGACCTGATCGGCCGCCCGCACCACGTTCCGGAGTCCGCGCAGGACCCGGCCGAGCGCCGCACCGCCGTCCCCGGCGTGGCGACCGGCCTCGCGGTCACCGGCGCCGGCGGTGACGTCCTCTTCGTCGAGGCGTCCCTGGCCGACCCGGAGACCGGCGCGGCCGGACTGACCCTCACCGGTCAGCTCGGTGACGTGATGAAGGAGTCCGCGCAGATCGCGCTGAGCTTCCTGCGCAGCCACGGCGCGGAACTGGAGCTGCCGGTGGGCGACCTGAAGGACCGGGGCGTGCACATCCACTTCCCGGCCGGAGCGGTCCCCAAGGACGGCCCCAGCGCCGGCGTCACGATGACGACTGCCCTGGCGTCCCTGCTCTCCGGCCGTCTGGTCCGCACCGACGTGGCGATGACCGGCGAGGTCTCGCTGACCGGCCGGGTGCTGCCCATCGGCGGCGTGAAGCAGAAGCTGCTCGCCGCCCACCGCGCCGGGGTGACCACCGTGATCATCCCCAAGCGCAACGAACCCGACCTGGACGACGTCCCCGCCGAGGTGCTGGACAAGCTCGACGTCCACGCGGTGACCGACGTGCGCCAGGTCCTGGAACTGGCGCTCGCGCCCGCCACGAGCGAGGCGACGCCGGAGGTTCCGGTGGCGGCGTGACGGACGCCGCCGGATGAGGGAAGGCCCGGGTCCCGTGAGGGAGACCCGGGCCTTCGCCGTACGAGCGGCGATGTCAGCCGTTGGCGAGTGCCTGGAGCCGGTCGTAGGCCCCGTTGAACTTGTCGTGGTCACCGACCGTCGGGCCGGAGGAGGTGTACTGCCACATCGTGTAGTAACCCCAGCCGGCCGGCAGTGTGCCCGGGTCGGTGGCGTACCGGGCGATCCACAGGGGGTTGGTGGTGGCGAAGCCGGCGTAGTTGCCGGTGCACTGGGTCCACCAGCTGGTCGCCGTGTAGATCACGGCGTCGCGGCCCGTACGGGCCTTGTACTGGTTCAGGAAGTCGCGGATCCAGGTGACCATCCCGCTCTGCGTCTTGCCGTAGCAGGCGGCGCCGTAGGGGTTCCACTCGATGTCGAGGGCGCCGGGAAGGGTCTTGCCGTCGCGGGACCAGCCGCCGCCGTGGTCGACGAAGTAGTTGGCCTGGGTGGCGCCGCTGGTGGTGTCGGGTGTCGCGAAGTGGTACGAGCCGCGGATCATGCCGACGTTGTACGAGCCGTTGTACTGCTGCGCGAAGTAGGGGTTCGTGTAGTACGTCCCCTCGGTGGCCTTGACGTAGGACCACTGCACGCCGCTGCTCCACAGGGTGGACCAGGCGACTTTGCCCTGGTAGGCGGAGACGTCGACGCCTTCCGTCTGGGTGGCGTCACCGGTGCTGGGCGTGCCGCTTTGGCCGTCGTGGGCCAGGACGCCCATGCCCATGTAGGCGGAGCCGCGGGCGGGGACGTCGGCACTTCGGGCGGACGCGGGCAGGGCGAGGGAGAGGACCGCGAGGCCGGCTGCCGCGAGGGGGGCGAGCAGGCGGCGGCGTGCAAAACCGGGTCTGTGCACGGGCATGACGTGCCTCCGAAGGCGTCGGTGGGGAACGCTGGACGACGTGCTGCACAGGTTGGCCCGATAACCACTGGCGTGGGCATGGCAGTCAGGGCCTGGTAAAAGAAGCTACGCACGTAGACCGTACGGAGGGAAGGGGTCCGAACGCTGCCGTTGGTCTAGCCCTGCGAAATACTGACCAAGCTGCGGCGATGGCGGGCGCCTGGCGGAAACTTTCAGGATCGGGAAACCGGATCAGGGGACTGACGTGCACGAGGACGCGAACGGCGCGGAGCATCGGGGCGAACCCGGGACGTCGCCGAGTGGTGTGGACCAGGAGTTCCTGGCGCTGGAACGCGAGCTGACGGTCTTCCTGCGCCGGGCCCGCGCCAGTCAGGGGGAGATGGCCCGCGAGGTCCACCCGGACCTGGAGTCGGCCGCCTACGGCCTGCTGGTCCGGCTGGACGAGTGCGGCCGGCAGCGCGCCACCGAACTGGCCGCCTACATCGGCGTCGGCAAGGCCACCATGTCCCGCCAGCTCAGGGCCCTGGAGGAGCTCGGCCTGGTGGCCCGCGAACCGGACCCGGCCGACGGCCGCGCCTGGCTGGTCCACCTCACCGAGGAGGGTCACCGCCGGGTCGGCAGCGTCCGCGACGCCCGCCGCGCCCGCTACGTCAGCAAGCTCGCCCACTGGAACCGCCGCGAGGTGGCGGAACTGGCCCGGCTGCTGAACCAGTTGAACCGGGGGATGGAGAAGTGACGGGCCTGCCCCAGGGCGCTCCCGTGCCTCACAGCTCCGCGTAGACCACCGTCGCGTCGTCGTGGGTCTTGCTGCCGCCCAGGTGGGCGCGCGCGTGTGCGTCCGCGCGTTCCAGGGAACGGACGCGCGCGACCAGGGCCTGGGCGCCCTCCTTCTGGATCAGCCCGAGGCAGTCCGCCCAGTCGCCCTCGCGGAACTTCTCCGACCAGCGCGCCGCCCCGTCCGTCAGCGCGGCCAGCGCGGTCACCTCTTCGCGCGGCAGGGAGCCGGTGACCGCGCGGTCCGCCACCGAGGGGTCGGCCGCCGCCGTGAAGAAGCCGCCCTCCTTGTTGCGCAGGTGCGCGTCGATCATCTCGTCCGTGGCCAGCGCGGCGCGCGGCAGCCGGGCCAGCCGGTCGTCGAGAACCGCCGTGACCGTGCCGTGCGGAGACTGCACCAGCAGCGCTGAATCGGACAGCACCAGGTACTCGACGGACCGTGCGGACCAGCGGGCCAGGACCACGGTTGCCTGCGGGGTGCGCGGGTGAGAAAGGTCACAGGTTCCCGCGTGTGCGGCGGAGGTACGCGCGATGGCGCGGGCGAGGGCCTCGGCCAGGGGAACATCCGGGAGCGAAACGGTCAGTTCGGTCAGTGCTCCGCCGAGCCGTGCCGTGTACCAGGGGACCGAATGCAGACAGCCCGTCCCGCCCTCCCGGGGCGGCGTCACCCCGTCCAGGACGACGAGTGACGCGCCCTGTCCGGAGGCGGGTACTCCGATGCCGGCGAAGTCCTCGTTGGGGCGAAGCGGGTCGCCGGGTTCCGAGACGAGTTCCGTACGCATCCGGCCAGTCTGCACCAGCCCTTCACATGCTCGGCGAAGGCCGGCAAGCATCGCGGGTTCGTCGTGCCGGCGCGGCCACGACGTCGGTTTTGGGGTGGAATGCTTCACTCCGCCAAGGCGTGGCGGCGAATCCTGCCAAAGCGCGCCGCCGACGTCCAACCGGCCCGCCGCGCAAGGCCACTGCACGCGCCAGAGGAACTTGCCCGCCAACTCTTTCCCGATGTTCACTCCTTCGGGTGGCGGGGCAGGTGATGCCCGCCCGCTGCCCACCGGCACTGGGAGGGTCGGGAACCGTACCGGACGTGCGCGCCGATTGACGGGGCGTCATCCGGTCCCATGGCTATACGAGTACAGGAATGCGAGCACCGGTGCAGAAGACGCGGCCTCGGCGCACAGGCAGGCAGTCGGCCCCCGAGGGTGGCGCCCAGCCACCCGCCGTAGGCAAGGGCCGCCCCACCCACGTACGCAATCGGCTGATCGTCGCCGTGGCGGTGGTGGCGGCCGCCATCGCGGGCGCGGGCGCGCCGTCCGTCATCGCCGCCTCCGGGCAGCTGAAGGACACCCAGGACCTGGTCACCCTCGCGGGGCAGACCCAGGAGGCGCTGACCCTCGCCCACGCCCTCGCCGACGAACGCGACGACGTCACCTCGTACGTCGCCGCCGGCCGGCCCAAGTCCAAGGCGCCCGACGAGCAGCGCAGCGCACGCGTCGACCGGCAGGTCGAGGAACTGCGCGCGGACACCGACCTGCCCGCCGCCCTGCGCACCGACCTCGACGGCATCGCCGCGGTCCGCCGCGCCGCGCTCACCGGACAGAGCAGCGCGCTCGAGGCCCACCAGGCGTACTCGGCCGCGATCACCGAGCTGCACCGGCTCACCGAGCAGCTCGCCCAGCAGAGCCCGCCCCGCGCGGGCTCCGGCGCCTACGCCCTCGCCGAGCTGGACTCCGCCGTCCAGCAGGCCGCCGCCACCCGCGGCCTGCTGCTCGCCGCGCTGAACGTCCCCGGCGGCACGCAGAGCACCATCGACCCGGTCACCGGCCTGCCCCGAACCGGCTCCGGCTCCTCCTCGTCCGCGGGCAAGCAGCGCGACGTGCTCACCGCCGCCGCCCAGCAGGCCCGGCTGCGCTCCGACGCGGCCCTCGCCGACTTCCACGAGTCGGCACCCCGGCAGGCGGTGACGTCGTACGACTCCACCGTCACCGGACCGGAGACCACCACCGCCGAGAAGTACCTCGCCCGTCTCACCGACCAGCCCGCGCTGGACGACGACGAGCTCGACACCAGCACCCGCAAGCTCGACGCGGCCCTGTCCGCGCGGATCGAGCTGATGCGCGGCGCGGAGTCCGCGCTCTACCAGCACCGCACCCAGGCGCTGGAGCAGCTGCGCGACGACGACGTCACCGCGCTGGAGATCCGTGTCGCGATCCTCGGCGCGCTGATCCTGCTCGCCGTCGGCATCGCCACCGCCATGGCCCGCAGCCTGACCCGCCCGCTGTCGGCGCTGCGGCGCGGCTCCGCCCGGCTGGCCGAGGCCGAGGACCCGGTCACCCAGGAACCGGTGAAGTTCACCGGCCGCAATGACGAGTTCGCCCAGGTCGTCCGCTCCGTCAACGCCCTGCACGCGCACGCCGTCACCCTCGCCGAGCGGGTCGGCACCCTGGAGTCCGACCGCAAGCACCTGGTCGGCCAGCGGCAGAAGATGGCCGACGCCCGCGAGGAACTGCGCGCCGAACTCGCCGAGTCCGCGGCCCAGCTCGACCGGCTGCGCACCAGCATCGGGTCCACCTTCGTCAACCTCGCCCTGCGCACGCTCGGCCTGGTCGAGCGTCAGCTCGCCGTCATCGAGGGCCTGGAGGAGCGCGAGCAGGACCCGGACCGCCTGGCCACCCTGTTCAAGCTGGACCACTTCGCCACGGTCATGCGCCGGCACAGCGAGAACCTCCTCGTGCTCGCCGGCACCGAGCACGTCCAGCAGCACGCGGGTCCCGTCCCGCTGGTCGACGTGGTCCGCGCGGCGGTCAGCGAGATCGAGCGCTACGAACGCGTCCGTATCGCGGCCCTCCCGCCGCATGCGCACGTGGCCGGATTCGCCGCCGACGACCTCTCCCACCTGCTGGCCGAACTCATGGAGAACGCCACCGCGTTCTCCCCGCCCGACATGCCCGTCGAGGTCTCCGGCTGGCTGCTGGAGAACGGCGAGGTCATGCTCTCCGTCCAGGACGAGGGCATCGGCATGACGGGCGAGCGGATGGAGCGGCTCAACGCCCGCCTCACCGCCTTCGACCCGAACACGCCGTACGACCAGGAGGGCGAGGAGGGCCTCGGGCTCGGCCTCTACGTCGTCGCCCGTCTCGCCCACCGGCACGGGGTGCGGGTGCAGCTGCGCGAGCAGAAGCAGGGCGGTACGGCCGCGGTCGTCGTCCTGCCGCAGTCGCTGCTGGCCGCCGCCCCGCCGGCCGCGGTCGCCCCGCCCGCGCACTCCGCGAGCACCACCCAGAGCTTCTCCCTCCCGGGCGCAGACGCCGAGGCCAACTCCAACGTCCTGCACAGCCGCTCGAGTGACGGCGACCGCCTGGTCGCCCTCGCGGAGAAGGCGGTACGGGAACGGGCGGAGGCGGAGGCCCGGGAGCCCGAGCCCGAGCAGCCCACGGCGGAGCAGCCGGCGCAGGCCGGGGAGCCGGCGCCGGCCGAGGAAGCCGTACCGCAGCCCGCGCCGCCGGCGGAGTCCCCGGCCGAGATGACGATGGAGCTGCTGATCCCGTCCCCGAAGGCGGAGGAAGAGGCCCCCGAGCCTGCGTCCGAGTCCGCCACGGTGCCGGCGCCCACCCACGAGGCCGCAGCCGCCGACGCTGACCAGCCGGCCGCGGCCGAGGCAGAGGCGGAGCACCAGCGCACCGCGGACGAGGAAGACGAGTACACCGCGAAGGGCCTCCCCAAGCGCACCCCCAAGATCACCGCCCCCGCCCAGGCGGAGCGCCCCCGCACCAAGTCCGTGGACGCCGAAGCCCTGCGCCGGCGGCTCGGCGGCTTCCGCCAGGGCGCCACCGCCGGCTACCGCGACGCCCAGGCGGAGATCGCCGAGCAGACGGGCCAGACCAGGGCACCCGCGGCGCAGCCCGCGGAGCGCCGACCCACACAAGACGCCACGGGGGGCACAGTCGAGGAGGCAAGCAGTTGACCGCGCCCAGTACCTTCGGTCTGAGCAGTGAAGCCCGCAACCTGCACTGGCTGTTGAGCAACCTCGTCGAGGAGGTCCCCGGCATCGTCTCGGTCGCCGTGGTCTCCTCCGACGGTCTGCTGCTGCTCTCCTCCGACCAGGACCGCAACCTCGAGGCCGGGCAGGCCCAGCAGGCCACCCGGCCCGCCGGCCCCCGCGGCTCCGCCGCCGACCTCGCCACCATCGTCTCCGGCATCGGCAGCCTCACCATCGGCGCGGCCAAGCTGATGGACGGCGGCGCGGTGAAGCACACGATGGTCGCCATGGAGGAAGGCAGCCTGTTCGTGATGTCGATCAGCGACGGCTCGCTGCTCGGCGTGCACGGCTCCGCGGACTGCGACATGAGCGTCGTGGCGTACCACATGGCCCTGTTCGTGGGCCGCGCCGGCCATGTCCTGACCCCCGAACTCCGCAGTGAGCTGCGCAAATCCCTGGAGTCCTCCTCGATGGGGAGCGAGCGATGAGCAGCATGTCCCACGCCGCGAAGGGCCAGTTGCCGGTCCGCGGCGGCGATCGCAAACCGGCCCGTGTGCGCCCCTACTCGCTCACCGGCGGCCGTACCCGCTTCGGTCACGTCCTGCTCGTCGAGACGTTCGTGGCCGCACTGGAGGCCCCGGAGGAGCGCAAGGAGCTGACGAACGGTAGTCTCGCCACCCGCGTGATGCCGGAGATGCGGGCCATCGTCGAACTGTGCCGCCGTATGCGCACGGTGGCCGAGATCGCCGCGCTGCTGAAAATGCCGCTCGGCGTGGTCCGCGTCCTGCTGAGCGACCTCGCGGACCAGGGAAAGATCCGCGTGTACGGAACGGGCACCGGCCACGGCACGGGCCGGCCGGACCGCGCGCTGCTGGAAAGGGTGCTGAGTGGACTCCGTCGTCTCTGACGCCGCTCGTGGCGTCTCCCCGTTCGCCGAGGCGGCCCGTGTCGCCCAGCCCGACGAGGATCTGAAGTCCTGGCAGACGGACCGCACCCGCGCCCCCATCGCCACGAAGATCGTCGTGGCGGGCGGCTTCGGCGTCGGCAAGACCACCCTGGTCACGTCCGTCTCGGAGATCACGCCTCTGCAGACCGAGGCGCTGATGACCGAGGCCAGCCAGGAGACCGACGACCTCACGGCCACGCCGGGCAAGCTGACCACCACCGTGGCCATGGACTTCGGCCGTATCACGCTCGACGACGACCTGGTGCTGTACCTGTTCGGTACGCCGGGTCAGCAGCGGTTCTGGTTCATGTGGGACGACCTGGTGCGCGGTGCGATCGGCGCCGTCGTACTGGCCGACACCCGCCGGCTGAAGGACTGCTTTCCCGCGCTGGACTACTTCGAGAGCTGCGGGCTGCCGTACGTCGTCGCGGTCAACCACTTCGACGGAACCGAGCTGTTCGAGCCCGAGGACGTGCGTGAGGCCCTCACGATTCCTCCGCACATACCTGTCATGATCATGGATGCGCGGCGCCGCATCTCGGTGATCGAGACGCTCCTCGCCCTCGTGGCCCACGCGCTCGAGGAAACCCCCGAGTAGTTCCACCTAGGAGAGACATTCCGCATGCGGAAGATACTCGTCGTAGGGGCCGGGCAGTCCGGCCTCCAGCTCGCCCTCGGCCTGCAGGCGCACGGCTACGAGGTCACCCTGATGTCGAACCGGACCGCGGACGAGATCCGCTCCGGCCGGGTCATGTCGACGCAGTGCATGTTCCACACGGCACTGCAGCACGAGCGTGACCTCCAGCTGAACTTCTGGGAGTCCCAGGCCCCGAAGATCCAAGGACTCGGCGTCTCGGTGGCGGCCCCCGGCTCCTGGGCCGAGGGCCCGGCGGCCCGCGCCATCGACTGGGTGGGCCGGCTCGACGGGTACGCGCAGTCCGTGGACCAGCGCGTGAAGATGGCCGGCTGGATGGAGACGTTCGCCCAGCGCGGCGGCCAGCTGGTCATCCACGGCGCGGCGGTCTCCGACCTCGACTACTTCTCCCGCGCCTACGACCTCGTCCTGGTCTCCGCCGGCAAGGGCGAACTGGTGTCGATGTTCGAACGGGACGCCTCCCGCTCCCCGTACAGCGAGCCCCAGCGCGCGCTGGCCGTGGCCTACGTGCACGGCCTCGGCCCGCGCCCGGAGCACCCGGAGTTCGACGCGGTCCGCTGCAACCTGGTGCCCGGCGTCGGCGAGCTGTTCATCATGCCGACGTACACCACCTCCGGCCGCGCCGACATCCTGTTCTGGGAGGGCATACCCGGCGGCCCGCTGGACGTCTTCAAGGGCGTCAAGGACCCGGCGGAGCACCTCTCCCTGACCCTGGAACTCATGGAGCGGTACACCCCCTGGGAGTACGCGCGGGCCACGAAGGTCGAGCTGACCGACGCGGGCGGCACGCTGGCCGGCCGCTACGCCCCGACCGTGCGCAAGCCGATCGGGCACCTGCCCGGCGGCGGCGCGGTCCTCGGCGTCGCCGACGTCGTCGTCGCCAACGACCCGATCACCGGGCAGGGCTCCAACTCGGCGTCCAAGTGTGCGGCCGCCTACCTGGCCGCCATCCTCGAGCACGGCGACAAGCCGTTCGACGAGGACTGGATGCAGCAGGCGTTCGACCGCTACTGGCAGACGGCGCAGCACGTCGTGAAGTGGACCAACGCGATGCTGGCGCCCCCGCCGGAGCACGTGCTGAACCTCATCGGCGCGGCCGGCCAGCTCCAGCCGGCGGCCGACCGGTTCGCGAACGCGTTCAACGACCCTGCCGACTTCGAGAACTTCTTCTACGAGCCGGAGAAGACGGCGGCGTATCTCGGTTCGCTGGCCGGTTAGGGCCGTTTCGTTCAGCCTGTCAGAGGGCGGACGGCTTCTCCTGGGGGCGGAGTACCGGGTTCTTCGGGGCCGGGGGTGCCTGTTCCTTGGGGGCCGGGCGTGCCGGGTTCGCCGGGATCGGGCTTGCCGGGTCCGCGGGGAGCTGGCGTGCCGGGGTCGTCGGGTCAGGGCGTACCGCTCCCAGGATCGGGTAGGCCGCGATCGGGGAGAGTTTGACCTTCTCGCCGGTGCGCGGCGCCTCGATCACCCTGCCGCCGCCCACATACATCGCCACGTGAGTGGCTTGCGGGAAGTAGACCACCAGGTCCCCGGGGCGCAGCGTGCGCAGCGGGACGTGCCGCAGCCGCGCCCACTGCTCCTGGCTGGTGCGCGGGATCGGCGTACCGGCGGCCTGCCAGGCCTGCGAGGTCAGCCCGGAGCAGTCGTACGACGTCGGGCCCTCGGCACCCCACGCGTACGGCTTGCCGATCTGCCCCTCGGCGTACCGGACGGCCCGCCCGCCCCCGCTGGACGACGGCTTGTCGTCGTCGTCCAGCGCGCCGGAGGCGACCAGGCTGCGCTGCGCCTCGGCGGTGCCGGTGCGCTCCAGCGCGGTCAGGGCGGTCAGCTGGTCGGCGGTGAGCGAGGCCAGCAGCCGTTCGACGTCGGACAGGCGGCGGCGGACGTCGTCGCGCTGCTTCTTCTGCCGCTCGATGAGCGTCAGCTGCTGGTCGAGGGCGGTACGGGCGCGGCGGGCGAGGTCCGCGGCCTGGCGTTCGCTGCCGGTGAGACGGCCGATGGTCTCGGCGCGCTCGCGCGCCAGCCGGCCGATCACATGGCCTTCGTCGAGGGCGTGCTCGGGGTCGGACGTGAGCAGCAGGCGCAGGTACGGGGAGAGGTCGCTGCTGTTCTGGTACTGCTGCCGGGCGAGCCGGCCGGCGGCGCCGCGGCCGGCGTGCAGCGACAGCCGGGCCTTGGCCAGCGCGGTGTCCAGCCGGGTCACCTCGGCGCGCTTCTTCCTCAGCGCCTCCTCGGTGGCGTTGTAGGCCTCGGTGGCCTGTTCCGCCTGCTGGTACAGCGTCTGAAGCTGCGTCAGGAGGGTGGGCAGGGACTTCGGGGTGTCCTCGGGGGCCTCTGGGGGTGCGTCGTCGGGTGCCTCTTGGCTTGCGTCCGCGGGTGGTTGCCGTTGCGCGTCCGCGGGTGGTTGCTGTGCGGGGTCGGGTACGGCTGCGGCATGAGTGGGTGCGAGCGCTAGTTGCGCCGCCGCCACCGTCGTACCGACGAGACGCAGCAGCTTTCCTGACACGTCATCACCTCCGGTGCGGGGCAGCCCCTCTGCCTCGCACCGTGAGCTTGGGACGGGTCGGCGAAGTGCGCGCGCCGGGCGTGCGCGGACCGGCGCAAGGGTGTCACTCGTGCGGGTCGTGCGGGTTGCCGTCCGGCGTGGCGTCTGGCGTGCGGTGGCGCCGGGGCGCGGGCTTCGACCACGGCCAGCGCAGTCGGCCGGTGGTGGTGTCGCCCGTGGGGTCGAAGGCGTACTTCCAGCCCTGGATCAGGCCGAGGCGCTTGCTGTGCCCGCGGGGGACCCGGCGGTAGACCAGCACGGTGGGCGGGCCGCCGGCCGCGTCCGGGACCGGAATGCGGTACGTCTTCGGAGGGTGGCCGGTGGGGCCGACGAGCACGGGGAGGACCCGGCCGTCCATGGGGCCGCCCTCGAAGGGGGTGTCTTCGCTCTTCACGCCACCAGTGTCAGACATCGCCGGAGAGCGCGGCGAGCACGTCGGCGGTCTGCGGGTCGCGGCCCGCGGTCACGCCGAGGGCGGCGACGAACTGCTCCACGAGCCAGTCGCGCAGCTCGGCGGCGGGGGGCTGCTTGTCGTCGTCGAGCCACATGAGGGACGCCGCTTCTACGGCGGTGATCCACATGCGCACGGTCATGCGCAGGCGGGGGCCGGGGGTGTGCACGCCGAGGTGGCTGTAGATGTGGTCGGCGGCGGCGCGGCGGACTCCGTCCACGATGGCGGTGGTGCGCGACGTCTCGACGACGCTGCCGCCCTGGAGGAGGGCGCTGAAGCCGGCGTCGTGCTCGTCGACGAAGGCGAGGTAGCGGTCGAGGGCGCGGTAGAGGCGGGTCAGGCGCGGGCCGGTGCGCGGTTCGTCGAAGCAGAGCTGGAGCTGGTCGGCGGCGGAGCGGAGGGCTGCCTCGTAGAGCTGCTGCTTGCCGCCGGGGAAGTAGCGGTAGACCAGGGGGCGGGAGACTCCGGCGGCTTCTGCCACGTCGTCCAAGGACACCTCCTCCGGGGCCCGGTGCGCGAACAGCGACAGGGCGGCGGTGAGCAGCTGACTGCGGCGTTCCTCGACGCTCAGGCGGCGGTAGGCGGGGGTGGCGGAGGGGGTCATGCTTCGCAGCGTAGTCCCGTCCGCGTGGGGGTGGGGGTGGGTGGTCTTTCGGGTGCGGGTTGTGTTGTGGCTGGTCGCGGGTGCGTGCGGGTCTGGGTCGGTCTTTGTCTGCGGGTGCGTGGGGGCTGGTCGCGCCCACGCGGCGGAGCCGCATGTCGAATACAGCCCCGCGCCCCTTCTGTGCCTGCGGCGGCCCGTTGCGGTGCGGTGGGTGGCTGGTGTCCGGCCTGCGGTGCGTTGTGGGTCGGGGCCGGGGTGGGGGTGTCCGTCCTCGGTCCGGCCGGCCGTTTTCCGACGAGGGCGCCGTTGCCCGGTGCCGGCCGCTGCGGGCGGCCCCCCCCAAAAAACCGCCGGGCGCGCAGCCCACCCCGTACCGCGGGACGCGTTACGCCAGCAATCCCGAGGACTTCCACAGGCGGCGGCCGACTCCGCGGAGGACTCCGATGTCGTCCAGGAAGTCCGTCAGGCGCTTCGCGCCCGTCTGCATGACCTCACGCCGGTGTCCGCTGGCCTTGACCTGCGCCATGGCCTCCCGCTTGTCCAGGCCCACGTTCGTGTAGACGTCGGGGTTGATGAAGGCGATGGAGAAGACACGGGCGAACTCACCGGAGGTGACCCGCGTGAACTCCTGCGACCACTTCGGCGCCGTCAGCATCTGGCGGCGCAGTTCCTCGCGGGCGTATCGCACATGGCGGGCCTCCTCCACGACGTGGATCCGCGTCACGCCCCGGATGAGGGGCTGGACCCGCTCGTCCGGGAAGGTCAGCCGCTGCATCCAGTCCAGGACCTCCTCGCCGAGCAGCGTCGCCGTGAAGGACCCCGGTGTGGTGGAGATCGTCTTGAACAGGCGGCCCAGGTTCTGGTGCGTCCGGCTGACCGGGTACCACGGGGTGCCGCCGCGGGAGATCACCCGCGCGAACATCTTCGAGTGCCGGCACTCGTCCTCGATCTCGGTGAGGGCGTACCGCACATGCGCGCTGGTCGCCGCCTTGTCGTAGATGTGGCGGACGAGAAGCTGCATCAGGATCAGTTCGAACCAGATGCCGAGCGAGGCCAGCGCCGCGGCCTCGTGCTGGGAGAGCGCGATCCGCTGCTCCTCGCTCATCCGCTTCCACAGCGGTGTGTCGTACAGCGACACCAGCTCCGGCGGCCAGAACCACTTGCCCTCCTCGAAGGGCGCGTCCCAGTCCAGCTCCTTGTCCGGGTCGAAGGAGTGCTTCGCGGAGGAGGCGAGGAGGCGTTCGGCCACCTGTTCGCGGTCCTTGAGCAGGCCGAGCGCGTCGCGCAGGCCGTCCAGCGCCTCGGCTTCCGTCAGGGTCGTCATGGCAGATCCACCTCGTCGTACGGGGGCGTGGCGGAGTTACCCGCCGGTCACGTCCTCTTATGAGACTGCCTGTCAGCAAGCTCGTCAATCCCCCGTGCAGCAACTCGTGCCCGCGGTGTGCCGGGGAACTCGTTGACCCCGCGTCCACCCCGTGTGAGCCTGCCGTGCATGCCGACCTTCGACCTGTACGCCGACGATCCGGGCGCCTCGCACTGGGAGGTGCCCGCTTCCGGCGCGGCCCGCTTCGGCTGGGAGTACGACGACGGCCGCGACCGCCTGCTCGCCCTGTACCAGAAGGGCAAGGACAAGCAGTGGGACGGGGCCAAGCGCATCGACTGGGATCTGGAGGTCGACCCCTACGACCCGCTCGGCACGCCGGACGAGGCGATGTCCGTGTACGGCAGCCGGCACTGGGCGAAGATGTCCGAACGGGACCGCAGTGAGCTGCGGCGGCACTACGCCTCCTGGCAGTTCAGCCAGTTCCTGCACGGCGAGCAGGGCGCCATGATCTGCGCGGCGCGGATCGTGGAGTCGGCGCCGGACATGGACGCCAAGTTCTACTCCGCCACCCAGACCATGGACGAGGCCCGGCACGCCGAGATCTACGGCCGCTTCCTGCACGAGAAGATCGGACTCGTCTATCCGGTCAACGACAATCTGCAGGCGCTGCTGGGGGACACACTGCGCGACAGCCGATGGGACATGCCGTACCTGGGCATGCAGGTGCTCATCGAGGGGCTCGCGCTGGCCGCCTTCGGGATGATCCGGGACACGACCGACAAGCCGCTGCCCAAGCAGATCCTCGCGTACGTGATGCAGGACGAGGCGCGGCACGTCGCCTTCGGGCGTATGGCGCTGCGTGACTACTACCGGCAGCTCACCGACGCCGAACTGCGCGAGCGCGAGGAGTTCGTCATCGAGGGCTGTCATCTGATGCGCGACCGGCTGCGGGGGACGGAGGTCCTGGAGAACTTCGGCATCCCCAAGGCCGAGGCCGAGCAGCTCAGTGAGAACTCGGAGTTCCTGCGCCTGTTCCGCAAACTGCTGTTCAGCCGGATCGTGCCGTGCGTGAAGGACATCGGACTGTGGGGCAAGCGCCTGCAGCAGGCGTATGTCGACCTGGGCGTCCTGGAGTTGGGCGACTCCGACCTGGACCTGCTCATGAACCAGGACGAGGAGATCGCCGAGCGGCTCGACGCCGAGCGCTTCGCGGCGGAGGAGAGGGAGCGGGTCGCGGAGGTGAGCGCGGCGATCCAGGAAGGGGAGGGGGCCGTCGAGGCCTGACGCCTCACCCTAGTGGAGTACGGTTCTGGCGTGTCCACGCCTCCCGGTAATCCTTACGGTCAGCAGCCCCAAAGCCCCTACGGCCAGAACCCGTACGGCCAGAATCCCTACGGCGCGCAGCAGCCCCAGGGTCCGTACGGGCAGCCTCCGGCCGCGGGCGGACAGCCGCCCTACGGCGCCTACGGCCAGCAGCCCCCCGGCCCCTACCCGCCGCAGCCGCACGGCTGGGGCGCGCCGCCACCGAAGAAGCGGCGCGGGCTGGTGATCGGCATCGTCGGCGGTGTCGTCGCCCTGATCGTGGTGGTCGTGGCCGCGCTGGCGCTGGTCGGCTCCAAGGGCGGTGGCTTCCCCGAGGCAAAGAACAAGCTCGTGCTGTCCAAGACGCTGCTGAACGGGCGCTACACGCTCAGCCAGGACCTGTCCGATTCCGAGGGGAAGAAGATCGAGGACGAGGCCGACGGCTCCTGGGAGGCCAAGGACACCCACGCCGTCGTCGGCCAGTACTCCCTGGGCGGCGACCAGACCAAGGGCACCCTGGTGGTCTCCGGCATGTACGGGCGGTTCAAGCACCCCGACAAGGCCCGCGGCAACATGATGAAGGGCGCCGGCGAGGGTCAGGCCAAGGTCGTCGTGCCCCCGAAGGACTTCCACCCCGACAGCTCCGGGATCACGGTGACCTGCGAGGTCCTCACCCAGGTGCAGATGGGCACCACGCTGACCGTGCCGATGTGCGGCTGGGTCGACGACAACACCGGTGCCTCCATCGCCGAGATCACCGCCGAGACCATGACGCAGGACCCGCTCCAGGTCGACCTGGAGGCCGCCGCGAAGACCGCGCTCCAGGTCCGCACCGAACTTCTCAAGCCGGTCTGACCTACACAGGGCACTCCAGGTCCTCGGCGCTCACGCCCCGCGCGGGCGAGTCGCCGAGGACCGGCTCCGCGTGCTGCGCCGGGAACGAGGTGCGCAGCGTGAAGGCGTACGGCGTCGGGCCGTGGGCGCGCAGATGCAGCAGCCGGGCCTCCGCCTCGGCGACCGTCGGGCGGTGCCCCGCCGGCACCCACCACAGCGTCACCATCGCCTCTCGCACCCGCTCGAACCACTCGCGGCGCCGGGACAGCAACTCCCGGTGGCGGCCCTGGTACATGAAGGCCGTCAGCGCGTTGGAGTCCCGCCACACCGACATGTTGATGATCAGCCACTCGTCACCGAAGACGGCGATGTCGGTGGCGTCGCCGCTCTCGCTCTGCAGCCGCCACACGAAGCCGTCCGCCGCGTCGGCGTCGGCGTTGACGGGATCGAGACCGTCGACGAAGTCCTTCAACTCCGGTGAGTCCAGCGGGAAGCGGAGGCGCGCGATGTTGACCTGGGCGAGTTCGTACGCGGCGTCAGTCATGACCGAACGGTAGGTCGGGCGTCCGCCTCGCAAAAAGCCCCGTCTCACGAGCTGAGCACCGCCTGCATCACCGCACGGGCGATCGGCGCCGCCGTACCGCCGCCGCTGATCTCGCCGCGCACCGCGGAGCCGTCCTCCACCACCACGGCGACCGCGACCCGCGCCTCCATGTCCCGCTCGTCCTGCGCCCACGAGACGAACCAGGCGTACGGCGTCCCGGAGTTGCCGAGTCCGTGCTGCGCGGTGCCGGTCTTGCCGCCCACGATCGCGCCGGGGATCGCCGCGTTGGTGCCGGTGCCCTCGCGCACCACGCCCTCCATCAGCTTGCGCAGCTTCGCCGCCGTCGACGGGAGCATCGCCTGCCGCGTCGGACGCGGCCCCGCCGTGGTGACCGTCGCACCGCCGCGCCGCGTGGTGCGCTCCACCAGATACGGCGTACGCAGCCGGCCCCCGTTGGCGACCGCCGCCGCGACCATCGCCATCTGCAGCGGAGTGGCCCGCGTGTTGTACTGACCGATCGACGACAGCGCCAGCTGCGCCTGGTCCACGCTCGTGTCGAAGGTGCTGGGCGCCACGGAGAACGGGATGCGCAGCCGCTTGTCGTTGAAGCCGAAGGCCTGCGCCGTGCGCACCATCCGCGCGGCCCCGACCTCCACGCCGAGCTTCGCGAACACCGTGTTGCAGGACCACTCGAAGGCGTCCCGCAGCGATACGTCCAGGCAGCCGTCGCCCTCGTTCGTCAGCCGGGTCGTCGTCCCCGGCAGCCGGTAGGGGTCCGGGGAGACGGTCGGCTCGTCCAGGCCCCCGATCACGCCCGCGTCCAGCGCCGCCGCCGCGGTGACCACCTTGAAGGTGGAGCCCGGCGGATACGTCTGCCGCACGGCCCGGTTCAGCATCGGCTTGTCCGGATCGGCGTTCAGCCGCGCCCAGGCGCGGGCCGCCTGCGGACCGTTCCCGGACAGCACACCGGGGTCGTACGACGGAGACGTCACCAGCGCCAGGATGCGCCCCGTCGCCGGTTCGATCGCCGCCACCGCGCCCTTGCGCCCGCCCAGCCCCTCGTACGCCGCCCGCTGCGCCTGCGGGTCGAGGGCGGTCACCACGTCGCCGCCCGGGTCGCGGGCCCGGGTCAGGTCACCCACCAGCGGCAGCGACGCCAGCAGCGGGTCGGTGCCGGCCAGCACGCCGTCCTCGGTGTGCTCCAGCAGGGTCGTGCCGTACTCCTGCGAGGAGAACCCGGTGACGGGCGCGTACAACGGGCCGTCGGTGTAGACGCGTTCGTAGCGCAGCTGCTCGCCGGTGTCCCGGGAGCCGGTGACCGGCCGGCCGCCGACCACGATGTCGCCGCGGGGCTGGGCGTAACGGGCGATCGTGTGGCGGCGGTTGGCCGGGTTGTCGTCGTAGCCGCCCGCGACGACGAGCTGGACGCGGGCTGCGTTGACCAGCAGGGCGACCAGCAGCAGGGCGCAGAAGGCGGCGGAGTGGCGGATCGTGCGGGTCATGGCGTCTCCGGGGTGGGCCGGCTCGTGGCGGACGACGGCCCCGTGGCGCCGGGCCGGCGGGCCGAGTCGCTGACCCGGATGAGCAGGGCGAGGATGGCCCAGTTGGTGACGACGGAGGAGCCGCCCTGCGCGAGGAACGGCATCGCCATCCCGGTCAGCGGGATCAGCCCGGTCACCCCGCCGGCGATGACGAACACCTGCAGCGCGACGATCGAGGCGAGTCCGACGGCGAGCAGCCGCCCGAAGGGGTCCCGCAGCGCCAGCCCGGCCCGGTATCCGCGCTCCACGAGCAGGCCGTAGAGCAGGAAGATGGCGGACAGCCCGGCGAGCCCCAGCTCCTCCCCGGCGGTGGCGAGGATGAAGTCGGACTTGGTGGCGAACCCGATGAGGACGGAGTGGCCGAGACCGAGCCCCGTGCCGAGCACCCCGCCGGCCGCGAACGCGAACAGCGACTGGGCGAGCTGGTTGGCGCCCTGCCCGGCCTCGATGGAGGCGAACGGATGCAGCCAGTCCTCGATCCGCGCGTGCACATGCGGCTCCAGATGCCCCACGGCGACGGCCCCCAGCGCCCCGAGCACCAGCCCGACGGCGACCCACCCCGACCGCCCGGTGGCGACGTACAGCAGAACGACGAACAACCCGAAGAACAGCAGGGAGGTCCCGAGATCCCGCTCCAGCACCAGCACCCCCACGCTCACCAGCCACACGGCGACGATCGGCCCGAGGACCCGCCCGGTCGGCAGCTGCATCCGCCACACCCGCCGTCCCGCGTACGTCAGCGCGGTGCGGTTGGCGGCGAGATACGCGGCGAAGAACACCGCCAGCAGTACCTTGGCGAACTCCCCGGGCTGGATGGAGAACCCGGCGATCCGGATCCAGATCCGGGCCCCGTTCACGGCGGGGAAGAGGATCGGCAGCGTCAGCAGCGCGAGCGCGGCGGCCACGCACACATAGGCGTAGCGTTGCAGCATCCGGTGATCGCGGAGCATGGCGACCACCACGATGAAGAACGCCACCCCGAGCGTCGACCACACCAGCTGCGTGGGCGCCGCCCGGTCACCCGGCGTCTCCAGATCGAGCCGGTAGATGAGCACCAGCCCGAGCCCGTTGAGCAGGACACCGATCGGCAGCAGCAGCGGATCGGCGTACCGCGCCCGCAGCCGGACCATGACATGCGCCAGCAGCGCGAGAACGCCGAGCCCGGCGCCGTAGCCGGCGGCGCCGGGCGGCACGGCACCGGTGCGGGCCAGCCCCACCACGCAGTAGCCGCACACCGACAGCATGACGGCGACGACGATGAGGGCGAGTTCGACACCACGGCGCCGGGGCAGGGGGACCGGGCGAGCGGGGGTGTCCGCCACTGCCACGGTGATTCCGGTTCCGGCCTTCGTCATGTCCGGAACTTACCCAAACAGGGCGACTTGCGCCGCGCCCGGAGGGCGAGCGGGTGAGGGCGTGTCAGCGACGTCAGCACCAGCGGGGTGAGGACCCGAGGACCTGGATGTAGCGGGCGGAACCCCAGGCCCAGGTGCCGTCCGTCAGCAGGTACCACAGCCGGTTGCCCTCGACGCTCTGGCCGCGGGTCTGGCAGTAGATGGAGACGATCTCACCGCGGTGCGCGGTACGGATCACCTGGCTGCCCCGTTCGGGCGCGCTGCGCAGCAGCAGCGTCCCGGCGGTCACCCGCCCCCGGGCAAGCCGCGACTCGTGCCCGCCGCCGCCCTGCTGCCAGCTTCCACCGTCCCCGCCTTCGCCTCCCTGCTGCTGCGAGTTCCCGCCGTTGCCGCCGCCTTCGCCTCCCTGCTGCTGCGAGTTCCCGCCGTTGCCGCCGCCGTCCCCGCCCTGCTGCTGCCAGTTCCCGTCGTTACCGCCGCCCCCGCCCTGCTGCCAGCTTCCGCCGTCTCCGCCGTCTCCGCCGTCTCCGCCGTTTCCGCCGCCCTGACTGGAGGCGGAGGGGTCGTCCTGCCCCCACCCGTCATCGGCGAAGGCGGGCGTACCGGCAACGGCACTGACGAACACGACGGTGGCAGCGGCTATGGCGAACCGAGAGAGACGGGGGCGATGAGACATGGGGTACCTCCACGAGGAACCTGAGGGGTCAAAACCTGACTGATCGCCACGTTAGGAGGACGGGGAGGAGGGTGCGCGAAATGCTGGGCCATCGGGAGGGGGTGGGGGGTGGAGGGAGGGGAGGGAAGAGGCGGGGAGGGGCGGGGAGGGGAGAGGGCTGGGGGCGGCGACGGGGGTGCGCTGGGGGTGGAGTGTCGGGGACGGGGCGCGACCGGGGCGACGGGGGGCCCGTGGGGGTGCTTCTTGTGCAACCGAGTCGGGTGGGCGGGTCGGCGAACCCCCTTGGGTGCAGGGTGCACAGCCCCCGCCGGGGTCAAGGGGCGGAGCCCCTGGTGGGGTCCGGGCCGAAGCCCCGCGTCGCCCCCTCTCGCGCAACGTCACCCGACAACCGGCGGAGCCCACGGCAGGGACAGCGTCGCCAGCGCCCCACCCCCCACCGCGTTCGCGAACGTCAGCCGCGCGCCCAGCGCCTCCGCCTGCCCGAGCGCGATCGTCAGCCCCAGCCCGTGCCCCTTCGCACCGCCCTCCGTACGGAACCGCTGCGGCCCGTGCGCGACGAGGTACTCCGGATACCCGTCCCCGTGGTCCCGCACGGTCACCACCGGCCCGTCCACCGTCACCACCACCGGCCCCTTCCCGTGCCGGTGCGCGTTGGACACCAGGTTCCCCAGCACCCGCTCCAGCCGCCGCCGGTCCGTCTCCACCCGCGCGTCCCGCACGACCCGGACCTCCGTCTGCGTCCCCGACGCCCGCACCACCCGCTCGGCCAGCGCTCCCAGCTGCTCGCTGTCCACCTCCAGCCGCTCCCGCCCGGTGTCCAGCCGCGAGATCTCCAGCAGGTCCTCCGTGAGGGTGCGCAACGCGGCCACCCGGTCGCGCACCAGCTCCGTCGGCCGCCCCGGAGGCAACAGCTCCGCCGCCGCGTGCAGCCCCGTCAGCGGCGTCCGCAGCTCATGCGCCACATCCGCCGTGAACCGCTGCTCCGCCAGCAGCTTGCCCTGCAACGACGAGGCCATGGAGTCCAGCGCGGAGGCGACCGCCGCGACCTCGTCCTGCGGCCGTGACGGGTCCCCGGCCCGTGGGTCGTCCACCCGCGCGTCCAGGTCCCCGGCGCTGATCCGCCGCGCCACCCGCGCCGTGGCGTGCAGCCGCCGTGTCACCCGGCTCACCGCGAACGCCCCCACCAGCACGGTCGCCCCGATCGCCAGCGCCGACGACCACAGGATCGCCCCGTCCAGCCCCTGAATCGTGCGGGCCTGCTGCGCGTAGTCCACGCGTACGGCCAGCGCGTGCCCGCCCTCCACCGGCCCCGCCGCCCACATCGCCGGCTCCCCGCGGTGCTCGCCGACCATCGTGCCCCGCTCCCCGGACGCCGCCAGCGTCCGCAGCCGCGCGGGCAGCTCCGGGGGATCGACCCCGGCGCTGGGCAGCAGTGTGTCCCCGGCCTCGAAGGCCTGGGTGGCGTCCGCGAGCCGGGCCAGCGCCAGGTCGCGGGCCTGGCCGACGGTCTGGTTCGTCACCTGCACGTGCACCAGTACGCCGAGCAGAGCGGCCAGCGCACAGCACATCACCGTGATGAAGGCGGCCGCCCGCACCGCCAGCGCCCCGGACCACTGCGGCAGCACGGACCTCATCGCTCACCTGCCGACCCGGAGGCCGACGGCGAAGCGGACCCCGAGGCCGAGGCCGACGGTGACGGCGCCGGCGACGAGGAGGATTTCCGTGCCGGATGCCCCGGGCGCACCCCGTTTCCCGTGCGCACCATCTCGTCATGGGTGAGCAGCATCGCCTTCTGGTCCGGGTCCCAGGTCCACTCCAGCCGGTACTCGTAGCGCGCCAGATCGGACGGCGAGCTGAGCACGAGCGAACGCCCGGCCACCTCGACGGCGCTCACGGCGTCCTCCCACTTCATGATCTGCACCAGCCGGTGCCGGTCGACGGTGTACACCCGTACGGCCGTCATCGGCCCGGGCAGCAGCCGGAACCCGAGGGCCAGATCGTCGTGCCCGTCCCCGGTCAGATCCCGGTAGTACGGCTTGAGCACCGGGCACCGGCCCCGCTCGGGCCCCTGCCCGCAGGCGTCGCGCACCAGACGGGCCGTGTCGGGGAACGTCTCCCCGCTCTTGCCCCCGGCCTTGTACCGGTCGGGGTGCGCCGCGATCTCCGCCCGCACGATCGCCGCCGGATCGACCTTGCGGAGATCGTCGCCGGGCACGGACACGCCCTTGACGACCTCCCGCTCGACCTCGTCGATGTCGTACGCCGGAGAGGACGCCGGCGTCAGCTTCGGCCACAGCCGGGCCGGGCTGACCGCGACCTGCGTGGGCCCGGCGCCCTCCAGCGACCCGGTGTCACCGCAGGCGGTCAGGGCAGCCCCCAGCACGACGGCCAGGACGGCGAGCAGGGCACGCGGGCGGCGAGGGGGCACGGGACTCCTGTGGGTAGGGATGTTCGAGGGCCCCGTACACCATATTCGCAGGTAAGTCCTTTTTGCTGTTCGAGGGGTCCTGCTCGGTCTTGCCGATCGAGGGGGCCGCCCGCACGATGGTTCGGTGATCTACTCGGCGAGCTCCTCCAGCAACCGCACCGTCGGCAGGCCCGCCCGCAGATACGCCACGAACAGCTCGTTGTGCAGGGCCCACGACGAGCGACGGGACCGTATCAGCCGTATGGCGTCGTCCGCCGAGCGGCCCCGGTGGATCAGCGCCTGCGCCACGACCAGGCCGGAGCGGTTGTAGCCGTGGTAGCAGCGCACCAGCACCCGCCGGCCGTCGTCCAGCGCCTCGCCCACCGCCCGGGCCAGCCGCAGCACCCCCGCGAGCTGGGTGCCGTCCAGCGGCCCGTCCGGGATGTCCCACACATGGTGCTCGACCCCGGGATCGGGCCCGTGCCCCGGCAGCCGCAGCAGCGTCTGCACCAGATCGAACTCGTCCCGCACGACGGCGAACTCCAGCCGTCCGGACGTCCCCCGGAACTCGTGCCCGCCCATCCACAGGCCTGGCACGATCTCGCTCCACGGGCTGTCCGGAGCGGGCACGTCGGGCTGATTCCCACGCGTACGCAACGGCGCCTCCCCAACCCCGCTCACCACTGTCCCGCCCGCGCAACTCCTACCCAAGGTAGCCGCCTTCTTGCCCCGGGAGCACCCCGCCTGTTCCCATGGTCGTGGGGTGATGGGGCATGAGCCGACTGCGCGTCATACCGACCTACAGACACGGCCGCGAACGGCTGTACGTCTGCTCCACGGACGGACGGAACATCGCCTGGTACGACCGTGAGGCCGCCCGGGTGAACCTGCTCAGCGAAGACCACCGGGAGGACGTCCTGGACGCCCTCGGCCCGTTCCTGACCGGCCAGGTCGCGGTGGGCCCGCCCCCGGTCCCCACCCCCGCCGAGCTGGCCCGGCTCAGCCTCCATCCCGACGACGACCTCGCCCCCAACCGGCCCGGCGAGGCCCTGCTGGTCGCCCTGGAGCGCGACCCGGGCCCCACGCACCGGCTGCGCCCGGACCCGCGCCGCCGGGCACTGGAGGCGGAACAGGCCGTCGGCGAGGTGCTGGACCGGCTGGACGGCGCCGGCTGGCACGCGCTGCACTCCGTACCGCTGCCCGGCGGCGACCGCGTCCACCATCTGCTGATCGGCCCCGGCGGCCTGTTCGCCCTGCACGCCGTGCACGCCCGCAAGCAGAAGGTCACGGTCGACGGGCCGCTGCTCACCCTGGGCCGCCGCGACCCCGTGCCGCTGCCACGCGACGTCCGCGCGGTCGCCGCCCGAGCCTCCTACGCGCTGACCGCCGAGGTCCGCCCGGTGCTGTGCCTGCTCGCCCCGGCGTCCGTGAACGTCGCCGCACCGCCGCGCGGGGTCCGGATCGTCACGGACACGGACCTGCCGGAGCTGGCCCGCCAGGGCGGCGTACTGAAACCGGCCGACGTGGAGGCCCTGCACGCGATGGCCCGCGACCGCACCACCTGGGCGCGCGTCTGACCCCTCAGGGCACGGCTCCCGTGCGCCCGGGGTCCAGCAGCGGTGCCAGCAGATCGCCGTAGTCCTGGAGCCGGGGCGCGATGTCACCGGCGCCGAACGCCAGCTGCTCCGGCGCCCCGCACTCCTCGACCTCCTCCCAGGTCACCGGCGCCGACACCCAGGGGTGCGAGCGGGCGCGCAACGTGTAGGGCGTCGCGGTGGTCTTGCGGGCGGCGTTCTGGCTCCAGTCGACGAACACCTTCCCGGGTCTGAGACTGCGCGTCATGCGGTGCAGCGCGAGGCGCGGCATGGCCTTCTCCGCCTCGACGGCGAGCTGTTTGGCGTACTCGGAGGTGCGCTCGGACGGCGCCGGGCGCACGGACGCCAGCAGATGCAGCCCCTTGGACCCGGACGTCTTGGCGTGCGCCTCGATCCCGTCCTCGGCCAGCCGCTCCCGCAGCCACAGCGCGACCTCGCAGCACTCGACGACGGTCGCGGGCGGCCCGGGGTCGAGGTCGAAGACGATCCGGTCGGCCACGTCGGGCGTCTGCACCCGCCACTGGTGCGTATGGAACTCCGCGACCTGGTTCGCCGCCCACATCAGGCTCGCGAGATCCTGCACGACCACCATCCGCGCCGGCCCCTCCGAGCGGGGCACGGCGGCGGTCGTGACCCAGTCGGGCGTACCGGGCGGCACGTTCTTGGTGAAGAACCGCTGCCCGTCCGGCCCGTCCGGATAGCGCAGGAAGGACACCGCACGGTCCCGCAGATGAGGCAGCAGCGCCTCGGCCGTGGTCGCGTAGTAGTGCAGCACCTCGGCCTTGGTGAACCCGGTCGCCGGATACAGCACCTTCTCCAGGTTGCTGAGCGCGATCCGCCGCCCCTCCACCTCTGTGATCGGCGTCATACGATGAGAATTCCCCACAAATGGGAGATATCTGTGGTTAAGCGGACCAACCCGACCGAAAGGGTGTGCACGTGAGATCCATTTGGAACGGCGCCATCTCGTTCGGCCTGGTCAGCATCCCGATCAAGCTGGTCAACGCGACCGAGAGCCACTCCATCTCCTTCCGCCAGATCCACACCGAGGACGGCGGCCGCATCCGCTACCGCAAGTTCTGCGAGCTGGAGGAGCGCGAGGTCACCCAGGCGGAGATCGGCAAGGGCTACGAGGACGCGGACGGCTCGATCATCCCGATCACCGACGAGGACCTGGCCAGCCTGCCGCTGCCGACGGCGAAGACGATCGAGATCGTCGCCTTCGTCCCGGCCGACCGGATCGACCCGCTCCAGATGGACGCCGCGTACTACCTCGCCGCGAGCGGCGCCCCGGCCGCCAAGCCGTACACCCTGCTGCGGGAGGCGCTCAAACGCAGCAACAAGGTCGCCATCGCCAAGTACGCGCTGCGCGGCCGTGAGCGACTCGGCATGCTCCGGGTCGTCGGCGACGCCATCGCCATGCACGGCCTGCTGTGGCCGGACGAGGTCCGCGCCCCCGAGGGCGTCGCCCCCGACACCGACGTCACCGTCCGTGACAAGGAGCTGGACCTCGCGGACGCCCTGATGGACACCCTCGGCGAGGTGGACCTGGAGGACCTGCACGACGAGTACCGCGAGGCGGTGGAGGAGGTCATCGCCGCCAAGGTGTCCGGCGTGGCCCCGCCCGAGGCCCCCGAACCCGCGGCCGGCGGCACGGTCCTGGACCTCATGGCAGCCCTGGAGAACAGCGTGCGCGCGGCCCGCGAGTCCCGCGGCGAGGGCGGTACGGCGGGGGGTGGGGCGGCTGCGGAGGAGGAAGCCGAGGTCAGGCCGCTGCGCGGACGCAAGACGGCGGCGAAGAAGGAGGCGGCTTCGGCGAAGAAGGCACCGGCTTCGGCTGCGGCGAAGAAGACCGCCGCGAAGAAGACCACGGCCTCGGCGAAGAAGACGACCGCGAAGCCGGCCCGGAGCGGCAGCGCCAAGAAGGCGGCGACGGCGAAGAGCACGGCGAAGAAGACCCCGGCGAAGAAGACGGCGTCCCGCAAGCGCAGCGCGTGAGGGGACGCCCGCCCTCCCCGGTACGGCGGGCTCAGGCCACCCGCCGAAGCGCCAGCACGGCGTTGTGCCCTCCGAACCCGAAGGAGTTGCTGAGCACGAGATCGCCGTCGTGCGGCAACTTCCGCGGGGCCCCGGTGACGACATCGAGCCCGATGGAGCGGTCGATCGTCGCGCTCCCGACCGTCGGCGGTACGACGCCGTCGCGCAGCGTGAGGACGGCGGCGACGGCCTCGACACCGCCGGCGGCGCCCTGCAGATGCCCGAGGTGCCCCTTGAGCGCGGTCACCGGGACGGCCCGCTCCCCGAGCACGTCCCGCAGCGCGGCGGCCTCCGCGAGATCCCCCTCCACGGTCGCGGTGGCGTGCGCGTTGACGTGGACGACGTCGACGACATGCCCGCCGGCGTCCCGCAGGGCCCGCCGCAGCGCGAGCGCGACCCCGCTGCCGCTCGGATCGGGCGCGGCCATGTGGTGGGCGTCGGCGGACAGCCCCCACCCGGCGGCCTCGCAGTAGATCCGCGCCCCGCGGGCCCGGGCGTGCTCCTCGGCCTCCAGGACGAGTACCCCGGCGCCTTCCCCGTTGACGAACCCGTCGCGGTCGGAGCCGAAGGGACGGGAGGGGGAGATCCCGTCCTCCAGCGGATGCGTGGACAACGCCCGCATGGCGGCGAAGGAGGCCATGATCGCCGGCGTGACGACGGCCTCGGCGCCGCCGGCGAGGGCGACGTCGACCCGGCCGTACCGTATGCGGTCGATGGCCTCCCCGATGGCCTCGGTCCCGGACGCGCAGGCGCTGGTGACGGTCCGGGCCTCACCGGTGATGTGCAGATCGAGGGAGACCTGCGAGGCGGCCTGCGAGGGCACGGTCATGGGCGTGGTGAGCGGCGAGACCCCGCGGGCCCCGCGCTCCCGCAACTTCCGATCCCCGCCGACCAGCACCGACGCATCCCCGAGAATGGCCCCGAGACTGACCCCGACCCGCGAGGGATCGAGGTGGCTGGCGTCGGTGCCTCCCTCCTGGAATCCGGCATCGGCCCACGCCTCCCGCCCCGCCAGCACGGCGAACTGTGCGGCCCGGTTCATCCGTCGCGCGACGGCCCGAGGCAGCACGTCCCCCGGATCGACGGGCACGACGCCGGCGGTACGCACCGGCAACGCGTCGAACTCGGGATCGTCGACCTCCCGTATCCCGTGCCGCCCCTCCATCAGCCCGCCCCACAACTCCCCGACCCCGAGCCCGAGCGGAGTGACGGCCCCGAGCCCGGTGACGACGACGCGCCGGGGCCGCGTAACGGAGCCCTCCGCACGGAGCCTCGCCCGATACCGCACGACGACCTCATCACTGCGCCGGGCATCACGCGCCCACCCGCGCACGTCCTCATCGGAGTGAGCGACGCCACTCCCGTCATCGAGATCCCGATGCCAGACCCCCCACCGCCGCACGTAGACCTCCTCAACGGCCCCGGGATCGACGACCCGCAACACGCCGACCCGATCCCCGTCCCGGAACCGCCCCTCCGCCACATCGTCGGACTCGAGGACCGGCACGCTCACGGGATCGACCCGCGCGCCGGCGACGGTGACCAGCGCTTGCCGCGCGACGAGATGCTCCCGCTCCCTCCCCCCGAGCGCGGGCCGCAGGGTGAGCCGTATCCACTCGGGAGACTCCGGCAGCGTGTGCACGACGACGTACCAGCAGGCCTGCGCGGCCCCTTCGGGCGAGAGGTCGACGAGATCCCCGGGAATGACCTCGGCGGCACTGACGGAGTGGGGGCTGAGGGCGAGTCGGTTTTCCGGCGTTTCGGGTGAATTGGACATGGTGTACCACGCTTCCTGGTCCCGAACTGGCGTAAAGCGGACGGGAATGAGTGAAGCGGGCGAAGCCCCGAAAAGCCACAGTTGAATACTGAATCTGCGAACTGGGTCACATGGGTGGTGTAGGTGCGCGCGTCCAACGCAACGTCAAATGACTGCTCATTCAGACAAATTGCCCAAATGGTACCAAAATGCTTGTGTCGGACGTCACGTAGCCTTCGCGGCCGGGCAGCCGCGGTCGATCAGCTCGTGGATTCTCCGGCGGTTCGGCGGCCTCCATGACTGCGGGACCGAGACCCCGACTGCGCTCGCCGGGGGCTCACAGTTGTTCGATGACACCGTCGAGAAGGGCCCGCCGCGCCCCGGCCGCGGATGCGGCCGCCGACGGGCCGGGTGGCGACACCACGAAGCCGCGCTTCGGCGAGGGGTGAGAGTGCCGGGGCGCGGGGGACGGCGATCAAGCGCCGGCGCCCGCTGCGCATACGAGAAGACCCCGCACTCAGTGTCTCCACTGATCGCGGGGTCTTCAGACACCTCATGCAGGGTCCCCCCGGCAGGATTCGAACCTGCGCACACGGCTCCGGAGGCCGTTAGCGAGGACCACGATGGTGCAGGTCAGGAGGGAGCCGACGGACCAGAACCTCGGCCTCGTCCACGCATAGTCCACGCAGAGCGAGAGTGCTGACGCCAGGGCTGGGGACCTGCGTCTGCTCCAACTGGCCCTCTGCATGCTGGTGCACCCGATAGCCTTCCATGCGCTGGTGAAGCCAGGGAAGCACATAGTGGACGGCGGAAGGACAGGACCGAGTGTCGACGTTGAGCAACCTCCTGCGGCAGGTCGGACAGAAGGATCCGCAGCTGGCTGCCGACCTGGCTAGGGAGGTGGAAGCGCTAAGCCGGCGTCGCCGCTTCGGACTCAACTTTGAACGCCACGTGCCTGAGACGGTCGATCTGCCAGGGCGGCCGGTTCGCAAGGGTGACAAGGTGCGCTTCCTAGCCGAGCGTGGGGCCCGTCCCAAGTCAGTCGATCAGCGCATCTGGAGAGTCGTTGGTCTCACGCGTACCGAGAGTGGCCGCGTTGCCACCCTCACTCGTCAAGACACTTCCGATGCGGAGGTTGAGACCGCAACCCGCTCCGTAGATGATCTCGTCGTCGTAGCGGAGTTCCGTGACGCTATTTTCCCGGGCCTCATTTCTACTGGCAAAGTCGAGCGAGGGGGCGAAAAGCCGTTCCATTCTGTCATCAATGCGGAGAACTACCACGCACTGCAGACCTTGCTTTTCACTCATGAGGGGAAAGTCGACGCCATCTTCATCGACCCCCCATACAACACTCGCGACAATGATTGGAAGTACAATAACGATTACGTCGACCCTGAAGACGATTACGCCCACTCTAAGTGGCTGGCCTTCATGGAACGGCGTCTGAAGCTCGCGAAGCGCCTCCTTAACCCCGAGTCCTCTGCCCTTATCGTCACAATCGACGAGAAAGAGGTCCTTCGTCTCGGCCTGCTGCTTGAGCAAACCTTCCCAGAGGCCGCTATTCAGATGGTCACGTCCGTCATTAGCGCAAAGGGGGCAGTGCGGCGCGGGAAATTCTCACGAGTCGAGGAGCATATCTTTTTCTTGACCTTCGGGGGGGCGAAAATTCACCCGTGGGAAAGTAACATGCTCCCGTCATACAAGGAAACACAGGAAGACGAAGCCACCGAAGAGGTAGAAGCTGCTCCCAAGCCAATCGAATGGCTTGGCTTGCGACGTAGAGAGCCGTCCAGCGTCCGCGGTTCGCGACCGAATCAGTTCTACCCCATCTTCGTGTCCCGTGAGGATGGGACGCTGCACTCTATTGGTGATCCGATCGATGACGACGTCGATCGATCTGCCGTTCCGACCCCTGCGGGTACAGTCGCGCTTTGGCCACTAAAGCCTGACGGGACAGAAATGCTGTGGGGACTAACCCCTGAGGTTCTGAGGAAAAATTGGGCTAACGGCTACGCGCGGGTTAAAAACTGGAAGCCAGCCACCGCAAAGGGCACGGTTTATTACCTGCCCAGTGGCACTATTGAGCGCATCCGGAAGGGAGAAATCACCGTCACTGGGCGAGCTGCGGATGGCGCCGTAGAAGGACACGTCACGCCTGACAGCTCAATTGTCACTCCGCCCAAGCGGGTGTGGAATATGGCGTCACACAATGCTGAGATCGGTGGTACAAGTATTCTCTCAGCGCTTATTCCAAAGCGCCACTTCCCGTACCCTAAGTCTCTGTTCGCGGTCGAGGACATCCTGCGCTTCGTTGTTGGCCCCAAAAAAGATGCTCTTGTCGTCGATTTCTTCGGCGGCTCTGGCACTACTGCTCATGCCGTTATGCGTCTGAATCGCCAGGACGAAGGATCCCGATCCAGCATCATCGTCACAAATAACGAGGTGTCGGCGAACGAGCAGGCTCGGCTGCGGACACAAGGATTGCGGCCTGGTGATGCCGAATGGGAACGACTCGGAATCTGCGACTTCATTACTAAGCCGCGACTGCAAGCGGCAGTCACAGGTTTGACACCTGAGGGCGAGCCCATTAAAGGAAAGTACAGGTTCGCCGACCCATTTCCTATGTCGGATGGCTTCGATGAGAACATCGAATTTTTTACGATGACTTATGAAGCTCCGCGAGCAATTGCACATCACCGTTCTTTCGAGGCTGTGGCTCCCCTCCTTTGGCTTAAGGCCGGAGCGCGAGGACGTCGTATAGAGAAGGCGCGCGATGGCTTTGATATCGCTGACTCATACGGCGTGCTTTTTGACATGGATTACTCGCACGACTTTCTGACCGCCCTTGCAGAGGTCGATAGCGTACGAATGGCGTTCATCGTGACTGACGACGACCGTAGCTTCCAAATGGTCTGCTCAGAGCTTCCAGGCCACGTAGAACCAGTGCGCTTGTACGAGTCTTATCTGACGAATTTCACAATCAACACGGGCCGGGAGTGACTGCACGATGCGATTCACGTTGAAGGAGTACCAGAACGACGCCGTGGGTCAAATGCTGACCTACTTCAGTGACGCCCGTGAGGACTTCCATCGGAAGGGTCGTAATGTCTCCTTCTCTCTCGCAGCCACAACCGGTGCCGGTAAAACGGTTATGGCCGCCGCAGTGATCGAATCTCTTTTCCTCGGCAACGATGATTGGGATTTTGAAGCCGACCAAGGCGCGGTAGTTTTGTGGTTCACAGACGATCCGTCTCTCAACGAGCAGACACGTTTGCGGCTAGTTGAGGCGGCAGGTGACCGCATCGCTCACTCCCAATTGCACGTGATCGAGAACACCTTCAATCGAGAGAAGTTCGAATCAGGAAAGGTATACTTCCTCAATTCGCAGAAGCTCTCGAAGAAGTCGCTGCTTGTCCGGGGAGCGGCAGAGGACGAACAGACACCTCTAGTAGAGCGCTCAGTATCGCCGGACCTACGCGCCTTTACTATCTGGGAGACAATCAAGAACACCATCGAGGATGACCGCCTGACCCTTTATCTGATTCTTGACGAGGCACATAAAGGGATGCGGAAGCTCACTAAAAGTGACCGTGAGGATAGGACCACTATCGTCAAGCGCCTGGTCAACGGAGGTAGTGGGGTGCCTCCGGTCCCCGTGGTGTGGGGCATTTCTGCGACAATTGAACGGTTCTCGGAAGCGATGTCGCAGGCGCAAGGCCGCTTCACCTACCCGGACTATGAGGTTGACCCCGCTCTGATCCAGGAGTCTGGCCTCCTGAAGGACGACATTCGTCTCGACTTCCCCTCAGAATCAGGCGTGTTCGACACCGTCCTTCTAAAGCGAGGCACGCGAAAAGTACGCGAGTCAGCCGCGCAGTGGAAGCAATACGCCGAAGAGCAAGGAACGACATCGGACCCAGTGGTACCGCTCCTGGTGGTACAGGTCCCCAACACTCCGTCAGACAGCCTACTCGTATCGGCCATCGATACAATCCGCGAAGAGTGGCCAGAACTGCCGGCCGGCAGCATCGCGCATGTATTCGGAGAACACGCAAACATCCAGTTGGGCGACTACGTTATTCCATACGTGGCGCCGGAAAAGGTCCAGGATAGGTCGCATATCAGAGTCATTCTTGCAAAAGATGCTATCTCCACGGGCTGGGATTGCCCTCGGGCCGAGGTACTCGTATCTTTTCGCCCGGCTACTGACAAGACGCATATCACACAGCTCCTTGGCCGCATGGTTCGGACTCCACTAGCGCGCCGCATTACCGGAAATGATCGCCTCAATTCCGTTGAGTGTGTCCTTCCGTTCTTCAATCGCGCGACCGCCACTGGGGTCGCCGAGATCCTCCTCGGAAAGAGCTCTAGCGACGACAGTGAAGACGGATCTGGAGGTTCTGGCGGAGGCGAGGGACGCCGCGTCCTCTATAAGCCGGTCGACATGGTCGTTAATCAGGCGGTCCCCGCCGAAGTTTGGGATGCATTTGATGCTATTCCGTCCCAGACCCTTCCACGTAAGGCAGCAAAGCCTACCAAGCGACTAACGGCACTTGCCCAGGCTCTCTCACGCGACCACCTCTTGGCTGACGCCCGGAAGGTTGCTTACGCGGAACTATTCGCAGTTCTCGATGGCTTGATGGCTCGATACAAAGAGCAGGTGCAAGTCGCAACGACTGGCATATTGGATGTCAAGGGAGAGACGCTCATTGCCTCCGTTCACAATAAAAATGTTGTTGTAGCGGAAGAATTCACTGAGATTGCGGACGAGCGCTCGGTGGATTCAGACTTCAAAGTTGCGCAACGTATCCTTTCCCCGGATCTGGCACGCAAGTATGCCGACCATATCGCAGTGGAGGATGATGACGATGATGGTCTTTTTGATGCTCACGTAAAAGTCGCTGCCCTGGCGCAAGTCAACGGTGTTCAGGAGGCTGTCGATCGGGAGGCCGATGCCCTGGCGACCAAATGGCTCTCTCAGTTCCGGGTAGCCATCAAGGGACTGACGGACGAACGCAAGGCCGTCTATGACGACATCGTCGCGATGTCTGTGGAGCCGCAGCGCACCGGAGTTGCACGACCAAAAGTTCGGTCCGAGGAAACAGAGTATTCGGACGGTAGCAAGGTTGTGACTAAGCCTGGACACCTCATGGCTGACGAGAACGGTGACTTCCCCATTTCATCGCTCAACCAGTGGGAAACGAAGGTTCTAGAGTCGGAGATGGGGCAGCCAGGCTTCCTGGCTTGGTATAGGAACCCGGGACGCGCCTCTGAAGATTCGCTCGCAATCGCTTATAAGGACGGCAAGGGTGATTGGCGGCGCATGTGTCCTGACTTCATCTTCTTCCATGGTGATCTCTCTGATGTGAAGGTCTCCATTGTCGATCCGCACGGCTTCCATCTCCGAGACGCTCTCCCTAAGTTGGTGGGTCTGGTGGACTTCACTGAGGAGTACGGCACTGAATTCCACCGCATCGAGGCTGTGGCAGAGACGAAGGACAAGAGGCTTCGAGTGCTCGACCTAAAGAGTTCTTCGGTGCGAGAAGCTATTAAGGGAGCGAGCGACGTGGAACAGCTTTATCTGTCTGCGGCTGCGACAGATTATTGAGCTTGTCAGGTCGACGGGGCGCCGAAAGCGCGGTCGGCGGAGCGGCTTTGGGGTGGCGCTGCTTTGGCGCGAGTGATCATGGCCCCGTAAGCTTTCGGCGCGTCGGGCAGTCTGTGGACCTGCCCGGTAAAGCACGACGTTGGGGCCATGATCTTCGAGGCTCGCGCCAAAGTGGCTCCGTAAAGCCGCGGAGCCGACCGCCCCAGCCACGATGTACCCCTTCTTTGGCATCAGGCGACTGATTGCCATGAGCGCGGCCCGGCCACCGGCCGGGCTGGAGCGGGACGGAGGCAGGAGCGCAGGCCCGGCCGGTGGCCGGGCCGCGCGCGGGGAGCGGAGCGAGCCGCCTTGAACCCGTGAAGAAAGTTGTAACTCAGGCTGCTGGTGGGCCCGGCTGGTCCTCTGCGGCTCCAGGGGCTTCAGCTTTCTCCATGCTTCGGGACTCTGCGGCGGCTCGCTGAAGGGCCTTGGCTACCTGCTCGGCGTCGTCGGCGGACAGCTGGATCTCTTGCGTCCAGAGGATCGACAGTCTGATGTTGCCGGTGACCAGATTCAGGGCCACATCGACTTCAGCTTCAACGCCGGCGGCGTCCCGTGCCTCCAGGCTCAGATCGCTTCTGAAGACACTCACCGTGCCTGCTGCTCGCCCTCGTTGGCTGACAGCTTCCATAGAGGCGCCGCGTACTGATGCGGCCTGGTCTCGATGAGGAGGGCACGCAGGTTCTCACGCTGACTGCCGGGTAGTCCCAGCGCCTCGGTGAGTCGGCGGAAGGTCGTGTGGGTGACTCCGCGGGCTCGGGCTTCGTTTTCGAACTGGTCGAGCTGAGCCCAGATCGCGGACGGGTCCAGCTTGGCCGGCTGCTGCTCTTTGAGCCACAGAGCTTTGTTGCGCTCGTAGTCGATCTCCGAGTAACCACAGATCTCACGGCTGTGGGCCTCGGCCTCATCCAGGTGCGCGGTCGCCATGATGGCTCGGGCCAGCTGGTTGCGGCTGACAGCGTCGTCCAGGTCGACCTCGTGCACCATCGGGCTGTTGTCTGTGAGCGGTACGGGGAGCCCTGCGTCCCGAATCTCGCATGTGCCCCGCACGCCTCGGGCCGTCGCCGCGAGGAGCGCGGTCGCCTCGGACGGGTGCCACTCCAGGACTGCGCTGATCACCTCTGCGTCGCTTGCGGTCAAGGTGCGGACGACGGGGCCTAGCACGTCACTTAGGTCTTTCGGCGGAAGCTCGCCGTCCAGACCAGGGCCCGCCACCAGGAGTCGCACGGGTGCGTTCACCTGGCAGCACGCCGCCAGGGTGAGGGCGTCGGCGAGTGGGCTCTTCAGCGTCGGCTCGTCACCTCGCGCGAGGATGTCTCCCCCCACGTCCAGGAGGTCGATCGACTCGGGCTCCAGGTGGCTTACGAGCTCTTCGAGTTGGTGGGTGAGGCCTTCTGCTCCTTGGTGGGGGTCGAGCAGCGCGAAGGTGTGAGGGAGCTCTGCCGCAAGTCGGGGGAGTGTGGAGCCTGCGGGTGCGATCGGGCAGGCCTGCGCCGGCACTGTCCAGACGGCTGGGGTGAGGCGTTCCAGGCCGGTGAAGTCGGCGGGTCGCCGCGGCCCCGGGAGCGGGTCGATCAGGAGGCGGTCCCAGGAGTAGGTGAGGATCACCGCCTGGTCCTCGTCGCCGCAGAGGGCGGCGTGAAGCATTGCGGCGGCGACTGCGTCGCCCCCTCCTCCTGCTGCGACGATCAACCGCGTCATGCCTTCAGACTACGGGTTCACAGGTTGGCCACTCACCCTATAGTGGCCAAAGGCCATAGCCACTTGGAACAAGGAAGGGAGGGGAGATGCCGCAGATCGAAGAGGCTCAACCGAAGTATCTCCAGATCGCCCACTACATCCGTGACCAGATCCTTCGGGGTGACCTGCGGCCGGGGGACGAGGTTCCCTCGGAACGGCAACTCGCCGCGGACTGGAAGGTGTCCCGGCCCACGGCCGCGCGGTCACTGGAGGCGCTGAGCCATCAGGGCCTGGTCGAGAAGCGTCAGGGCTCGGGGACGTACGTGCGCAGCCTTGAAGTGAATCGGCGCGCACGCGAGTTGTACGGGCGTGCCCGGCAGACCGGAAAGATCTACACGCCCGGGGAGTATGCGGTGATCACCTCGGCCGGCTGGCTGGAGGCTCCGGACCACGTCGCTGAGGCTTTGGGCCTGGTGAAGAATCGTCGAGCCGTGCACCGCCGGCGCGTGACGAACAATCAGGACGGCCCGATCACCCTGTCCACCTCGTGGTTCGCCCCGGAGGTCGGTCAGCGCGCGCCCAAGCTCCTGGAGCCCGATCGTATCCAGCAAGGGACGCTCATGTACGTCGAGGAGATGACGGGGCGCCAAGGCAGCTATGCGGAAGACCGCATGTGTGCTCGGGCTGCCACGGGCGAGGAAGCGGCTGACCTGCGGTTGGAGCCTGGGTCCGCGGTCCTCATCGTCCATCACGTCGTCTTCGACCTCCAGGACCGGCCTCTGGAGTTCGCCGAAGCCACCTACCCGCCTCACCGCTGGGCGTTCGAGCAGGGCTACCCCCTCACCTGACGACTCGCCAGTTCCGGCGAACCGCTTGCACTGCCGAAGTGGCTAATGCCACTATCCACAAAGTGGCTAAGGCCACTTGGATGGGAAGGGGGCGCGACGTGACGAGTCGGCGGCCGGTGCATGAGACGCGGTTAGCTTGCCGGGGGTGTCGGGGGCGTGGGTGGAAGCGCGTCGGCTCCCGAACGGCGCTGGCGCTCTCCACGGCCAATGACCGCAGCCGTGCCACGTCGAAGCGGCGCTGCCTCGACTGCGACGGCAGCGGCAAGGAGTGAGCACGCATGGCCTACACGATCGACCGTTACCCCTGCGAGGACGCACCGCGGCTCGGAGCGATGACTCTGCATCCCGAGCCGGAGTCCGTACCCCGCGCGCGACGCTGGTTCCGGAAGTTCATCGCTCCCTACAACCCAGCGTGCTCGATCGACGACTGCGCGCTGTTGATCTCGGAGCTGGTGACCAACGCCATCTGCTACGGGAAGTCGGATGAGCCCTGGCTGGTGCGTGTCGAGTGGTTCCGCGAGGCCACCTCGCTCCGCATCGAGGTGCACAACCCGGGTTTTCCGGCGAACGTGCGACTGCGGCACCCGGAAGCCAATGACGCGCACGGACGGGGGCTGCTTCTGGTCGACTCCATCGCCGACTCCTGGCACTCTGGGCCCAGCCACTTCGGCGGAACGGTCGTCTCCTTCGTGGTGGCTGATGCCTGGCCGGCGTGACTGGATAGCCCACCCCTCCTACTGCGGACTTGAAACTGTCGTTAGTCTGGTTGACCAGTTGACTTGGCCAATCCCGACGGGCGGCGTTCATGGCGTATGAAGTGGAGCCACCGAAGTACGTGCGCCTCGCGCAGACGCTCCAGCGCCGCATCGAGGACGGCACGTATGCGCCGGGCAGTCGTGTGCCGAGCGAGAACCAGCTGGTGCAAGCCTTCGGTATGTCCCGGCCGACTGTCGTGCGAGCGTTGGAGCTGCTGAAGCGGGATGGCTGGCTCGAGTCGCGGCAGGGATACGGCACGATCGTCCGGGGCCGCCCAGAAGTCGTCGAACAGAAGGACCGGCGGGGGCGAGAGGCGCTGGAGCGCGACGAGTCGCAGGGTGCGGGCCGTCTGATCGACGTCAGGCACGTGCCTGTTCCGGCTCGGGTCGCCTCAGCGCTCGGCTTGCCGAAGAAGGCCGAAGTCCTCCTGCGCCGCTTCCTGGTCGAAGAGGACGGCGAAGCTGTCGAGTTGGTCTCGTCGTACTTCCCCGCCGGCCTGGCCGAGGGTACTGAGCTGAGGGCCGACAAACCTTTGAACGGGAGTACCCGCGAACACCTCGAAGCGCGGAAAAAAGTCCGCTTCGACCATGTGACCGAGCGGGTCTCCGCTCGGCTGCCCGAAGCGCGTGAGGCCGAGCTGCTGGATCTGCCGGACGGCGTTCCCGTGTTGAGTGTCCTGGTCGTCGCCTGTGACGCCTCCGGCCGGGCCTTGCAGGTCTCTGACGTGCTCCTCCCGGCTGACCGGCAGGAGCTTGAGGACACCTACCGCCTGAGCTGATGCCGCCCTCTGGGCAAAAATCCCCGATTAGCAACTTGACAAGTCAACCTGGCATCCCTAGCTTCGAACTTGCTAAGTCAACTTGTCAGGTTGGCAGGTTGATCACCTCTCAGAAGGAGCAATCCCTGTGCGTGTGATCCGCGTTGACGCCTCAACCGCCACGATCCTGCTCACCGAAGCGCCGGCGGCGAAGGTGCGGGACCGGCAGACCGGCGAGATCGCCAAGGATGCGGTGACCGGTGAGGCGCTGATGACCGTCGGCGTCGTCTACATCGACGAGGGCGAGTCGTCGCTGATCCAGGTCACCGTCCCGGAGAGTGGAGTGACCGAGGGCCTGACGGTCGGTGCTCCGGTCTCGCTGCCGGGTCTGGTGGCACGGCCGTGGCAGAGCGTCTTCAACGGTCAGGAGCGGCACGGCATCGCCTACCGGGCGACCGCCGTTGCTCCGGGGGCCTTCCCGATGGCTCAGGCGGGCTGATCGCCGTGACGGACCTGGTGACGTTGGCTGAGCTGGGCGGTCCGCTCGCTGCGATAGGCGGTGCAGCGTACGCCCGGCACGCCTGTCCGGCGGCGTACTGGTCCACGGTCGGGCTGCCGTTCTCGGTGGCCCGGCTGCTGGCCTCGTACTCCTCGACCATGGACGCCTGCGGCCTGACCGTGCCGCCGGCCCGGTGGCGGGCGCTGGCTGTCCGGGCAACCACCCGCCGTGAGATCCGACCGGTACCTCCTCGTCGGGGCATCATCCGGCCCACCACGACGGGCCTGCGCATGCACCTGCGGCTGGCCCCGGGCCAGGAGCCGGCGGACGTGGCGGCCTCGGCCGAACGTCTCCGGCACGCCTGGGGTGTCCACGCCGTCCACGTGAGGGACATCAAGCCGGGCGTCGTCGAACTGCGGCTCGTCGGCTTCGATGTGCTGCGGAAGGTACGAATGCCTCGTCGCCTCGACAGCGGCCCGCTTCGGGTTCCGGTGGCGTTACGGGAGGACGCGACCGCGTTCGTACGGGACTACCGGGCCGTGCCGCACGGGCTGGTGCTCGGCGCCACGCTCTCGGGCAAGTCCATGTACCTGCGGAATCTGCTGACCGGGCTCGCTGCTCAGCCGGTGGTCCTGGTCGGTATCGACTGCAAGCGCGGGGTCGAGCTGGCGCCCTTCGCGCCGCGGCTTTCCGCCCTGGCGACCGACCCGGACAAGGCTGCCGAGCTGCTTCCCGCGCTCGTGAAGGAAATGGAGGACCGATACGACCTGATCAAGGCCCGGCAGGGCATCGCGCCCGGCACTCCGGAAGAGCTGATCACCTCGGACATCTGGGGACTGCCGGAGGACGAACGCCCGGCCCCGATCGTGCTGTTCATCGACGAGGTGGCCGAACTCTTCCTCGTGGCCACGCGGAAGGAGGAGGAACGGCGGGACGAGATGGTCACCCAGCTCATCCGTCTCGCCCAACTCGGCCGGGCGGCCGGCATCTACCTGGAAGTCTGCGGGCAGCGCTTCGGCGCTGAGCTGGGCAAGGGCGCGACTATGCTCCGCGCTCAGCTCACCGGTCGCGTATGCCACCGCGTGAACGACGAGGCCTCGGCCAAGATGGCGCTCGGCGACATCGCCCCTGAGGCCGTCCTCGCGGCCTGCGCCATCGCCCCCGAGCTGCCCGGCCTGGCCGTCGTCGGTGACACCTCCGGCGGCTGGTCCCGCATCCGTACCCCCTACCTCTCCCTCGCCGACGCTGCGGCCACCTGCCGCGCGACGGCTCACCTCGCCCCCGACGTACCCGCGCTCGACGCCTTCCGGCCGTACGTCCCGCCGCTGCAGGTGGAGGCGTCCGGGCCCGTGGCCACGGCTCGCCCAGTCACCGAGTAAGCGCACCCCGCCCACGGCCGGCACGGCCGTCCCGTGCCACGTCCCTACCCCCGCCACGCCTGGAACAGGAAGGAACCGCGCCGTGCGTGCGCTGCCCGTCCGTCTCGACGCCGTACTCGTCCAAGCGGTGATCGCCGCCGCGCTGTCCTTCGCCCACCTGCACGACCTGGCCTCGGCTGCCGGACAGCACGGATGGAAGGCATGGGCCTACCCGGTCTCCGTGGACCTGCTGCTGGTGGCGGCCTGGCGGCGGCTCCGCTCCGGCGGGGCGAAAGCGGCCGGGTGGTGCTGGTTCCTCGTCGCCCTGACCGCCTCGCTCGGCGCCAACGTCGCCACGGCTGGGCTCCTCGATCTGAGCGCCGTACCGGACTGGCTGCGCATCCTCGTCGCCGGATGGCCCGCGGTCGCCTTCCTCGGCGGGACGCTGCTCGCCCACGGAGCAACCGCGGACGCCCCAACGACGGAGCGCGAGTCGGCCCCGGGGTCCACGGCGCCCGAAGCCCCTTCCCCAGCACCCGAATTGCCCGCTGCGGAGCAGAAAACGCCTCCGCCCTCCACGACCCCGGTTCCGCCGGCGCTCGTCACGCTCGCGCGCAAGGTCGCCGACGAACACCGCGCCCGGACCGGAACGCCCATCGACACATCGACCCTTCGCGCCCGGCTCGGCGTCCCACTGCCGCTCGCCGAAGCGATCGCCGCCCAACTCACCTGACCTCGGAGGACTCTCCACCGTGCGCCCGTCCACGCTCCGCGCGCTGCAACGCGCCGCCGAGCTGACCCGACAGAACCGCCTCACCGAAGCCGTGCTCATCGCCGAACCCGTGATCCTCGCCGCCGACAGCTATGAGGGCGACGAGATCTTGCGCTGGCTGGCCGAGCACGCCACCGACTTCACCGGCGACGACCCGAAGGAGACCCGCTGATGACCGCCAACCGCCGCTTCCGCAACGTCGCCCGCATCGGCCCCGTCCAGGTCGCCACCTACTACGACGGCCGGGGCCGCGAGAAGCACACCGCCGCCTGCACGGCTCCGCGCTGCGGCTTCGCCACGGACTACGACAGCCGCGCCGCCGCTGAGCTGGCCGCCCGCACCCACCGCTGCGCCGTTCGCTGAGGGAGCTCCCGTGACCGTCTCGCTGCCGCTCGTCTTCGTCTTGGGCGTCATCGCCTGGGCCGCGATCAAGTTCCTGGGTGTCCGGCTTTGGGTCGCCGTCGTGATCGCGTTGTTCGGCTTCTGGCTCTCGCACACCTTCCTCGCCCCCGCCATCGAATCCGGCACCCGTTCCGGGGTCGGCGTCGTCAACGGCACCCACGAGTGACAAGGAGGCCCACCGTGCTCCGCCCCAAGCTGCCCGACATCCCTACTCCGCCGACGACAACCGTCACGCCTCAGCAGGCACAGACTCCGGCCTCCTCGGCCGGCCGCCCGCTCGCCCCGTACGTGGGCGTCGGTGTCGGCGCGGTCGCCGCCGTGGTCGTCGTCGGGATCGTGCTCACCGCGCTCCTGGCGGCCCTCGCCGTCTCGGCCGTGTCCGTGGCCATCGCCGCCGTGGTCCTGCGCTCCCTCCTCAGCAGCGCGCATAAGCGCTGACCGGCCGCCGGGGCGGCAAACGCCGCCAAGCATCCCGCCGCCCCGGGGCCGTCCCTCCCAACCGCGCAACAGCCGAAAGGAACTCCCATCATTACCCGGCAGACTCCGCCCCCGCTGGCGGAACTCTCCATGCTGGCCTCGCTGGGCACCATGCCCGAGCTGGCCCGCCAACTGTCCGGCCTGGGCGGTTGCACCCGCCCCGTCCGCCTCGACGGCCACCGCACCGAATACGCGGTGGACCGGACGACCGGCGAGATCGGCCGCGTCCTGCACCACCTGGACTCGACGGCCCTGCCCGCCGGCCAACTCCTCGTCCGCTGCAACAACCGCCGCGCCACCCGTTGCGCGGCCTGCGCCGAGACCTACCGCCGCGACACCTATCACCTGATCACCGCAGGCCTCCGCGGCGGCAAAGGCACACCCGAACGGGTCGCCACCCACCCGCGCGTCTTCGCCACCTTCACCGCCCCCAGCTTCGGCCCGGTCCACAACCGCCCCTCCGGCGGCCGCGCCTGCCGCTGCGGCGTCCGACATGAGGAAGGTGACCCCGTTCTGGGGACACCCCTCGACCCGGAGTCCTACGACTACGAAGCTGCCGTGCTGTGGAACGCCCACGCGGGGGCGCTGTGGCGGCGGTTCTCGATCTATCTCCGCCGTGAGGTCGCGAAGCGGGCCGGCCTCACTCAGCGGGCCTTCCGGCACCATGCTCGGATCTCCTTCGCGAAGGTGGCCGAATACCAGAAGCGGGGCGCCGTCCACTTCCATGCAGTGATTCGCCTCGACGGCCCGGAAGGCGACGACTCCGTTCCTCCCGCCTGGGCCACGGCCGAGCTGCTGACCGACGCCATCCGAGCCGCTGCCACCACCGCGCGAGTCGACGGACCGATGATCGACGAACGGGCTCACACCTTCGTCTTCGGCCGACAGCTCGATGTCCGGACGATCCGCTCCGCCGACTTCGACGGCGGCCAGGAGCTGACCGAGCGGGCCGTGGCGGCGTACATAGCCAAGTACGCCACCAAAGGAGCAGAGACAGCGACCGGCACCCTGGACCGGCCGATCAGGTTCCTCGCCGAGCTGGCCCAAGCGCGGATCACCGAACACGCCCGGCGCATGATCTGCACCGCCTGGGCCTTGGGCACCCGCCCAGAGCTGGCAGACCTCCGCCTGCGAGCCTGGGCCCACATGCTCGGCTTCCGCGGCCACTTCTCCACCAAGTCCCGCCGCTACTCCACCACCCTTGGCGCCCTCCGCGACGCGCGCGCCGACTGGCGCCGGGCCCAAGCGGCTCCACCCGTCCCGCAGTTCGGCGAAACCACGCTCGTCCTCGCCCACTGGGTCTTCGCCGGCACCGGCCTGTCCCGCGCCGAAGCCTGGCTTGCCGCATCCCTCGAATCCGCCCCCGGAACGGAAGGAGAGCCGACATGGACGCCCGCCGCGACGAACTGATGACTGTTCGCCAAGTCCTGGACGAGCTGGGCGGCGTTTCTCGCCGGACGTTCTACCGCTGGCGTGAGCTGGGGCAGGGGCCGGCCGCATTCAAGCTCCCCAACGGTGAGCTTCGGGTCTGGCGAAGCGATTTCACCTCGTGGCTCCGACAGTTGGAGGAGGCGGCGTGAAGTCTCTCGATGTCAAGGTCTGGGGCGTACGCAAGCGGGACACCAAGACGCCCTCGTACGGCGTCCGCTGGTCCGTCGCGGGCAACGTCTTCTCTGACTCGTTCCGCACCAAGGCGCTCGCTGATCACTACCGAGCGAAGCTCATGAGTGCCATGCGGGGCGGCGAAGAGTTCGACACGGAGACCGGTCTTCCGGCATCGATGGAAGAGAAGAAGTCGCCATTGTCCTGGTACGACTTCGCCCTCAGATATCTCGCAATGAAGTGGCCGCACGCTGCACCCAATACGCGAGACGGCATCAACGAATCTCTGACCAGCGTGACCATGGAACTGCTGGCGGAGCGCGCAGGGCGACCGTCCGACGAGGAGATCCGCAAGGCCTTACGCAACTGGGCCTTCGTGCTGCCAGGGCCCGACGACCGGGAAGTCCCGGACAACGTCCGGAACGTTCTGCACTGGGTGGCGAAGGCTTCCCGGCCGCTCGCGGACCTCGCTGAACCGGCAACGGCCCGCGCGGTGCTCGACGGGTTGAAGCTCAAGCTCGACGGCACCGCGGCAGCCGCTGAGACCGTGCGGCGGAAGCGGCGGACCCTCGTCAACGCCGCGAACTACGCGGTCGACCTGGGGGAGCTGCGGGAGAACCCGATCACGGCGGTTCGCTGGCAGAAGCCCAAGGTCTCGAACCAGGTCGATCCGCGCGTTGTCGCCAACCCGGAACAGGCCCGCAATCTCCTGGCGGCGGTGTCCTACGTGGGCGGCTACCGGCGTGCTCGCGGCCGGCGTCTCGTTGGGCTGTTCGCGGCGATGTACTTCGGTGGCCTCCGGCCCGCTGAGGCGGTCGGCCTGGTCGAGACTGACCTTGTCCTCCCTGAGCAAGGCTGGGGATCGGCGCTGCTCCACCGGACCCGTCCTTCGGTCGGCAAGCAGTGGACGGACTCGGGGGAGACCCACGACGACCGCGGGCTCAAGAATCGACCGACCGAGGACGTTCGGCGTGTGCCCATCCCGCCCCAGCTCGTCGCCGTGCTGCGCGAGCACCTGACCACGTTCGGCACGGCGGAGGACGGGCGACTCTTCTTCAGCGAGAAGGGCTCGGTCGTCCCATCCTCGACCTACTACCGCGTGTGGCAGGAGGCTCGGCTCCTGGCGCTTCCGCCGGCTGTCGCGGCCTCGCCGCTCGCGAGTAGGCCGTACGACCTTCGGCACTCGGCGCTGTCGACGTGGCTCAACGCGGGTGTCGACCCGACCGAGGTGGCCGAGCGCGCCGGCAACAGCGTTGAGGTCCTGCTGACCCGCTACGCGAAGTGCCTCGACGGACGGCAGGACGTCGCCAACCGGCGTATCGAGGACTTGCTCCGCGAGTACGAGTGAGACAACCTGCACCGTCACTGAGGCCTCAGGCATGCCGCCTGGGGCCTCCCTCGTTTCGGTCTTACCCGCGCCGAGGCTTCGCTTCGTAACGGGCAAGCTGAGACGTGCGGCCTGCCCTGCGCTCTTGTGGCCTCATCTCGCTTGCTGCTGGCATGTCGGCAACGTCAATGCCGGAGCACAGGGGGCCTTGTGGAGCTGCACGTCACGCGCTGGAAGCGATACGGGCATGATCGTCTGTACGCCAACCTCCCTGATGGCACCGCCGTCGGTTGGGCGGACGTCACGACGGGGGACATCACGGTCTTGCGGGTCGAATACCGCGACGACTTGATCACCGTGCTCACCAAACACTTACAGAACCTCACTGGGCCTGTCCCGCCAGACAGGGCGCCGGATGCTCAGGCGCGTCCGATGCTGCCGCCTCTGACGCCGGCCGATGACCTGGCCGTCAATACTCCCGGGCAGTCCTTGCGTGATCTGCTCGCCGAATCCGGACCGGGGCTGATGGAGCGAGTCGTCTCACGGCTTTTGCGGCGGCCCACGGAGTGGGACTCCTGGCGAAAGGGATTGGCGGGGGAGCGTCGAGTGGGCGCCGAGCTGAACCGCTTGGGGCGCCACGGCTGGTGCGTCCTGCACTCCGTCCCACTGGCCAACAAAGTGGATATCGATCACTTACTGATCGGGCCTGGCGGAGTGTTCAGCATCAATACGAAGCACCACCACAAGAGGGTCGTATGGGTCGGGGACGATTCCGTGAAAGTTGATCACGGGAAACCGGCTCCCTACGCACGCAAGAGCCGGGCGGAGGCCAAGCGGGTCACCCGAGTGCTTGAGCGCTATTGCGACTTCCCGGTACGGGTGGAGCCGGTGCTCGTCTTCGTCGGCGTCACCCAGCTGAAGGTGGTCGCTACGCAGCTCGATGTCCGGGTGTACCAGGAGCGCCAGGTGTCGGCCCTCGGTCCGCTCTCAGGCGTCCTCACGGCCGACCAGGTGGAGCAGGTGTACAGCGTTGCTCGTCATCGTCAGGCCTGGGCTCAGGCCTAAGTTGGCGGCCGCGGTGAGGTGCCGGCAGTCCTCCTGGTCGGCTGTCGGTAGCCCCTGCGGCGTGACGGTTCCGTGCTGGGCGGGGGCGCCTGGCGTCGGTGCGGGCTTCGCCTTTTTCGAGACCTCACCTGCGACGATGTCCCAAGATCCCGTCCACGCCTCGTCCACAGACCCTGACATACGGCCGCTCCGGGCGGCGCACGCCTGCACATACGCGAAGACCCCGGCCTCAGCGTTTCCGCTGGTGACGGGGTCTTGGACACACTTGCACAGTGTGCCCCCGGCAGGATTCGAACCTGCGCACACGGCTCCGGAGGCCGTTGCTCTATCCCCTGAGCTACGGGGGCGCGTCGTCCGCTCGGTCGCGGTGACGGGTAGAACACTACCAGCTCCGATGGGGTGGTCATGAACGGGTTTCGGTGGCCGTGTCGATCTTCCGTCGGGCCGGGTGGCAGCTTCTGGGCTCACATCCCTCGCACGGGGTGGAAGTCACCAAAACCCGGACGCGGTGGCCGGTCCGGACCTACTCTCGAGTTGTGTCTGGCGCGTCGGGCCGGGTCCTTGTGGTGGACGACAACAAGGTCATCCGGCAACTGATCAGGGTCAACCTCGAGCTGGAGGGTCTCGAGGTCGTGACCGCGGCCGATGGTGCCGAGTGTCTGGATGTCGTGCATCAGGTGCAGCCGGATCTTGTGACCCTCGACGTCGTCATGCCCCGGCTGGACGGGCTCCGGACCGTCGCCCGGCTGCGTGCCGACCCCCGCACCCGGGATCTGCCCGTCGCCATTGTCAGCGCCTGTCCGGAGTACGAGGTCGATGCCGGCCTCGACGCCGGTGCCGACGTGTTCCTCGCCAAGCCCTTCGAGCCGCACGAACTCGTCCGGGTCGTCCGGGAGTTGATCGAGCGCGGGCGCGAAAGTGGGCGTGAGGGCGTCCGCGGTGGGGGAGCGGGGGAGCTCGGCTCCGTCGTCTCCGCAGACGCCGACGTCCTGTCCGGAGACACCGCCGTCCTGTCCGGCGACATCGAGGGTGATCCGACCGCCGACGACACCGCCGACGACACCACCGAGCACGCCGGTCACTGACCACACCACCCGAGCGCACGGCCCCGGCAGACCGCCGGCGCACCCCCGATAACCGGGGCAGCGCGCCCACCCAGCGGCACCGGCGGCACCGGCGTCGCACGCCCCACGCCCCCAATGACACCAACGGCGCGCGCCCCCAGCCCCCCCCGCCCGCCTGAAGGCAAGGCCCCCAGCCCCCACCCGCCCGCCTCAAGGCAAACCCCGCCGTCCCACATCCCGGGACCCCCCGAAACCGGCTCGCCTACCCACCCCCCTCCTCCCCTACGCTTGTCCCGTGACCCCCGTCGAGCTCTCCCGTACCGTGCTGCGCGCGGTGCGTCGTGCTGTCGACGTGGGGGAGCTGGACGTGAGCGTGCCCGAGCGGGCCCTGGTCACCGTGCCGGGGCCGGGAGGGTGCGGGGACTACGCCACCAACATCGCCCTGCAGCTCGCCCGCCCCGCCGGACGGCCTCCGCGTGACGTCGCCGAAGTCCTGCAGGGGCATCTCGCCCACGCCGACGGCGTCACCCGCGTCGAGATCACCGGGCCCGGGTTCCTCAACATCACCCTCGAGGGGACCAGCAGCACGCAGCTCGTCCGGCGGATCCTCGACGAAGGGCTCGCGTACGGGCACACCGACGCCCTCGCCGGGCACACCCTCACGCTCCGCGTCCCGTACGAGATCCGTGCCGAGGTCGTCGCCGACGCCCTCGCGCGGATCGCCGCCACCCAAGGCGCGCGCGTCGAGATCGCCCACGCGGAAGCACAGGAAGTGAATCTGCGTCCCCTCCCCGCCCCCGAGGACCCCACCCCCCTCGGCCCCGACGCCGCCCGCTGGGCGCTGCTCCATCCCGCCCCGCACGACCGGCCCCGGATCACCGCCGATCATCTTGTCCAGCGGGAGTCCAACCCCCTCTTCCGCGTCCGCTACGCCCACGCCCGCACCCGGGCCCTGCACCGCAACGCCGCCGATCTCGGGTTCGGCCCCGAGCCGGGCTCCGTCGACGGCCACCACCGGGCCGACGGCCACCGCCACGCCGACGGGTCCGGCCGCGTCGACGGCCACCACCACGTCGACGGGCCCATCCAAGCCACCGCGTACAACCACCTCCTCGCCGCCCTGGCCGACCACCCCCGGATCCTCGCCGCCGCCGTCACCCACCGCGGCCCCGACCGGCTCGCCCGGCATCTCGTCACCGTCGCCGATGCCACCCTCGCGCTGCTGCCCGGTGTGCTGCCGCGTGGCGAGGAGAAACCCTCGGCCGCCCACCGTGCCCGGCTCGCGCTCGCCGAAGCCGCCGGGACGGTGCTGGCCGGCGGCCTGTCCCTGCTCGGCATCGACGCACCCGACCACCTCTGAGCCAAAAAGAGACCCAGACATGAGCCGTTCCGCACATCCCGCCGGGCCCCGTCACGCCGACGTTCTTCCCGAGGGGCACTACTCCGCCCCGCCCGCCGACCTCAACGCGCTCGACCCCAAGGTGTGGGCCGAGACCGTCGGCCGCGGCGAGGACGGCGTGCTCACCGTCGGCGGGATCGACGTCAAGACGCTCGCCGAGACCCACGGCACCCCCGCCTACATCCTCGACGAGAGCGACTTCCGGGCCCGTGCGCGTGCCTGGCGCACCGCCTTCGGGGCCGACGCCGACGTCTTCTACGCGGGCAAGGCGTTCCTGTCCCGGGCCGTCGTGCGCTGGCTGCACGAGGAAGGGCTCAATCTGGACGTGTGTTCCGGCGGGGAGCTGGCCACCGCGCTGTCCGCCGGGATGCCCGCCGAGCGCATCGCCTTCCACGGCAACAACAAGTCCGGCGAGGAGATCCGCCGGGCCGTCACCGCCGGGGTCGGGCGGATCGTGCTCGACTCCTTCCAGGAGATCGTGCGGGTCGCCCACATCGCGCAGGAACTCGGCGTCCGGCAGCGGGTGCAGATCCGCATCACCGTCGGTGTCGAGGCGCACACCCACGAGTTCATCGCCACCGCCCACGAGGACCAGAAGTTCGGGATTCCGCTGGCCGGCGGGCAGGCCGCCGAAGCCGTGCGGCGGGCCCTGCAGCTCGACGGGCTCGAGCTGATCGGGATCCACTCGCACATCGGGTCGCAGATCTTCGACATGTCCGGCTTCGAGGTCGCCGCCCACCGGGTGGTCGGGCTGCTGAAGGACATTCGCGACGAGCACGGGGTCGAGCTGCCCGAGATCGACTTGGGGGGCGGGCTCGGGATCGCGTACACCAGCGACGACGACCCCCGCGAGCCGCACGAGATCGCCAAGGCGCTCACCGAGATCGTCACCCGGGAGTGCGAGGCGGCGCGGCTGCGGACTCCCCGCATCTCCGTCGAGCCCGGGCGCGCCATCGTCGGGCCCACCGCCTTCACGCTGTACGAGGTCGGCACCGTCAAGCCGCTCGACGGGCTGCGCACCTACGTCTCCGTCGACGGCGGCATGTCCGACAACATCCGCACCGCGCTGTACGACGCCGAATACAGCGTCGCCCTCGTCTCCCGTGCCTCCGACGCCGAGCCGATGCTCGCCCGGGTCGTCGGCAAGCACTGTGAGAGCGGTGACATCGTGGTGCGGGACGCGTTCCTGCCGGCCGACCTGGCGCCGGGCGACCTCATCGCCGTACCGGCGACCGGGGCGTACTGCCGGTCGATGGCCAGCAACTACAACCATGTGCTCCGCCCGCCGGTCGTCGCCGTGAAGGACGGCGAGGCCCGGGTGATCGTCCGGCGGGAGACGGAGGAGGACCTGCTCCGGCTGGACGTCGGATGACGGACGGGGCAACTCCGGGCGACGGCGGAAGATCTTCCGGCTTCCGCGCCGCCCGAAATGAAATAAACGTCTCACAATTCGGACCAAGGGCAGAAAATTCCGTCCGGTGAGTGAGACTGGTCGAACCGTAGACGGTATGAGGAAACGAGGTCGGATGATGCGTACGCGTCCGCTGAAGGTGGCGCTGCTGGGCTGTGGAGTGGTCGGCTCAGAGGTGGCGCGCATCATGACGACGCACGCCGACGACCTCGCCGCCCGGATCGGTGCCCCGATCGAGCTCGCCGGAGTCGCCGTACGGCGCCCGAGCAAGGTCCGTGAGGGCATCGACCCGGCCCTCGTCACCACCGACGCCACCGCCCTCGTCAAACGCGGGGACATCGACGTCGTGGTGGAGGTCATCGGCGGGATCGAGCCGGCCCGGTCCCTCATCACCACCGCCTTCGAGCACGGCGCCTCCGTCGTCTCCGCCAACAAGGCCCTGCTCGCCCAGGACGGGGCCGCCCTGCACGCCGTCGCCGAGGAGCACGGCCGGGACCTCTACTACGAGGCCGCCGTCGCCGGCGCCATCCCGCTGATCCGGCCGCTGCGCGAGTCCCTCGCCGGCGACAAGGTCAACCGCGTGCTCGGCATCGTCAACGGCACGACCAACTTCATCCTCGACAAGATGGACTCCACGGGCGCCGGTTATCAGGAGGCCCTCGACGAGGCCACTGCCCTCGGGTACGCGGAAGCCGACCCGACCGCCGACGTCGAGGGCTTCGACGCCGCCGCGAAGGCAGCCATCCTCGCCGGGATCGCCTTCCACACACGCGTGCGCCTCGACGACGTCTACCGCGAGGGCATGACCGAGGTCACCGCCGCCGACTTCGCCTCCGCCCGGGAGATGGGCTGCACCATCAAGCTCCTCGCCATCTGCGAGCGGGCCGCCGACGGACAGTCCGTCACCGCGCGCGTGCACCCCGCGATGATTCCGCTGACCCACCCGCTCGCCTCCGTGCGCGGCGCGTACAACGCCGTGTTCGTCGAGTCCGACGCCGCCGGTCAGCTGATGTTCTACGGTCCCGGCGCGGGCGGTTCGCCGACCGCTTCGGCCGTGCTCGGCGACCTCGTCGCCGTCTGCCGCAACCGGCTCAGCGGGTCCACCGGGCCCGGCGAGTCGGCGTATGCCGCCCTGCCGGTGTCGCCCATGGGCGACGTCGTCACGCGCTACCACATCAGCCTCGACGTGGCGGACAAACCGGGCGTGCTCGCCCAGGTCGCGACCGTCTTCGCCGAGCACGGGGTGTCGATCGACACCGTGCGCCAGCAGGGCAAGGACGGCGAGGCCTCTCTCGTCGTCGTCACCCACCGCGCGTCCGACGCCGCCCTGAACGGGACCGTCGAGGCGTTGCGCAAGCTCGACACCGTGCGGGGTGTCGCCAGCATCATGCGGGTTGAAGGAGAGTAACCAGCAATGACCCACCAGTGGCGCGGAATCATCGAGGAGTACCGGGACCGGCTGCCGGTATCCGACACCACGCCGGTCGTGACGCTCCGCGAGGGCGGCACGCCGCTCGTGCCCGCGCAGGTGCTCTCCGAGCGCACGGGCTGCGAGGTCCACCTCAAGGTCGAGGGCGCGAACCCGACCGGGTCCTTCAAGGACCGCGGCATGACCATGGCCATCTCCCGGGCGAAGGAGGAGGGGGCGAAGGCGGTCATCTGCGCCTCCACCGGCAACACCTCCGCCTCGGCCGCCGCCTACGCCGTGCGCGCGGGCATGGTGTCCGCCGTGCTCGTGCCCCAGGGCAAGATCGCGCTGGGCAAGATGGGCCAGGCCCTCGTGCACGGCGCGAAGATCCTCCAGGTCGACGGCAACTTCGACGACTGCCTCACGCTGGCTCGCGCGCTGAGCGACAACTACCCGGTGGCGCTGGTCAATTCGGTCAATCCGGTGCGGATCGAGGGTCAGAAGACCGCCGCCTTCGAGATCGTGGACATGCTGGGCGACGCGCCCGACATCCACGTCCTGCCGGTGGGCAACGCGGGCAACATCACCGCGTACTGGAAGGGGTACCGGGAGTACGCCGCCGACGGCATCGCCTCCCGTACGCCCCGTATGTGGGGCTTCCAGGCCTCCGGCAGCGCCCCCATCGTGCGCGGCGAGGTCGTCAAGGACCCCTCGACCATCGCCACGGCCATCCGTATCGGCAACCCGGCCTCCTGGCAGTACGCCCTGGCGGCGCGGGACGAATCGGGCGGTGTCATCGACGAGGTGACGGACCGTGAGATTCTGCGCGCCTACCGCCTGTTGGCGTCGCAGGAGGGCGTGTTCGTGGAGCCCGCCTCCGCGGCCTCCGTCGCCGGTCTGCTCAAGGCCGCCGAGCAGGGCAAGGTGGACCCGGGCCAGAAGATCGTGTGCACCGTCACCGGCAACGGCCTGAAGGACCCCGACTGGGCCGTCGCCGGCGCTCCGCAGCCGGTCACCGTCCCGGTCGACGCCGCCACCGCCGCCGAGCGCCTCGGCCTCGCGTAAGCAACGCCGCATGCGCCCGGAGCTCAGCCAGGTCCGGGCGCATGCTGGCGACGACCTGGGGAGTTCCCCACGGGCGGGGCACAGGGGGCTCGCGACACGCATCGTGCGCCTCCTGTGCGCCCTATGTCGCCACAGAACCTTCCTTCGATAGGCTGTACTGAACCCGCCCGCCGCATATGCCCCCACCGCATGTGCCGCGGCGCCGCGCGTCTCGTGCGGCCCCGGGTTCTCGGCACATATCGAGAGTCATTCGACCATCACGCAGCTCAAGGAGAGTCAACGAGCGATGGCCGGTCCAGCGTTCCGCGCCGCCGCCGTCCGGGTGCGCGTCCCCGCCACCAGCGCCAACCTCGGCCCGGGCTTCGACGCCCTCGGCCTCGCGTTGGGGCTCTACGACGACGTCGTCGTCCGGGTGGCCGACTCCGGGCTGCACATCGACATCGCCGGGGAGGGCAGCGAGACCCTGCCGCGCGACGAGAGCCACCTCCTCGTCCGCTCCCTGCGCACCGCCTTCGATTCCCTGGGCGGCCAGCCGCGCGGCCTGGAGATCGTCTGCGCCAACCGCATCCCGCACGGCCGCGGCCTCGGCTCCTCCTCCGCCGCCATCTGCGCCGGCATCGTCGCCGCCCGGGCCGTGACCATAGGCGGCGAGTCCAAGCTCGACGACGCGGCGCTGCTGGAGCTGGCCACCGAGATCGAGGGCCACCCCGACAACGTCGCGGCCTGCCTGCTCGGCGGCTTCACCCTGTCCTGGATGGAGAACGGCGCCGCCCGGGCGATCAGGATGGACCCCGCCGATTCCGTCGTTCCGGTGGTTTTCGTGCCCGGAAAGCCGGTACTTACGGAGACCGCCCGCGGTCTGCTCCCGCGCACCGTTCCGCATGTCGACGCCGCCACCAACGCCGGCCGTGCCGCCCTGCTCGTCGAGGCCCTCACCCGGCGCCCCGAACTGCTGCTGCCGGCCACCGAGGACCGGCTGCACCAGGAGTACCGCGCCCCCGCCATGCCGGAGAGCGCGGCACTGGTGGAGCGGCTGCGCGCCGACGGCATTCCGGCGGTCATCTCCGGCGCCGGACCCACCGTCATGGCGCTCTCCGACGCGGCCGGCGCCGACAAGGTGGAAGCCCTGGCGGGCGCGGACTGGGCGGCCAACCGGCTGAGCCTGGACCTGCGGGGCGCGAGCGTGCTGCCGCTCGGGACCTGACACACGCTTGCCGGATTAAGAGAGGGGGAATGTTTGTTGGATCCGGTAGTGTTAATCTCAAGTCTGCACCCGACCCCACCATGGCGAGGTGCCTCGTGTCCCCGTCGGGGACAGACATTCTTCCGGGAGCTCCCCACGCCGCACTGTGTTTCGTACGTCGTATCTGGGCAGTACGGCGTATGCGGGCACTGAGCGGGCCGATGGGCACGCTCCGGAATCGGTGCGACCACGCCACGTGACACCGGGTGCCACGGCTCGAGGTAGCGCCATCACCAGAAATTTCTTCCGCCGCTTTGGCGGACCACCGCCCCGGCTTCGTCCACACAGCAAGGACCGGAGTCGGACAGCACAACCGGTCGCCGAGCCAGACAGGCCGACGTCCGCTCCAGGGAAGGACCCTTCGTGAGCGACACCACCGATCTGATGGGCGCACGTGTCGAGGAGACCGCTGCCGCGCCCGCCACGGACGCCTCCGCGCCTGCCTCCGGTGCCGGCTCCCGGCGGCGCCGCGGTACCGGCCTCGAGGGCATGGTGCTGGCCGAGCTGCAGCAGGTCGCCTCCGGCCTCGGCATCAGGGGCACCGCGCGGATGCGCAAGAGCCAGCTGATCGAGGTCATCAAGGAGGCCCAGGCCTCCGGCAGCGCTCCCAAGGCCGCTGAGCCCGCCACCGAGAGCAAGCCGAAGCGCCGCGCCACCTCCAAGGCCCGCACCGGCGACGCCGGCGCGGACGGCGAGAAGAAGGCGGAGAAGGCCGCGCAGGCCCCCGCCGAGAAGGCCGTGGCCCAGCAGCAGATCGAGATCCCCGGCCAGCCCGCCAGCGACGACGCCCCGAGCGAGCGCCGTCGTCGCCGCGCCACCGCCGAGGCCGGCAGCCCCGAGACGGTCGCCGCCGAGGCCAAGAGCGAGCCGAAGGCCGAGACGCCGGCGCAGCAGCAGCCGCAGGGCGACGCCAAGTCGGACGGTGACGGTGGCGAGGGCCGCCGCCGCGACCGCCGTGAGCGGGGCCGCGACCGTGACGGCCGCGACGGCCGCGACCGTGACGGCCGCGACCGCGGTGACCGCCGCAAGGGCGACGACCAGCAGGGCGGCCAGCGCGGTCAGCAGCAGAACCAGCAGCAGGGCGGCGGCCGCCAGGACCGTCAGGACCGCAACAACGGCCCGCAGGACGACGACGACTTCGAGGGCGGCCGCCGTGGCCGTCGCGGCCGCTACCGTGACCGCCGTGGCCGCCGTGGCCGCGACGACATGGCCACCGAGCCGCAGGTCAACGAGGACGACGTCCTGATCCCGGTCGCGGGCATCCTGGACATCCTCGACAACTACGCCTTCATCCGGACCTCCGGCTACCTGCCGGGCCCGAACGACGTGTACGTCTCCCTCGCCCAGGTCCGCAAGAACGGCCTGCGCAAGGGTGACCACATCACCGGCGCGGTCCGCCAGCCGAAGGAGGGCGAGCGCCGCGAGAAGTTCAACGCGCTGGTCCGTCTGGACTCCGTCAACGGCATGGCGCCCGAACACGGCCGCGGCCGCCCGGAGTTCAACAAGCTGACGCCGCTCTACCCGCAGGACCGCCTCCGTCTGGAGACGGACCCGGGCGTGCTGACCACCCGGATCATCGACCTGGTCTCGCCGATCGGCAAGGGCCAGCGCGGTCTGATCGTGGCCCCGCCGAAGACCGGCAAGACCATGATCATGCAGGCGATCGCCAACGCGATCACGCACAACAACCCCGAGTGCCACCTGATGGTCGTCCTCGTCGACGAGCGTCCGGAAGAGGTCACCGACATGCAGCGGTCGGTCAAGGGCGAGGTCATCTCCTCGACCTTCGACCGCCCGGCCGAGGACCACACCACGGTCGCCGAGCTGGCCATCGAGCGCGCCAAGCGCCTCGTCGAGCTGGGTCACGACGTGGTCGTGCTGCTGGACTCCATCACCCGTCTGGGCCGCGCCTACAACCTGGCCGCCCCGGCCTCCGGCCGCATCCTGTCCGGTGGTGTCGACTCCACGGCCCTCTACCCGCCGAAGCGCTTCTTCGGTGCGGCCCGCAACATCGAGGACGGCGGCTCGCTGACCATCCTCGCCACCGCCCTGGTGGACACCGGGTCCCGCATGGACGAGGTGATCTTCGAGGAGTTCAAGGGCACCGGCAACATGGAGCTCAAGCTCGACCGGAAGCTCGCCGACAAGCGCATCTTCCCGGCGGTGGACGTCGACGCGTCCGGCACCCGTAAGGAAGAGATCCTGCTCGGCAACGAGGAGCTGGCGGTCGTCTGGAAGCTGCGTCGCGTGCTGCACGCGCTGGACCAGCAGCAGGCGATCGAGCTGCTCCTCGACAAGATGAAGCAGACGAAGTCGAACGGCGAGTTCCTGATGCAGATCCAGAAGACGACGCCGACGCCCGGCAACGGCGACTAGTCGCTCCGCTGGGTGAGCCGACGTCCCCAGGCCGTCGGTCGGCTGCGGCTCGTCCGTGGCTTGCAGCGCAGATCCCCGCGCCCCTTCGGGCGTGAAGGCGTACAGGGCCGCCCCTCTTCATGAGGGGCGGCCCTTCGTCTTGCCTGCGATCTGTGCCACAGGTGCGTCTTTGCGCCTGCTCGGTGACCGTCGGGGAAACATGCAGGTGAGCGTCGTACGAGACGCTCTGGTCGTGACGGAAAGTGACCGTGTTTGCCCGCTGCGGTCACGGGGCGTTGTGCAACCCTTTCCCGAGTTTCCCCGTCTGACCATTCGGGGCGACCATGGATCCCAGACGAGCTGAGGAGCACATGTCCGCCGAGAGCACGCCGGGTCCCGGCATACCCGAGGCCCCCGGAAACAGCAGCGGCCCGGGCCGTCGAGCCAAGGGCCGCCGCCGCAAGCCCCGGGCCAGGCGCAGAGGCGTCCTGATCGCGGCGTGGACCGCCGCGGGCATCGTGGTGCTGGGCGGTACCGGCCTCGGGTACGTGTACTTCAAGCTCAACGGCAACATCAAGAGCATCGACATCAACCAGATGCTCGGCACCGACCGGCCGGAAAAGGCCGACAACGGTTCGCAGAACATCCTCGTCCTCGGCTCCGACACCCGCTCCGGCAGCAACAAGAAGCTCGGCGGCGGCTCGGACGACGGCAGCGCCCGTTCCGACACGGCGATGATCATCCACGTGTACAAGGGCCACAAGAAGGCCAGTGTGGTCTCCATCCCGCGCGACACCCTCATCGACCGTCCCGCCTGCACCGACACCCGGGGCACCACGCACGACGCCGCGCAGGGCGTGATGTTCAACTCCGCCTACTCAACCGGCGGTGCGCCCTGCGCCGTCAAGACGGTCGAGTCCCTCACCCGCGTCCGGATGGACCACTACCTCGAGGTCGACTTCGCCGGCTTCCAGAAGCTCATCGACGAGCTGGGCGGCGTCCAGATCACCACGACCAAGGACATCACCGACCACGACAGCCATCTGAACCTCAAGGCCGGCACGCACCGCCTCGACGGTCAGCAGGCGCTCGGCCTGGTCCGCACCCGGCACGGCGTCGGCGACGGCTCCGACCTCGGCCGTATCCAGCTCCAGCAGGCGTTCATCAAGGCCCTGGTCAAGCAGGTCAAGGACATCGGGGTCTTCACCAGCCCGAAGAAGCTCTACGACCTCGCCGACACCTCCACCAAGGCCGTCACCACCGACTCCGGCCTCGGCTCGGTGAACTCCCTGATGTCCTTCGCGGGCGGCCTGAAGGGCATCAGCCCCGCACACATGACGATGGTCACGATGCCGGTCCGCTACGACCCGAACAACGGCAACCGCGTCCTGGTCGAGAAGACGAAGGCCCGGCTGGTCTGGAACGCATTGAAGAACGACCGCCCGATCCCGAGGTCGGCGACGACGGGAACGGCCACAGGCGAAGCGAACGGCGTGGTGGCCGGCTGAGGGGCGCGGGGCTGCATTCGACATGCGGCTCAGTCGCGTGGGCACGAGCAACCCACCGCGACCCGCACCGGGCCGCAGTGATCACCGGGCATCCCGGTAGGCGCACCCGGAATAGAACAGCCGCACCCCCGGTTTGGGAGGATGGCGCCAGTCCTGGCAGACTGGTACGTCGGCTCCGGTTCACGCCCCCGCACCCCGCGGCAGGCGACCCGGCGCCCTCCCGAAACCTAGGAGACACCTTGAAGCGCGACATCCACCCCGCGTACGTCGAGACGCAGGTCAGCTGCACCTGCGGCGCGTCGTTCACCACCCGCAGCACCATCGACTCGGGCACCATCCGGGCCGAGGTCTGCTCCGAGTGCCACCCGTTCTACACGGGCAAGCAGAAGATCCTCGACACCGGTGGCCGTGTGGCCCGCTTCGAGGCCCGCTTCGGCAAGGCCGCCGGCTCCAAGAAGTAGCGAGCCCCATTTCGCCGGTCCACGGCCGCACGCCTGCGTGGCGTGCGCGCCGGGACCGGCGTTTTTGGTCGTCCGCCTTCCCCCGTTGTCACGCAGTAGCAGGAGCCCAAGATGTTCGAGGCCGTCGAGGAACTCGTCAGCGAGCACGCCGAGCTGGAGACGAAGCTCGCCGACCCGTCGGTCCACGCCGACCAGGCGAACGCGCGCAAGCTGAACAAGCGCTACGCCGAGCTCACCCCGATCGTCGCCACGTACCGCTCCTGGAAGCAGACCGGCGACGACATCGAGACCGCGCGCGAGTTCGCCGCCGACGACCCCGACTTCATCGCCGAGGTCAAGGAGCTGGAGAAGCAGCGCGAGGAGCTGACGGAGAAGCTGCGTCTCCTCCTCGTCCCGCGCGACCCCAGCGACGAGAAGGACGTGCTCCTCGAGATCAAGGCCGGCGCCGGCGGAGACGAGTCCGCCCTGTTCGCCGGGGACCTGCTGCGCATGTACCTGCGCTACGCCGAGCGGGTCGGGTGGAAGACGGAGATCATCGACTCCACCGAGTCCGAGCTGGGCGGCTACAAGGACGTCCAGGTCGCCATCAAGACCCGCGGCCAGACCGAGCCCGGCCAGGGCGTGTGGGCCCGCCTGAAGTACGAGGGCGGCGTGCACCGCGTCCAGCGCGTCCCCGCCACCGAGTCGCAGGGCCGTATCCACACCTCCGCGGCCGGCGTGCTCGTCACGCCCGAGGCCGAGGAGGTCGACGTCGAGATCAACCCGAACGACCTGCGCATCGACGTCTACCGCTCCTCCGGCCCCGGCGGCCAGTCCGTGAACACCACCGACTCCGCCGTGCGCATCACGCACCTGCCGACCGGAGTCGTCGCCTCCTGCCAGAACGAGAAGAGCCAGCTGCAGAACAAGGAGCAGGCGATGCGTATCCTGCGCTCCAGGCTGCTCGCGGCGGCGCAGGAGGAAGCGGAGCGGGAGGCCGCCGACGCCCGGCGCAGCCAGGTCCGCACCGTCGACCGCTCCGAGAAGATCCGCACCTACAACTACCCGGAGAACCGCATCTCCGACCACCGCGTCGGCTTCAAGGCGTACAACCTGGACCAGGTCCTGGACGGCGACCTCGACGCGGTGATCCAGGCCTGCGTCGACGCGGACTCGGCCGCGAAGCTCGCCGCAGCGTAAGGCAGTACGAGTAAGTACCGGAGGACTTGCGTGAACCTGCTGCTCGCAGAGGTGGCCCAGGCCACCCAGCGGCTCGCCGACGCGGGCGTGCCCTCGCCGCGCACCGACGCGGAGGAGCTCGCCGCGTTCGTGCACGGCGTCAAGCGCGGCGAGCTGCACTCCGTGAAGGACTCCGACTTCGACGCCCGGTACTGGGAGGTCATCGCCCGCCGTGAGCAGCGCGAGCCGCTGCAGCACATCACCGGCCGGGCCTACTTCCGCTACCTGGAGCTCCAAGTCGGCCCCGGCGTCTTCGTACCGCGCCCGGAGACCGAGTCCGTGGTCGGCTGGGCCATAGACGCGGTCCGGGCCATGGACGTGGTCGAGCCGTGCATCGTCGACCTGTGCACCGGCTCCGGCGCGATCGCGCTGGCCCTCGCCCAGGAGGTGCCGCGCTCGCGCGTGTACGCCGTCGAGCTGTCCGACGAGGCGCTGCACTGGACGCGCAAGAACGTGGAGGGCTCCCGGGTCGAGCTGCGCCAGGGCGACGCCCTCACCGCCTTCCCGGACCTGGACGGCCAGGTCGACCTGGTCATCTCCAACCCGCCGTACATCCCGCTCACCGAGTGGGAGTACGTCGCCCCCGAGGCCCGCGACTACGACCCGCAGATGGCCCTGTTCTCCGGCGAGGACGGCCTGGACCTGATCCGGGGCCTGGAGCGCACCGCGCACCGGCTGCTGCGCCCCGGCGGTCTGGTGGTCGTCGAGCACGCCGACACACAGGGCGGCCAGGTGCCGTGGATCTTCACCGAGGAGAAGGGCTGGGCCGACGCGGCCGACCACCCCGACCTCAACAACCGCCCCCGCTTCGCCACCGCCCGCAAGGCGCTGCCGTGAGCACCACCCAGTCTTCGACCCCGCAGTACGTGTACGAGGAGGCCCGCTAGTTATGGCTCGGCGATACGACACCAACGACGCGACCGACCGTGTGACGGGTCTGCGCGAGGCCGCGTCCGCCGTCCGCCGCGGCGAACTCGTGGTGCTGCCCACGGACACGGTGTACGGCATCGGCGCCGACGCGTTCTCCAAGGAGGCCGTCGGAGACCTGCTGCAGGCCAAGGGCCGTGGGCGCAACATGCCCAGCCCCGTCCTCATCGGGTCGCCGAACACGCTGCACGGGCTCGTCACGGACTTCTCCGAGCAGGCCTGGGAACTGGTCGACGCGTTCTGGCCGGGCGCGCTCACCCTCGTCGCCCGGCACCAGCCGTCCCTGCAGTGGGACCTGGGGGAGACCCGCGGCACGGTGGCGATCCGCATGCCGCTGCACCCGGTCGCCATCGAGCTGCTCACGGAGTTCGGCCCGATGGCCGTCTCCTCCGCGAACCTCACCGGGCACCCGGCGCCGGAGACCTGCGACGCCGCCCAGCAGATGCTCGGCGACTCCGTCTCCGTCTACCTGGACGGCGGGCCCACCCCCGGCAACATCCCGTCCTCCATCGTGGACGTCACCCGCGAGGTGCCCGTCCTCCTGCGCGAAGGCGCCCTCTCCCCGGAGGAGCTGCGCAAGGTCGTACCCGACCTCGAGGTGGCGAATTGACGGCCCCTGACGCGGGGCGTGGCATAGCCGACGGGGGCTTCAACGCGGAGGAGACCACGACTTTCGGCTTCCCCCGCGACACCTTCCGTATCCTCCACGTCAGCACCGGCAACGTGTGCCGCTCGCCGATCACCGAGCGGCTGACCCGGCATTTCGTCTCCGAGCGGCTCGGCATCCTCGGCGGCCCGATCATCGCGGAGAGCGCGGGCACGTGGGGCCACGAGGGCGCGCCCATGGAGTCCCACGCCGAAACGGTGCTGGCCGACTACGGGGCGGACGCCTCCGGCTTCATGGGCCGCGAGCTGCACGACGAGCACGTGATCCGGGCCGACCTGGTCCTGACGGCGACCCGGGACCACCGCGCCCAGGTGATCTCGATGGGGCACTCGGCGGGGCTGCGGACGTTCACGCTGAAGGAGTTCACGCGCCTGGTCCGGGCGATAGACCCCGCGACGCTGCCGCCGCTGGAGGACGGCGTGGTCAACCGCGCCCGGGCGCTGGTGCGGGCAGCGGCGGCTCTACGCGGGTGGCTCCAGGCGCCGACGGCGGAGGCGGACGAGGTCTACGACCCGTACGGGGCGCCGCTGGGCTTTTTTCGCAGCGTCGGCGAGGAGATCCACGAGGCGCTGGACCCGGTGGTGACGGCGCTCACGGGCGTGCCGGCGCGGATGCAGTGACCGGCGGGGGTGGGTGCGCTCGCCGGCGCTGATGGGGCGACCCGCCCTGGGGGTGGCCTGGCCGACGGCACCGCAGCCGGCCTCAACGGGCGCGGGGAACTGCGCGACCAGCCACCACGTACCCGCGGACGCACGACGACCCCCGCCTGGCTGTACGCACCGCGCCCCCCAAGCCGCCGCGGGCTACCTTGGACGTACGTCACCGTCGACGCCATGCCCGGAGCCCACCATGACGGTCACCCACGCCACCGAAGCCGACGCAGGCATCCTGCGGCAACAGGACCCCGAGCTCGCCGACATCCTGCTCGCGGAGCGCACCCGGCAGTCGACGACCCTCCAGCTGATCGCCGCCGAGAACTTCACGTCGCCCGCCGTCCTGGCGGCCCTCGGCTCCCCCCTCGCCAACAAGTACGCCGAGGGCTACCCCGGCGCCCGCCACCACGGCGGCTGTGAGATGGCCGACGTCGCCGAGCGCATCGCCATCGACCGCGCGAAGGGCCTCTTCCGCGCCGACCACGCCAACGTGCAGTCCCACTCCGGCTCCTCCGCCGTGCTCGCCGCCTACGCCGCCCTGCTGCGCCCCGGCGACAAGGTGCTGGCCCTGGGCCTGCCCCACGGCGGTCACCTCACGCACGGCTCCCCGGCGAACTTCTCCGGCCGCTGGTTCGACTTCGTCCCCTACGGCGTCGACGCCGAGACCGGCCTCATCGACTACGAACAGGTCCGCACCCTCGCCCGCGCCCACCGCCCGAAGGCGATCGTGTGCGGCTCCATCGCTTATCCGCGCCACCCCGACTACGCCTTCTTCCGCGAGGTCGCCGACGACGTGGGCGCCTACCTCATCGCCGACGCCGCCCACCCCATCGGCCTGGTCGCGGGAGCCGCCGCGCCCAGCCCCGTGCCGTACGCGGACATCGTGTGCGCCACCACGCACAAGGTCCTGCGCGGGCCCCGCGGCGGGATGCTGCTGTGCGGCGAGGAGCTGGCCGAACGCGTGGACCGCGCCGTGTTCCCCTTCACCCAGGGCGGCGCCCAGATGCACACCATCGCCGCCAAGGCCGTCGCGTTCGGCGAGGCGGCGACCCCGGCGTTCTCCGCGTACGCCCATCAGGTGGTCTCCAACGCCCGCGTCCTCGCCGGTCACCTGGCCGCCGAGGGACTGGTCGTCACCACGGGCGGCACCGACACCCACCTGATCACCGCCGACCCCGCGCCCCTCGGCGTGGACGGCCGCACCGCCCGCGGCCGGCTCGCCGCGGCCGGGATCGTCATGGACTGCTGTGCGCTTCCCCACGCCCACGACCGCGGCCTGCGCCTGGGCACGGCGGCCGTGACGACGCAGGGCATGGGCGAGGCCGAGATGGTCCGCATCGCCGCCCTGATCGCGGCGGCCCTGCGCGAAGACCCCGACGCCAGGCGGATCCGGGACGACGTGCGCGAACTGGCCGAGGCGTTCCCGCCGTATCCGACGTGACCGCCGTATCCCGCCGGAAGCGGGGTAGGCGCACCCCCGTACCCGGCCCAGAGCCCGGCCGCACAGCCGCGCGTGCAACCATCCTGGCTACCCGGAAGTCCACAACCATATGCGCACCTCGCTAGGGTGTGGGGCTGAGATGGCCAGCGAGACCTGTGGGGAAGCCTGTGCGTGAATACCTGCTGACGCTCTGCATCACGGCCGCGGTGACGTATCTGCTGACAGGGCCGGTACGGAAGTTCGCCATCGTGGCCGGCGCGATGCCGGAGATCCGGGCACGCGACGTGCACCGCGAACCCACTCCGCGGCTCGGCGGGATCGCGATGTTCTTCGGCATGTGCGCGGGCCTGCTGGTCGCCGACCATCTCACCAACCTCAACGAGGTCTTCGAGAAGTCCAACGAGCCCCGGGCCCTGCTCTCGGGCGCGGCACTGATCTGGCTGATCGGTGTGCTGGACGACAAGTTCGAGATCGACGCCCTGATCAAGCTGGGCGGCCAGATGATCGCCGCCGGTGTGATGGTGGTCCAGGGACTGACGATCCTGTGGCTGCCGGTCCCCGGCGTCGGCACGGTCGCGCTCACCCAGTGGCAGGGCACGCTGCTGACCGTGGCGCTCGTCGTGATCACCATCAACGCGGTGAACTTCGTCGACGGCCTGGACGGTCTGGCGGCCGGCATGGTCTGCATCGCGGCGGCCGCGTTCTTCATGTACGCCTACCGCGTCTGGTACTCGTACGGCATCGAGGCGGCCGCTCCGGCGACGCTGTTCGCGGCCGTGCTGATGGGCATGTGCCTGGGTTTCCTGCCGCACAACATGCACCCGGCGCGGATCTTCATGGGCGACTCCGGTTCCATGCTGATCGGGCTCGTGCTGGCGGCGGGCGCGATCTCGGTGACCGGGCAGGTCGACCCGGACGTGATGAACCTGTTCGCCGGGTCCGAGCGCAACACCGTGCACCAGATGGTGCCGGTGTACATCCCGCTGCTTCTCCCGCTGACCATCATTGCGATCCCGGCCGCCGACCTGATCCTGGCGATCGTGCGCCGCACCTGGCGCGGCCAGTCGCCGTTCGCCGCGGACCGCGGGCATCTGCACCACCGGCTGCTGGAGATCGGCCACTCGCACAGCCGGGCCGTGCTGATCATGTACTTCTGGTCGGCGCTGATCGCGTTCGGCGCGCTGGGCTACTCGGTCAACTCGGCTTCGATGTGGATCGTGTTGGGCGTGGTCGCCCTCAGCGCGATCGGCCTGGTGCTGCTTCTGCTGCCGCGGTTCACGCCGCGCGCCCCGGCCTGGGCGGAGCGGTTCGTGCCGCCGCGCTACCGTCGCCGCCGTCGCCGCGTCATCGCCGAGCCCGCCGCCCGGCGCGCGCAGTCGGCCGACGAGGACGAGACGGAACGCACCCCCGTCGCGGCCGGCACCCCGGGCGTCTCCGGAGTCAACGGCGCCACGGCGATCGGCCCCCGTTCGCGCCTGCACGACCGGCGGAAGGCCGGTACCTCGCGCTGACCCCCGGCGCTGACGCCAAGGTAAGAATCTGACTAGAGCATTGCCAAGTCGTGGGGGAGTATTTCGGCGCAATACCAGACAATTGGGCGCCGAAACTGCACAGACGCGCACGGTCACTCTCATGTGTGACAGCAAGCACACCCAACAGGTAAAGACTGCATCAAATAGTTTGTGATACGGTTCACGAGAACCCCGGAGAGAGCCGAAGGACCCTAGTGCGAGGGTCCGTCGACGCGAGGTCCACACCCCCTCGGCCGGGACTACGCTCGTCCATGACGACACCCCTTGCCCCCTGTGAAAAGCGGAGTTGCCGCCATGCCGTCCAACGACGTCCGGATCCTGGCCCAGGCTGCCGTGCCCACTGCCGCCGTCGGCGCTGTCGCCGCCGTCGTGAGCGGTGTGGTCGCCGGCGGCAAGGGCGCGATCGGGGCCGTCGTCGCGACGCTGGTGGCGATGCTGTTCATGGGCATCGGTCTCTACGTCCTGCAGCGCACTGCCAAATCGCTTCCGCACCTCTTCCAGGCGATGGGCCTGATGCTCTACGCGGCACAGATCCTGTTGCTGTTCGTCTTCGTCGCGGCCTTCAAGCACACGACGTTGTTCAACCCCAAGGCCTTTGCGCTGACGCTCGTCGCGGTCACGCTCGCGTGGATCGCCGCGCAGACGCGTGCCCACATGAAGGCCAAGATCCTCTACGTCGAGCCCGACAAGTCTGAGAAGACGGGTCACTCGTCGTGAGGGGTAGGGCCGGGATAAAGACGCATGAGAGATCCTGCTATCGTCCGGTGCCAACTGCGGCATCGCGGGCGCGGGCATCTGAGCTGACGCCTGCTCAATCGCGAGGCGAGATGCCCCCACGCCGCCCCCACATCCGTAACACCAGTCCCGTGCCGAACCGCGGCCTCACGCCGCGCCGACACCACGAGGTTGCCGTACCTATGCGCCACGCTGAAGGAGCCCGCGGTGAGTGCTGACCCGACGCAGACGCTCGCTTTCGACTCGAGCTGCCACCTGTTCAACGGGTGCGGTTTCGACACCGTCGCTCCGGGCCTGCACTCGTTCCTCTTCAAGCCGATCTGGGGCGACACCGACGGCATCTACTTCAACAAGCCGATGCTGCTGGCCCTGCTGGGCTCCATCATCGTGGTGGGCTTTTTCTGGGCCGCGTTCGCCAAGCCCAAGGTCGTCCCGGGCAAGATGCAGATGGTCGCGGAGGCCGGTTACGACTTCATCCGCCGCGGTGTCGTCTACGAGACCATCGGCAAGAAGGAAGGCGAGAAGTACGTCCCGCTCGTCGTCTCGCTCTTCTTCTTCATCTGGATGATGAACCTCTGGTCGATCATCCCGGTCGCCCAGTTCCCGGTCACCTCGATCATCGCGTACCCGATGGTCCTGGCCGCGATCGTCTACCTCGTCTGGGTCCCGCTCACCTTCAAGCGGCACGGTTTCGTCGGCGCCTGGAAGAACATCACCGGCTACGACAAGTCGCTCGGCGCCGTGCTCCCGCTGGCCATGACCATCGAGCTCTTCTCGAACCTGCTGGTCCGCCCGTTCACGCACGCCGTCCGGCTCTTCGCGAACATGTTCGCCGGCCACACGCTGCTCGTGCTCTTCACGGTCGCCAGCTGGTACATGCTGAACGGCATCGGCATCGCCTACTCCGGTGTCTCGTTCATCATGACGATCGTGATGACCGCCTTCGAGCTGTTCATCCAGGCCGTCCAGGCGTACGTCTTCGTCCTGCTGACCTGCTCCTACATTCAGGGCGCGCTCGCCGAGCACCACTGAGCCACCCCGCCCCGCACCCCTTGGTCGTCCGGTGGCCAACCCCCACCGGTCCGTAAAGAAAAGGAAGAACTGGCATGTCCCAGACCCTTGCCGCTGTCACTGGCTCGCTCAGCTCCGTCGGTTACGGCCTGGCCGCCATCGGCCCCGGCGTCGGCGTCGGCATCATCTTCGGCAACGGCACCCAGGCCCTCGCCCGCCAGCCCGAGGCGGCCGGTCTGATCCGCGCCAACCAGATCCTGGGCTTCGCGTTCTGTGAGGCGCTGGCCCTGATCGGCCTCGTCATGCCGTTCGTCTACTAAGACGGACGACAGCGACAGCCCCATTCGACGAAAGGCACTGATGTGAACCTCATGGTTCTGGCGGCCGAGAAGGAGAACCCTCTCGTTCCGCCGTGGCCCGAGCTCGTCATCGGCCTGATCGCCTTCGTCATCGTCTTCGGCTTCCTCGCCAAGAAGCTCCTTCCGAACATCAACAAGGTTCTGGAAGAGCGTCGCGAGGCCATCGAGGGCGGTATCGAGAAGGCCGAGGCCGCGCAGACCGAGGCCCAGAGCGTCCTCGAGCAGTACAAGGCCCAGCTCGCTGAGGCCCGGCACGAGGCCGCGCGCCTGCGCCAGGAGGCGCAGGAGCAGGGTGCGACGCTCATCGCCGAGATGCGTGCCGAGGGCCAGCGGCAGCGTGAGGAGATCATCGCCGCCGGCCACGCGCAGATCGAGGCCGACCGCAAGGCCGCAGCGTCCGCGCTCCGGCAGGACGTCGGCAAGCTCGCCACGGAGCTGGCCGGCAAGCTCGTCGGCGAGTCCCTGCAGGACCACGCCCGGCAGAGCCGCGTGATCGACCGTTTCCTCGACGAGCTTGAGGAGAAGGCCGAGGCGACTCGATGACCGCGCACGGAGCGAGCCGCGAGGCCCTGGCCGCCGCACGCGAGCGTCTGGACGCACTGACGGACAACACGGCTGTGGACGCGGCGAAGCTCGCCGACGAGCTGGCCGCCGTCACCGCGCTGCTGCACCGCGAGGTGTCGCTGCGTCGGGTCCTCACCGACCCGGCGCAGGCCGGTGAAGCCAAGGCCGAGCTGGTCCAGCGCCTGCTCGGCGCCCAGGTCAGCGGCGAGACCGCCGACCTGGTGGCCGGCCTGGTCCGCTCCCGCTGGTCGCAGTCCCGGGACCTGGTGGACGTCCTCGAGGAGCTGGCGGACGTCGCCGACCTCACGGCCGCCCAGCGGGCGGGCACGCTCGACGACGTGGAGGACGAGCTGTTCCGGTTCGGCCGGATCGTCTCCTCCAGCACCGAGCTGCGCGCCGCGCTGACCAACCGCAAGGCCGGCGCCCCGGCCAAGGGCGAGCTGCTGCGCAGCCTGCTCGGCGGCCGCGCCAAGGCCACCACCGAGCGTCTGGTCACGCGCCTTGTGACCGTGCCGCGGGGACGTAGCCTGGAAGCGGGACTCGAGTCCCTGTCCAAGCTCGCCGCCGACCGCCGGGACCGCACGGTCGCCGTCGTCACCTCGGCGGTGCCGCTGAGCGACGGCCAGAAGCAGCGCCTCGGCGCCGCGCTGGCCAAGCTCTACGGCCGTCGTATGCACCTCAACCTCGACGTGGACCCCGAGGTCCTCGGCGGGATCCGGGTGCAGGTCGGCGACGAGGTCATCAACGGCTCCCTCGCGGACCGGCTGGAAGACGCCGCCCGTCGCATGGCGAGCTGAGCGGCGCTCGGCAAACCGAACAAGCAGTACGTAATTACGGCCCTGGTTGGGCCGTGCAGAGGATTCACCTCCTGTTGGGGGGAGTCCCCATCCCCCCAAAGTGAAACTTCGGGCCCAACAAGGAGAGCAGGGAACCCAGATGGCGGAGCTCACGATCCGGCCGGAGGAGATCCGGGACGCGCTGGAGACCTTCGTCCAGTCGTACAAGCCGGACGCGGCCTCGCGCGAGGAAGTCGGTACGGTCACCGTCGCCGGCGACGGCATCGCCAAGATCGAGGGTCTGCCCTCGGCCATGGCGAACGAACTGCTGAAGTTCGAGGACGGATCCCTCGGTCTCGCGCTGAACCTGGAAGAGCGCGAGATCGGTGCGGTCGTCCTCGGCGAGTTCAGCGGCATCGAGGAGGGTCAGCCGGTCACCCGTACCGGTGAGATCCTCTCCGTGGCGGTCGGCGAGGGCTACCTCGGCCGAGTCGTCGACCCGCTCGGCAACCCGATCGACGGCCTCGGCGAGATCGAGACCGACGGCCGCCGCGCCCTCGAGCTGCAGGCCCCCACGGTCATGCAGCGCAAGTCGGTGCACGAGCCGATGGAGACGGGCTACAAGGCCGTCGACGCCATGACCCCGATCGGCCGTGGCCAGCGTCAGCTGATCATCGGTGACCGTCAGACCGGCAAGACCGCGCTGGCCGTCGACACGATCATCAACCAGCGCGACAACTGGCGCTCCGGCGACCCGAAGAAGCAGGTCCGCTGCATCTACGTCGCCATCGGCCAGAAGGGCTCCACCATCGCGTCGGTCCGCCGCGCGCTGGAGGAGAACGGCGCGCTGGAGTACACGACCATCGTCGCCGCCCCGGCGTCCGACCCGGCCGGCTTCAAGTACCTGGCGCCCTACACCGGTTCCGCCATCGGCCAGCACTGGATGTACCAGGGCAAGCACGTCCTGATCATCTTCGACGACCTGTCGAAGCAGGCCGACGCCTACCGTGCCGTGTCCCTGCTGCTGCGCCGCCCGCCGGGCCGCGAGGCCTACCCGGGTGACGTCTTCTACCTGCACTCCCGTCTGCTGGAGCGCTGCGCGAAGCTCTCCGACGAGATGGGCGCGGGCTCGATGACCGGTCTGCCGATCGTCGAGACGAAGGCCAACGACGTCTCGGCGTTCATCCCGACCAACGTCATCTCCATCACCGACGGCCAGTGCTTCCTGGAGTCCGACCTGTTCAACGCCGGTCAGCGTCCGGCCCTGAACGTCGGTATCTCGGTCTCCCGAGTCGGTGGCTCCGCGCAGCACAAGGCCATGAAGCAGGTCTCCGGCCGTCTGCGCGTGGACCTCGCCCAGTTCCGTGAGCTGGAGGCGTTCGCCGCCTTCGGTTCCGACCTGGACGCCGCCTCCAAGGCCCAGCTGGAGCGCGGTCAGCGCATGGTCGAGCTGCTGAAGCAGGACCAGTACCAGCCGATGTCCACCGAGGACCAGGTCGTCTCCGTGTGGGCTGGCACCACCGGCAAGATGGACGAGGTTCCGGTCGCCGACATCCGCCGCTTCGAGAAGGAGCTGCTGGAGTACCTGCACCGCAAGGAGCAGGGCCTCATGACCTCCATCCGGGAGGGCGGCAAGATGTCCGACGACACCCTGACGGCCGTCGCCGACGCGATCGCGGAGTTCAAGAAGCAGTTCGAGACCTCGGACGGCAAGCTGCTCGGCGAGGACGCCCCGTCCGCCGCCAAGTGACGTAAGGAAGGGACCTGACTCATGGGAGCCCAGCTCCGGGTCTACAAGCGTCGCATCCGATCCGTCACCGCGACCAAGAAGATCACGAAGGCGATGGAGATGATCGCCGCCTCGCGCGTCGTCAAGGCGCAGCGCAAGGTGGCGGCCTCCACTCCCTACGCGACCGAGCTGACGCGGGCCGTCACGGCCGTCGGTACGGGTTCGAACACCAAGCACCCGCTCACCACGGAGGCGGACAACCCGAGCCGTGCCGCGGTCCTGCTCCTCACGAGCGACCGCGGTCTGGCCGGCGCCTTCAACTCCAACGCCATCAAGGCCGCGGAGCAGCTGACCGAGCGCCTGGAGCGCGAGGGCAAGCAGGTCGACACGTACATCGTCGGCCGGCGCGGTGTCGCCCACTACAACTTCCGTGAGCGCACGATCGCGGAGTCGTGGACGGGCTTCACCGACGAGCCGTCGTACGCGGACGCCAAGAAGGTCGCGGCGCCCCTGATCGAGGCGATCGAGAAGGACACGGCCGAGGGTGGTGTGGACGAGCTCCACATCGTCTTCACCGAGTTCGTCTCGATGATGACGCAGACGGCGCTCGACGCCCGGCTGCTGCCGCTGCGCCTCGAAGAGGTCGTCGAGGAGGTGAAGCCGCAGGGCGAGATCCTTCCGCTGTACGACTTCGAGCCCTCGGCGGAGGACGTCCTCGACGCCCTGCTGCCGCGCTACGTGGAAAGCCGGATCTACAACGCGCTGCTCCAGTCGGCCGCTTCGAAGCACGCCGCCACGCGGCGCGCGATGAAGTCGGCCACCGACAACGCGGGCGAGCTGATCAACACGCTCTCCCGTCTTGCCAACGCGGCCCGCCAGGCCGAAATCACCCAGGAAATCAGCGAGATCGTCGGTGGCGCGAGCGCCCTCGCCGACGCGACCGCGGGGAGTGACCGATAAATGACCACCACTGTTGAGACCGCGACGGCTACGGGCCGCGTCGCCCGGGTCATCGGCCCGGTCGTCGACGTGGAGTTCCCCGTCGACGCGATGCCGGAGATCTACAACGCCCTGCACGTCGAGGTCGCCGACCCGGCGAACGCGGGCGAGAAGAAGATCCTGACCCTGGAGGTCGCCCAGCACCTGGGTGACGGCCTGGTCCGCACCATCTCCATGCAGCCGACCGACGGTCTGGTCCGCCAGGCCCCGGTCGTCGACACCGGCGACGGCATCACCGTCCCGGTGGGCGACTTCACCAAGGGCAAGGTGTTCAACACCCTCGGTGAGGTGCTGAACGTCGACGAGTCCTACGACGGCGAGCGCTGGTCCATCCACCGCAAGGCCCCGAACTTCGACGAGCTCGAGTCGAAGACCGAGATGTTCGAGACCGGCGTCAAGGTCATCGACCTGCTGACCCCGTACGTCAAGGGCGGCAAGATCGGTCTGTTCGGCGGTGCCGGCGTCGGCAAGACGGTGCTCATCCAGGAGATGATCTACCGTGTCGCCAACAACCACGACGGTGTCTCCGTGTTCGCGGGTGTCGGCGAGCGCACCCGTGAGGGCAACGACCTGATCGAGGAGATGTCCGACTCGGGCGTCATCGACAAGACCGCTCTGGTCTTCGGTCAGATGGACGAGCCCCCGGGCACCCGTCTGCGCGTCGCGCTGGCCGGCCTGACCATGGCCGAGTACTTCCGTGACGTCCAGAAGCAGGACGTGCTGTTCTTCATCGACAACATCTTCCGCTTCACGCAGGCCGGTTCCGAGGTCTCCACCCTGCTCGGCCGTATGCCGTCCGCGGTGGGTTACCAGCCGAACCTGGCCGACGAGATGGGCCTCCTGCAGGAGCGCATCACCTCGACCCGCGGTCACTCGATCACCTCGATGCAGGCGATCTACGTCCCCGCCGACGACCTGACCGACCCGGCCCCGGCGACCACCTTCGCCCATCTCGACGCGACGACGGTTCTGTCCCGTCCGATCTCCGAGAAGGGCATCTACCCGGCCGTGGACCCGCTGGACTCCACGTCCCGGATCCTGGACCCGCGCTACATCACGCAGGACCACTACAACGCGGCCATGCGCGTGAAGAACATCCTGCAGAAGTACAAGGACCTCCAGGACATCATCGCGATCCTCGGTATCGACGAGCTCGGCGAGGAGGACAAGCTCGTCGTCCACCGTGCCCGTCGTGTGGAGCGCTTCCTGTCCCAGAACACCCACGTCGCCAAGCAGTTCACCGGCGTGGACGGCTCGGACGTTCCGCTGGACGAGTCGATCGCCGCGTTCAACGCGATCTGCGACGGTGAGTACGACCACTTCCCCGAGCAGGCGTTCTTCATGTGCGGTGGCCTCGAGGACCTCAAGGCCAACGCCAAGGAGCTGGGCGTCTCCTGAACTCCTTGAGTTCATGTGAGGGGGCGGGCGCGTCCCGCCCCCTCACTCACGCCCACTAGAATTGACCCCAACACCCGGCACTCCCGCCGGGTGGTGACCCGAGGAGCCACCCTTGGCTGCTGAGCTGCATGTCGAGCTGGTCGCCGCCGACCGTCAGGTCTGGTCCGGTGAGGCCACCCTGGTCGTCGCGCGCACCACGTCCGGCGACATCGGCGTCATGCCCGGTCACCAGCCGCTGCTCGGTGTGCTGGAGTCGGGCCCGGTGACCATCCGGACGAGCGAGGGAGGGACGGTCGTCGCCGCGGTGCACGGCGGTTTCATCTCGTTCGCCGACGACAAGCTGTCGCTGCTCGCGGAGATCGCCGAGCTGTCCGACGAGATCGACGTCCAGCGCGTGGAGCGTGAGCTCGAGCGCGCGAAGGCGGAGGGCGATGCCTCGGCGGAGCGCCGCGCGGATGTACGACTGCGTGCGGCGGCGGCCCGCTGAGACGCGAGCACGCCTTACGATGACCTACTCAGCCGCGGTCGGCACCGGAGTGATCCGGAGCCGACCGCGGCTGAGGCAGATCTGGATGTTTTTTCCGTTCCGTTACCTAGGAGTCGAGGAGGTCGGTAGTCGATGGTCCTCGCTCTGACTGTGTGCGGAATCGTCGTCGCCCTCGTGGTGCTGGGTCTGTTCGTCTTCGGTCTGCGGCGCAGGCTGATCCAGCGCTCCGGGGGCACCTTCGACTGCAGCCTGCGCTGGGACGTGGCGGAGAATCCCGACACCAGCGGCAAAGGCTGGTCGTACGGCGTGGCCCGGTACAGCGGCGACCGCGTCGCCTGGTTCCGGGTCTTCTCCTACGCCCCGCGTCCGCGCCGGGTCCTGGAACGCGGCTCCATCGAGGTGGCGGGACGCCGGCTGCCGGAGGGCGAGGAGGAGCTGGCGCTGCTGTCCGACGCCGTGATCCTCGTCTGTCTCCATCGGGGCACGCGCCTCGAACTGGCGATGAGCGAAGACGCGCTGACCGGTTTCCTCGCGTGGCTGGAAGCGGCCCCGCCCGGGCAGCGAGTGAATGTGGCCTAGCCGGTTCGTGCTCCCTCGGACGACGTCTGGGGGGCATCAACGTCGCCCGGCCGTAGTCGGGGGTGGTGTGGCGAGGGCGCACCGGTGTGCTACTGCCGAATCAGCCGGTGCCGCGAACGGCACCGGCTGATCGGGATCCAGTTCACCACCGGGGTGCCCATCGCGGCATGTCGGCGCAGTACCAGGGCCTCTGCAGAAATGCCACAGGTGGTCCGACTTCCGCATCCCCGGTGGGAATGGGCGGCCCACCGGCTAGATCCACACCAGTAATTCATCTGCCGCCCGGCAGCCGCTGCGCTTTGTGCATATGCCACTCGAATGGCCCAGTGTCCTCGCCCGGTCGTGAGACGGAACGGGGCGCCAAGTAGTCACTGGGGCAGAGGAGTTCGTCTGCACTGGTGAGTACCTCCCTGCCGGCCACCGCGCTACGAGCTCAATGCTCCTGCCGGGGCCGAGGCCGCCAGCGGTGTGTCAACGTGAACGTGGACGAGAACCACGCCGGGATCTTCCGCGTCGCCGGCAGCGGCCCGTTGGTCCTGGCAGGGACGCGGGTCTCCGGCAACAGCCTCGACAACTGGCGAACGGCCGCAATGGAATAGATGACCATGAAATGCACGAAAGAAATACAATATTAAGAAATGAAGGAAATTACTCCGTTCGGGTGATTAGCGGTCAGGGGGTCTTGTCACTCGATCGGCGGTATGGGTCACTGAGAGTGTTGAACCGGCGGGCTGCCCATCCCTGAGCCGGGGGAACGTTCGGACAGGCAGCGCTTGCCGGTTTTTCCTTGCCCGGGACGGATGGCAGACGCTGCTGCACGGAGATATCCGTGTCGGTTCGTTCACCCGGGTGCGGCAGCCCCTTCGAGGGCGTCGGCCGCACCGGAAGAGTCGGGAAGAGACTGACGCGCGCAGCCGGCCGACGGCGGTCCCCTTCCTGGACGTGGCAGCCAGTGGCTGGCCCATTTCCTGCCGGTTCCTCGCATGTCCCCATCAACGAGCGAGGACGAGGAGTTTCCTCATGCCGATCTCTCCCAACCAGGGTTCCACCGGGGGCGGAACCCTGGTGACCATCACGGGCACGAACCTGTCCAACACCACCGCGGTGCACTTCGGCAGCAAGCCTGCCACGAGTGTCACCAACGTCTCCCCGACCCAGGTCACCGCCGTCTCCCCCTCGGGGACCGGCACGGTGGGGGTCACCGTGACCACCCCGGGCGGTACCAGCAACCCCGTGCCGTTCTTCTACGTCGGCGCACCGTTCAAGTCCTCTCTGGGCACCAGCTCCGGGCCGCTGGCGGGCGGCAACACCATCACCATCAACGGCACCGGCCTGTCGACGGCCACCAGCGTGTCGTTCGGCGGCGTCACCTCCACCCCGACGGTCAACAGCGACAGCTCTCTGAGCGTCACCGTTCCCGCCGGTGTGGCGGCCGGGCCGGTGTCGGTCAGCGTGACCACCGCGGGCGGCACCAACAACGGCCTCAGCTACACCTACGTCGACGCCCCCACGATCGGGACGATCAGCCCGACCTCGGGTTCGACCTCGGGTGGTACGGCGTTGACCATCACCGGCACCAACCTCGACAGCACGGATTCGGTCACCTTCGACGGCACCGCCGCGCCGTTCGCGGTGATCAACGCCAGCACGCTGTCCGTGGTCACTCCGCCCGGTGCGGAGGGGCCGGCCGACGTGGTCGTGACCAACACCGCCGGATCGTCGACGGCGGTCGGTGGCTTCACCTACGTCGCAGGCCCCGCTCTCTGACCGGTCCGGTCGCCTCCGCCTGAGGAGGTGACGAGAGCCCCCCGTCCGGGCGGCAGTCCCCCCACCGCCCGGACGGGGTCAACCACGCAGCCGCGCCTCGGTGGCCACACGCGGTGTGACGCCAGTTATCGACGAAGGAGTACAGCCATGGCCGCCCCTGTGGTCTCTTCTGCCAGTCCCAACCAGGGACCGGAATCGGGTGGTACCGCCGTTGTCATCACCGGTACCGGTTTCACCTCCGTGCTGGCCGTCCGGTTCGGCGTCAAAGCCGCCACGTCGTACACCGTCAACAGCAGTACCCAGATCACGGCGGTGACTCCCTCGGGATCCGGCACCGTGAACGTCACCGTCGCCACGAGCCAGGGCACCAGCACCCAGACCGTGCCCTTCACCTACGTCGTCGCCCCGTCCGTCTCGGGTGTCTCGCCGAATCAGGGCTCGGTCTCGGGTGGTACGACGGTCACGCTGACGGGTGTGAATCTCTCCGGAGCGACGGCGGTGTCGTTCGGCGGGGTGCCGGCGGCCTCGTTCACCGTCAACAGCGGTACCCAGATCACGGCGGTCAGTCCCGCCCATGCGGCCGGGGCCGTGGCGGTCACGGTCACCACGCCCAGCGGCACCAGCAACCCCGTCGACTTCACCTACGTCGCCGCCCCGTCCGTCTCGGGTGTCTCGCCGAATCAGGGCTCGGTCTCGGGTGGTACGACGGTCACGCTGACGGGTGTGAATCTCTCCGGAGCGACGGCG
>NZ_JBICAJ010000006.1:103941-130856 GCF_043088925.1 Streptomyces sp. NPDC014006 | reverse complement strand
GTCAACAGCGGTACCCAGATCACGGCGGTCAGTCCCGCCCATGCGGCCGGGGCCGTGGCGGTCACGGTCACCACGCCCAGCGGCACCAGCAACCCCAATGACCCCAGCGCGTTCTTCTACTACCTGGCGCAACCCTCGCTGACCGCCTTCTCCCCGGCCTCCGGCCCCACGACAGGCGGCACCACAATCACCGTCACCGGCGACAACCTCCTCGGTACGACGGCGGTGTCCTTCGGCGGGGTGGCGGCAGCCTCGTTCACCGTCAATTCCGACACAGAGATCACCGCGGTGACTCCCAGTCACGCGCCCGGCGCCACGAATGTCACGGTGACCACGCCCGGCGGCGTCAGCGCCGCCCTCGGCTACGTCTTCCTCGACGCCCCGGTGCTGACATCCCTCTCGCCCGACAGGGGACCGGCGGGGTCCGCCACGGTCGTCACGCTGACCGGCACCGGCCTTGCGACCACCACCAGTGTCCGGTTCGGCACCGCGACCGCGTCCTTCACCGTGGTTTCCCCGACGCTGATCACCGCCGTCGCCCCGGTGGGCCCCGCCGGGCCGCTTGCCGTCACGGTGACCACACCCGCGGGTACCAGCAACAGCCTGACGTACACGCGGGTGGCCGCGCCCGGCATCTGACACGCCAGGTCTCCGAGCCGCAGTGTGGCTCGCTCGCGTGGCCTCGGCCGTCGGAAAAGCCCCGGTACCCCTCAGAGGCAGGGCAGGGCCTGCCTCTGAGGGGTACCGGGGCGCCGGCCGTGGGAGCGGCGTCAGCCCAGACTGCTGCTGATCGCGTTCACCAGCTCGCCGTTCGCGGTGTCACCGCTGAACTCCCAGAAGAACGCGCCGCCGAGTCCCTGGTTCTTGGCCCAGCTCATCTTGGAGCCGATGGTGGCGGGGGTGTCGTAGGACCACCAGTTGCTGCCGCAGTGGGCGTATGCGGTGCCGGCGATCGTGCCGGTGGCCGGGCAGGACGTCTTGAGGATCTTGTAGTCCTCGATGCCCTGCTCGTAGGTGCCGGCCGCAGGTCCCGTGGCGGTGCCGCCCGGGGCGTCCTGGGTGACGCCGGTCCAGCCGCGGCCGTAGAAGCCGATGCCGATGAGCAGCTTGTTCGCGGGCACCCCGATCGCCTTGAACTTGGCCATCGCGTCGGCGGTGGTGAAGCCCGCCTTCGGGATGCCGTTGTACGAGGTGAGCGGGGAGTGCGGGGCGGTCGGGCCCTTGGCGTCCCAGGCGCCGAAGAAGTCGTACGTCATCACGTTGTACCAGTCGACGTACTGGGAGGCGCCCGCGTAGTCGGCGGCCTCGATCTTGCCGCCGGCCGAGCCGTCCGCGGTGACCGCGGCCGTGACCAGGTTGTTCGCGCCGAACTTGGCGCGCAGCGCGGACATCACGTTCTTGAAGGCCGCCGCACCCGAGGTGTCACAGGACAGGCCGCAGGCGTTCGGGTACTCCCAGTCGATGTCGATGCCGTCGAAGACGTCGGCCCAGCGCGGGTCCTCGACCAGGTTGTAGCAGGACTGGGCGAACGCGGCCGGGTTCTGCGCCGCCTGGCCGAAGCCGCCGGACCAGGTCCAGCCGCCGAAGGACCACAGCACCTTGATGTTCGGGTACTTCGCCTTCAGCTCGCGCAGCTGGTTGAAGTTGCCCCGCAGCGGCTGGTCCCAGGTGTCGGCGACGCCGCTGACGGACTGGTCGGCGGTGAAGGCCTTGTCGTAGTCGGCGTAGGAGTCGCCGATGGCGCACTGGCCGTTGGTGACGTTGCCGAAGGCGTAGTTGATGTGGGTGATCTTGGCGGCGGAGCCGGAGGTCACCAGGTTCTTGACGTTGTAGTTGCGGCCGTAGATGCCCCACTCGGTGAAGTAGCCGAGCTTGACCTTGCCGCCGCCGGTGGGCGGGGGAGTGGTGGTGCCGCCGGTGGTGTGCACCTTGACCGCGCCGCTGACCGGGCCGGTCTGGTCGGCGGTGTCGCGGGCCTGCACGGTGTAGGAGTAGTCGGTGCCGGCGCTCAGCCCGGTGTCGGTGTACGACGTGGTCGTCACCGTCGCCACCTTGGCGCCGTCGCGCAGCACGTCGTAGTTCTTGACGCCCTTGTCGTCGGTGGCCGCGCCCCAGCCGATCTTCACCGAGGTGTCGGTCACGGAGGAGGCGGTCGGGGTGCCCGGCGCGGAGGGGGCCGCGTCACCCGGGACGGTGGTGCCGTCGCAACTGTCGCCGTTGAGCTTGCAGTTGGACGGAGAGCCCGGGCCGGCGCCGTTGAAGCCGAAGGAGACGGCGGCGCCGGGGGCGATGGTGCCGTTGTAGGACTTGTTCTTCGCGGTCCAGTGGGTGCCGGAGGAGGTGACGTCGGCGTCCCAGGCGGAGGTGACGGACGTGCCGGTGGGGAAGTCCCACTCGATGGTCCAGGAGCTGATGCTGCTGGTGCCGGTGTTCTTGACGGTCCACTGGCCGCCGAAGCCCGTGCCCCAGTCGCTGGTCTTCGTGAAGGTCGCCGTCGCGTTGCCCGCTGCCTGGGCGGGACCCGCGAGGCCGACGAGGCCGGCCAGGGGGAGCAGCAGGGTCGCGAACCCTGCCGCGGCCCGGTGTCTGAAGCGCATGGAGCGCCTCCTCTGTATGTGGGGATGTCAGGGGCATGACTGAGCCTTCATGCCACGGTGCCGCGAGAATAGAAAGGTCTGGACCACGGGTCAATAGGTCTGGACCAGTTGACGGAAGGGGCTCTAGATCCCCAACTCCTGCGCGAGCACCGCCGCTTGCACCCGGCTGCGCAGCTCCAGCTTGCCCAGCAGTCGGCTGACGTGCGTCTTCACCGTCGCCTCGGCCATCTCCAGCCGCTCGGCGATCCCCGCGTTCGACAGCCCCTGCCCGAGACAGGACAGCACCTCGCGTTCGCGCCGGGTGAGGACGTCGAGAACGGCCGGATCGGCCCTTGCCTCCCGCGTCGGCCTGGCCGCGAACTCGGCGATCAGCCGCCGGGTGACCGCGGGTGCGACGATCCCTTCCCCGCGGGCCACCGTGCGCACCGCCTCGATGAGGTCGCTCGCCTCGGCGCTCTTCAGCAGGAATCCGGCCGCGCCCGCGCGCAGCGCGCCGAAGACGTACGCGTCGAGGTCGAAGGTGGTCAGCACGAGGACGTCCGCGAGCCCCTCCGCCACCACCTGCCGGGTCGCCGACACCCCGTCCAGACGCGGCATCTGGACGTCCATCAGCACCACGTCCGGCCGCAGCTCCCGGGCCAGCGCCACCGCCCGTTCCCCGTCGTCCGCCTCCCCTACGACGTCGATGCCGGGCGCGCTGCGCAGGATGAGCACCAGCCCGGCGCGCACGGCGGACTGGTCCTCGGCGACGAGGACACGGATCACCGCGGGTCTCCTTCCGACAGGGGCAGAGTCGCGTGTACGACCCAGACGGCGCCCTCGGGCCGGGCCGTGAACGTCCCGCCGAGCAGGGAGGTCCGCTCCCGCATGCCGACGAGCCCCGCGCCGGCGCCGGGGGCGCGGGGACCGGAGTGACCGTCGTAGGGGCTGGTCACGGTGACGTCGAGGCGGTGGTCCCGGCGGGCCAGCGACACGGTGACCCGGCCGGCGGAGGCGTGCTTGAGGGCGTTGGTCAGGGACTCCTGGACGATGCGGTAGGCGGCGAGGCCGACCGGTGCGGGCAGCGGGCCGTGCCCGGCGTCCAGGCGGACGTCGAGTCCGCCCGCGCGGGCCGCCTCGACGAGTGCGCCGAGTCCGTCCAGGGTGGGCGCGGCGGCCGGTTCGTGATCGCCGCTGCCGTCGCGCAGGATGCCGATCAGCCGCCGCATCTCGGCCAGCCCGTCGACGCTGTTCTCCCGGATGACGGCCAGCGCCTCCCGGGTGGTCGCCGGGTCGTCGATGGACAGGGCGGCGGTGGAGTGGATGGCGATGGCCGACAGATGATTGGCGACGAGGTCGTGCAGCTCCCGCGCGACGCGCGCCCGCTCCGCGGTGACGGCCTGGGTCCGGTCCAGCTCGGCCAGCAGCGCGGTCTGCTCGGCACGCAGCCGGGCCGCTTCGGCGGCGTCGCGGTGGTTGCGCACCAGCGCCCCGGTGGCGGCCGGAGCGAAGGACACCACGGCCGCGCCGAGGCCGACGAACAGCGCCTGCGGGCTGCGCCACCAGATCAGGAAGCCGAGCGTGACGCCGGCGCTGGCCAGCCCGGTGACGACCGGGATCCGCCGGGCGGCGGCCGGTGAGCCGTACAGCACGGCGGCGTAAGCGAGATCGGTGTACATCAGGATGGTGGCCGCGTTGCCCGTGGTGAACATGTCGAAGACGAGCGCCAGGGACCCCGCCGCCAGGGCGAACTGCGGCCGGGTGCGGCGCAGCAGCTCCAGGGCCGCCATCACCGCCAGCGAGATCAGCCCCCACGTGGACGACAGCACCCCGCTGCCCGAGGTGTACAGGCCGAGCGCCCACATCACGACCCCGCCGAGCAGCCCGGCGACGGCGACGTACACGTCGAACCGGTGCGGTCGGGGGAGTGTCACGGCCATGCCCTTATCCAACACGGCCCGTGACCCCCACGCGTGCACCCCGGGAAGGGTCCCGGACTGCATCTTTCGATGTACCGCGAGTTCGTCTCCGGCGACGACGAAACCGGCGCCGGGCGGCGGAAGCCTGGAGGGACGAACGAAGGGAGCGAACCGTGATCGTCGGGTTGATCATCGCCTGCGAGGTGGCCTTCTGGGTGCTGCTCGCGGCCGGGCTGGCCCTCCGCTACGGCCTGAGGATGCCGCGCACGGGCCTGGCGCTGCTGCTGTGCGAGCCGCTGCTGGAGGTCGTGCTGTTCGCCGTCACCGCGATCGATCTCAAGAACGGCGCCCAGCCGGACTGGCGGCACGGGCTGGCGGCGGTGTACATCGGCTTCACGGTGGGGCTCGGGCACGCGACGATCAAGTGGGCCGACGCTCGGGTCGCCCACCGCTTCGCGGGCGGCCCGCCGCCGGTGCGGCCGCCGAAGCACGGCATGGCCCGCGCCGTCCACGAGTGGAAGGTCGCGGGCCGCTGGATCCTGGCGTCCACGGTCGCCCTGGCCCTGCTCCAGGCGGCCGTCTGGTACGTCGGCGACGACGGCGACACGGGCTCGCTGCGGGCGTGGCAGATGCGCATGGTGTGGCTGATCGGCATCAACGTGGTGATCGCGGTCAGCTACACAGTGTTTCCGAAGCGGGCGCCGGCCCGATCCGACTGACGAGGCCCGCGTCCGTAGACGGTGGCGCCATGGACGCCCCGACCCTCGGACCGCCTGCGCCCGGCGGAGCCTAGCGCTCGCCCCCCGGGACCCACAGCACGTCACCTGTCTCCTTGTTCGCCGTGCGGGCCAGGATGAAGAGGAGGTCGGAGAGGCGGTTGAGGTACGTCGCCGTCAGGGGGTTCATGACGTCTCCGTGGGCCTCCAGGGCCGCCCATGTCGAGCGCTCCGCGCGGCGTACGACCGTGCACGCCTGGTGGAGCAGGGCCGCGCCCGCGGTGCCGCCGGGGAGGATGAAGGAGCGCAGCTTCTCGAGCTGCTCGTTGAAGCGGTCGCAGTCCGCCTCCAGGCGGTCGATGTAGAACTGCTCGACCCTGAGCGGCGGGAACTCCGGGTTCTCCACGACCGGCGTCGACAGGTCCGCGCCCACGTCGAACAGGTCGTTCTGCACGCGGGTGAGGACCTTGACGACCTCCTGACCGAGGTTGCCCAGCGCGATCGCCGTGCCGATCACCGCGTTGGCCTCGTTGGCGTCGGCGTACGCGGCGATGCGCAGGTCGGTCTTGTGGACCCGGCTCATGTCGCCGAGGGCGGTGGTGCCCTGGTCGCCGGTCCTGGTGTAGATGCGCGTCAGATTGACCATGCGGCCAGCGTAGTTACGCGCCGGCCTTCCGGAACACTCGTGTGCCCACTGTCACGGCGAGCGCCGCGAATCCGACGGCCACCAGGACGCCGTACAGCATGTGCGCGGTGGCGTACTGGCCGACGTAGGCGTCGCGCATGGCGTCCACCAGGTAGCGGAACGGTACGAAGTGGGACAGGACGTCCAGCCAGTCCGGGGCCAGGGTCATCGGCAGCATCAGGCCGGACAGCAGCATCGACGGCATGGAGACGGCGTTGATCAGCGGCCCGAACTCCTGCGGGGTGCGCACCTTCATCGCCACCGCGTACGACAGCGACGCCAGCGACACGGTCAGCAGCGCGACGAAGGCGAAGCCGATGAGGACGCCGGGCAGGGGAGCCCGCAGCCCCATCGGCAGGGCCGCGAGCACCAGCAGCACCGCCTGGAAGACGAACACCGTGGCCTCCCGCAGGACCCGGCCCAGCAGCAGCGCGAGCCGGCTGGCGGGCGTGACCCGCATCCGCTCCACGATGCCCTGGCCGTTCTCCAGGATGATCATGAAGCCTGCGAACAGCGCCCCGAAGAGCCCGAGTTGGAGCAGCAGGCCCGGCACCAGAACCTGCCAGGAGCTGCCCGTGCCGCCCAGCGGCAGATCGGTGAGCAGTGGCCCGAAGAACAGCAGGTACAGCAGCGGCATCAGCGCGCCGAAGAGCATCGCGAAGCGGGAGCGCAGGGTCTGGCGCAGATAGCGGCCGTAGATGAGTGCGGTGTCGTGGAACAGCATCTGTCCGGGTGTCCTATACGGCTACGGGGGCGGCGTCGGCCGGGGCAGCGGGCCCGCGGCCGGTGATGGCGAGGAACGTGTCCTGGAGCGTGGCGTCGATCGAGCCGCCGTAGCGGAGCTTGAGCGCGCTCGGCGCGCCCTCGGCGACGACCGTCCCCTTGTCGGCGATCACCAGGCGGTCGGACAGGGCGTCGGCCTCGTCCAGGTAGTGCGTGGTGAGGAAGACGGTCGTGCCGTGCTCGTCGCGCAGCCGCCGCACCAGGTCCCACAGGTCGGCGCGGCTGCCGGGGTCGAGCCCGGTGGTCGGCTCGTCGAGGAAGAGCACGCGCGGGCGGTGGGTGAGGGCCATCGCGACGTCGAGGCGGCGCCGCTGACCGCCGGAGAGCGTGCCGCACTTGCGGTCGAGCAGCTCGGTGAGGCCGAGATCGCGGGCGAGTTCGCCGGCGCGCGCGACGGCTTCACTCTTGCTCAGCCGGTACAGCCGCCCCTGTGTGACGAGCTCCTCCCGCACCCTGATCTGCGGGTCGACGCCACCGGACTGGGCGACGTAACCGCAGGCCCGGCGCACACCGACCGGGTCGGTCGCCAGGTCGTGCCCGGCGATGGCGGCGCTGCCGCCGGTCGGCTTCAGCAGGGTGGTCAGCATGCGCAGGGTGGTGGTCTTCCCGGCGCCGTTGGGCCCGAGGAAGCCCAGGATCTCGCCCTCGCGGACGGTGAGGTCGATGCCGCGTACGGCCTCGACGGGGCCGTGTTTGGTCGTGAAGGTGCGCGCGAGTCGGCTCGCGCTGATGACTGCTGGCATGCGACCAGAAAAACAGAGTCCCTGAAATTTTGCAACGACCCCAAGTTTTCAGTGAAGCCAACAAAGCTAGGATGGGGGCATGGCAGAAGGGCTCAGGGAGCGGAAGAAGCGGCAGACCCGGCAGTACATCTCGGATGTCGCCACGGGTCTGTTCCTGGAGCGCGGCTTCGAAGCGGTGACGGTCGCGGAGATCGCCGACGCGGCGAACGTCTCCGTCAACACCGTCTACAACTACTTCCCCGCCAAGGAGGACCTCTTCCTGGACCGCTCGGCAGGCGTCGTCGACCGGCTGGCCCGCTGGGTCCGGGGCCGGGACGTGGGGGAGTCCGCGGCCCGCGCCGTCCTGCGGGAACTGCGGGAGGAGGTCGAGGCCGTCTCGCCACGCGTCGGCCTGATGGAGGGATACAGCCGCTTCATGCGCGTCATCCACGACGCGCCGACGCTGCGCTCCCGCTTGTGGAGCCTTCAGCAGGAGAGCCACGACAACCTGAAGGCGGCCCTGTGCGAGGAGACCGGCGCCGCCGAGGACGATCCGCTGCCGGACCTGATGGCCGGCCAGATCTGCTGGATCTACGCGACGGTGTTCGCCTCCATCGGCCGCGCGATGCTGAAGGAACGGAAGCCGGCGGAGGTGTCCCGGGAGACGCTTCAGCTCCTCGACGAGGTCGAGGAGCTGCTGAGTGAGCGGGTACTGGAGTACGCGGTGCGCGCGGGTTAGACCGCCTGGCCGGGCGGTACCAGGGTGCGCAGGACGTCGAACTCGTTGCCCTCGGGATCGGCCATGACCACCCAGCTCCGGCCGGAACCCTGACCCACGTCCACCCTGGTGGCACCGAGGCCGAGCAGTCTGGACACCTCCTCCTCGGTACTGCGGTCGACCGGGCTGACGTCGAGATGGAGCCGGTTCTTCACGGTCTTGCCCTCGGGCACCTCGATGAACACCAGCGTGGGCGGCATCTGGCGGCTGCGGACCTCCTCGACGGTCGGCACCCAGGAGCCGATCTCGACCTTGCCCTCGCTCCGGTCGATCACCTGGAAGCCCAGGACGTCACACCAGAAGGCCGCGAGCCTCTCCGGATCGTGGCAGTCGACGACCAACTCGGTGAACCTGCTTGTCATGTCTCTCCCTGACAGTGCGGGCAGGCGGTGCTGCCCGGCTCGTTCGGCGTCGTTGGGGGTGAGTGCCGCTACGTCTGCCGGGGTTGTGCTTTCATCCTGTCCAACGGCGAGGCCGTCACGTTCGCGCACGCCACCAGGTACCACTCCCGAGCGGACCTCGTCTGCGTGCCCGTCCACCACGCCCCTCCGGCACGTTGGGCGCTGCTGTGGCGGACCGCTGCCGAAAACGACCTGATCCGCTCCCTCGCGCACGCCGGCCGCCTGGTCGGAACGGGCGATTCCTGACGCCGCGGCGCACGCGGGTCCGCCGGTCGACGACGGCTCAGCGCAGCCCGTCGACGAACGCCTGCCAGGCGGCTCCGCCGATGAGCAGGACGGGACCGGCGGGGTTCTTGCTGTCCCGCACGGGGACGGTGCCGGGGTGGTTGTCGGCGACCTCGAGGCAATCACCACCGGTGTTTCCGCTGTAGCTGGACTTACGCCACTGGGCGTTCCTCAGGCTGGGAGCGGTCTCCATAGCGTTCCTCCATTACACGCGCGATCAGTGCCGCCGAATCCTCTACGGGGAGGGCTGCGGCCTGCAAGCGAGCGTAACGGAGTACTGCCTCCCTGACGGTCTCGGGACTTGCGGTCATATGGCCCGAGATCAGGTCTTCCGTGTAGACGATGTCAGGGTCGTCCTCGAATCGGAGCGCGTTAAACGAGCCCGCCAGGCTGGCGTGTTCACCCACCGAGTTCGGCAGCACTTGGATGTGCACCCAGCGGTGGCGGGTGAACTCCAACAAGTGGGCGAGTTGGCGCCGCATGACGTCGTTGCCCCCGATCGGCCGGAGCAGCACTGCCTCGTCCAGGACCACCCACGCGAGCGGAGGCTGCTCCCGCTCCAGGATGCGCTGACGCTCCATACGGGCCGCGACCATACCCTCGAGGTCGTCCGGCATGCCGGTGGCGAGCACGGCCCGCGCGTACTCCTCCGTCTGCAACAGCCCGTACACCAGCTGCGCCTGATACGTGGAGATGTACGTCGCCTTCGCCTCCATCTCCGCGTACGGCTGGAACCACGTCGGCAGTTGACTCCGCAGCACCAGCCCGATCAGCCGCGAGAACAACCCGTCCGTGCCCAGCGCAGCGTCCACCCGCTCGGAGAAGTCCCGCGTGGGGACCTTTCTCGTCGTCTCGATCTGGCCGATCAGTGACCCCGTACAGAAGATGATCTCGCCGAGCTGGCCCTGGCTCAGGCCGGCGGCCTCGCGGTGGCGGCGCAGTTCCCAGCCGTAGTAGTCGAGCGGGGAAGCGGTGGGATCGAGACTCTGGACGTTGGCCACGTCGTACCTCCGGCCTGCAACACCTCACGGCGTTGATTTCGCTGCGTAGTCGAGCGTATGCGATCCGTCGCACGGTGGTGGCATGAACGATGTGACCGGTCCGCGGATGACGGACCTCCAGCCGCACTACCGCGCCGAGTTCGGGCTGGGCGGGCACTCGGTGCGGCATCTGCGCCGCATCCTGCGGATGTACCTGCTGCGCGCGGGCCTGCCGGATCTGGCCGACGCGGCGGAACTGGCGCTCACGGAGCTGCTGACGAACGTCGTCCGGCATGTGCCCGGCCGCCGCTGCGGGATCTGCATCCTGCTGCTGCCGGGCGCGGTCCGCGTGGAGGTGTCCGACAGCTGTGCGCGGATGCCGGTGCGGGGGAGCGGGGAGTTGCTCGCCGAGGGCGGGCGAGGGCTGCTGCTGGTGGAGGCGGTCACGGACCGGTGGGGGGTGACGCCCCACCCCACCGGCGGGGGCAAGGCGGTGTGGTTCGAGTGCGTGGCCAAGTCGGGGGAGGGGTGACGACGATCGCCCCCCGGGGATCCCGGGGGGCGATCGTCTGGCTCCTGCGGTGGGGGCTCAGCCGCCGATCAGTCGGTGCTGTCGCTCAGGCCCAGCACCTGTGGGTCGTCAACCGGCTGCGGCCCTCGTTGGTGGTGTCGGCGAAGTCGAAGCCCGGGGCGTCCGACGCGTGCCAGAAACGGGAGGACAATTCCCTTGCTGTCGCCGTCGTCATGTGCGGGCACGGCATATGCGGCCTGGGGTAGCGCGCTGCTTGTCAGTGCGGCCACGACCAGGCACGCAATAAGCCTGCCTCGTGTGGGTCTCACTGCAACTCAATCCTTCTCCCGGACGTCATAAAAGGTGCCGAAAACGTCCTGCATGCCTGGTGACCGGACCAGGGCGGACGTAGCGGCGCGGCGGTTCCAATCACCCGGCTGACGCCGTGTCAAGTGACCTCGCACGTCCGACAGGTCGCCCATCCTGGAATACCGGCGCCCGGTTTGTCCGCTCAGTTGCGAACGCTGCTCGCCATCGCGTATAAGGAGCCGTTTCCGGAGCGGAAAGGGAATTGGCGTGGGCGAGGAAAAGTCGTCGGGCCGGGCTGCCGAAAAGACACCCGGAACGACCGAGGTGATGCCGGAATCCGCGAATGCGGCGGAAAGTGCGCGCCCTTCGTCACGCCGCCCCGACCGTGCCGGGCTGCTGGTGGCGGCCGTCGCGCCGGCCGCGTGCGGCGGCCTGGTGCTGTACGGCGTCCTCGCGGGCACCGGCGGCGTCGGAGACAAGGAGCCGGCGCGCTCACACATCCCCAACCGCATCCGTCACCTACGAGGTGACCGGCACCGGCACCGCCGACCTCACCTGCCAGGCGCGCAGCGAGTCCGGGACGGCGACCGTGGTCCGCGGTGCCCGTCTGCCCTGGCGTACGACGGTCGACGTACCCGTCGGCAAGGACCCGCTCATCAGCATCGTGCTCGGTGAGGACGGCGGCACCGCGCGCTGTGCTCTCGCCATCCGCGGCCGGCACGTCCAGGGCGCCACGGCCACCGGTTCCTTCGGTCGCGACATGCTCCGGCGCGGCCCCCGCGGGCGGCGAGGCGCGAGGCTGAGCCCCGTCTGCCGCTCGGCCCTGCCCCTGCCCCTGCCTCTGTAGGCCCTACTCCTCGAAGGTTTCCTCGTGCTGCCCGACATACCCGAAATGACCCCTGCCAGACCGTCCTCCCTCCGCACGCGCAGGGCGCTCGCCGCGGCCGCCGCCGGCGGGGCACTGCTCCTCGCGTCCGGCTGCGGAAGCGACGGAGGTGACACCCGGTCCGCCGAGCAGGTGGCGGCGGACGTGAGCGACTCGGCGGCGACGCCGGGCGATGCGGCGAGCCCGTCCGCGTCGGCCTCCGCCTCGCCGTCGCCGTCGCCCTCGGTGTCCGCGTCGCCCTCCGCCTCGCCGTCCGCGACCTCCTCCACCGCCGCGCCCGCGTCTGCCGGGGCGAGCGCCGGGGCGTCGTCGAAGCGGACCGCGTCCGCGGCCACGTCCGGCTCGGGTGCCGGCACCGGAAGCGGTGACTCCGGGACCGCGAGCGCCCCCGACTTCCCCGTCCCCGTCCAGGTGGGCGACGCGACCCAGATCATCACCGTCAGGGCGAGCGGCTCGTACGCAACCGTCACGGCCTGGGCCAAGGGATCGTCCGGCTGGAAGGCGCAGTTCTCGACGGGCTCCGGGCGGGTCGGCTCGAACGGCGTGACGGACGGGTCGACGCGCCGCCAGGGGACGTACACGACGCCCTCGGGCACCTACACCATCACCGAGGGCTTCGGCGTCGAGTCGAGCGGCACGAGCATGCCGTACCACGTGGTCGACTCCGACGACTGGTGGGTGGAGGACCCGGAGTCGCAGTTCTACAACTCGATGCACGGCGAGCAGGGTGCCGACTTCCCGCTCACCGAGTCCGGCGACCGGGGCAGCGAGCACCTCGTCAACTACCCGACCCAGTACGCCAAGGCCCTGGTCATCAACTACAACCGCTGGCCGGCCACGCCGGGCCGCGGCGCCGGGATCTTCCTCCACGTCAACGGCTCGGGAGCGACGGCGGGTTGCGTGTCGGTGCCGCGCGCCACGATGGACAAGATCATGGGATGGATCCGGCCGGGCGCCCACCCACGCATCGCGATCGGCTGACGCGCACGGCACGGAGCCTGCTCCTGGGGAGCATCCGGGGTGGATCTGCTTCACGACGCGGACACCGACCGCAGGCCGCCCTGGGACGGGCTCCGCGAGCAGGCCCCGGGTGCTGTGCACCGGCGTGCGAGGAACGGGGAAACGCCGCGGGGGTGGTTTTCTGCGGATTGACCGGAGACCGGGGTATGCGTCCCTTTCCCCGGCGAGCCGTGCCGACGCCGCGTCAACTCCCGCCGTCGCCGGACGTGACCGGCGTCTCACCCCGTGAGACGTGAAACGCGTTACTAACTCCGCCGCGCCGCCCCTCACGAGCGCTAGTGTCCGCCGGAGAGAAGTTGGCCCCTGCGCGACCCTCTCCCTGCCCGGTGGCGCCTCGGTGAGTACAGGCCCGAGGCGCCGGGCGCACCCTCCGAGCGGACGAGGGGACGGGACGCCGGGGCCTGACGACAGCGCGTATCAGGGGAGTCGCACAGTGGCACGGAAGCTCGCCGTCATCGGGGCCGGTCTCATGGGGTCCGGCATCGCCCAGGTCTCCGCGCAGGCGGGCTGGGACGTCGTCCTGCGCGACGTCACCGACGAGGCACTCACCCGCGGTACCGACGGCATCAAGGCGTCGTACGACAAGTTCGTGGGCAAGGGCAAACTGGCGGCCGAGGACGCCGAAGCCGCCCTGGCCCGCATCACGCCCACCACCGATCTGGACGCCGCCGCCGACGCCGACCTCGTCGTCGAGGCCGTCTTCGAGAAGCTCGAGGTCAAGCACGAGATCTTCCGCGCGCTCGACAAGATCGTGCGCCCGGAGGCCGTCCTCGCCTCCAACACCTCCGCGATCCCGATCACCAAGATCGCCGCGGCCACCGAGCGCCCGGAGCGGGTCGTCGGCGTGCACTTCTTCTCGCCGGTGCCGATGATGCAGCTCGTCGAGCTGGTCCGCGGCTACAAGACCAGCGACGAAACCCTCGCCACCGCCCGCGAGTTCGCCGAGTCCGTCGGCAAGACCTGCATCGTCGTCAACCGCGACGTCGCCGGGTTCGTGACGACCCGTCTGATCTCCGCGCTCGTCGTCGAGGCCACCAAGCTCTACGAGTCCGGTGTCGCCACCGCCGAGGACATCGACATCGCCTGCAAGCTGGGCTTCGGCCACGCCATGGGCCCGCTCGCCACCGCCGACCTGACCGGGGTCGACATCCTGCTGCACGCCACCGGCAACATCTACACCGAGTCCCAGGACGAGAAGTTCGCCCCGCCGGAGCTGATGCGCCGGATGGTGGACGCCGGTGACATCGGGCGCAAGAGCGGGCAGGGCTTCTACACGTACTGATCACCGCACTCACCCCGGAGAGGTCACTCTCCGGGGTGAATCTGGTATCGGTTCGCTTACAGCCAGCAACCGCACCGCCGCCGGCGCAGTCAGACCTGGCACACCCACGTCATGGAGTAGCCACCGCACTCACCCGAGGAGCGCATATGCACATCAGGGGCGACCACGTCGAGCTGGTCGTCGGGGGCCGCCTCGACGTCCGCAGCGCGGCGGACGCCCGTACGGTCCTGCACTCGGCGGTCGACGACGGCGTCGGCGACCTCGTGCTCGACCTGTCAGAACTGGACTCCTGGGACGCCACCGGGCTGGGCGTCATCATGGGCGTCCACCGCCGGGCCGGCCGCTGCGGCCGCCGCCTGGTGCTGCGCGGCGTACCCCCACAGATGCAGCGCCTGCTGGTGGCGACCCGCCTGCACCGCATCCTCGCCATCGAAGGCGGCCTGGCCGTGGACTCCCTTCCGCGGGTGTGACCCCGGCGCACGGGGGCACCCGTCGCAGGCCGAGACCGGCGAAACGCCCGCCGCGCCCAATCCTCACCGGACTGTGACGTCTCGGACGGCACGGTACCCCGGGCTGTCGGAGATACTGAGCGAAGGTTTACGGTTCGTCTGCCCGCCGCCCGCAACCCTCGACCGGGCACCGGACCAGAAGCGACAGCGCAGTGTGCAGCAAGGCCGGGAGGGGCTACCGCCACACGACGCTTTTGGGGGGCTTGAAACCTATGGACCCGAACACCCAGGGGCCCGAGGAGCATGGCCGCGAGGGTGACGGCCACGCGCCGCGCCCGCGCCCGTCCAGGGATCCCCTCACACCCGACCTCGGCCAGCACGGGCCCGCGCAGGCCCGCATGGTCCAGGTCATCTCCGGCGACCTCCTGCTCACCGTCAACCCCGTCGACGGCAGCGAGATAGAGCCCTGCCCGCCCGCAGGACAGCCCGAACGTCCCGCCCGGCGCACCACCGCCGAACGCGCCGACGCCGACCGTGCCGCCGCGCCGCCCGTCCCGCCCGGACCCGCCCGGCCCGCGCTGCCCCTCTTGGGCCGCGACGAGGAACGCGAACGCCTGGTCCGCCTCCTGGCCCGCGGCCGCTCCGTACGCCTCACCGGCCCCGCCGGCTCCGGCCGCACCAGCCTCCTCGACCTGGTCGCCGAGGACTGCGCGGACCTCGCCCCCGACGGCATCGTCCGCCTGAACGGCTTCCACCGCACCGCCGACGACCTGCTGCACGACCTCTTCCGCACCGTCCACAGCGCGCCCCGGCACCGCCCGGCCCGCGACGAACTGCTGCAGTACGTCCGCGACATCGGGGCCGTCGTCGTCCTGGACGACCTGGAGTTCGGCGGGGCGGCGCTCGACGAGCTGCTCGACGCCACCCCCGAGTGCGCCTGGCTGCTCGCCGCCACCCCCGACGTGGCGGCCCCGTCCGCCGACTCCGCCGTCGAGGAGGTCTTCCTCAGCGGACTCGACCGGGCCGGCGGCGTCGACCTCATCGAGCAGTCCCTCGGCCGGGTCCTCACCGAGGACGAGGCCAACTGGGCGGGCGATCTGTGGTTCGAGTCCGAGGGCCTGCCGCTGAGGTTCGTCCAGGCCGGCGCCCTGCTGCGGCAGCGCGACCGGCTGCGCGCGGGCGCCGACGCCGTCGACGAGTACGGCGTCTTCGAGGACGCGGTGCCCCTCGACGCGCCCGTACCGGCCGAAGGGGAGGAGGACGTACCGCTGCCCTCTCTCGGCGAGGCCGCCGCGCCCGCCCCGCTGCTCGCGTCCCGCCTCAGCGCCTCCGCCCGCGCCACCCTGCGCTTCGCCGTCGCCCTCGGCGGCGAGGTGCCGCACCAGGCGCACCTGCCCGCCCTCGTCGGCGACACCCACGCCGACGCCGCGCTCGGCGAACTCGCCGCCTGCGGACTGGTCTCCCCGGTCGGCGCCCGCTACCGGCTCGCCGCCGGGGTGCAGACCCAGCTGGAGGCCGCCGGATACGCCGACGACGCCACCGAGCAGGCCCGCACCGCAGGCCGGCACTACACCTGGTGGGCCGGACACCCCTCGGTCACCCCCGAACGCGTCTGCGCCGAGGCGGACGCCGTCCTCGCCGCCCTCACACCGCTGGTGTCCGCGGGCCCCGAGGAGGAGGACGGCGAGCACACGGCCGTAGCGCTCGCCCGCGCCGCCGCGCCCGCGTTCGCCGCGGGACTGGAGTGGGGCGCCTGGGAGCGGGCCCTGCGCTCGGGCGCCGAGGCCTCACGGCTCGCCGGCGAGGTCGCCGAACAGGCCTACTTCCACCACGAACTGGGCGTCCTCGCGCTGTGCGCCGGCCGGCTCGACCGGGCCCGCGCCGAACTCGAGGCCTCCATCGGGCTGCGCGGGGCGGTCAGTGACAAGCGCGGTACCGTCGCGGGCCGCCGCGCTCTCGCCCTGGTCACCGACCGCGCGGGCGACGTGCCCGGCATCCCGGTGACGGCGGGGGAGGAGGTGACGGCCGCCCGCTCCGAGAAGTCCGCCTCCCCGGCCGCCGGTGTGCTCGCGCCGATTCCGCCGCTGCCCCGGCCCGCCCCGGACGAGGGCGTCACCCTCGTCACCCGCCAGGCCGCGCCGGCTCCCCACGGCACCGCCGCCAAGCCCCGCGGCGGCCTGAGGAACCTGGCCCGCCGCAATCTCGTCGCGGCCGGCGCCGGAGCGCTGCTCGTCGCCGTGCTCGGCGCGGTGGTGACGCTGGGCGCCACCTCCGACAACGACGCGCACACCCCGTCCGACCAGGTCGGCGTCAACCCGTCCGCCAGCCAGGACATCGACGAGGGCACCGTGGGCGCCGACACCCCGCAGAAGAACGCCGACGCCCCCCGCGGCGGCCCCGGCACCCCGACCAGCCACCCCACCGACCCGGGCCCCGACGGCACGTACGGCACGGCGGACGACCCGACTCCGACGGCGGCGGAGCCGTCCGACAGGCCGACGGGGACGCGGGAGACGGGGGGAGGGCCCACCACCCAGCCGTCGGACCCGGCGCCGCCGAACCCGCCGACGAAGACGTCCCCGAAGCCGACGACGTCCCCGAAGCCGTCCACGTCCACCCCGTCGTCTCCCACGCCGACCGACCCGGGGACGACCACGCCGTCCGAACCGCCGACCGACACGTCGTCCCCCTCCACCTCCGACACCGCGAGCGGCCCCGCCTCCTCCAGCGCCCCCGCCAGCTCGGCGAGCGCGCCGCAGAGCGGCACGGCGAGCAGCACGGAGTCGGTGATCTGACCCCGCGTACGGTGAAGGGCCGGACCCCCACGGGGGCCCGGCCCTTCACCGTCGTACGCCTGCGGGTGTCAGAACAGCCGCAGCTTGTCGTCCTCGATGCCGCGCAGGGCGTTGTAGTCCAGGACCTGGCAGCCGATGCCGCGGTCCGTGGCCAGGACGCGGGCCTGCGGCTTGATCTCCTGTGCCGCGAAGATGCCGCGCACCGGCGCGAGGTGCGGGTCGCGGTTGAGGAGCTCCAGGTAGCGGGTCAGCTGCTCGACGCCGTCGATCTCACCGCGCCGCTTGATCTCCACCGCGACGGTCTGGCCGTCGGCGTCCCGGCACAGGATGTCCACAGGGCCGATCGCGGTCATGTACTCCCGCCGGATGAGCGTGTAGCCCTCGCCGAGGGTTTCGATGCGGTCGGCGAGCAGCTCCTGAAGGTGCGCTTCGACGCCGTCCTTGATCAGACCGGGGTCGACACCGAGCTCGTGCGAGGAGTCGTGGAGGATCTCCTCCATCGTGATGATCAGTTTCTCGCCCGCCTTGTTGACGACGGTCCAGACGCCTTCCTCCTCGCCCGTGCCCTCCTTCAGGGTGCACGGCGGCGACATCCAGTTCAGGGGCTTGTAGGCCCGGTCGTCGGCATGGATGGAGACGCTGCCGTCCGCCTTGACCAGGATCAGTCGGGGCGCGGAGGGCAGGTGGGCGGTGAGCCGGCCGGCGTAGTCCACGGAGCATCGGGCAATGACGAGACGCATGGTCGGCAACGCTACTCGACGGACACCCGTGCACGCGATTCGCCCTGTGAGCCGCCCCTAATCTCCCTGATTCCACCTGTTCCACGCTGGCCGATTGTGTGCCCAACTGGGCGTTCCTATCTGCCCATTCGCCTGGTGCCGTCACGGTCTGTTGCCTACCGTAGAAACGGGAGGTCGCTATGCGTGTACTCACCGTGTTCGGTATTTCGGCATGGCGGGCTCCTCTTTCCGTGTCCGGCAACCCCTGCTGTGCGGGGGTGCGAGAGGAGAACCCATGTCGCTCGACGTCTCACCGGCCCTACTCGAACAGGCCGAGCGAGGCGAGGTCGACGAAGCAGCATTCGTCGACTGCGTCCGGACCTCCCTGCCCTACGCATGGGAGATGATCAGCTCCCTGGTGGCCCAGCTGAAGGTGGACGGTGGCGAGTTCGCCGACAACCAGACGCCCCCGCCGGACGAGCAGGCGCGCGGCCAGCTGCTGCGCGCGCTCGCCAGTGACGCGATACGCGGTGCGCTGCAGCGGCACTTCGGTGTGCGGCTGGCCTTCCAGAACTGCCACCGCGTGGCGGTGTTCCCGCTCGATGCCTCGGTGGACGAGACGCTGGCGCGCTTCACCTCGATCCGCAACCAGTTGCTGAACCAGTCCCCGGAGCTGCGGGACTGCTGACGCAGGGAGCCACCCGCTTGCCGCTCCGCCCGTGGGAGGTGCAGACATCGAAACCGGAGCGGCAAGCTCCCCGGGACGCTCTCAGGACAGATGGGGGAGCACTTCGGCGCCCAGGCGCCGGACGTTCTCCTCCGTCGCCGCGAGGTCGCCCGAACCCTCCACCAGCAGGGCGAACCGCGAGATACCGGTCCGCTCGCTGGTCGCCGTGAGCCGGTCGACGGCGAGCCGCGGCGTGCCCACCGGGTGCAGCCCGCACAGCAGCTCGGTGTACGCCAGCGGGTCCCGCATCCGCCGCTGCCGGCCGTCGACGGTGACATGGGCGTCGAGCCCCTGCTTCAGCCAGCCCGGCATGGCCTTGGTCAGCGTCTCCACCGCGTCCGTGCGCCGGTCCGCGAGTTGGCAGACGCCGGCCGAGACATGCGCCGCCGACCGGATCTCGTCCTCCGCGCGGCCCGCCGCCCGCGCGGAGCGCCGCCACAGGGCGACCATCTCGGCCTTCTCCTCGTCCCCGATGTGCATCCCGAGCAGCATCGGCAGGCCGCGCGCGGCCGCCATCCGCACACTCGACGGGGACGTGCACGCCACGATCACCTCGGGACCCGGGTCGTCCGTCAGCGCCTCCGAAGGCCGCGGCACGACGGGCACTTCGCGGAAGCGGAACCGCTCGCCGTCCGCCGACACCCGCGCGTCGCGCAGCCAGCGCGTCAGCAGATCGAGTGATTCCGGGAAGCCGTGCTCGTACGCCCCGAGGCCCGGTCCGAACACCTCCAGGTCCACCCACGGGCCGCCCCGCCCCACCCCCAGCGAGAACCGGCCGCCGCTCGTCAGATGCAGCAGCGCGGCCTGCTCGCCGAGCGCGACAGGATGCGTCGTCGGCAGCACGCTGACCGCCGTACCCACCCGCAGCCTGCGGGTACGGCCCAGCAGCAGCGCGGCCAGGGTGACGGCCGACGGACACGTGCCGTAGGGCACGAAGTGGTGCTCGGCCAGCCAGGCCGTGTCGAGCCCCGCCGCCTCGGCGACCTCCGCGGAACGGACCGCGCGGTGCAGCGCCTCTCCCGGGCCCTGGCCGGGGAACTGGGCCGCCAACACGAAACTTCCAACGCGCATTGCTTTTCCTGCTTCCTCGGCTCCGACGCGGAGCTCCCCCACCCGGCATAACCGTCTGACACGTGCCGAGGACACGGCCTGACGGAGTAATTTGCGGATTGTCGGGAGAATCCCGGGGAACGCCGCGCCCCGCAGGGGGACTTGACGAGGCCCATCACCCACCCTGGAGCGGGGAGTACCCCGGAGCGCGCCGCGTACGCTGGAAGCGGCCCGTGCTCCCTGTATAGCTCCGTGAGGTGTTCCGTGTCCCCGCGTCGCAACCGTCCCAAGGGCTCCGGTTCGCAAGGCCGCAGCGCCGAGGACGACCAGTCGAGCCGTTACGGCGGCTGGCAGTCGTCGGTCAGCTGGCAGGGCGAGGACTGGAGCGTGCGGCACGTGGCGGGCTCGAGCGCCCAGGGCAAGAGCTACCGCTGCCCGGGCTGCGACCAGCTGATCCCCGGCGGCGTCCCGCACGTCGTCGCCTGGCCCGAGCACATGGGCGTCGACGACCGCCGCCACTGGCACAAGGCCTGCTGGAACGCCAGAGACCGCCGCACCACGCGGGTGCAGCGGTCCCGTAACGCGCCGAGGTTCTAGTACGTTCCTGTACGTCCCTACACGTCCCGCTTCTCCAGCAGCGCCCACGCGCCGGCGAACGCGGCGGCCGTCGCGCCGAGGGCGATCCACAGCGGGTCCCAGCCGGAGGGGCCGGACTCGCCGATGGACGCGGTGTAGAACACGCCGAGCTGGGTCGGGATCGAGTAGTCGAACAGGAACTCGCGGACCTTCTGCAGCGACTCCGTCACCATGAACAGGGCGATCACCAGCGGGGCCAGCACCAGGCCGATCATGATCGTGATGGCGCCGGCGGAGTGCCGGATGATCGACCCGATCAGCATGGAGAACAGGCCGAGCAGCGCCATGTACAGCGAGATGCCGACGGTGGCCTTCAGCCACTCCCCGCCGGACGGCTCCGCCGCGTCGGAGAGGATGCCGGTCAGCGCGAACGAGACGAACGCGGTCGACACCAGCGTGACCGTGAACACCACCGTGAACAGCACGACCGCCTTGGCCGTCAGCACCCGTGCGCGCGTCGGGCAGGCCACCGTCGTGGTGCGGATCATGCCGGTGCCGTACTCCGAGGCCGTGGTCAGCACGCCGAGGGTCATGACGCACACGCTGCCGAGCAGCACCCCGAAGAGGCCGTACGGCAGGGCGCTGGCCTGCTGCAGACTCTCCGGGGAGGCGTTGGCCGCGACCAGCGCGCCGGTCATCAGTCCGATGCCGACGACGAGCAGCACGAACACGCCGAGCGTCCACAGCGTGGAGCGCACCGAGCGCAGCTTGGTCCACTCGGAGGCGATGGCGTGCCCGAGGTGCGTGCGCACGATGGGGATCGGCGAGGTGTAGGCGGGGGCGCCGGGCGCCGTCTGCCAGGTCGGCGCGGCCTGCGGCGTCGGGATCTGGGGCGAGCTCATCGGGCGTCCTCGGACTGGGCGGTGGTCGGTTCGGCGGAGGATGCGGCGGCGGACGCGGGCTGCTGGGCCTGCGGCGCGGCGGCCTGCGCGGGCTGCGTTGCCTGGGCGGGGGCCTGCGTTGCCTGGGCCGGCGGGGCGACCGGCTGGGCGGGGGCCTGCTGCGCGTACGGGTTCACCGGGGCGCCCTGTCCCTGCGGGGCGCCGTACGGAGCCTGGCCCGGTGTTTGCGCCGCGCCGTACGGGCCCGGCTGGCCCTGGGGTGCCGGGAACGGCTGCCCGCCCTGCTGGGGCGGCGGCGGGGCGTACCAGCCGGGCTGGCCCTGCCCGGGCACCGGCACCGGCTGCTCGGCGCCCGGCGGCAGCGGCTGCTGCAGGCCGGCCTTCTGGTCGATCGTGGAACGGTAGTCGACGGCGGCCTGCGTCATCCGCATGTACGCCTCTTCCAGCGAGGCCTGGTGCGGGCTCAGCTCCCACAGCCGTACGTCGTGCTCGTGGGCGATGTCGGAGATGCTCGGCAGCGCCAGCCCCGTCACCCGCAGCGCGCCGTCCTGCTCGGGCAGCACCTGGCCGCCCGCCTCGGTGAGCGCGGCCGTGAGCTTCTCACGCTGCTGCGGCTCGGTGTCCGGGGTGCGCACGCGCGCGAAGCCGGCGGAGTTCGCCGCGATGAAGTCCTGCACGCTCATGTCGGCGAGCAGCTGCCCGCGCCCGATGACGATGAGGTGGTCGGCGGTGAGCGCCATCTCGCTCATCAGGTGCGAGGAGACGAACACCGTCCGCCCCTCGGCGGCCAGCGCCTTCATCAGGTTGCGCACCCACAGGATGCCCTCGGGGTCGAGGCCGTTGACCGGCTCGTCGAAGAGCAGTACCTGCGGGTCGCCCAGCAGGGCGGCGGCGATGCCGAGCCGCTGGCCCATGCCGAGCGAGAAGCCCTTGGAGCGCCGCTTCGCCACGTCCTGGAGGCCGACCACGCCGAGCACCTCGTCGACGCGGCGGGCCGGGATGCCGGACAGCTGCGCCAGGCTCAGCAGGTGGCTGCGGGCGGAGCGGCCGCCGTGCACGGCCTTGGCGTCCAGCAGGGCACCGACCTGGCGGGCGGCGTTGGGCAGCCGGCGGTAGGGGTGGCCGCAGATCGTGACCGACCCGGCGGTGGGGTTGTCCAGGCCGAGGATCATCCGCATGGTCGTCGACTTGCCAGAGCCGTTCGGCCCGAGGAAGCCGGTGACGGCGCCGGGCCGTACCTGGAAGGAGAGGTTGTACACAGCGGTCTTGTCGCCGTAGCGCTTCGTCAGGCCGACTGCTTCGATCATGCTCCGCACCCATCGCAAGGTTCAGGACAGCAGGGCACACGCCCCCGTAAGGGTTAGGAGGATATCCACGCGCTGACGGTTCCACCCAAGAGAAGGCAAAGGCTATGCGTCACGCCGCTTCAGCAGGACGTAACCGCCGGCCAGGACCGCCGCCACCCACGCCACCATGATCCCGAGGCCGCCCCAGGGACCGTACGGGGTGTCGTCGCCGACTGGGGTGACCACCTGCATGATCCTGCTGCCGGCCTGGTCGGGCAGGTACTGGCCGACCTTCTTCGTCGCGCTGACGTTGCCGAGGATGTTCGAGATCAGGAAGAAGAACGGCATCAGGATGCCGAGCGACAGCATCGGCGAGCGCAGCATCGCGGCGACGCCCATCGAGAACACCGCGATCAGCGTCATGTACAGACCACCGCCGACCACCGCACGCAGCACCCCCGGGTCGCCGATCGAGGCCCGGAGCTCGCCCAGCATCGCCTGCCCGAGGAAGAACGTGGCGAAGCTGGTCGCCATGCCCACCACCAGGGCCAGCCCGGCCGCGACGGCCACCTTGCTGAACAGGAACGTGCCGCGCCTGGGCACCGCGGCCAGCGAGGCACGGATCATGCCGGTGCTGTACTCGTTCGACACCACCAGCACCCCGAACACGATCATCGCGAGCTGCCCCAGGGTCATCCCGGCGAAGCTGACGAAGGTCGGGTCGAAGGAGAGCCGGTCACGCCGGCTCATGGTGTCGAACTCGTTCTTCGACAGCGCCGAGATCAGCATGCCGAGGGCGATGGTGACCACCACGGCGAGGGAGAGCGTCCAGAGGGTGGACGCCACCGACCGGATCTTGGTCCACTCCGAGCGGATGACCTGGACCGCCGCCATGGCTCAGCTTCCCTTCTGCCATTCGGCGCCCCACGGCTGCTGTGCCGCCGGGGGTGTGCCGTCGTGTGCGTGGTACTCCACCGTCTGCGCGGTCAGCTGCATGAACGCCTCCTCCAGCGAGGCCTGCTGACTGCTCAGCTCGTGCAGCACGATCTGGTGCTGGGCGGCCAGCTCGCCGATCTGCTCGCTCTTGCCGCCCTCCACCTCCAGCACCCCGCCGCCGGTCTCCACGACGGTGATGCCCGCCCGGTGCAGCACGTCCAGCAGCCGCTCGCGCTGCGGGGTGCGGATCCGGACGAAGGCGCGGGAATTGCGGGCGATGAAGTCGGCCATCGAGGTGTCGGCCAGCAGCCGGCCCTGCCCGATGACGACCAGATGGTCGGCGGTGAGCGCCATCTCGCTCATCAGATGGGAGGAGACGAACACCGTCCGCCCCTGCGCCGCCAGAGACTTCATCAGGTTGCGGATCCAGTGGATGCCCTCCGGGTCGAGGCCGTTCACCGGCTCGTCGAACATCAGGATCCGCGGATCGCCGAGCAGCGCGGCCGCGATGCCGAGCCGCTGCCCCATGCCGAGCGAGAACCCCTTGGTCTTCTTCTTCGCCACCGCCGTCAGACCGACGGCCTCGAGCACCTCACGCACCCGGGGGGCGGGGATGCCGTTGCTCTGCGCGAGGCACAGCAGGTGGTTGTAGGCGCTGCGCCCGCCGTGCCAGGCCTTCGCCTCCAGCAGCGCGCCGATGTACGTCAGCGGGTCCTTCAGCTGGTCGTAGTGGATGCCGTCGATCCGCACATCCCCGGCCGTGGGCCGGTCCAGGCCCAGGATCATCCGCATGGTGGTCGACTTGCCCGCGCCGTTGGGACCGAGGAAGCCGGTGACGATGCCGGGTCTGACGGTGAAGCTCAGATTGTTCACCGCCACCTTCTCGCCGTACCGCTTGGTCAGCCCCTCGAGCTCGATCATGCGGCCACGCTAGGACGGAACGAAGCCCTCCGCCAGTGCTGGCGGAGGGCTTCGTCAGTCGTTCGGACGCCATATCCCGGGCGTTGGCGAACGCGGTCAGCGCGACTGCTGCGCCGGCACCCCACGAGAAACCTGCTCGTCGTCACCGGGCGTGCCCGCGGCAGCGACCGCCGCACCGGTCAGCGTGGCGAGCATCTCGCGGACGTTCGTCAGCTGGGCGTTGATGGAGTCGCGGCGGTTGGTCAGCGCCGCGAGCTCGCGCTCGGATTCCGAGCGGATGCGGTCGGCCTTGGCGTTGGCGTCGGCCACGATGTCCTCGGCCTGGCGCTGGGCCGTCTCCACCGTCTGGCGGGCGCGGCGCTCGGCGTCCGTGCGCAGCTTCTCCGCCTCCAGGCGCAGCTGCTCGGCGCGGTGCTCGATCTCCGCGAGCCGCTTCTCGGCCTTGGCCTGACGGGAGGCCAGGTCGCGCTCGGACTGCTCACGGCGCTTGGCGAGGTTCGTCTCGAAGTCGGCGGCGGCCTGCGCGGCCTTGGCGCGGGTCTCCTCGAAGAGGGCGTCCGCCTCCTCACGCTTGGACTGCGCGTCCTTCTGGGCCTCGCTGCGCAGCTGCGCCGCCTCGGCCTTGGCCTTCTCGACGATCCGGACGCCCTCGTCCTCGGCCTTCGCCTTGCGCTCGGAGGCGTAGGACTCCGCGTCGTTGCGCACCTGCTGGGCCGCCGACTCGGCGAGGTCGCGGTGCTGCTCGGCCGCGCGCCGCGCCTCCTCGCGCAGCTCCTTGGCCTCTTCCTCGGCAAGACGCAGGATCTTCTCGACGCGCGCGCCGAGCCCGGCGTAGGACGGCTCGGCGTCCGTCACCTGGGCCTGGGCGTTCTGCGTTTCGAGGTGCAGCTCCTCGATGCGCTTTTCCAGAGCGGTGATACGGGAGAGGGCCTGGTCACGGTCGGAGACGAGCTTGGAGATACGTTCGTCCACCTGAGCGCGGTCGTACCCACGCCGCACAAGCTCGAAGCCGTAGGGGGAAGTGTCGCTCATGGGGTTCCTGTCGAATGAGACCGGTGAGGTGATAGGTGGAATCCTAGGGGTCAGAACGGCGTGTCATCGAGCGGATACGCGTTTGAGCCGGAGAATGACACCCCTTTTGAGTGGCTGAACGGCGGACCACTTGCCAAGACACCGTCAAAGGCCCTGTCCAGGGCCCTGGAACACCATCGCGTCACGTCCGCTTCCCCTCCGAGCCATTGGTCCAGGCTGACCCCTCAGGGCCCGCCGGCGCTAGCCGTCCGACGACTTGCCACCCGAACGAGGGGCGCCGATCGTCGCACCCGCCTTGACCGCGGAGTCCTTGCCCGGCGACGGTGCTTCGAAGGACTCCAGCGCCTCCAGGACGTCCTGGACGCGGGAGATCTCGGCGTTGATGTCCTCGCGGCGCCGCACCAGGATCTCCAGCTCGCGCTTGCCCTCCTCGACCGTGCGCCGCGCCTCGCGGACCGCCTCGGCCTTGAGCTCCTCGGCCTCCTTGACCAGCCTGGCCTTCTTCTGCTCGGCCTCCTTGAGCAGTCCCTCGGCCTTCTTCACGGCCGCGATACGGACCTTGCCCGCCTCGGAGTTGGCCTCCGAGACGATCTCCTTGGCCTTCGCCTCCGCCTTGGCCAGCTGCTCCTCGGCGGCCTTGATGAGCGCGTCGCAGCGGTCGCCCGTCGACTTCATCGTCTCGGCGGCCTCGCGGCGGGCCCGCTCGTGCAGCTCCTCGATCTCGGAGGTGATGCGGTCGCGCAGCTCCTCCGCCCGCTCCCTTGTCTGGGTGGCGTCCCGGCGCGCGCCGACCAGCAGCTCGTCCGCGTCCGAACGCGCCTTCTCCACCATCTGGTTGCCCTCGATGGTCGACTCGGAGACGATCCGCTCGGCCTCCTTGCGGGCCGCGCCGACCATCGTGTCCGCCTGCGACTCGGCGTCCGCGGTCGTCTTCAGCGCCTGCTGCTGAGCCTCGGTGAGCAGCTTGTCCGCCTCGGCCGTGGTCTCCGTGATGAGCTTGTCGACCTGCTCGGCGGCCTCGCTGCGCCGCTTGTTGGCGTCCTTGCGGGCCTCGTCCAGGGTGCGCTCGGCTTCCTCGCGGGCCGCCGTGACCAGCCGCTCGGCCTGCTCGGCCGCCTCCGCCTTGACCCGCTCGGACTCGGTACGGATCCGCTCGGCGTGCTGCTGGGCGCTGCCCACCGTCTCGGCGGCCTCGGCACGCAGCCGCTCCGCCTCCGCCGTGGCGTCCCCGACCAGCTTCTCGGCCTTGGCGACCGACTCCGTGCGGACCCGCTCGGCCTCCTCCAGTGCCTCGGTGCGGACGCGTTCGGCCTCGGCGACGGTCTCCGTGCGCAGCCGGTCGGTCTCCGCGATCGTCTCGGTGGTGAGGCGTTCGGCCTCGCTGCGGGCCTCGGTGATGAGGGTGTCGGCCTGCGCCGCGGCGTCCGAGCGGATGCGGTTGGCGTCCTCCCGGGCGTCCGCCCGCGTACGGGTCGCGTCCTGGTCGGCCTGCGCCCGGATGTCGGCGGCCTCGGTGCGTAGCCGGTCGGCCTCCTGCCGCCCCTGCGTGCGGACCCGATCGGCATCCTCCAGCGCCTCGGTGCGGACGCGTTCGGCCTCGGCGACGGTCTCCGTGCGCAGCCGGTCGGTCTCCGCGATCGTCTCGGTGGTGAGGCGTTCGGCCTCGCTG